>CADADA010000037.1 GCA_902786515.1 uncultured Lachnospiraceae bacterium | reverse complement strand
TGGTTCATAGTTTCGTGGCATAATAAAATCCTTCTTTCTTTGATTTTGATATTATATCTTAAAAGCCACTTGTGTTACAACTATATTATACCACTTCAGCATTACAGAAAAAAGAGCTTGCCCTTCCTGAATTTCCTACAACAACCATCGGCTCTTTCCCACAGACAAAGGATGTCAAGGCAAACCGCTTGGCATATCGCAAGGGTGAAATATCACAGGCAGACTATATTGCATTTAATCAGAAAAAGATTGCAGACTGCATCGCTTTACAGGAAGAAATCGGACTGGACGTACTTGTTCATGGGGAATATGAAAGAAATGATATGGTTGAATATTTCGGTGAATCATTAGGCGGATTTCTTTTTACAGAAAAAGCATGGGTACAGTCATATGGTACAAGATGTGTAAAACCGCCAATTATCTGGGGAGATGTATCCCGTGAAAAACCAATCACTGTAGATTGGTCTGTTTATGCACAGTCACTGACAGACAAGGTTGTAAAAGGAATGTTGACAGGACCTGTCACAATATTAAACTGGTCATTCCCACGAGAAGATATTACCATCAAAGAATCCATCTCTCAGATTGCATTGGCTATCAGAGATGAGGTACTTGATTTGGAGAAAAACGGAATCAAAATGATACAGATTGATGAGGCAGCATTAAGAGAAAAGCTACCTCTTAGAAAATCTGACTGGCATACAGAATACCTTGATTTTGCAATTCCTGCTTTCCGTCTGACACATAGTGGTGTAAAACCGGAGACACAGATTCACACTCATATGTGCTACAGTGAATTTACGGATATTATTCCTGCAATTGATAATATGGACGCTGATGTTATTACATTTGAGGCATCCCGTTCTGATTTGCAGATATTGGATTCTTTAAGAGAACATCATTTTGAAACAGAGGTTGGCCCTGGTGTTTATGATATCCATTCACCAAGAGTGCCGTCCGTAGATGAAATTGTGGCAGCAGTTAATATCATGCTGACCAAAATTGACAGAGAAAAATTGTGGATAAACCCTGACTGTGGTTTGAAAACAAGAGGTGTTTCTGAGACAACTGCAAGCCTTAAAAATATGGTGGAAGCTGCAAAACAGATACGCGAAAACGCATAAATCATGAAAAGTTTGATATATAAGAATTTCAAGATACATGCAATATATCTTTTTGGTAAAGGCGGCAGTTCCAACTGCCGCCTTTTTATGTTTTAAGCAATTCCAAATTGCTATATTTTTTACTCTTACCATAGTATCAAACTATTTCAACATCAATAGTAACTTTTGAAAAATCAATTTATTAACAACAATAGAAAATATTAGTGATTTTTAGTTCTATATTTGCTATAATAAGAGTATGTATTACAGTTTCCTTTTCAAAGATGAAATACACGACTCGTACAAAAACAAGGAGGCACTCTATGACACTGCAACAACTACGATATGTAATCAAGGCTGCCGAGACCGGCAACATGACACAGGCCGCTGAACAATTATTTATTTCCCAGCCAAGCCTGACAAATTCCATAAAGAGTCTTGAAAAAGAAATGAATGTGACCATTTTTAACCGTTCAAACAAAGGACTTACTGTATCTAACGACGGTGCATTATTTTTATCTTATGCAAGGCAGGTTTTAGAACAGGCTGAACTGTTAGAAAGTAAATTTCTTGATAACAAGGAACGAAAGCCACATTTTTCTGTATCCTGCCAGCACTATTCCTTTGCAGTTGAAGCTTTTGTAGATGTCATCCACGAGTTTAATGCCTACTCATATGACTTCACATTGCGTGAAACACAGACACATGAAATCATTACTGATGTCAGCAGGCGAATCAGTGAAATTGGCGTACTCTACATGTCCTCCAAAAATAAAGAAGTTATTTCAAAAATGCTCGAACAATATGATTTAACATTTGAAGAGCTTTTTACTGCCAGACCCCATGTATTTATTACCTCTGCCCACCCTCTTGCCTCCCGGTCAAAAATCAGTCTGAAAGATCTTGAGGATTATCCTTATCTGTCTTTTGAGCAGGGTGAATATAATTCTTTCTATTTTTCTGAGGAAATATTAAGCACATTAGACAGAAGAAAAAATATCAAGGTACGTGACCGTGCCACTCTTTTCAATCTTTTGATTGGCCTAAACGGCTACACAGTAAGCTCCGGTGTCATAAGTCAGAAGCTAAATGGTGAGAATATCATTGCAAGACCACTTGAAGTCGATGAATATATGCAGATTGGAACAATCAAATTAAAAGCCCAGCCATTAAGTACCTATGGCCAGGCTTATATGTCAGCAATCAAAAATCACATTTAATCTTGATAATCTCTTTAAATTTTTTTAGAGGCGAACTGCTTCGCAGAAACCTATAATTTAATTACTCATTTCTAAATTTTGCCAAATCTGATTTGTCAAGTATTACCACCAATTTTGAATCAGCTTCCAGTGGTCTGTTCGGATCAATAGAGGAACGCATTTTACTATGAAATTTAACTGCAACCACGTTAATATGGTACTTATTTCTCAAATCAAGCTCAATTAAATTTTTTCCAACCCATTCAGGTCTTGTTCTCATCTCTAAAAGACACAAATTATTATCAATATTAAAATATTCCAGAAAGTCATCTGACACTATTGTCTGTGCTGTTCTGATACCCATCTCCTCTTCCGGATAGATAACCTTATCGGCTCCCATTTTTGAAAGTATATTTCCCATTCTTTCATCTGCCGCTTTTGCAATAACATAAGGCACTCCAACTTCCTTTGCCACCATCACAGACATGATACTTGCAGTCAAATCGGATCCCATTGTCACCACTACTACATCCATATTCTCAATTCCGATTTCTTTAATAGACTCTTCATTTGTAAGGTCGGCAATGACCGCATAACTGACTTTATCACTTATCTCATCTATCAAAAATTCATTTTTGTCCACTACCATTACATCAGCACCCGAATTATATAATTCTGTTGCAAGGCTCCGTCCAAATCTTCCTAAACCAAACACTGCTATCGATTTACTCATTACATTCTCCTTTTTTCACTAACCTACAAAATACTGACCTTCTGCAAACCTGATTTTATTTTTCTGCTCTTTACCTGAACTGAAAAACATTCCCATTGATATAGGTCCTATTCTTCCCAAATACATACCAATGACTACAATTATCCTACCTGACACATTTAAAGAAGATGTCAGATTTCTTGACAATCCGACAGTCGCTGTTGCACTAAATATCTCGTAGGAAGCATCCACAAGATTTACATTACCGGTCATCATCAATAGAATCATCAAAACAAATGATGTGACAAAGCTGACCGTCACAATCGCTGTCGCCTTCCGAATCAGCTCCAACGGTATTTTCTTTTCAAATACAACATTCTCACTTCTATTTCTAATAAATGACACTGCATTGAGCATCACAATGAACATAGTCACTGTTTTAACTCCCCCAGCCGTTCCTATTGGTGAACCACCTATAAACATCAGAAAAAGTCCCAGCATACATGTTTCATCCTTGAGTGACTGCTGTGGAACTGCCGCAAATCCCGCTGTTCTGAATGTCACAGATTGAAATACACTATTCAATATTTTACCACCGACAGACATATTACCAATCGTGAACGGATTATGATATTCCATTATAAAAACACAGATTGCACCTGATAAAATAAGTACTAATGTCATATTAATAACAAGTTTTGTATGCTCTCCTAATCTTTTCATCATTGTAAATAATGAATAATCTTTTTTCATTCCCCTCTTTACACCCGAACTGATATCAAACCATACAACATAACCAAGTCCGCCAAGAATTATGAGCAACATTGTTGTTATCATGACCGGATAATTATTGTTATAATCCATAAGACTGTTTGGCCCGATAATATCAATACCCGCATTACAGAAGGCTGAAACAGAAGTGAAGCACGAAAACCAGATCCCTTTTAAAATACCAAACTGAGGTATAAACACAATCATATATAAAAATGCCCCCAGCCCTTCTACCATAAGTGTTCCTTCAAACACCTTCACCAAAAAATGCATGACCCCTGATAATGTATTCAAATTGAACGAATCATGTATCATCAGCTGCTGACCGATGGATATCTTTTTGCGAAACATCAGCATGAGAGCTGACGTGACAGCAATGATTCCAAGACCTCCGATCTGTATCATTAACAATATTATAATTTTACCAAATAAAGTCCAATGCGCATATGTATCAACCACCACAAGACCCGTAACACATAAGGAAGTGACTGCAGTAAAAAGTGCTGTCAGTACACTGGTATGTTCTCCCTCTGCCGTTGCAACCGGTAGTTTTAAAAGAACAGTACCTATCAAAATCGCTATCAAAAAACTAAGTGGAATGAGCTGCTGCGATTTCAGTCGGAACTTTCGCTTTTTTATTTTACTTTCAGAAACTTTTTTTTCGCTTTTCAACTTTTTTCCCTCTCATTTTTTCGTTTTAACCGGCTTAATCAGCCACTTTAAGTATGTGCATAAGTATACCACATACTTTAATGACATGTCAAAGTTTTATTCGTGTCTTTTACAACTCCCGGATTATCCTTCAATATTTAACACCAAACTTCCCCTTATATTTTACTCTGTTCCTAATGTGACCACGGTATATTCATGTCCCACAGCCTTTGTAAATTTTTCAAACACATCCTTTGTTTTCAGACGCAGGCTTGATGTATTGATGCATGGATGACATCCAAAATATTCTGACGCAAGCACATCTTCATCAACTAACAGTGTTACATTATTTTCCCTATCATTCATAAGTCCTAGTACACTTACAGAACCCGGTGTAATATCCAGATATTTTTTCATGAATTCTGCCGGTGCAAATGAAAGTCTCGGACTGTTAATCTGACCTGATATTTCTTTTGTTTTAAATTTTTTATCTTCCTTAATCATTAACAGATAAAATTTTGTTTTCTGTGTATTGCATAAAAACAGATTTTTGCATATCACTGCCGGTGCAAGCACTTCATCTATCGCCTTACACGCCTCCATTGTCTCGGCCGGCTCATGGTCAACTCTCTCATAAGAAATTTTCAACTCATCCAGTAAATCATATGTTCTGATTTCTTTATCCAGACGGTCTGTCACATCTTTTGGTCTTCCTTTTTCTAATTTCAAATTCATATCTTCCTCCGGTTATAGTTATTCATTTTTTCTCCTTTCAATACACTCCTATTTTTCATGAACCAGCTTTCCGGTCATATGCTCTATGCTGATTTCAACCAGCTGTACTCTCTTGATATCTCTGCTGATTTCTGCGTCAACCTCCTCTTTTGTCGGAAAATACTTTAATCCTAACTTTCTAACCTTATCACAGATAACAGTTTCATCTGTAATCAATTTCGCATCCCCCATTATGATAACACTTGTCACATAAAATGCCCAGTCTCGACATTGATAGGCCTTCATTGAATAAACATCATATATTTTCACTCCTCCGGCCACAGACAATGCTCTTCAATATTTTGAATGGTATTTTTGATATGAAGAATGGCACAATTTTCTGCCAATTCCTCATCTCTGTTTTTGATTGCATTAATAATATCTCTGTGTTCCTTTGATGAATTGATAACTCTTTCATGCGAAGACAGTGTCTTCTTTCTTATCACCTGAAGATAATGATGAAAATCTGCCATCACATGATAAAGCATTTTACTATCTGCCATATTATATAGAAGTTCATGAAACTCATTATCAAGCTCCAAAACTTTTTCATATCTTTCTTTCATGCAGTGAAATTCTGATAAATCTACTATTTCCTCAAGCTTTTCTATATCTTTTTCTGACGCATATTTCACTGCCCATCTTGCACACATTCCTTCCAGTCTTGCACGCATTTCATAAATATCTTTTAAATCTTTCGTACTTAAACCGACAACTGATGCACCTTTATTTGGAATGATATTGACAAGACCTTCTAATTCTAGCTGTCTGATTGCCTCTCTTACCGGTGTACGGCTGACACCCAGC
Source organism: uncultured Lachnospiraceae bacterium (assembly GCA_902786515.1). GTDB lineage: Bacteria > Bacillota > Clostridia > Lachnospirales > Lachnospiraceae > UBA2821. The sequence continues at coordinate 44,679 of CADADA010000037.1, read as the reverse complement.
TGTTCACCTATTGTCTTTTCCCTCAATTCATCACCCTTTTTATATACTCCGTTTAATATATCTTCTCTCAGTTTTTCAAATACTTTTGTCTGAAGTGAATAGATAGGATGTTTCTCATCCTCTTTTATCAACTCATTATCCGCCATAAAACTTTCTCTCCTTCATATACATATCTTATGTTTCTATACCAGCTTTTCTCCCCCAATCTTATTGTTAACATCATCAATCACCTTAAGTAATTCATGGTCTGTGATAACTGTCACTCTTCCACCTTCATATTCGGCATCAACCCACTCTTTTACATTCTTTACCAGTTCAGAACTCTTGTCAACCTTCTTATCATCAGGCAGCTTAAAATATGTATTAATCCAATGTGCAATTCCCGCAAGCCCAGATGTATTTGACACTGCCACGAGAACTGGTCTTCTTAAAAATTTTTCTGTATTAAATATATTATAAATCTCTTCATTTTTTAAGAGTCCGTCTGCATGAATTCCTGCCCTTGTCACATTGAAATTCTTTCCGGCAAACGGTGTTCTCTCTGGCATGACATAACCGATTTCCTTTTCAAAATATTCTGCTAAATCTGTTATCACTGTTGTGTCCATTCCATCCAATGTTCCCTTAAGCTGTGCATACTCAAACACCATCGCCTCAAGCGGTGTATTTCCTGTACGTTCACCGATTCCAAACAGCGAACAGTTAACTCCACTGGCACCGTACAGCCATGCTGTAGTTGAATTAGTGACTGCCTTATAGAAATCATTGTGTCCATGCCACTCTAATTGACTTGACGGAACACCTGCATGTGTGGTAAGTCCGTATATAATTCCCTGAACAGAACGTGGAATCACTGCACCTGCAAAATTAACACCATATCCCATAGTATCGCATGCCCGTATCTTAACCGGAATCTCATACTCCTCCTGCAATTTCATCAGCTCCAGACAAAATGGAATGACAAATCCGTAGATATCAGAACGTGTGATATCCTCAAGATGACATCTCGGACTGACACCTGTCTCTAAACATTCTCTCACTACACTTAAATAATGATTCATACATTCTCTTCTGTTCATCTTCATCTTGTAAAAAATGTGATAATCAGAGCAACTGACAAGAATTCCTGTCTCCTTCATTCCTATATCCTTTACAAGCTCAAAATCTTTTTTGCTTGCTCTAATCCAGCTGGTAATCTCAGGAAACTTGTAACCTCTTTCCATACATTTGTATACGGCATCCCTGTCTTTCTTACTGTATTAGAAAAATTCGCTTTGTCTTATAATGCCATTTTCTCCGCCAAGTTTATTCAAATAATCATAGATTGTGACAATCTGTTCTGTTGTATACGGCTCTCTTGACTGCTGACCGTCTCTGAAGGTTGTATCTGTAATCCATATGTTTTCTGGAAGATTGTGTGGCACTATTCTGTCATTAAATGCAATTTTAGGCACTTCTTCATACGGAAAAAGATTATGATACACATTTGGTTTATCTACATCCACAAGATGATAGAAATGTTCTTCAAGTTCAAGTAAGTTCGTTTTTTTGTTCATTACAACCAGTCTGTTATCCATAATATTTACCTGCACAACACTGACATGTCCAGACAATATCCTGTCCTGCATTGACCGAAAGTGTCATACTTATCCTTTCTTTGTTTATGTACGCTTGTATAATTGTATACAATTATACAATATCTGTCAATAACTACTTGCTATCTTTTTAATTTTTATTACATTGTATATGAAAATATTTTAAAATTATTGTATTTTTTCGTATTATAAATTATAATAATGAAATAGGATTATGTGCGAAATGCATTCTAAGGAGGTTTTTATGAGCAATAAAAAAATTGTTGTGGCTTTGGGCCGCAACTGTTTTGGAAATACACTTCCAAAGCAGCAGCAAAATGTTAAGAAAGCAGCCAAAGCAATCGCTGATTTGGTAGAAGAAAAATATGAAGTTGTTATCACACACAGCAACGGTCCGCAGGTTGGCATGATTCAGACTGCCATGACAGAGTTCAGCCGTCTTGATTCTAAGTATACTGTTGCACCTATGTCGATATGTGGTGCCATGAGCCAGGGGTATATCGGTTTCGATTTACAGAATGCCATCAGAACAGAACTTTTAAATCGTGGTATCTACAAACCTGTATCAACAATCATTACACAGGTAAGAGTTGACCCGTTTGACAAAGCATTTCATACCCCTACCAAGGTAATTGGAAGATATATGACAAAAGAAGAAGCTGATATTGAAGAACACAAAGGCAATTATGTCATTTATGAAGAAACGGAAGAAGGCAAGGGGTACAGAAGAATTATTGCTTCTCCTCAGCCAATTGATATCTATGAAATTGATGCCATCAAGGCATTGATTGATGCTAATCAGCTTGTTATCGCAGCCGGTGGCGGCGGTATACCGGTTCTTGAACAGTCACAGGGACTCAAAGGTGCAAGCGCTGTTATAGAAAAAGATTATACAGCAGCGAAACTTGCTGACATGATAGATGCTGATGAGCTGATGATTCTTACTTCGAGTGATTATGTTCAGATAACAAATGAAAATGGTGACACTGTTGACTTGAAAGAATTAACAGTCGATGAGGCAAATAAGTTGATTGAAATGGGAAAACTCGGTGAACTTACCACTCTTCCTAAGATTCAGGCAGCTCTTAATTTTGTGGTAGCCGGAAAAGACAGAAGTGCTGTTATCACAAACGTAGAAAAAGCAAAAGCAGGTATCAGACACAAAATAGGTACAATCATTAAATAAGTACTCATCATACCAAGTTGATTAATACTGGTAGACGGTACTCGTAAATTACATAAATATTTTATTTCAAAAAGATAATGTGTATTAACAAAAACTTCGTCATATTTTCTATATGACGAAGTTTTTGTTTACCATAATGATATTTCATTTTTCAATTTATCTGAATCTGTTCACTTCATACTTTACCATCATATCTATACAGTTTAACAGACTTATATATCTCTCCTCTATGTTGCCATTTTCAACTGCAACATCCAGGGATGCTGCAATATCATCAATCAATCTGTTTGTCATTTCACCTTTCATTCTTATTAAAATATTTCTTTTTTCTTCGTATGTATCTGCATCAAGAAATTTAAGCAGATATGGGTTAATTGTTTCATTCTCCTGCATATTACTATTAGAGATTTCTTTTTTGTAATCAGATTTATCATTCATTACATCGCTAGTATTGCCATCTTGTGCATCTTCTACATTCTTCATTCTATCAGCTACTTTTTCTTCAAAAAAGTAATCATTTTGATTGGTAATTGATAATTTCTCAGCGAATTTATCCTTTTGGACATTCATGCCATTACCAGCATTCACAAGTTCTTCCCGTTCTGTCATAAAGTGCATTTTTTCATCCATTGCTCCTGTACACCTCCTTATCCGTGTTTTGTAAATCTTTTCCTAATCTCTCTCCCATGAACTGTCCCAGTCCATGGCAAGATACGCATTAGAGACGGCTCTGCCTCCTCCAATGCATCTTGTCAGGGTGCTAACCCCCTGAAACCCCTGTTATTATCCCTTTACTGTAAAATATGGAGTGAAAATACCCATCTGCACGAAAATACAAAGTATTCCAGCCTTTTTACAGTAAAATACGGGTGACTTTTTTGAAGCCAAAAATCATAAAAAAATTGCATACAGTAAAATATGGGGGAAATATTGCTCTTTACTGTAAAATATGATTCATTTTGGCATTTTCACATCAAAAAATGAGGTGCACTTTTTCTGCCCGATTCTGAGCTATTTGTGCTTTTACATGAGTTTCTGATGTGAAAAACCCACTTTACAGTATTATTTAAGGTATTTCCCTGTTTTTACTGTGAAAATTACACTGCTTTTCGTTTCTTGCTTTCACCAGCCATTCGTTGTAATCCTTGCAGCCTTTCGGTGGTGGAGAATCTGCCACTTCATAACCAAGTTCATAATACTTTTCCATCAGTTTCTCCGTCGCTTCCCTCCCAGGTTTGTCATTGTCAAGACAAAACCTTATGCTTGATATCTGCGGATGTTCTTTTAAGAATGTTACAAGCGGTGCATCAGCCACCATGCCAAGGGCAATCTTGTTACTCTCAAAATCCCTGTGAATATCCATATAGCTCATCAGGTCAATGGCAGCCTCAAATACCATCAGCTCTGTGCTGGCTTCATTTGCAATATTAAAGCCATACCGCTTATCATTGCCCGGCACATCACACTTAAATGGTTTCCCCTGCTTGTCAAAAACACCCCGCATACTTGCAAATCTGGTGACACCGTCCTGGTCGTTTCCCTTAAACACAATATTGTGATAAGGCAAACTCTCATAGATAAGTCCCTGATTAACAAAGAAGTTCACAACATCTCTACTGATAGCCCTATCGTTTGTGAGGTACTCATAAAGATAGGCATTGCTGTGTGCCGGTTGTGGTAACACAAAATGTTTCTTTACCACTTCCTTATACGGGACTTGATATTTTAGTACTGGCTTTTCAGGAGTATCATTGATTCTTCGATATCCGGCAAAATCTAATAACCAGAATACTGCTTCTTTGACATCCATCCCGGCAAACACCTTGAGAAAGTCAATCTGTGAACCTCCATTTTCTCCTTTTTCATACCGTCTCGAAAACCTGCACCAGTGACTTCGGTTATAGATTCTCATGGAATCCATTTCTTTCAGCGTGTAATAATTGCCAATCCTTTTCGGTGTGTATCCAAGACTTGCTGCAACAGCCACAAGGTCAACCGACTTTGCGATTGCAAGCTCATCCTCTGTGAAATTCTGCATCCCATCACCTTGCCTTTCCCTGCTCTGCCACCAGTCCGGAACTTAAATCAAGTGATTGATAGTTCGTTTCGAGAAATACTTTCGGTGTATCCAACAGCTTTTTCTCCTTAAAACTGAAATACTGACGGTTATCCCCGCCTACAATTACATGATCTAAAAGCGGTATTCCCATAAGCTCACACATCTTAGCCATACGGTCAGTCATCATGGTGTCATGCTTGCTTGGTGTAAGATTTCCACTGGGATGATTGTGCATAAGCATTATTGTTGCTGCATTGGAAAGAATACTGGCTTTAAATATTTCTCTTGGATGAGCCATCGATTCATTCAAACATCCAATACTTGCAAAATGACAGTTAATCGGTGTTCCGTCTGTTTTCATGTTAATTACACACAATACCTCTCTATCCATTTCACACAAATGCTTTCCCAAAAGCAGGACTGCATCTTCCGGCTTCGTTATTGGGTGCCCCGACATAATCGGGGCATCCTTTACAAGCCTTACCGAGACAACATCAAGGTTGAACGGATTCTTTTCCTTCATCAGAATCACGCTCCTCTCCCAGCTCCACATGAATAATAATATCCCCTGAGCTTTCATTTACCATTTTCACAAGCTCCTCCATTGTTATCTCTTTTTCCATGGCAGCCTCCTATCTGGTCTTGCCTGCTTCATATACCATAGGTGCTTCCGCAACAATTCCATCAAGACGCTTATTCGGAGTATCTGTTGCAAGTGTTACCTTGCGAAGGTCTTTGTCATAGTGATATACCTGATTGGAAAGTCTCTCATCAAGAGCCACCTGATCCATATTGATTTCAGCCACCATTGCAGCCAGTTCATTTGGATTGCCCATATCTGTACTTACTGCGATAACCTCATGGATTGAACTTGGCATGATATAAAGGTCTGAACCAAGCTTTTCGGCAAGATCATGAAGCCCATCCTCATAAAGCATACTGACAGCTCCGTTGATTCCCTTATTATTGCTGATTACATACATCTGCTGTTCCGGTGGCATCTCACCAAGCATCATATCTGCAATCTCAGGCGGCATACCATCCTTCATAAAGATTTCTCTCATCACATCATTCATTGATTTAACAACTGGTGGTAAAAGTCTCTTTGTATTCTCTGCGGCAAGTTTGAACAGCTGCTCCTCTGTGAATCCAAGAGTATCTGCAAGTCCGTTATGGACAGGTGTTGAAGCAATTCCTTCCCCGTCAATCTTTACCACCATACGGTAGATAACCGACAAATCCTTGAATTCCCTGTGGGGCATATTGGCAAGCATTTCTTTGTTCTGCTCTGTATTGATAAGCTGGAACACAATCTTATCCTTTGCACATTCAGCATTTGTAAGCTCATTTATATTGATACTCTCCTTCTGTTCCATTGCCTTCATAAAACCTTCTGCTGCTCTCTCAAGCGTTGCATTCAGATTCTCTGTTGTAACATAGTCCTCATACATATGGTTGACATAGATTGTCGGACTGATGTTCATACCCGGTTCATTTACCCTGATTGATAATCCGTCAAGTGTACGGTTTACCTTATCCACAGGTCTGATTTCCACCTGTGCATCCTGATACTTCTCAGGTAAAAACTCCTTGAATTTTTCTCCTACTACTCCTTTAAAAATCTCGTATTCCATCATATTACGATTCCTCCGTTTTCTTAATAAAAATAGCGGGGAACATAAGTCATTAGCTTACATTCCCCGCCGGGTTAATTGTTACTATTTGGTTTTACGCTTCCTCTGCTCCATCTTCTTTCTTTTTCCAGAATGCTGCAAAAAGACCAAGTGCAAGAGCACCAAGACCTAATCCGGCGTAAAGCCAAGGATTGAAGTTATCTCCTGTCTGTGGAAGCTTTGGTTCTGTCGGTTTGTTTGTGAGTGATAAAGTATACTCTACACACTCAGGTGCATTGTCATCATACTGTAAAACAACATCGTGTACAGTTTCATCAAGAATATATCCTTCCGCTGCCTTTGTCTCTACAACATAGTAATGGATGTCCTCCTTGAAAGAGCCGTCCTCGTTGTAGATACAGATTGGAAGTTCCTTTGATTCTGCATGACCATCTTTGTCAGTTATAACAGTTTCAATGACCTTTCCATCCTTATCACGGATTTCAAATTCTACTCCTGCGATAGGCTTCTTTGTCACTTCATCTGTCTTTTCAATAATAATCTTGCCCACAGCATATTCATCCTTCATGGATACCTTCTGGATTTCAGCTGTCTCAGTTACTTCAAACTCTACATCTTTGGCAATCTTATATCCATAAGGAGCTGTTTCCTCACGAAGAGTATATTTTCCAACCGGAAGTCTCTCTATCATATGAGTCTTTCCATCCTCAGAGGTCCAGCTTTCCACTACATTTCCTTCTGAATCAATTACTGATAACTCGGCACCTGCAATTTCCTTCTCACCAGTGATATCAGTCTTTGAAAATTCTACCTTGATAGGTGTGTTTTCAAACTCAGCTGTAAACTCGATGACAGCTACGTCTTCGCCCTGGTAAGAAGCATCCACATCAAATACCTCATCAGACTTCACATATCCCTTTGGAGCCTCGATTTCCTTCACATAATACTGTCCAAGTGGAAGGTCCGAAACAAAAGTTACTGTTCCATCTGCACCTGTGACTGCTTTCTCGATTCTTTCATCAGCTGCCACAATGACTGTACCCTCAGAATTTACGATGTCCTCTTTTGCAAAAAGACCAAAGACAGCACCCTCTAAATGCTTCTTGGTCTCTGAATCAGTTTTAACAACTGTAATCTTAACCTTCTGTCTTTCATTGGTTACATCCATTCCGGCATATACCACCTCTGTATCCTGATCCACATAAGAAAGGTCTGCTTCGATAGGTGTACTGTCTAAAACAAATCCTTCAATGGTTTCTGTTTCCACAAGATAATACTTGCCAAGTGGCAATTCCTCTATGCTTGCAATACCATTGTCATCGGTAACTATGGTTGCCACTAATTCATCTTTTTCATAATAAACCGTGTCAAGTCCGTCAGGGCTTAAAATATCTTCTGCCGCATATACCTCAAAGGTTACTCCGGCAAGGGATTTCTTGAAGTAATTGAAAATGAAATCGTACCAGTGACCCTTGATAAGAGTCTTGTCTGTTACAAATTCACCATCCTTGTTGATGATGATAGAACCTGTAGGCACTTCATCCTTCATTACAACGGACTGGATGTTTTCTGTGTCCTCAACAGTAAACTGAATATCTGTTGCCCTAAGATATCCGTATGGTGCAAATTCCTCACGAAGAGTATAAGTCTCACCTACTACCAGTTTCTTGATTACATGTTTCTCTCCGCTGACGGAAGTCCATGTCTCAATGATATTTCCATCCTTATCAATTACACAAAGAGTTGCTCCTGAAAGCTCTGCACCGCTTGTGATATCCTCCTTGGCGAATTCAAAAGTAGTTGGAGTATTAAGGAATAAGCTGCTGTACTTAGCAACCTTGATATCCTGTCCCTGATACTGTGCATCAAAGGCGATTACTTCCTCGTTTGTCACATATCCGGCAGGTGTTTCCATTTCTTTTGCATAATACTTGGCAAATGGATAATCCTTTGTGAAGCTTACGATACCATTCTCATCTGAAACTGCTGTCTCAAGTAAAGTACCTGCTTCTATGATAACTTTTCCCTCAACATTCCTGATATCCTCGTCTGCATAAAGACCAAATACAGCACCGCCTATTGGTTCATCTGTCTCGGAATCTTTCTTTTCTACAGATAAAGATAACTTCTGTCTGTCATTTGTAAATGTTGCTGTTTCATAAATAACCGGTGTATGGTCATCCACATAAGCAAATGTTACATACTGTGCATCCTGATTCAGAACATATCCGTAAGGAGCTTCTACTTCCACAACCTTGTATTTTCCTAATGGAAGATTCTTAAGAACTGCTTTTCCATCATCTCTGGTAACAAGTGTTGCCACAAGCTCGCCCTCAGAATAATACTTTGTTCTGTTTCCGTCAGCGTCTTTCTGCATATCAGCTGTAAAGATATCCTCAGCTGCATAGACCTCATACTTGGCACCTGCAAGGCTTCCTTCTCGATACACAAATGATTTTTCATCGGAGTCTGCGAAAAGACCACCCTTATAAGAGTCAAGAACTTCTCCCTTTTTCTCTACGGTAAGTTCACCAAATACAGGTGAATCCTCATAGTCAACTGTAATGATGGCTTCATAAGTTTCAGGGTCAATTTCATAAGCTGTGTCAGTATCTACTGCCACTTTTACATAGGTCTCATTTACCACATAACCGTATGGAGCAGCAATCTCCTCAATTCTGTAATTACCAAGCTTTAATGCCTCCGGTAAAATCAAATCCCCGTCCTCATCCGTAAAGAATGAAGTGTGTGTCACCTTGGAAGGATAAGTTGTAATCATGGATACATATTTTCCAGTATCAAGATTAAAAATCTTAAACTCTGTGTTTGGAATAAGAACTGTCTGCTTTGTATCAGCATCTTTCTTTACCACACGAAGTTTTGCTGTAAACTCACGGTCGATAAATACTCTCCAAATCTGAGGCTCTGTTGGATTGTTCTCCACAATCTTTACCTCAAAAGGTTTGATTGTTTCCATGTTGTGAGGTGTTTCTGTTTCAAGTACCACATAAGTTCCATAAGGAATTGCAATGGATACTGCATGACCCTTTTCGTCTGTGTAAATGGACTTTGCTCCATTCTCACCGATAACAACAGGTGTTGCACTTTCATAATCGTAAGAGCCGTCTGCCTTAACCTTCAATGATGATTTCAGGTAAGCAGTAAAGCCTGCTCCTGCAAGAAGAGGCGCTTCTGTATCATCCCCATTGTCTGACACTTTGATCAGCTGGAATGGCTGCTTAATTACCTGTTCCTTGGAAGTTGTGCTTCTAAGAACCTGCGGAATCAAATCTCCTTCATAATCGCATACCACATCATGCTCTTCCTCATCCAGAAGATATCCTTCGGATGGTGTGATTTCCTTCACATAGTATTTTCCAAGATAAAGGTTATCAATGGAACAGGCACCCTTTGCATCTGTTGTAAGAGTAGCAACAAGGTCTCCAGCCTTAAAGATTACTCCTGTTTTCCCGTCCGGATGAACAATGTTCTCACGGGCATATAAACCATATACTGCTCCTTCAAGCTTTGCATCGCCCTGTGGAACTGCTTTTCCGGTTTCCTTATCTACCTTGAAAATCTGAATCTTTGCAGTAGTTCTGTCATTCTTGAATGTGTGTGCAAAAGTTGCCTTTGCCTTATCCTGTGACATTACACTAAAATTGAAACTGTAAACATCATCGCTGTTACGGACATAATTTACAGGTGCTTTAGTCTCTGCGATATAGAAGCTATTGCTGATTGGAAGGTCTACGGTGTAAGTTGCCTTTCCATCAGCCCCTGTTGTTATTGTCTGAAGTGCAGCTCCCTTAGTAACAATCACCCTTCCATCATAGTTTTTGATGTCATTTCCTGCATAAAGAGTGTACTGACCGCCTGTTAATGGATTATCCGTATCGGAATCCTTTTTCACAACGGATACTTCCGCCTTTTGTCTGCTGTTCTTGATTGTCGTTGATTCTGCCTGGACTGTTACATTCTGGTTCTTGTACTCAATCTTAACAGTCTGAGGATCGGTGTTGATGGTATATCCGTCAATGCTCTTTGTCTCTGTAACCACATAAGTTCCAAGATGAAGGTCTGATAACACTGCCTGACCGTCACTTCCGGATACAAGATTCTCTGCAATCACATCACCTTTGTTATAAACCTTTGTTCCGTCTGCCTTATAGATGTCTGCACCGGCAGTTACCTTAAATGTGGCTCCCGGAAGCTTTCTTGTCTCATAAGTGAAGTTGCTGCCATTCCATCCAACAAGGACTTCGCCCTCTTTGTAGATTGTAAGAGAACCGAGCTGCTCTTTATCAGTAGCCTTAATGCCTGTTGTCTGTCCGGCTTTGACTGTTAAGGTGTGAACCTTACCGGATAAAACATATCCCTTTGGTGCAGTTATTTCCTTTACATAGTAAGTCCCTGCAACCAATGCCTTTGACTTTGCATATCCGTTACTGTCTGTTGTCATTTTGCCAACAAGATTTGTGCATCCGCTGTCGGAATAGATTCCATAAACTGCTCCTGCAAGCTTCACACCACTGGACTCATCTGTTTTTGTGATTTCACCATATCCGATATTCTCTGTTTTAACTTTGATATATGCAGATATAGGGTCAGCGGATGGCTGCTCTGAAACAAATTCCTGATCTCCGGAGTTTCCTGTAAGCCAGAATACACAGCTTGAAGTCGTATCAACTGCTCCAATGGTTGACTTGAAAGAGCCAAGTGTAGCTGTGGTATTTACAGACTTGGTGTAAACTGTCATGGAATTACCACTCTTTGATACGCTAAATCCGTCGATGGAAAAATCAAAGTTTCCAAGCACTCCGTTAGTATCGGTAAAGGTGTACTCAAATCTCTGATTGCTTTCATTCCACTTAAGCTCATAAGTTGCAGCATCACTCTTGGTCTTTGATGCAAAACTTGGTCTTGTGGCACTGTATGAAGCATTGATCTTATCTCTCAATGTCTCATAATACGAATAAGATGATGATGAATCCGGTGCACAGGCACAAAGTTTGCTTGCTGCCGAATCCGCACTGCTCGTTCCAAATATGCCATTTACAATAATCCATACCATGGACTGTGTTGCAATATATTTATTGCACTGGTCATTTGTCGGTGCTTTTGCCTCTGTTGTGGAATAACCATAATACATACAATAGGCTAGAAGCTTCTCCTGTGCTGCTGAGAGATTGGTATTCGGATTGCTGTCACTGTTCATAAGCTGTCCGCCCTTCGCTGACAATCCAAAGTTCATGCAGTATGCCGAATGACCATCAATCATTGCATACAGAATTCCACCTTTGTGATTACTGTTAAACTCACTGATTACTCCATGGTCTTTCGCTGATGCATACCAGAATGAGATATTAGCACTTGAACTGGCAGCAAAAGCTGTAGTGCCATTCGTAAACAGCGTAGTAAACATGGTTAATATGGCAAGAAAACCAGCCATAAATCGTCTTAATTTCTGTTTCATTCGATATTCCTCCTAAAAATTTATAATAGAAGTGCACCTAGATTTCTCTTTGCACTTCTCATTGACTACATGCAGAGACGAGATACGCTTTGCGAATCTCGCTCTGATTAGCGGTCGTCAAATGTCCACTCGTGCAAGCACGGTGTCCATTTTCCTCGTCGCCATAACAAAAAAAGAGCAGGCATAAGTTTTTGGCTTATACCTGCTCTCATGATGCAGTCTGTATTCTTTTATCTGTAGCAACGGAACTCATAGAAAGTTTCGCCTGATGTTTTGGTAGTTCCGGTATAGCGGATGTTAAATACAGAATCGGACTCCAGTAAAAGCATATCTGCGATATACTGTGCAATCTCCTCCTCACTTCCAAGTGTCCTTCCGGATGTTGTTGCAGCTTTGTTTAAGTCAACATTGACAAATACGCTGTAATAGCTGTCTTCCAATCCGTCCAGAGGATAATATTCATCATACTCTTCCTGCGTAATCTTTCCCGCATTCAGATTGTCCTTCAAATGCTGCTCTGTTGTCACCATTCCACCAGCCTGACACTTTAAAATTGCAAGGCTTACCACCTTTTCCGGGCTGTAAGATACTGCCTGTGGTTCTGGTTTTGGTTCCGGTTTTTCTTCCGGCTTTTCTTCCGTTTTTTCCTCTGCTTTTGTATTTTCCTCTGGTTTCGGCTGTTGCTCAGAAGCCGATTCGCTCTTTGTGTCTTTTGGCTGTTTCTCAGATTTCTGACTATCAGAGCTTTTATTTTCTTCCGACTTCTTATCATCAGCAGTTTTTTCCTCAGAAGCTATATTATCTGATTGGTTATCCTTACCAGTATCCTTTATATCAGCAGAAGAATCCACTTCTTTTACTGCTTCGGTGCTTTCCTGCTGGGCTGTCCCCGCATCCTCGGTTTCAACAGTTACAGCTTCAGTTGTCGGTTCAACTGTTTCATTAACAATCTCTGTGCTTCCTGCATCCGTAACCTCCATACTCAAATCTTTATTTGAGCCACATCCGACACTTCCTATCAGTACTACGGATAATAAGAAAAATAATAGTTTCTTCATATGAATCACCTATTCCCTTTCCGTAAGAGGGATAGGCTTATGTCCTCATGACAAACTGACCTGTCCACTCTTACTCTATGTGAACAATTTATTCGGTTGTCACGGGACATCTTCTATGGGACTGTCCCGTATTCTGTGCATTGTTAGTCTCCTTTCATTTTGCTTTTTTCTTCACGCAGTTGCAAGCTTCTTCATGGCAAAGTAATACTTTACCAGTCTGCGATTATTAAGATAATTCTCAAATCGAAACTTCATAAGCCACACCCCCTTTCATGGTGTTCCTGCACCTACAAATGCCATAAACACTCTGAATACCAGATTAAGCAGAAGCAGGAAGATTTTTGCCACCTCCAATACCAGTCTGAGCATTCCTAATACTATTTTTAATATCCATTTCAATATGGTAAGTAACACAGTTCCGATTCCGCTTAATACTGCCATAGGCGTTTACTCCTCTCCAAAATTTCCCTGGGCAAACAATACCGACATTTCCTCTAATGCTGCATCGGTAGGCTCTGCCTCTTCCTCAGGCTTATCTGAATCTTTCTTTTTTTCTGCATTTTCCGGTATCATCGACATCATCTGTTGCATAAGTGCAGGCGTAACAACCTGCTGTGTATTCATAGCTGCATTTCCAAACAACTGCGCAACCTCTTTCATCACATCGGCTTTTATCTGAAGCTTTGCTTCTGATAACTCCTGTCTGGTTACATAGCCTTCAAGATTCTCCTTTTCATTCTTTCCGCTCTTTGTAAGACTCGACCTTGAGGCATCGTTGATATACTGAATCACTGCCTTAATCACAAAGTTTGAAACAGATTTATGAATATCTGTATTCAAATCCTCCAGCGTTCGGTATATCTTCAAATGGTCCGGATTATTTAGATTGAGATGAAAACTGTACTGCTTACTTCTTTTTGCCATCTTAAGTTACCTCCCGCTTCTAAGTGCTATTTTTGCCATCGTCTCAAAACCTTTTGCATTTGCCTTTACATCAAGCACATAGTGGATATTAGACTGCTGATATCTTCCAAAATTTCTCATAACGACAGCCCCACCACCTACAAAGTAGACCGGCATCATATCAAGACTGTAACCACACTCGGTCTGATAACGGTACACCTTATCCACAAAAATCTGAATCTGCTGGTCCATAATCTCCTTAAAATCCTTTGGAAGCTCTGTCTTTCCGGTTTTCATATATTCCTGAATCTCGGCTTCATCAATCTTTCTGTTTTTGACCTGTACTGCCACTCTATTGATTGCCCTCATACACTTAATCAGACCTTCATTCTGCGTATCGCATCTACTGTTATCAGGCTTCTTATTCACAATCAGCATACTGTCTACAGTCCATGAACCGACATCAATGACAAGTGCTTTCTTTCCAAATGTGGGAAGCATACCTGCAACCGCTGCATAACACTGAGGATAAACAAGTACATTTAAAATGTGGATTCTGTAAAGCTTCTGTTCAAAACCAAATACCACATCCCCATTCTTTGAAAGATAATCTATAAATGGCTTTCTCTCTGCGGAGAATCTTGTAAGGGGCAGTCCCACCGCAAGAACCACATCCGCTTCACTCTTTCCTCTTATCTCCAACTCCTTTGCTATTGCCACCAGAGTCAATAAATAGAAATTCTCATTTTCCACCTTACTGTCCAGTACCTCCAGCCTTTCCTCCCCAACCGCAAAATATCTTTCATCATACTCAATCACATTATCGTGAAATGCCGGAGCATTTGCTAATTCCTTAATGGAAGTATTGAAACAGGTATTACTTGTTTTTATCTGTGACCAACCATGATCAATTCCAATTACTTCGATATTATTGTTCATTCTGTGTTTCCTCCTTTTCTTAAATTCTCGCCCTAACATACTCTAAATCTCCTGTATAGGGGGTATCCACCAAATACCAGTTACGGTCAATATCCATTTCCATCCGGGTTTTTACCCACTTATCATCAACCTTGACTTCCAAGCATTCTCCACAGTGGAATCCAGTATGTTCCCATAAATCTGATACCAGTAATCCATATCTGCCATTCTCACTGTTATATCCCAGTCTACCGTCGATCTTCTTTTCTTTATTTGCCATAGCCATCCCTCCCGATATACTACTTTGATTAGTGTTCAACTGCTTTTCTTTATAAAATGTTTCTCTACTTCGTATCTCCGCTATTCTTTGATCTGCTATAGCCGATACTCTAACTGCTGAATACAGTATCAAATAACTGCCTGCAATAAGAATTATTATGAGGACTTCAATTAGCACTTTGCTCATACAATCTCTTCCTTTCAAAATAAAAAGTAGGACTATATCAGCCAAACGGAATATCTCCGTGATAAATGCTAATTTAGTCCTACCTAAATAAAATCTATTAAATTGTCACCTCACTTGGATGCACGAACCACACTCAGGTCATGACTCCTGAATTGTTGATGCAATGTTTGGATTTCGGTTTGATTTGTCAGCGCTGCCTTATCTACCGATAAAATGGTATAAAAATAAGGACTAAATTAGTGCTAACCCCTTGATTTTACTGGGTTTCTCTAACTTTGTCCTTATTATAACGCGCTCATCATCCAAAATAATACAATCGAACTCATCTTTTCGATATTTGTATAAATGCTCATCACGATTCAATGTCTGCACGGTTGCAAACACGTAATCTGCATCATATTCATTATATCCTGCTCCCACTAATC
Organism: uncultured Lachnospiraceae bacterium; assembly: GCA_902786515.1. Taxonomy (GTDB): domain Bacteria; phylum Bacillota; class Clostridia; order Lachnospirales; family Lachnospiraceae; genus UBA2821. Next base: position 28,959 of record CADADA010000037.1, on the reverse strand, counting down.
CCATAGAAACATTTTTACCAAATATCTTCTGATATGATTTCTTTGTCTGGCGAGCCAACTGCCCACGGTGAACCAAAAATAATACTCTTTTATATCCGAGGTCCCTCATAGCAAAAGCTGATGCATATGTTTTTCCCGTTCCTGTAGCAGAAATTAACAATGCTCGTCGTTCTCCTGCTGCGATTATTTTCTTTAAATTAACAATAAAACCAACCTGCATTGAATTAGGTTGTAAACGATATTTTTCAACAGAAGGAATCTCTTCGCTTTTGGCTATTTGTCTCTGCTTTTTTATAATTTTATAGCGCTCTTTATAAATCTCATAAAATTCATCATAATTCAATGAATACTCACTATTCCAAAGTTCTTTATATTCCTCTACAATAATCTGTGCTATTTCTCCATTTTCTGTCGAGACAACTCTGGTATTCCACTCATGATTACTTGTGAGTGCAGTTCTTGTCATATTAGAACTTCCGATGATAATTCTATATATTTCTTCTTTCTTGAATATATAACCTTTAGTGTGAAAGCCATCTCCTGCCGCTTCCACATCATACATTTTTAATGTAATATTTGAAAGTTCATTTAACTTTTCAAGTGCCTTAGGTTCACTGAAATTCAAATAATTTGTGGTAAGAATCTCACCTTTTATTTTTCTCTTTTCAAGTTCTTTCAAAGTCTGCAATAAAGGAGTTATACCTCCCATAGTAATAAATGCCACACTTATTTGAAATTGTTCACACGCCAACAATTCATCTTCAATAGATGACAGAACCTTTTTCCCCTGTTTATAATTATTTGATACAAATTGCGGCTTATATGCAAGGTTTGATGCTACCGCTCCATTTATAAATGCCGTTTCAAAACTATTACGCAGTTCCTGTGTTTTATCTTCTTTCATACTGTCTCCATTCCGCAGACGCTTCGCGTTGGAGGAATCGCGAGCTGAATTTATAATTCAGCTCTGCGATAGAATCAATTTGTGACGCCTGCTGCACAAATTAACGTGTGAAAAATCATATATCAATATGATTTTTCACAATATTTCAATTCCGAGCACTTTATTCCTGTAAAATCATCATACCACCTTCACTATCTGCGTCGCAACCTTTTCCTGAAACTTTATATCATGCTCAACCATCAGTATTGTCGGCTTGTATTGCAGTATAAGTTTTATTAAGACGAGTACGTGATCGCATACATCATCCAGCAAATCGCGGTCATGAGACACAAGAACAAATCCCTTTTTACTACGCAAATAACTTTTTACAATATTACGTGCTTCACTATACAGATGATTCGTAGGCTCGTCTATCAGAAGAAACTCATTTTCACCGGCAAAAAGTACTGATAACATTACTCTTGTACGTTCTCCAAAACTTAAAGTTCCAAACGTCCTGTATAGATATTCCGCGTCAATATTAAGTTCATTCAATTGAATCATCACCTGCCAGACAGGCACCTGTGGTTTCCACAACTCAATCAGATTCACGGCATTTTCTGCCAATTCCTGTTCTGAAACAGCATACGGAAAATAATCAAAACGCGTATTACCGGTGATACTTCCGCAATAATCGTATTTTCCCATAAAAAGATTTAAAAGTGTAGTCTTACCTTTTCCGTTTCTTCCAATCAGTCCAAGTTTCCAATTTGTATCAATATTAAATGTCACATTTTCAAATATTTCATCAGCACTCGTGTAATATGAAAATGTGAGATTATTCACCTTTATTTGTGCCATATTAAACTCCATTCCACAGATTTCTGATAAAACAAAATAGCCGGCATGAACTACTCAAAATTTCGAGATTTCATTAATCTCCTTGAAAAAAAGTTTTTCTTTGAAATTATTTAGTTTTATCTACACCTAGTGCATTATATAATGGAGTCAACTGATCATTAACTGCCTCTGATATCTTTTCAATATTTAAATGTGCAATCATTCCATTACTTTTTATCCCTTTATAGTAGACCTTATTTGCCTGCTTGTATAAATGTTGGAGTTTTTCATACCCATTTTTCCCAGTTGCTTTTGTCTTTTTATTCAACCTCAAAAAGCCGAGTATTCCCTCCAAATCATATAAAAACCAATCTTCAATCGAGCGTTTTGCTTGAATATGAATTATGTTTTTTGCACCACTTTTTTTCAATTCCTCCTTTATTTCCCTCCACTTTATCGGTGGCTTTTGAGCAAAGTCAAATACATCGGTATCACTACATAATACAATTGTAAATTCACACGCACTAGGATATTTTGTTTTTATTTCTTTTTCAAATTTTCTTAAGGCAATATTTTTAAATCCACCTATACCCTTTACATTTTTGTATTCAATATTAGTATTAAATCTTTTTTCAGGATGAAATTGTCTTGCATTAGAGACTATATGTTTGTAAAATTCAACTTCAGTATCACCTTCTACAAAAAACACAAGGCATTTACTCATATGAATCACACTCCAAATAATCTGTAATATTACTTTCTGAATCAGCCAAGAGAGAAAACAAATAATCTCCCATACTCATATTAAATCCTGACGCATCATTTTCTAACATCTTTTTGCCCATTTTCTTAAATGCAAAAAATTCTGCAATACCTGGCTGTCTATTAATTCCAACATGAATCCAAGATGGATCTAAGTAGCTAATAATATATGGTGAATGACTCGTAATAATTACTTTACAATCATCTAGCAATTGGCTGATAATCTGTATATATGCCTGAAACAATCCAGGATGAACAGAGTTTTCTGGCTCCTCAATTGCTACTAATGATATATTACTTACACTCGACACAATTATCTTTGCTAGTATCATAAATACTCTCTTTGCACCATCGGACATCATAGAAAAATTGACTGTAGATGCTAAATTCCTATTCTTTACAAATAACACATTCAGTTCATCTGTCACAACAAAAGGTGCATCTTCTGGAAGTTTTCCACCTCCAGCATTAATCTTAAAATTTCTAACAATAATATCTTCAATATCTGGGAACAACTGAAAATATACGTCTTTCAACAACTCAAACTTATCTGGATACTGTTTCTGCAAATTATATATGAACCGCGGTAGATTATCCGCATTAATCATTTCATTTTCAACACCTTTTCGGATAATCGGGTCTGGTTGATAAAAACTCTTTGCATCAAGATTATTCTCCATATATATTTTCATTCCATTTACTTTTTTAATAATAGATTCAAAATACAATTCGTCAAATGCTCTTAGCTTATTTATAACTAACTCTGTTGGATCTACTTTTATTTTCGAGGAACATCTTCCTGTCTCAGAACTTTTGTACATAGCATTATCCAGAGTTCTATTAATAAGCTGAGTATATTTTTGTCCTTTTTTGTCTAATTTTATTTTTAAATATTCATTAATGATTTGTGGCATTGAATCTACTCTACATTTCCATGAAAATTCATATCCATATTGTGCACGATAGTTATTTCCTTTATCTTCTGTTAATACTTCAATCTCAAATTTGAAGTTCTTCTCTTGCATATTTTGGTTAATTGGAATAAGATTTTTATTTGCCATTAAAAGATTTTTATCATCCATCGGAGCCTTGATAAAACCTAATCCAAAATCAATTCCTGATAACACATTGGACTTACCAAAATTATTAAGCGCAACCAACGCCGTGATATTATCAAATTTTATTTTTACATTAGATAGATTCTTAAATCCGTCTATCAATACAGCTTGAATTTTCATTTTAACAATCCTCGTTTTCATTTATTACACTATTTATATTACCACCCTCTTGCGTTATATGCAATATTTTTTTTCGTTTTATCATATTTTATTCGTCACATTAGTGCTTTATTCATTTTTCACGTTAGTTTTTTTATCTTATAACATTTTGTAAACCTACCCATTTCCAAAAAAATCTCCCGTTTTTTACTGATCTGCTATGTCTGTAAATGGCAGATTTAAATCTAAAGTCTTTACCCATATGGTATTTCCAGCCATTGAATACTTATTATTGGGTTTAATCTGCTCCTGTGTCTTAGCATATATAATCATTCCCGCGACATTTCCGACATTATCCTTATCCAAATTCTTAACATAGGTATATACCTAATAAAGATTGGCCAAATAGATGCTCTGCACATCAAACTTGCACTGCATGGTGTTAGAATACTACTTGGCATCAATTGTTACCTACCAAAAATCTTAATCACTTTCACAACGACTGCCACTATCTAAACAATTCTATATGTTCAAAGTATATCATTTTTTCATAGGAATTTCGCAAGTGTAATTACATTTTTCATAGGAACTTTGTAAACCTAATTACATTTTTCATAGGAACTTTTTTTTCAACAAATAAAGAGCGTCGTCGTAATGTCGTACATACAATAACGCTCAAGATATCTTATGATTCTTTTCTTTTGTAAAATATAAATCCTATCACAGATACTATGATGTAACCGGCAATTGCAGGTACAGCTGCCTCTATACCAAAATTACCACCTGTAAGTAATTTGTTTGCTGACTCAATTGAAATCACGATAAACGAATCATTTGACGCACCATTTACTATCTCACCAACGCCAAAGATTCCGCCAATAATCAATGTATTCCAAAGCGTGTGTGCCAGAGCTCCCGGATAAATTGAGTCCGAATCCAGAGCCATTAAGGTAAACATTATCGATACAGATGAACCGGCTAATATGAGAAGTATCAAATCCGTCAAATCAAAAGTCTGCATATTTGAAATATGTAAACACGCAAATAAGACAGCCGGAACTACTACGGCAATTTTTACTCCTAAAGTCTTTTTCATGTACCTGAAAATCATTCCTCTGAAAGCCAGCTCCTCATTAATTCCTGCCGGGATACCCACACCAAAAACAGCATACACAAGATATTCCAAAAACGGTCTGTCTCCAGCTATATGTGCATCTCCATTCAATAAGTACGCATAAAAAGCAAGCACTAATGAAGGTAACGCAACAGCGATAATAATCCACTTAACATCTATCATCTTTAACTTAATACCCAATTCATCAGGATTGATTTTTAAAAATTTTGAAAATACAAATCCGGCTAATGCAATGGTCAAAACGGATCTTACAATACATGGAACAATTAATGCCAGATAATAATTTGCAAATATTGGCTGTATAATATTTCCACCAATAGAACCTACGATAAATACTCCCAGTGCTAATCCTATAACTCCTATATTTTTCATGATATCTCTAATTAGTCTCATTTTTATGCCCTTTCATTTATAAACTTTCTAAATGCCTGCTCCAACAGCTGCCAGTCCGGATTTCTGTCGTCATTAATTGACTCAGAAATCGCCTTATAGTATTCTAGTATAGCCGTTTTTTCCTCAACATACTGATTAATTCTATTTTTCCGTTTTCCATTTTTTTGCATATTCTTCCAATGCTTTATAATCTAAACATCTTTGAGCAACTCTAGAATCAGGAAAAGAATACTTATTATTATATACTTTTTTCGCTGCATCAGATAAATTCATAGTATTAATCATTTTCATTTCAGAATCCAATAAATCAATATACTTACTTTTTTCTTCTTCAGATTTAAATGTCCTATATGTATCTATATCCTTTTTAACAAACGAAGTCACCTCATCCTTAGGTATAGGAAACATATAGTTAAGATTTACAACAGCAATTAGTCTGGATATTTCTTTCGGATCATAAATCTTAAAAAAATCTGGCTGATTTTTCATTTTTATATGCCTAAACTGTGCATGTGAAACTTGTGTTATGTAATAAAATTTTTCATTTTCAAAAAGAATTCCAAAAAATGGTTTATATTTGTCAGAACCATAATCTGTTCTTGGTATTCTTCCTTCAAAACACCTTAAAAAATCTAAGTATTTCTCATTAACATTTATCCACTCCATAGTACCTCCAAACAAATGAAGGAACAAGCGGTGCCCGTTCCTTCTACTATTAATACGATTTTGGTAGGCTTCGTAACCTCTATTAATACGATTTTGGTAGGCTTCGTAACCTCTATTAATACGATTTTGGTAGGCTTCGTAACCTATGTAGAAAGTATCTACTCTCTTACCTATATTATATCCATTATTTCTGAAAAAGCAAGATTAACTTTTGTATATTTAACCGATTTTTTTACTATCAGTATTCCTTCTCAATCTCATCTTCAATCCCATACATGTTTTTAAAATCCTCAAGGTCCTCAGGACATTTTATTAACATTACCTCTTCTATCTTACCTGTATGGATATCCTTGAACCCCGCAACCTGTTCACCAGTACATATACTTGCTCTGATTACAGGTTTCGTATTCTCTTTATCATAGGACCTAAATACCTTTTTCTTTCTAAAAATCCCCATCCTGACCACCATCCTTTGACTTTACCATCAGTAATAGTTTCTCAAATGACTCTGCAAATCGCAAGTCATCTTCATCTGTACGCTTTTTCGGTCCCTTAATATGATTCTTATGAGATCCCCGACGTGCTTTTTTGTTAAGATGTCTCTCCATCAGCATGCGGTCAATATTTTCATTTGTATACCACCTGCCTGATTGATGTATTGCATATGCTCCTTTTCCAAGAGCCATAGCCGCAACACCATAATCCTGTGTCACCACGACATCGCCATTATGACAAACACTTATTAATTTAAAATCTACTGCATCTGCTCCTGCACCAACTACTATTACATCACTGTAATTTGAATAGAGCACATGATTAGTATCACATAGCAAAGTGACCTCTATATTATATTTTTCAGCAATTTTCTCCACTATGCCCACAACAGGACATGCATCTGCATCAACAAATATCTTCATCATTTTCTTTTATTAATGCCGGTCAAAGGTCGAAATATATTCCCGTACACCTCGTCAAAAGTCTTCATGTTCTCTATCCTCACATTTTATGATGGTGCATATTTTTTAAACAATAAAATATAACTGCACCACATATCAAAAATACAGCCATCATAATTATATCCGAATAATCATGTACTATCTTTACCTCATTTTCATTTCCCGGTATATAGTATATCTCTAACTCTGAACCAATATCGTATTTCTGTTTTTTCCATCCGTTTTTTGCTTTTATGTTCATTATCTGCCCTTCATATTCAAATTCCATAATCGGAATGTAAGCACCTTTCGGACATATGTAATCAGTAACCCTAGCCATTACTTTTTCACCCTTTATCATAAACTTCAATCTAATAAAAATTATTATTGCTGCTGCTGCAAATGCAATAGCTACATAAATATAATCACTCATTTCAATCTCCTATCTGTTATATAATTTTTCTTTTAACTGACTTATTAATTCATATTCCATTCCCGAAATAACCTGACTATTGAATCTATGCTCATCAGCTTTACACTGTTCCAAAACACGCATTACAGATTCCTTCGGTTTATTTGTTCCCAGCAAATATCCTGCATATACTCTTCGTCCGTTAAGGTCCATATCATTTTTCAATAACTCACCGAGCAAAGCAACATAATGCTCAGCTCTTTCAAGATTATAATTTATAATTGAATAGTAATAGACAATCTCATATGCATAAGGCACATTCTGGGAAGCAATATTAAACTGTGTTCCTATATAATGTTCAAACCTCTCAATATAAAGTGGCAGCTCATCATATTTCTTGCTGTCTAACAATGTATAATAATTGTAGAGTATGCATCTTCTTTCTATAAAATCCTTACTATTCATATCAACATCCGTAAGAGCTATCTGACCAGGTCGTACTCCGTTCTTAAGTTGATTGGAAATCTTTATTTCCTGCTCCCAGATATAATGATCATGACCTTTAGAAAATGCCTTTTTTATCATTCCAAGCATACTAAATAAATGAATAAACCAAATAACAATCAGAATCTTATCAATATACTGTAAGTATATATTTTCAACTAACAATCGGTACCATATAGTTAATGCGGTTCCGGTGAATACCGTCATTAAGATAAAATCCAATGTTTCCTTTATAAACTTAAGTCTGCCACTCATTTCTTTTCTGAATAATTCTGCTTGTGCTATCAATCTCCAAGGTGCCATTGTAACCGAAATCTTTTTATTATTATTTATTATCATAATACCTGCAAAACTAAAAGATGTAATACGATAACCCATGCAAACTCCGGTCAACATACTGACCAATGCTAATATAAACAAATAAATAATACACCCAAGCATTATAAAGCATATTTGAACCATTAAAATTGCTAAAATTTCCATACCAACCTCCGTAATACTTTTTGTCAAAACTATGTATGTAAACGTAACACTAATATCATATAACAGTCTATGAAAAATTACAAGTTTATCTATCTCATTCATTCGCTTAATTCAAATCTGACTATATCCTCATGCGGATTTGTTTTCGCAAGCCCTATTTCCGTTACATTTGCTTCAAATGGCACAAAATATTGCTGCAGTATCTGAAAAGCTTTAATCATTTCATCACGACCAAGAGTTTTTCCGATAGTAATATGCGGAAGCCACGAATACGGTCTGTAATACTTACTCAACTTAATCCCCGGAATCTTTTCTGTCATGGACGCTATTTCCTGTGACATTTTATCAAGATACTCATTTAAAACAGGCGCTACATACATGACGTAAGGCAATAACTGTCCCGGTGAAACTATGTTTATTTTTCCAGAACTTATATTGCCTTTCAGACTTTCAAAATATGGTATAATCTCCTCTGAATTCCTAGTCTGAATTGCCGCAATTGTCATATGTGGCGGAACATTATTGTCAGTCATGAATGTATTTCCACTTGTCTGCGCCACACGGTTAATCAGATTTTGCAAAATTTTATTTGTGTTTTCATCAAAATATATTGAAATCAAATACATAATTATCACTTCTTTTCAGCTATTATTGCCAGTAACCACTTTCTTCAAATGCTTTTTCATATTTCGAATCAAGTTCATAGTATATCGCTCTCTTTTGGTCATTATTCAAACTATCCAATTCATCTCTAAATATTATAATCCACTTAGAATCTAATTTTCCAATGCAATATATACTGTGATCTGTCCCAACAGGACAATCCTCGTAACCGATGCTGACTGATTTAAAATTTTGATCATACTGTGCTTTATTAAAACCCGATATAATTATTTCATTTCCATCAACAAATTCTGAATCCAATATTTCAGTCAGAGCGTCTAAAAATGGTTCCCATGTTGTTCTCTCTCCATTTAAATAAGCGCAACTGACTTTTCCGCTTTCCGGTATAACATAGTCTTTTTTTATTATATAATATTGATTACTAAACGACTTTATAATAAGAAAGGTATGACTTGGGTCTTCTGGAATCTCTTTTACCTTCCAATCATCAATAAATGCAATTGTTTTTCCTTCGTTACTTATATCAAATCCCTGATACCTGTAATCCACACCTTCAATATTTACCAGTTCTTGTCTTACCCATCCATCTTTTGTTAGTTTCAGTTTAAAAATGTACGATAACAAAAACGGTAGTATAATTATAAATATAGTGCAAATTACAGCTACTATATTGTTTTTTACATGGTTTCTTCTGCGTTTTTCTATCAGTACACCATTTCTTTCAATACGCGTTGTTTTAAATTTCTTTTTATATGATTTATTTAATATATTATCAGGGATTATTGCAAAGGGTTCTGCTGACGGAAACTCTCCATTTTTAATATCTTCAACATATGCATCTCCGGAAGATAATTCCATTGCCGTCTGTATTACCTCAACATATTCCAATTTCCATATTCTTACTGCAAGCTGTTTTATATCACGAATTACTTTTGAATCATATTTTTCATTTCCATTTTTATATTCAATAAAATCATCCTCCGGTATAATAATAACAAATTCAAAAAAATCACTCTCCTCTGGATTTACAATATACAATCTTACTTCTGATAAGTTATCATATTCCCATAAACTCTGTTTATAATCATGCGAATAATGTTCATCATATCCTAATACAAAGTCATCACCAATTTTTTCTGTATTCCATGCAATAATCTCAGTTATTGTATTATCTTCAAATTCCCGGTATCCACTTTTAAAAGTAAATCCTCCGTCTTGTAAAACATCTACAAATTCTTCAAACGTATTACCATTTATCTTATTTTTGCTGATATATGTAGTTATAGAATAATAAGCCGGCATTTTTAATCCTCCTGAAAACTCTTATGCGATTGCTTTTTACACCTGAAAAATATAAAATCCGGTTGATGCATGACACCTCCAAATTTCTCAGAATATTTCACGTTTATTTCTTCCGGTACTTTCGACTCCTGACATTCCTCAATTATAAACCCTGCAGAAATCATCTCATTTATTAAAGTCGATATTCTTCTGTGATACAGCTCATAATCGTCTACCACCCACTTGATTTTTCGTATACCTTCTTTATTGTAGTTTCGAAGATTTGCATATATCCTCTCACCGTTCTCCAATCTTGTGTATCTGTCATATGCTGTTGAAAGTGGGTGTGACATGTTTTTTCTTCCTTTGCTGTAATCTTTATTAGTTTTTTAATACTACAACATTATATCACATTATGCTTGATTTTTAATTATGAATCTGATACTATATTACACGTTTGAAAAATTACAACTTCACAAAATGATGTTGTAATAAATTGTCAAAAACATAATTATTAAAACATGGAGGATTTAAAATGACACAAACACGCAAAACTACAAAGTTTATATCAATGATTCTTACACTTTCGATGATTATTGGAGTATTATTCATTAAAGAAGTTACTCCGGTAAATGCGGCAGCAGACAGGGTAAGCCTTTATTCATCTACTATTACTTTTGCAAAGTATGGTACCACAGATTATGAAATATTAGTAAGAACGAATGACAATGCAACCGACCAAAAGGTAATCATTCATTACTTTTTTAGAGAACCTTATGGATGGGCTGAATCAGAAGCCAGCTATGTAACTACACTCGATGACGGTTCAAAGATTTGGAAGGCATCTATACGCAGTGAAAAATGTCAGTATGCTATCGAGTATATCGCTGATGGTGAAACCTTCTGGGATAACAATGACGGCGCTAATTACGACGGAACTAAAAGAATTGGCTGTGCTCCTATAATTGCTAACAGATTGGGTTACGCCCGTTTTAGCAGTTTTGGATATGAGGTTGATGCTATTCTTCAAAACTATGCATACTGCAAAAATGTATTTGTCAGATATACAACAGATGGCTGGAATACATACCATGATCAGTCACTTGGATATGTAAACACTAATGCTGATGGTTCAGAAACTTGGCGCACATACCTTCCTGTTGGAAGTTCAAATAATTACAACGGTTTCGAATATGCTATCTGCTATCAGGTAAACGGTGCTGAATTTTGGGCAAACAACTTTGGTTCAAATTACGATATTAATTACTGTGCACATCAGTAATATTAGCAATTTAAAAGGGCTTTATGATTTTCAACATATAAGCCCTTTTACTATTTTTTATGAGGATTGATATGAAAGATTTTTTTGATGGTTTAAAATCAGGTATTCCTATAGGTCTTGGTTATCTGAGTGTGAGCTTTACATTTGGAATTATGGCAGTTTCCATGGGATTTAAATGGTGGCAGGCTATAATAATCTCAATGTTTACCGTCACATCCGCAGGACAATTCTCAGGAATAAGAACAATGATGTATCCGGGACACTATTTGGAAATGATTATTTCCCAGATTACAATTAACATACGTTACTCTTTTATGAGCATTTCCCTTGGTCAGAAAACATCTGAGCGTTTCACGAAGGTATTCAGATATATCCTTGGCTTTTTCATGACTGATGAGATTTTCGCCGTGGCAAGTTCTAAAAAAACAGTAGGCGTAAGTTACTTTGCCGGTCTTTCTCTCATTCCATGGATTGGATGGACCGTCGGAACAGCTCTTGGTGCACTTTTAGGAAATATTCTTCCCGAAAGCGTGATGTCGGCACTTGGTCTTGCTATCTACGGTATGTTTGTTGCAATTGTGGTTCCCGAGGTCAAAAAAAGCCGACCTGTTTTTATAACAATATCAGCTTCTATTGCATTAAGTTGTCTTTTTTACTACGCACCTGCACTGAAAAAAATTCCGTCAGGTTTTACAATCAGCATATGTGCAATCGTGGCAGCTGCACTGTGTGCTTACTTTTATCCGGTGCCTGAAAACGACTCTGACACAGCCGGTAATACAGGAGGTAAATATGAATAACACACAATTTTTTAAATACCTTTTTCTTATGGCAGGAGTGACATATCTTATACGTGCTCTTCCTTTTGCTATGATTACAAAAAAGATAAAGAACACCTTTGTAAAAAGCTTTCTATATTATATACCTTATGCTGTCCTTTCAGCAATGACAATCCCCGCTGTTTTCTATGGGACTCGAAGTATTTATTCTGCGCTGGCGGGTCTGTTGGTTGCGGTTATTTTCTCTATTCGCGACAAATCACTGACCACTGTGGCAATATTATCATGTGCTGCTGTTTTTGTCGTAGAGCTTATGTTATAAAAAAATCTGCCGCATTAACTTTTATAATTGTTAACACGACAAATTTATTAAACTTAATATATACCACGGAAGTGCTGTCGGGTCATAATCATCATCAGGAACCCATTCTTATGCAAATTTAATCGCAAGCAGACATTATTTTCGCATCCCTCAAAACACTATAAGTATACCCCTCTTCTTTATAGGTATCAAATATTCCTGATACACAGATTTTTTCGCCCTCGTCCGGATAATCTTCAAGATAAGTGTAATCATCCGCAAGTACAAACTCTATCCCCTGCGTACAACAGGCAGTTGCATCTGAAATAATGCATGCATAATAATATTCATCCGCAGTATCACCCTCATATATAGCACATGTACCTTCCATAGTAATCGTCTTTCCGATATAATCCTCCGGAGACATCATCATATTATAAATTTCACTATACACCATGGTATCAGAAAGATTTGTTAAGTCAACTGACTCCGATTCTTTTGTTTCTTCCGTAGTTAATGCCTGTTTTTTTTGCACTTCAGTCATACTTTTTTTTATTTCCGCAATTTGCCAGAATACAAATTGCAAATACACAAAAAAATATACTAATCAGTTTTTTCATTTTCTAGAACCTCCTGTTATAAATCCTAACAGATAGCAAATCATAAATGCCAATGCATTTACAGCAACAACAGTTGAACCCACCGGTGTTCCTGCCAAAATAGAGATAACCATACCCAAAAAAGCACATATCATAGAAATCGTTGCTGAACATATGGTTACTGTCTTAAAGCTTCTAAAGAGATGCATCGCTGAAATCGCTGGAAAAATAACCAACGCTGATATAAGTAATGAGCCCACAAGATTCATCGCCAACACAATTATTATTGAAATCATTATCGCAATCAGCAGGTTATAACGGTCCGCATTTACGCCGGTTGCTTTTGAAAATTTTTCATCAAATGTTACAGCAAATATCTTGTTGTAATAAAGGATAAAAATAATAACAACCATAATTGATAACACAGTACACAATAATACCTCTTTTTTTGTCAGCGTAAGTATTGAAGTTGAGCCAAACAAAGTACTGCACACGTCACCTGACAAATTTGCCGAGGTAGAGAATACATTCATAATCAGATAACCAAAAGCCAATGCTCCTACTGATATCATCGCAATAGCCGCATCACCCTTTATCATTGTATTCCGACCTGTCCTTAAAAGGATAATTGCACTTAGTATTGTTACAGGTATAATCAACATCATGTCATTAGTCATTTTCAATACACCTGCAATCGCCATTACTCCAAATGCAACATGAGAAAGTCCGTCTCCTATAAACGAGAATCGCTTTAAAACAAGAGTTACACCAAGTAAAGAAGAACACAGTGCAATCAGCATACCAACAATCAACGCATATTGTACAAAAGGATATTGCATATACAAAAATAGTTTACCAAGCATTATTCACCACCGCCTTTTCGCTGCATCAGGAAGCATTTTCCCACATTACTTTTCACATATTCATCCCTTGTGCCGTAAAACAAATCAGTTCCTACATGAAGTATATGGCTTGCATAACGTACAGCAGCACCTATATCATGTGAAATCATAATAATCGTTATGCCTTCATGATTTAAATCTTTAATCAAACGATACATTTCTGCAGTTACTTTTGGATCAAGTCCGGAAACCGGTTCATCCAGCAACAATATTTTTTTTGTAGCACATAACGCTCTGGCTAAAAGAACCCTCTGCTGCTGTCCGCCTGAAAGTTCACGATAACAGCGGCCTGCTATCTCAGTTATACCCATTCGCTCCATATTATTTCTGGCATTTTGCTTATCTTCTCTGCAATAAAATGGTCTGAAGCCACAGCGTCCCTGACATCCTGAAAGAACAATTTCTTTCACGGATGCAGGAAAATCTTTCTGTATATCAGTCTGCTGTGGCAGATAACCTATTTCATTTTTTTTCAAGCCATCACCAATCAGAATCTTACCGCTAACCGGCTCCTGAAGATGAAGCAGCGTTTTCATCAAAGTAGTTTTTCCCGAACCATTTTCTCCTACGATACAAAGATAATCACCTGCATTTACATAAAAATTCAAACCTTCTATAATCAAACGCGAATCATATCCAAGAGACAGATTCCGAACAGTGAGTAAAGCCATATTTAATCCTCCTACTTAAGTGCTTCTTTCAAAACATCCAGATTACTTTCCATAACAGAAATATAAGATGCTCCGTTCTTAGCATCTTTAGATGTAGTAGACTGCATAGAATCCAAAGTAAGTACCTTCTGATTATTTTCCTGCGTATTCTGTATAACAGTCTCTGCTATATCATGTTTATTTCCCTCAATGGTCATTATCGCATGGAGTGAAAGTTCATCCATCTTTTGGGCAAGAAATGTGATTGTCTCAAAACTTGCTTCAGTTTCTGCCGAACAACCAACAAATGCTGCATAATATGTCAAACCATAATCATCTGTCATATAACGGAACGGAAAACGGTCTCCAAAAAGAAGAGTTGTTACTGAAGCAGTATCCACTGCATTTTGGTACTCATCATCAAGAACATTCAATTTTTCTATGTAACTATCTGCATTCTTTTTATATATTTGTGCATTAGCACTATCTATTTTTTGAATTTCTTCTGAGATACAACTGACAATCTTTGCAGCATTTTTTAACGACAGCCATACATGTTCATCATATTCAGCTTCTTCTTCCTCTTCTTCTGCCTCTTCTTCCTCCATTCCCTCAACTACTTCTTCTTCCTTAATCTCATCTTTTAATACATCCATCAGATTAATAACTGCCATATCTTTATTCACAGCTTCTTTAAGAGCATCCTGCACCCATTCATCAGATTCACCACCTACATAAACAAACACATCACAGTTTGATATTTTCAAAATATCATCCGCTGAAGGCTGATAACTGTGAAGATCAATCCCATTGTCAAGCAGCATAGTTACTTCCGCATCTGACGGATTTTCACCAAGTATATTTTTTACCCAGTCATACTCAGGGAAAATTGTTGTGACAATCTGCAACTTATCTTTATCAGAACTCTTAACATTATTTTCTGAACTGCACGCTAAAATATTGCAGGCAAACACTATGACTGCAATCATAATTGATATATATTTTTTCATTATAGAACCTCCAAAATATTTAATTTTTTGTACTAAAAATAAAGTGGGATTATTCTTTAATGATCTAACCGAACCTTCTTAGAAACAAGTGTATCCTGTACAAGAACAGGCATAGAAATGCAAACAGACAACAAAATAAGAACAGGTTGCAATATAATAGCAATCTGAGGAGCTATCCATTCACAGATTTGATGAAGTGTTTTTTCACATTGCACAACGCAGGCACAGACCGGACAGTCATCACCCGTACAATCATGGTTAATCTCATGTGCAACATAAAAAGCAGAAAACAGCACGATAAAAAGCATCATAATTCCTATGACGCACGACAAAGCTCTCTTTAGTTTAAAAGCATTATGGCAATTCATTGCTATTTTCTCCTGACACAATTATTAATGTTTAATACTTTACCACATTAACAAAGGATT
The DNA here is from genome assembly GCA_902786515.1 of uncultured Lachnospiraceae bacterium. Taxonomy (GTDB): domain Bacteria; phylum Bacillota; class Clostridia; order Lachnospirales; family Lachnospiraceae; genus UBA2821. The sequence continues at coordinate 12,873 of CADADA010000037.1, read as the reverse complement.
GTAAACCCAAAAAAGGAGCTGACACCTAACAATTTTTATCGTTAAGCCATCAGCTCCTAACCATTAAAACAATCGCAATACTAAGCTATTGTTTTATTTTGTTATTTTAATCTTTATTTTCTTAGTCTTACCACCAACCTTTACTGCCAGCTTTGTGCTGCCTTTCTTCTTTGCCTTCAAAGTAAGTGTTGCAACTATCTTGCCCTTTGAAGTCTTATATGATGTCTTGCTAACTGTAGCATATTTAGTACCTATAGTATATTTGAAGTCATTCTTTGTTATTGCCGGATTAAATGCTGCTGCAGTATTATTAGCTGTTACCGTAAAGCTTACTTTAACTGTCTTTCCTTTCTTGACACTTACACTTGACTTTGATGCTGCTATCTTGTTAAGCGGATTTGTAACAGTTACTTTAACTTTCTTTGTATCATTACCATATTTAACAGATATCGTAGCAACTGATGCACCTTTAGCCGAAGAAAGAACACTAATATTTATCTTTCCATTCTGTACCTTTGCCGTTGCAACGCTTGTATCTGATGACTCTACGGAAATATCTGCATCTTTGCCTGCATTTCCTTCCATATCTTTAATGGTGTATGATATATCTTCACTTCCGCCTGCATCTAACGTTACAGCTGTTTTATCAATAGTAATCTCTCCAGGATCTGTTCCAAGATTTGCCACCTTGTATCCTAACTTCATGATATTATTACGCATATTATCATTTGTAGCAGCATACAAATCCTTTCTGCAGAATACGAAATATGCTGTATCTGAAGGAACCGTAACCTTTTCAGGATCCTCTGAATTACCTACTGTTACTCTTTCCTCTTTGTAAATTCCGTGCTCCCACTCATCATATACTTCGTAATTTCCAAAGGTGTCAACAAGCTTACCATCTGCATCAACTACATTCAGGTATGCAAATCCACCTAATGAATATGCCTTATCAAAGATATAAGTAACTTTTGCTGCTCCATCCACTTTATATGCCTGTACTGAAACACTACTGTCTCCATAAACACTTTCATATGGATAATCCTTCTGCGGTGCAGCTGAAATCACTTCTAAGCTATACGAATTACTTCTCTGATTCTGTATTCCATCCAGTTTATCCTTTGATGTAACGTTGTAATACACAACCGGACACATCTTATATCCATTCTTCACGTCTTTTTCTGTCACTTTTGACGTGTAAGTTCTTCCTGTTTCACCCGGAACTATGATAAGATTTCCGTCATCATCATAATCATACCACTGGAAAGTATAGTCAAACACTTCTTCATATGCTGGTTCAGCAGTAAATTCAACAGTCCTTCCATCTACAGCGTATTTATTTTCTGTTGTAATACTTACGCCATACTGATTCTTTGTAATACTAAAGCCTGCACCAACGATTTCTGCAGTGTATTCCCATTTATCAAGTCCGTTTTCAGTCTGAATAATACATCTTACTCTATCTCCTGCATCTTCGTAATTCAGACCTGATATAGTACATGTATCACTTGTTGACGTCTGTTTTATCCATCTTTGCTGAACAACATCATATCTTTCCCATGTATATGTAATTGCTCTTCCACTCTCTGCAGTTGCTTTTGCTGACAATGTAACATCCATCGTATCCTTTGAATCCGGTAACATAACAAGACTTGATTTTGCTATTGCATTGTTATTAAAGTCATACTCATAATTATCCTCAACACTTCCCTTAGTTGCTGTAGAAGATGATGATGTATCAAATACAATACCATCTGCCGGCTTAACCAACGTGAAGCTTGTATTCATATAGGTTGAACCATAATATACCCTAATTGTATATGTACCATAATCTCCTGATGTCATGGCGTCAATTGTATATGTTGCATCATGTGATTTTAATACAGTTTCTCCTTCATCATTAGATTTTGTCCATACATATGTCAGTTCTGATAATTCTTTTGATCCCTTCATGATAATCGGATCCAAAGTAACTTTTTCACCGATATTTCTAACCATGTTACTTCCGCCCTTGTATCCAAATGAGCAGATATTACCAGCTTTTCTCTTTACTAAATTGAATGTTATGCTCGCAAATTCAGTTCCATCGAAAACTTCACATTCATATCTTCCGTAATCAGAGTAATTAACTGCATCAATAGTATATGTCGGTGATGTGGCACCATCAATAACAACACTCTTCTGTTCATTCTCATCGTAGAAAAACCAGCGATATGTCAATGTCTCGCCATATCTTTGTGTAAATGCACTTACAGACATTTCTGCTTTTTCACCAATATTTCTCTGAAGCTCACTTCCAAACACGTTCAATACACCGATACTTACAAGCCCTGTTTTTCCGGTATATTTTGTAATATCGAAATCATATTCTGCTGCTACTGTTCCTGCCTGTTTATCAATAACTGTAAGATGATAAATTCCAAAATCATTTTCTGTAAGAGTCTTAGTAATAACAGATGTTGTATCACTCATGTTCTGAACAAAATCACTAAGCATCTCTTCACTTCCTGAAGCATTTGCTATACGTTTTACAAAATACCATCTGTAAGTATATGCTCCTGATGCATCATCTTCCACACCAAATCTTACTGTATCTCCTACACGGTTTGCGCCGCCATCAACGGTACGACCGTACTCTTCTACCAGCTTCAAATCTTCTGATACAACAATACCATCCTGTACAAGCTTGAAACGTATATTTGATAAACTTTCAGTAACTCCGGTTGCTTTATCCGTAATATACGCATAGCATACATAATCACCATAATCAGTATCTTTGATTTCTGCAATCTTAAGCGAATTTCCATCTGCTCTTTCTACAAGTTCCTCGTAACTCAGATAGCTGAAACTATACTCATCATAGTAGTAGCTTGACGGACTGTATGCTCCATCATAGATAATCTTAGTCCATGCGTATGATACAGTATAACCATCAAGAATCTCTGAATCTACTCTCATCTCTACACTGTCACCAAGCTGTCTCTTAGCTGTATATGGTGTTGCCCTTACAACAGAATTTGCAGTAACAACAGTATTGTCAATTGATGAAATTCTGAATTTACGTATATCTGCATTTTGTCCGTTTGTTACAACACACACATATTCAGCAAAATCTTCTGCCTTTAATGCATCTATTGTAAATGATGAATCTACAGAATCTGCATCTTTCACTCTTGTATAATCTGTTGCATCAATACCTGTATTCTTTTTATACCAGCGGTATGTAATATTTCCTTTACTTCCGGTTGTATCTACTGACATAACCGCTTTCTGTCCAATTTCCCTGTTCTTAAGTAAAGTATACTCAGGTGTATTGATTACAAGACCATATTCTTTGTCAACTATGAAATCAACCTGATCCGTATACTCATTACCGTCCTTTTTGAATGTAACGTCACATTCATATGAACCGAAATCACTCTCTTTAATCTGTTCTATGCTGTATGTATCTTTTGTCTGATTTGCATCTACCGTTCCATTTTTTGACCATACGTATGTAACAGTATATCCTTCTGTCTCCGGTGAAATCTTCACACCAAGTTCTACTTTTTCACCAATAGATGCAGGTATGCTTCTAGCTGTACTTCTATACGCATGAGGTGTCGGCAAATCTGCATTTTTCTCTTCTGCCTTATCCTGTAATCTGTAAATAAATCTGCTTTTTAAATCACTTACCACAGGAGTACCATCACTTCTAACTTTAGATACTGAAAGTCGGTATGTTCCTGCACAGTCTGATGCGTATTTGGCGATTGAAAGTACATTATCTTTAATGCTTAAGTTATCTGTAGCCTTTACTTCTACGAAATCACCTTTAACTGAATCATATTTTTCCCATGTGTATGCAGCTTTAAATTTATCCAATGCATTTTTATTATCATCAGTAATTATAAATGCAGGATTTTTCAAAGTCACTGCTTTATCTTTCTCACCTTCCACTGTTTTTTCAGTACGGTCAATCGTTTCCAGTGCCTGGTATTTTCCTGTATACTCATTTATTTCTGCTTTAAATTCAGCTCTGCATTTTGCATTTGTCTCCTTATTTACTGCGATTACAACATATCTGTATTTTGGAACAAATGCACTGTATTCAGTAATTGTCTCTTCGCCTGACTTGTAAGCATTTGTGTAATAAAAGTCTGATGATTTAAGTGCCTCAGTTGTGTAAGAATACTTTCCATCTTCAGATGCTTTATTTTCAACATCTATCCATTTTGATGTATCTGCAATACTTCCGTCTTCATTATTGACATATGTGCACTTCTGAAGAGTAACTGATTCAATTGTATATTTTTCTTTATCTTTTACATCCACACCTAATTTAAGAGCAATTTCATCTCCTACATTAGCTGTAAACTGTGTATTTGAGTATTCTTCTTCTGCTGAAACATAGCTGCTGCTTTCAGCGTCATATACATTTTTCAAATTGTGATTATCCGGTTCATTCCATGTCGAATCATCGCTCACACTGAAAACAGATTCTCCATTGCTGACATACATGTTAATGTTATATGTAGCGGTACCCTTTACCTTTGCTTCCTCGCTGCTTCCTTCAGCCTTCTTTTCATATGCTGTAGCAGTAAGTCTGTATTCGGTCATCTGTGCCGGTGCATTCTTAAGAACATATTCAGTATTAGTTGCACCTTCTATATCTTTATATTCTTCACCACCTGTTGATGATGACCACTGATACTTAACATCATATGCAGTTTCATCGTATACAACATCAGTTGATGATAATTTAATATCTGCAGCCTTAGCGTCTACCACTAATTGAGTATTTACATTTGTACTCACATACTCAGGTGAACTGTTCTGATCAAGAAATGCTACCGGATTACTGTTATAATAATCAGATGATTTCACAACCGTCAAAAGGCATGACTCATAATTATCAAGTTCTACTTCTTCAGATGTATATGTATCATTATCAAAATATGAATACAATACTTTTACTTCCCAACGGTATTGTGTTCCATATCCACTGTCAGTTGATGCATCGTAAGCAAACTGTCCATCTGCATTGTATTGCCAATCTTTGTATATATAATTCCATTCGTTTGAAGCACTGCTCTTACATTTTAAAGAATATACATAGATGTAATTTACTTTCTGAACTCCTTCAGCAAAATTATAAACAGGTGCATAAAGCACTCCATAATCTTTTGTTACTTTTTCTCTTTTCTCTCCAAAGCCGCCTTCGATAAAATTTGCTCCTCTTGACACCCACTCGATTTCAATATTCACGTCACCTGCTGTCTCAATATTCTGGTAGCTGTATTCCTCCGGAGTAATACTTAATGTGTAAATTCTTTTTCCTGCTATATCAGTAAATTTACCATTTGCATCTTTTGCAAAATCCGAATAATTTTTATTAATGCTCGAATTTCCATAGGTATCATGATATATGCTTCGTCCTGTTGCCTGATCCGTGAGCCCTATATCATCACAGTAGATATATGCACTTGATGCATTACCAAGTTCCTCTGATGTCGGCTCGGTTGTATCTGTCTTACCCTGCACAGATACGAATGAAATATCAACATCATTTCCCTGTAATACTTTTTTAGGATGCTTTGCATAATAATAATTGTATGTATCCGTCTCAACATCCTCGTATTCCTCTTTTTCTTCATTCCAAACACTATCATAGTTTTTAATAGTTTCCTTAAATAATAACTTATACTCATACGCATCCCCTGCTTCGTCGCCATCTGCCGCTTTTGCAGTCCCAAGATTGCTATACGGCAATTGTGTAATGGTCATAATAACGGCCAAAAGCAACGATAAAACTCTCTTTTTTTGTTTCATATCGTTTCCTCCTTTGCATTATCTTTTGCAAGATTATTGATACAATAACACTTCTTCAGTATAACACATGTATTCATTTATGTACAGAGTAACTTGTTAATTTTTACTGTTTTTTTATGTATTGAATAGAGATTTTTTGTAATATTCCACAATTACCTTTGTATTTTTCGGCTAAATTTTAAAGTAAGCCATACACTATAATTAGTGTATGACTTACTTTAGTATTATTATTATTTACATAACACAGATGCTATATAAGTAGAATATGTTTCTGTTTTCTTTGTATATTTATCTTTGTATGTAATTATAACATGTGTATAAGCATACAGGCTGTCACTCAGATTTTCACTCTTATAAGAATAGTTTTCATCTGATGATGAACTGCTATATTTGTATACATACTGCTGCTGATTAATCTTAATTGTTCCGCCATTTTTGAATTTCTTTGTCTTTTCTTCTGTTTTATACCCATCATCTGTTTTTACTTTCTCATTGTAAGTATACTCTAAACTTTTGATTGTATTTCCTGATGCAAGACCTACTTTAACTGTACAGCTCTTCTTGTTTGTCCTATCAAGTTGTCCATAATTTTTTCCGTTAATCTTTACAAACTTTACAGGTGACGGATAGTTGTATACCGTTGCCTTCTTTTTACTGTTGTCAGATAATGTAAAAGTAAGAGTGTACTTACCAGCCTTATCTGATAACGTAGTAATAGAATAGCCGTTACTATCAACAGTTCCATTGCTCTCAGAATAATATCTGTTAGTAATCTTTACTATAAGATCACTACTGCTGGACTTTACGCTTTTAATAGTCTTTTTTCCAGAAAGCGAAAAGTCAACATATGAACTAGAACCCGGATAGGAACGTATTGCAGTTGGTATTCCTGTCGAACTGTCCTGCCTCTGCCTGAATCGCCGGCAAACATAAAGCTACAAATATGAGTGCCATCATTGTTACTAAAAATCCTTTCATTCTCTTCATATAAAAGTCCTACTTTTTTGTATAATATAACCAAAAGTCTGTGTTAATTATACAATATTTTATCTAGTTTTGCAATACTAATCCCATTGTTGTAAAAAAGGCTTTAACATGAACACACAAAAGTAAGGGAATGTATATATGTCGTTTGCACAACCAATATTAAAATTTCCAAATTTTATTCCGTGCTTTATGTCACTGTATTTTTCATTTTTTATTAATGAAACTAACGACTTAGAACTGTTTCTGTTTGATTTTACTTCAACCGGAATTAACTCATTTTTTGATCTTACAAAAAAATCTTCTTCTAGTGTCGAGTTTTCCTTTTTATAATAAAAAAGCCCTAATCCCTGTTTAATAAAAGCTTCTGCTACAAAATTCTCATATAATGCTCCCTTATAAACACCAAGGTTCTTGTTCACTCTCAAGTCCTCCTGTGCTTCTTCATCCAGCGAAGATATCAACAAACCTGTATCCGGATAATAGAGTTTATATTTACTTTCATCAATATTTCCTTTTAATGGTAGTTCCGGAAAAGCAAGACAATTGCATTCAGTTACTACCCCTGCATCAATTAACCACTCAATACAACCGGTATATTCTCTTGAACGTGCTTTTTTATCAACTTTGTTAAATTGGAATTTCTTATTTTCTTTCGCTAATTGTGCCGGAATACTTCTATATACACTTATAATTTTTGCCTGATTTAAACCTTGTGCATACTTTCTGACATCTTCCTCATAATCCAATCTTATTTGCTCCTGAATTTCCAGAGAACCTGAAAACAAACCTGTCTCTACATACCCTCTCACAACATCAGGCATACCACCTAAAACACAATAATCCAGAAACAGCGTTCTATACACATTTAGCTCCGTATCACTAAATGGTGTTATATTAATCATATGCCTTAATATATCTGCAACCTGTTCATCTTTATATCCCTTTGACCATAAAAATTCTTCAAAGTCCATTGAATACATTTGATAATCAGTTTTGTTACCAACACTATTACTATGAATTTTTTTATAGTTAATACCAAGCATAGAACCACTACAAATAACATCAAATCTTCCATCTAACCTAAACGCCTTTAACGATGTTGCAATATCAGGATACTCCTGAATTTCATCAAATATAATAAGTGTTTCTCCCGGAATAAACCGAACAGCCGGATTAGCCAAAGAAATATTTTTTATAACGTTTTCTACATCATATCCGTCATTTACTATTGCTTTATATTTTTTATCAAAAACAAAATTCAAATAAATCACATTACGATAATGTTCATTTGCAAAATGTAAAATGGATTCAGTTTTACCTATTTGTCGTGCTCCTTTAATTATCAAAGGTTTATGTGCAGGATCTTCTTTCCATTGAACTAAAAAACGGTCTATTTTTCTTTTTAAATACATTTTTTACACCTCCAACAATTAAAGTCTATCATACAAAAACAGTCTGTTCAATTATTATTTTCACATTTCATGAGTGTTATTCAGTTTTATTTTCACATTTCATGAGCGTAATTTGGCATTATTATCACATTTCATGAGCGTAATTTGGTATTACAATCACATTTCAATACTAACAATTCGTAATAAAAAGCATCCACTCTACGTGGATGCCTTTTGTTTTTATCTATTCGAACTTCTTTCCTGCTTTCCATGCTCCACCGACACTTGCCCCGATTTCTCTGTAACAAAGTGCAACTGTATCGAACATAATTGGATTAAGTTTTTCTAAATCAACTTTTCCATCAGTTAATACGCTTTCATCAGCTTTCATTCCAACAATCTCAGCGACAACTCTCGTCTCACCAAACTCTTCCTGCAAATCTATTACTTTGCACTCTATTGCGACAGGCAACTGATCTATAACCGGTGCATTTACCTTATCTGACTTAGTCACGGTAAATCCGCACTTTTCCATTTTATCCGGAACCTTATCTCCTGAAACAATTCCTACATAATCACAGGCTTCAACCTGTTCCTTTGTTGCAAAACTTACCGTAAATTCCTTATTCGCCTTAATATTCGTGGTTGTTCTATGATTAGAAAGGCTCATAGATATCTGATTGCCTCCTATCTGTCCAACCCATGCAGCATTCATTGCATCCGGCTTTCCATTCTCATCATATGTCGCGATGATAAACACCGGGTGTGGTGTTATAAATCCCTTGTCAAAACTCTGTTTCATTGCATTACCTCCAATTTTGTTTTTCTCCAGAAACATTACATCTGCTTCTAACATAAATTATATAATTACCATGTAAAAACAGCAAGTCTGTTATTCATATTTTTTCCTATTACGGCAAAAATCTTACCACGGATTGAATACTTCTTCATCTCTTCATTGTAACTATGTTCTGATATAAGACTAAGTCTTGGCTCTAATGGAATATAGTCTTCACCTGATTTTGTTCCCCAGCCAAAAGTGGCATTTGTATGCTTCACAGCGTCATGATGCTTTCCATTTTTCTCCAAAAAAGGTGAATGAAGTTCTGCCAGAAGATACCCGTGTTTAAAGCTGTCACATAACATGTTAAGGCAAATCTTCACCTGTTCCTTTGAAAAATATTCGAGCACTCCTTCCATTATCACTATGTACTCATCAGCATCCGGTATCGCGTCAGTCCATGCTCCGTCGAGTGCATTTCCATCCATCATTTTGCAACGTTCTCTGTCTTCGTATACTTTTCTTCTGACAGCAATCTGATCCGGCAAATCCACATCAAACCATTGTACTTTTCCGTTGTCTACCTGTGAGAATTTATCATCAAACCCGCATCCAAGATTGATACATACGGCATCAGGATGTTTTACCAGTAACCTTTTAATTTCATCACGAAACATGATTGTTCTGGCTACAACACCTTCATGAGACATAAAGGGATCATATTTACTCACATCTACACCAAGAGTATCTATAATTTCTTTCGCTTTTTCATCTCTGATTCTGGCATTCGGTCTGGCTGTCTCACTTGCCTTAATTGCAAGTGGTATGAGTGCGGTCTCCTGTACATCTCCAAATTTTAAGTCCATTCTTTTAACCTCCATATTTTCATTGAGTAATTTTTATAACATAGCCACTGAATATGTGTCAAGGCGCAGAGTGCTTAAAGATAAACTTTCTCATTCAGTCTGATATAGTCTTATGACCTCATGACATCCGTACAGCATTTTGTTATAAACTCTCCGTCATGAGTAGCGATTATAATTATTTTTCCTCTGACAGCCAGCTTTTTTATTAATCCTGACATCCTGTCCATATTCACATAGTCAAGTCCGCTTGTTGGTTCATCAAAAAGAATAATATCCTTCTTATGCATCATACCTACAGCAACTGCGAGCCTCTGTTTTTGTCCTCCGGAAAGAGTATTCGGATGTCTGTCTTTATATTTCCACAATCCAAGTTCTTCCAATACATTTCTTACATCTTCGAGCTCCTCTAAATTCATGCCAAGAGAACACTCTGCTTCCACAGAATCAGCAAATAATTGATAATTCACATCCTGCATAACAAGATATGAACTTTTTTTTAGTTTTCTTCGTGGTCTTGCCTATCCCATTACGACCGGTTAATCCCCATATCTGTCCACCCATAAATTCAGCATTAAGCTTGTCATGTAATAAATTCTTATTTCTATATACAGATATTTTTTTTAGGTAACATCTATTGGTATCTTCCTCTGTATCCGTAAAATTATCGTCTTTATTATTCTTAATATTTCTCACAATCTGTTCAATGTCAGTACTAATTTTCGTCCTAAGTCCAAGTTCCGACAACTCTTCAGCAGTTAAACCACTTATACCTGCAACTATCGCTGTTCCAAAAATCATAACCAGAATTGTATCTGTACCTGCAACTGTACTCATCTTATCAATATACCCCTGCTCCGTTCCCTTTTTCAACATGAAGCTAATCCAAGACTTTCTGTCAAAAAAGAACACTAAATATGTCCCCATAGGTCCAAAACTATATAAAATATACGCTAAGACATTTAATACTTTATTTTTGTAATTTCCCATACCGGCGACTAATGACGCAATGATTGAAAACAATAAAAAACCGAAATTCATTCCCCAATGCATTCCTGTTAATGTCCCTAATACACATAACAGCACACCAACTACAGGCAGAGCCCATTTTTTAGGAACCTTTGCTACAAAAAGCATAAATACAGGTCCGGCCAGCACACTTGCTCCTATCGGAAAATAAAATGTTAACGTCGGAATCGTAGCAAACGGCCCTCCTGTAATCATAGCGCAAAAAAGCAGCAGAACAGAAAAAATCCCCGTAGTAATCATATCCTTAACTTCAACAGTTCTTCATGTGTTCCACTCTCAATTATCCTGCCATCATCCATTACCAATATGTTGTCTGCATCTTTAACCACAGACAGATTATGAGCAATCATTAAAACAGTTTTATTTTTTTTCATTAGATTTTCTATAGCTCTTTTAACAAGAAGCTCATTTTCAATATCCAATGAAGACGTAGCCTCATCCAGAAGAATAATCTTACTATCCCTTAGAATTGCCCTTGCAACTGACAAACGTTGTCTCTCTCCTCCCGAAAACTTATTACCATTTTCACCAACCACTGTATTGTATTTGTCTTCTAATTCATTTATAAAGTCATCACAGTTTGCCTGCATACATGCTTTTCTAATCTCATCATCTGATGCATCTTCTCTGGCGTAAAGAATATTATTCTGTATTGTATCATCAAATAGAAACACATCCTGGTCAACCATACTGATATCCGACATTACATTTTCCACATCTGAATTTACAATATCCTGACCACCTATTGTGATGGTTCCTTTATCAGGACTATAATACTTTGCCAACAGATTAAAAACTGTACTTTTACACGCACCGGATTCTCCGACTATTGCAGTTAGTGAATTCTCAGGAATTACAGCATTAACTCCCCGTAATACCGGCTCACCGTCAGAATATGAAAACTCTACATCTTTAAATACAATTTCATATCCCTGCGGTTTAAACTCTTTACAATCTTCGATTTCTTCGTTTTCATCAAAGATAGTATTTATCTTTACTTTTGAAATCAAAAGGTTACGATATGAAACAAGACTAATATATAATGTCATATCAACTTTCACTGCAAATAGTGGCAACATTACAACAATAATCGCCTCTGCGGGTGAAATACTGCCATTCTCCCATCCTAAAATTGCTAATATAATCGTTGCAGCAAATCCTGCATATCCTAAAAATACATAAACGAAACCTATCGGCAAAATTGCTTTTTCATATTCATAACTGACATCAGAAAATTCCTTCATGGATTTCATTAAAGCCAGATTCTTTACACCTGACAATCCATAAGAACGAAGTGTCTGACTGCCTGTTAAATACTCATTGATAGCACTCACATTCTCTTCTCTTGCAAGATTCTTACGTTTTCCGTAGATATTGACCTGATGAATTGATAATTTAATAGCAGGTATTAACATCAATAACGATACTATCATAATCAAACCTACCGGTACATATAGATAGCCGGCATATATCCCTAATACCAAAACCAAAATAGAAAACTTAATTATATCAGCAAGCTTATGTGTCAATATTTGTTCATAATCTCCTACCTCTGATGTAGCCGCATTAATATAAAAACCTGTACGATTCTTTGTAAACCGTCCCAGTGGTATCTTTTTAAACTTATTTCCTAACGCTATCCTTATCTCTTTGCTTACATCTGCGCCACCTGTCTGACAGCCAACATATGAAACTATATATAATATTAGTCTGATTCCAAATATAACAGCTAATTTAACTGTTGCATTTATAATGTCATCATAATTTATAGCAGCTGAAAAGATTAATTGTAATACTTTTAGCAGAACTATAAAATTCATACCACTAAGCAATCCTTCTATTTGTCCAATAACCATTGCATCCATTACTTTATAAAACGCAAAATATGGAACTATACTACATAGGCTGGATAAATGTAAATGTCAATATAAAAATGTAGTTTTTTTATCATATAAGAATGTCGTAAAACCTACATTCTTATATGATATTTTTATGCATCCTCAGTCATGTA
>CADADA010000036.1 GCA_902786515.1 uncultured Lachnospiraceae bacterium | reverse complement strand
TTCTCATGCATTTTTTTTGTTCCGCGGATAATATTTAGTTTTCAAAGTACTTGCCAGAGTTTAGCTGGCATGAACTACTCAGGATTCCGAGAGTTCATTTAGTTATAACTAACCTAATATAAAAAATATAGGGTTATACTCCTATATTTCTCATCTTCGCCCCACACTTCATTAAGCAAATCGCTCGAGTTAGTATATGCTAACACTATGTATAATAAGACCAATTTACATAAATGTCCACACATTAGGCAAATTTTCTCACCTTATTCAGGTCTATTCTCACTCATATCATTTATATCCATAAATCATATATACCCCATCATTAATTTCAAAAGGAATAGAATATTTTTTCATTATGCTTTCAAATTCTGAATGAGCGTCATGATATGTAGATTTGTGGTACAGTCTCCCACCTTCAACAGTAGTATAACCTGGACGAACCTTAACCCACTCGATTATACTATACTGATTCCATGCAAAGCTTTCGGCAGAATAATCATCTGGCGACATTTCATCTTCAGCAAAATCAAAATAACTGCCTTTTCCGTCTTCAAATAATGTTTTGTATACATATGGAGGAGAAAACGGCATTTCGTTTATCATAGCATTCTGAAATTCACTCCACTTTGTATTATTCATGTAGCTTGTTAGTCCTCGCTGCTGTAAAATGTCGTTTACACTTTGCTGTAATGTTTTCTTGTTATTATATTTTCCGTTTTCTATTTCCTTGACACAATGCTGTACAATACTTATTGATTTGTCATCAAGCTTTGCAAAGGAGTATGGCAAAAAGGTGCTATCCTCCTTTTTCAGGTAACAATTGATTCTTTTCCCACTATACCATATATCCATATAAAATCCATTTAAAAAAGATACTGAAAACCCCTCATTTCCCTCAACTCTGCATGAAATCAAGTCTGCTTTTCCAAAGTCTATATTTTGAATAATATATTTGTTTTTTTCTTCATTCTTCATTTAATCACCTCTGTTATGTACCAGGTAGCTTCAAGTATACTACCAAATTTCGATATTATAGTCCCAAAAGCCGCAATATGCGAGGATGTAAGAAGTTTATATATATTTGACAGAATGGGGCGAAAATTCCAATCCTTTGCAAAATGGAACAAATCAAGGAAATCGTTAGTAGTAAAATGAGAAGTGGGTTACTACTAAGGAGTTTTTATGGTAAATCATATTTTCTCATTGCTACATTAATCGAAAATTTGGATCATCATTGTTCATTTGAATGTCTTGAACCGCTTTCTGCCATAGGTCGAGTCGTTTATTTGATTCCATATCCGAGAGTATCTGACCGATTTCCTCAATATAACCGATTGCAAGCCAATCTCTTAAAAAATTAATACCAATTTTGTACGAATCATTTTGATTATCAGATTCTGAGACTGCTTTATCCCAATCCGACTCATAAGCCGGATCTGCCGTACTTCCGTCTGCAAGTAAGCTCATACCGCCCAATAAACCACCTAAATAATCGTGTTCTTCTGCATCCCAAATATTTTCAAGATAACGATAAAATGTTCTATATCCAATAAGATTTTTCATTTTCATATTCTCCCACAATATAACATCTTCTTTTCTCCGCATATCGGGATAAGCTCACGTTCATCCTCACGATAAAGCAAATTGTAATGATTCTGCATGGTGGAGAACTTCGTCCATCCATTCTTTTCAGCACATATTTGCATATTATGGAATTGATATCCATATCTTAATTTTATAATGCATTGTACTCTTCATCAGGTATCGCATCCAGCCACTCATTGCTTGTATTCTCACCCGGAACCTCAAGTGAAATATGCGAGAACCAACTATCCTTCTTTGCTCCGTGCCAATGCTTTACATTTGGCGGAATTACAATAACTGTTCCCTCCTTAAGTTCCTGAGGAGCTTTCCCTTCCTCCTGATACCAGCCTTCACCTGCTGTGCAAATCAGAATCTGTCCACCACCTTTATCTGCATGATGGATGTGCCAGTTATTATGACAGCCAGGTTCAAAAGTAACATTAAAAAGCGGAAATTGACCATTTTTAAAATCTGTAAGAGGATTCAAAAAACTATTCCCTATAAAATACTGTGCAAATCCGTCATTAGGATTTCCCTGTCCAAACATATTTGCCTTTTCAAAAGCTTCTTTTGTTGCATACTTCATTATGATTCCCCACCTTCCTCATATACTTCTTTTGCAATATTGAATACAGCCCATGCCTTAGGCCATCCGGCATAAAATGCAACATGGGTAATCACTGCCGCCATCTCTTTCCTTGTTACACCATGATTTTTAGCATTCATAATGTGGTATTTTAAAGAACTGTCTGTAATGCCTTGCGCCATAAGAGCTACAACCGTGATAATACTTCTTGTCTTAAGGTCAATATCTTCATTGTTCCAGTTTTCGCCAAAGAGCACATCATCATTGAAATGTGCAAACTCCGGTGCAAACTCTCCAAGTGCATCTCTTCCTGCTGTCTGTACAATTTTCTCTGCCATAGTCTTCCTCCTTACTCTTTCTGTTCCTTAGGGTCCTGATATCTGATTACCTTTGAAGGAACTCCACCTACAACTGCATAATCCGGTACGTCTTTTGTAACAACTGCTCCTGCAGCAACTACGGCATACTCACCAATAGTAACTCCCGGACAAATAGTAACATTCATTCCAAGCCATGCATTTTTCTTTACTAATACTTTTCCATAAGTATATTTTTTATGACGCTCATTCATGTCATGATTTATCGTAGCAATTCTAAGTCCCGGAGCGGACATGGCTCCATCTTCAAACTCAATTCCGCCTGACGCAGAAAGAATGGCTGAATGATTGATAAAAACATTTTTCCCAAATTTAACACGATTACCAAAGTCACAGATAAACGGTGTCAAAATTCTCACATCATCAAGCTTTCGACCAAATAATTCTTCTAAATAAGTCACATAAGCGGGATCATCCGGCATACAGGCATTTGCTTTTGCGCAAAGTGTTCTTGCACGCATCATCTCATCAACTGCCTCTTTAAAATACGGCTCTGTCACATATGTTGGACCGCCATTGTCCATAAGCTCATATACATAACCTTTTTCGTAATCCATCTGGCAAAAACCTCCTTACATAATACCATTCGTTTTCAGCCAGCTTTCTATCTGACTGTCTGCATTTGCAACACCACTTCCACTTAAAGCCAATCCTTTCTTAAGGGTTGCGCCCGGACATATCTTTGCAATATCTCTCTCACTGCTTCCCATTCCACTTCCTTCATTTGTACACAGAGGAAGAATTGTCTTTCCTGAAAAATCAAATGCCTCTAAGAAGGTAAATACTGCCATTGGCATCGTTCCCCAATAATTTGGATATCCCAGAATGATGGTGTCATACTTATCTAAATTATCCGGCATTGATACAAGCTCCGGTCTTACACCTGTATTTTTATGTTCCTTAGCTTCCTTAATGCAGGTATTGTAATCCTTTGCATAAGGAGTTTTCATTTCAATCTTGAATACATCAGCATCAATTCTTTCCTTGATTTTTCCTGCTACAACTTCTGTGTTTCCAACCTCAATATATCGCATGGAACCTCCGAAATAATTTTCATCTGCTCTTGAAAAAAATGCTATTAATGTTTTTGCCATGTTACAGTCCTCCTAGTCTTTTTTGATATTCTCGGCATCCCAAGTGAGGACACCTGTTTTTACTGCTTCTTCATATCTGGATATCTTATAATTCAGCCTATCCATAGTATTCTGATACTTATCAAGTTGTTTTTGTACTTCTACCCGCGCTTCCTTTAACAGGTTACACCTTGCTTCTATGGTACTATTCCCCTTCTGAAACAAACTGACATATTCAATCAGCATTTCCACGGGAACTCCTGCACTTCGCATACAAATGGCATTTTCTACCCATTTAATATCCTGTTCAGAATAATCACGTATTCCACCCTTTGTACGATTCACCTCTGGAATCACTCCGACACGTTCATAATATCTAAGTGTATCCGGCGTAATATCGTATTTCTCGCATACTTCTTTGATTGTCATACACATGTCTCCTTCCCAAAAGTAACACTTTTAAAAGATTTTGCAACCTTATGTAATTATTATACTCCTTGGAGTTAACTCCAAGTCAATACTTTTTTATAAACTTTTTCATTTATCTAAACATTTCATGACTAAATTTAATTAAATACAAATCAGCCATCTGGATGGTTATTCCAAATGGCTTATGTAAATATTAACATATCCTGCTCTTATCTTTTGTCGGATATATGTTAGCAAGCATTATCATAATATACAAGCATTTCCTCATACATTCTTCTTGTCTGCTCCTCATCTCCCCATGATAAAGGGTCATCAGCATAACTAAGTGTCCAAAAAGGTTCTATATTTTGGAGATTATCAGCTAATTCTTTCCACAGTGAGTACATTGCATTCGCAAAAGGCTCAATATCCATTGTTTTGTAAATTGGTTTTAGCAATTCAAATAATTGTCTTCCAAATTTATTAATATCCATTGAATTATAATTAATGTGTGTTCTGATATAAACGACAGTATTTTTCGCAGAACCACATAAATACTCAAGTTCAATCAAATCCTCATTTTTGATATCCTTTACAAACATCTCATTAAGCTTATTTTCATAGACATCAAATGCTATCAGGTCTTCTGAAAGCAAATATGCATAAGCTAATAGTTCTTCCATAATACTTACCCTCCTACAATTTGATAACATGAATAAAAATATATTACATATAATCATAAAATAGATTGCAAACAGGATTATATCACTTTGCTTTATATTCAATCCATTTACCGTCAACAAGCATTTCCAATTGTCCCCATTCCGGTTTTCCGATATCGCGACCTTTTACTCGTAGAGGAATGAATGCATCATGCTGACAATTCGGTAATGGATCTTCTATTTCTATCCAGCCTTTCTCATCTATAAAATCGTCCCATTCTTCATATAAATCACTTATAGAATCATAAAAGAGATCAAACGAACTCTGCACTGCACCTAAACTGCAATACTCAAAGAGATAAGTTCCTTCTTTCGATTTATAAAGCATAATTTTATATATAGTGCTGTCTCTGTTAACCCTCATAGGTTCTTTAAGATACGCATATTTTCTCATAGTTTTGTTCTCTCAACCTCCGATTTATGCCATAGCACAATAAAGCTATTTAACAGCCGACCACCATCCAAATCTTTCTTTTATCTTTTCAATTCCAAGCAGGACAACATGTCTATCTAAAACCTTAACAGCCCATCCTGCCCCATTGAAGAGTCCCAGATAAAGAACAATATCTGCTTCTACAGTTTTATGAAAAACTTCCATTATCTTATCTTCAAGGTTTTCTGTTATATTACTGAATTCTCTAACAGTTCTGTTATGCGTTTCATAATATGTAAACACCTTATCTAATATTTTGCAGTGAAAATCCAGCTTCAATACAATCCTGAATATCTTCAATACATATCTGTCTTACACCCGGTACTGCATCATCTATATAATTGTTCCATTTTTCAATATCAAAATGTCCTGTTTCAAATGAAATAAGCATTTTTGTTGAAGTATTTATTATTCTCATGCCTGTTCACCTATATACTTTTCTAATCGATTACTTCCCAGTAGTCATTTTTATTAGCTCCGTGTCTCAAAATTTTATCTTCATTTGTTACGACACTTATTGCGACATTTGTTACGACATTCACTTCATTTCCATTATTTCTATAGTTTTTCCAAATACTTGATTGGAACCGACTTTACCAGCCAGACTCCGTTTTCCGACAGCAAGAAATCAAATCCATCCTGTGCCATCCTTCCACTAAGCACTTTGTAGATTACCGGCTTTCCATGTCGCTTGCCAACATTTACAGCCGTTTCATAATCTTTTGACAGATGGACATAAAGTCTTGATTTTGCAATCAATCCCTGCATTGCAATAAACTCTTCATATTTTTCTGCACTACCATGATATAAGAATTCCGGAGGGTTGGCTTTCTTCAACTCCACATCAACTGGAATGGAATGCCCTTGATTCGCACGGATCAAGGCGTGATCCTCATTGAAAGAATATCTTTGTTTGTTGTCTGTCGCAACAATTTCTTCCAACATCTCCCTATTAAAAAAATACTTTCTTGCTATTCCCTCGATTAACTCATTCACATTCGCCCAACCATGCTCATCAAGAGAAATACCAATCGTTTCAGGTTTATGTCTGAGTATCAAGGCTATGTATTTACTTATTTCATTTGTACTCATTTCTTAATACACACCTGCCTTTCTTTTAATTCCTTTTTTGACTAAAAATAATCAATCTGTTCTATAATAAGTGTTATGTCAATTTTATCTCACACAAAATAACCTATATCTTCATGACACTCGCTTATGAGCCATCTATTTTTTTGACACTATATAATAAATGTCTCTTTCATATACTATGTACTGCCCCAGCCAGCTTTTCCAATTCTGAAACAGAATGATGGTGCCCATGCCTTTCATCCGTAACATAATGATCATGATCATGCGTGTGCATCACGGTATGGGTGTGTTTTACTCCGTCATGAGTATGCGTAAAGGTGTGCTGATGAGTGTGCGAATGATGCCTTACCAGCGTATCGCGTACTACAAATACAGAACCTGCAATCATGACCACAAGTGCTGTAAGATAGAGTATTGACAATTCTTCCCGCAGAAACACAAATGAAAGGAATACACCAAAGAAAGGTGCCACGGCGTAGTAAGCACTTGTTTTTGCGGCTCCCAGAGTATTTTGCGCCCGTACATACAAGAAAATGCTGAGTCCGTATGCCACAAATCCAAGAATGAGCGCTGCCGCTATATATCTGATTTCTGGAAAAGCTTCTCTTCTGCTAAATGCAATTACCAGTGAACCCAGCCCGGAAAAGATTCCCTTAACAGTCACAATCTCATATGTATCCTTTGATGAAATATTCCTTGTACAGTTATTCTCGAATCCCCAACATACCGTTGCCAAAAGCACAAACAATGATCCATATGAAAACTGCAGGCTCTCCGTCCCCTCAAAGGAGAGAATTATACTGGACAATGTTATAAGCAAAATAGCAATCCACAATCTTTTCGATACCGCCTCCTCAAATATACAAAGCGCAATCACAGTGGTTGCCACAATCTCAAAATTACCAAGAAGCGATGCATTGGCAGACGATCCATAACTTATACCCAGCATCAAAAATATCGGTGCTGCTACATCAAGCACTATCATGCCTATAACATAAGGCATATCTTTCCGTGTAAGCCTTTGTGATTTGTTCCTGTCCTTATTCTTGAATACTGAAAGTGCAGCTATTCCTAATCCCGCACCAAGATATAGCAAAGCAGCCATCGATGCTGGTCCCACTGTACGCAGAAGAATCTTTGATACCGGAACATTTATTGCGTAAAACAGAGCTGCTAGCAATGCATATATAATTGCTTTTATTTTTCCATTCATAACCTTCAAATAACATCTCCTTCCAAGTAGATTGAATAATAAGTAACTGACACATTACACAGCGAAATCCGTGGGTGGCGGCTTCTCATACGTATGATTTTCTGATATTTTCAAAATGATACGTAGGTTTCTACTGTTTACTACGTATCTACAGTAGAGAAATTAAAAATAGTACGTAAAAACCACTGTCGCAGATGTATGAATACTCATAATCAACCAAGTGTACCAGTTATTTATTATTCATCTTCAACTTCATTTTTCAATGCGCCGTAAAACGCCTAAGTTAGTCCTATCTAACATTGTATGATAGCACCAATTTCCAAAAATGTCCATAAATCCGGCAAGTTTTATAATTCCTTATTGTCAGTAATATCAAATTTCTAAATATATAAATAATTGAAGTCACTGATAAAACAATCCAAATCAGCAACTCAATGCAGCCAAACATAATAGAAACGTCTTTCTCTGGGCAGAAATCATAACTATATCCTTTTGAATGACCGGTTATATCGAGAAATATTAATTCAAAGCAAATTGGAAATGAAAATGCAATTATACTTGTCCAAAGTAAATTTATGCAATATATTATTTTTCTTTTCATACTTACCTCCACAAATCTATTTCTCCTGCAAATCCCACATGAATTAATTTCCTTATACCACCTACAATCAGCTTCTCTGCTTGTGTTGCAATTTCCGTAGGACACATTTCCTGATTTATTATAGTGCCGAAAATCGTATCTGTTATTCTTTGTAATAAAACTATTTATTCCAGCCATTGTTCCCCTTCGAATTTGTACTTATCTTTTAAAATATTTATAAATACAGGTCCGAACTCTACAATAAAATGCTCCCCTTTATATTTGACTTTTGGATGTGAAGTGCAGATGCCTACTGTTATATCATTTACTATGGTTTCTTGAAATCCATCAGTATTCCCCACAACAAGGTATTGGACAAAAGGAAAACTCCAGATTCCCTTTTTATATTCATATGGTAATGAAACCTCAAAAGGTCTTTCTATATCAACTCCAATAGAGTCCATAAAAACAGCCAACCCTGGATATGCTACTCTTATCTCGTCAATAAGATTCTGGCAATACTCGCATTGGCATGTATCATCTCGTGGATAATTTTTATAGTATTCTTTTGTCTTTTCTATATCCATATTTAATTCTCCTAACACAAGCTTTTCTCTTATCCGTACATTCTCAAAGATAAAGAATCCAATAAATTCCGATATACGTAAGGTATTAGCCCTACATATCCAATGTCACTTTTTTCATTCAACGCTTCGTTTCTTCTTTAAGTCCAAACACCTTTTCAACAAGCGCCAAAGTTTGTTCAATGCTTCGTTTGTCATCTCTGCATATTACAGGAAATCCGGAGTTTAAAAAGCTATCATAGTTTTCCTGCGAGTTAATCAACATAAGCCCCTGTCTGTAATTTTCCATCGCCATTTCAGGATCAGGCTCCTCCATAAGAAGTTTATATAAGAACTGCTTCTCCTTATCCGGTCTCTTAAAAAAACGATTTACAGAGATTATAGGATCTGCGAGCATAATCAATACATGATTGGGGCTTGCAATCGTTTTCAGTGTCTTGGTGGAAATGTTTGTATCTACAAAAACAGGTTTTCCCTGATTACTAAGTTCCTTCAAAATCTCAAGCTCGAGTATTTCACATTCTTTAGTCACGCCGTCAATCCATGCCTTATACTCCATTGGCGTTCTTCTGATAAATTCACGCCAATCCTGTAAATCTCTTGTATATGTCAAACATGGAAACTCTTCTTTTTCTAATCCGGGCAACATTCTGTCATGGTAATTTTCTTGACATAAAATACCATCATATTTTTCTGCAAGCAATTTTACCATTGTGGATTTACCTGCATATGCTGTTCCATTTATAAAATAAATATTTTCAAATTTCATAATGGTTCTCCAACCTCAAAGTTACAATCTTTTTTCAGTCTTTTTTCTTTTCCTGTTTCTTGATCGTTTCCTTCATTGATTCGTTTGCTTCATCATCCCAGACCGTTCTTTCGGGTCCAAGCGTACCGTACATTGTATTTTCAAACGAATATGTCATTTTCGCTGATTTAATTAGTCTTTCATTTTCCGTATCATCTCCAAAAGTACCCAGCCTGCTATAAATATCCTGCGTTATCTCATAGTTGTACTGCTCACGCCCTTCCCGACTTGTATACATAATCTCGGCGAAATACCGTCCCGTTTCCGTGTCGTAGTACGCTGTCCAGTTATTGCCCTGCTTTTTTGTTTTCATGCTTCATGTCTCCTTTCATTTTTCAATTACTTCGTCGTTAATCCCCTTTTTTCATATCCCAAAGCCAGCTCAATCAGTTTATTTATATGAATATCTACAGAATCAAGGCAGAGCACCTCACAATTATCCGAATTCAATAAAAGTGGCAACTCCGTGCATCCTAGTATTATAGCTTCTATTTCTTCTTCATCCTTCATACGTGAAATTATAGAATTAAACTCTTTTAACGTACTTTTCTTAACGATTCCCAGTTCAAGTTCTTCAAGTATTCTTTTTGCTACAAGTGCTCTTTCCTCTTCACTGGGAATGATTACTTGAATGCCTGCTGCAAGCAAGTCTTTCTTCATATAGTCCTTTTCCATAGTAAAAATTGTTCCAAGAAGACCTACTTTTTTTATTCCTTTAGAAACTACTTCATCACATACAGCTCTAGGAATACTCACTAAATCCATTCCACTTTTACGAATAATCTGATCATACACAATATGCATTGTTCCTGCGGTAAGCGAAATCACTTCAGCTCCACTACTTTTAAGACAACTTACTTTCTCCGCTAAATAATCCGCCAGCTCATCATACTTAGCATCACAAACCAAATTCCAAGCTCTACGAAAGTCTACACTTTCAATCACCATATCAGGCATAGCCGCTCCATTTGTCATCTTATCTATTCTACTGTTAAGTTCTTTATAGTACATTAACGTTGATTCCGGACCGGTACCACCGATTAAACCTATTTTTTTCATATACTCTTATCTCCAAATCATTTTCGTGCATTAATAACATTTTCTATTTTTATCAACAAAACCGGCGTCCATTCCTGACTGCAGGTTTTGCAAATTTTTTTAATATTAAATATTATATCATTATTGTATTAAATTTGGTATAAATTCTTCCAAGACCTCTCTATACAACTAACATATCTATTTTAATTTTATATGCCATAAAAGATTACAGCTTCTCCATTGTCATAATGCAGCATATTTTTTCCCTCTGTAAATCCTTGTTTTTTCATAACACGAATCAGTGTATGCATAAAAAAACCATGAGTCACTATTGCACAATCGTCATCTCGTAAAGTTAATTCATGAACAAATCTTAATGCTCTCTCTTTTGTGCCATTTCGGGATTCAGGTTGTCTCTTGCAGCCAAATAACCATTGCATACGTCCCGCAACATTCCAAAACCAAAGTGGAAACCTATACTTTGTATCGAAAGCTGATCTTAATGGTACTTCACCTATTAGCTCCGTTCTACAATAATCCATAAGATAGAGATTCAGATCAATATCTTCTTTATCTTCTCTTTCCAGATAGAAGTGCTCACCGACCAGTTCTTCGTCGGTTTTAATCATAATTTGTTGGTCTTCTGCCTGCAGCTTCTGATCACGAATCACTTTTATGACAAGAGCCACAACAGCAACACTAATAATTATCAGTATCCATTTTAGTATCTTCAACATCTTCTTCATTTTCATCTCCCAAATTCCGAGTTATCTATTCATATATCTTTCCCATATACAAAATTTTCGCTATAGTTTTATAATCAATTGTTTGGTCTGTTCATTTAGAACAACGATAACTGTTCGACAACCTCTATATGTGATGGAACTATTACGTCGGGCTCATTTCCTTTTTTATGCTCAACCTTCATATACTGCTTGCCTGTTCTGATTTTTGAGTCGATTAAATTCAATACATATATGTTATCAAACCTGTTATAAATAGTGTCTCCTCCCAATCCACTAAGGCAAATGAGCTGTGTGTTTGCCTTTTTTGCCATATACATCAATGGTTTTAATAAATGTTCTGCATTTGTCTGTGCAAAAGGATTGTCCATGATAAGCACTTTACCTTCATTTTTTTCTGCAAAAAGATCAGTTTCATCTTTTCGCATATAATAAAGCAGACTCGATAATATAACAAATGCCGACAAGAATCCCTCACCCCCGGAGTTTTTGGCTACTTCACTCCATGTGATTGGATATTCACGTTGTTCTTCAATTTTATATAATTTTATCTCCACATTATTAATTCCAATAATCATGTCATACAAATTCTTTGTATTGATTCTTGTTCCGATAAACTCATGTGGATTTTTGTTTTCATCATATATTTCGATTGATTGTTTAGTAATCTCATCAATAAAATCAACAAGTTTCACATGATAAATATTTTTGTTTTCTTCCCATTCAGGCAAATTTATTTTTAACATTTTAATTGGACGTTCTCTGATTTTGATTGTTGAATTTGAATCAATTTTTCCAAGATTAATATGAACTTCGTTCACATAATCTTCCATTAATTCCACAATTTTTTCCTGCTCTTTTTCTACAATCGAAATATCAACTTCTAATTTCTCCATCAGACTGTCATATGATTTTATAGTTGTGTCCAATTGCTGCAACAATAAAGCTGCATCATCAGACAATTCAATCATTGTCTCAATAGGTTTTCTGTAAAAATCATCTTCAAACTCTTCCAGCCTTATTACCTGATTGAGGACACTTACCAGATTATCTTTTGTCATCTGCATCTTATTTCCGCACTCTCTATAGTCACGTAAAAGAATTCCTCGCCAATCTCTGAGTTCTTTCCGACTCATTTTAAGGAAATCAGTGTCACCGGTATAGTCATTCCCTGTATTTAAATAATTATATTCAGACAGAGACGTAAGATTATCTTCAAAACTCTGCCATAGCTCATTCAAAGATTCAAAGTTTTTCTGCATCAGCTTCCTATCATTCAAAAGTTCATTTTTAACCTTATCATAATCTTTCTCTATGATAGAAGATTTTTCCAATGGTTCATCCTTGCCACACTTTTCTTTAATATTTCTGGTGCAATCATCCAGTTTATTGTTAAAGACTTTTATTTCAGAGATTTCATTATGTATCAAATCATTTTTAACAATCAGCTTTTTGTTCAAGTCTTCAATAACATTCTCCAAATGTGTTTCTTCATCCACAGAATAAATAACGCCATTAAGTTCCGCATAGTCACAGCCAAATTTATTTAGCAGGCGTTCCAGTTCTGTCTTAGCGTTGTTATAATGCAAGAGCTGCTTCTGCATTTTCTTTTCCAGCTCCTGAATTTCTCTGGCCATGCCTTTTGTTATCGCATCATATCTTGCCTCAAGTTCTATAATGTTAAACTCGCTATTTTCATCATCAACCTGTTTGTCACTGTAATCCGCATATTTTCCAATCGAAATACTTAATTCCTTTTCGATGTTCTTCAGATTGTTTT
The DNA here is from genome assembly GCA_902786515.1 of uncultured Lachnospiraceae bacterium. Taxonomy (GTDB): domain Bacteria; phylum Bacillota; class Clostridia; order Lachnospirales; family Lachnospiraceae; genus UBA2821. Next base: position 15,395 of record CADADA010000036.1, on the reverse strand, counting down.
CTTTTATGCGTAATTCCTTTTCATCGTTTTGACTTTTTTCGATTTTATCTTCCATGAGCTTCTTTTGATTTTCTCTTTTTTGTAACTCATCATTTTTTTCGTCAAGCTCATCCATAAATTCGGTATATTGTTTATATGCGTCACTAATGCTGTCAAATTCATTATTCCTTTGTTCTAATAACGTATTGCTTTTTTCAAGAGCCTGCCTTTTTTTGTCCTCACTTTCATTTCTTTCTTTGCAACTGTTTAACATCTGAAGAGTTTCAACTTTTTTCTCACTAACATCCTTTAAATTTTCAGAAAGAACCTCAATTTGTTTTTTGTTGTCATCAAAAAGCTTTTTATTAACCTCCTGATTTCTTATTCTTTCCTGTTGCATATAATACTCGTTATACTCTTTTTCCCTGATTTGAAGTTCTTCTTTCTTTTTATCAATCTTTAATTTCAATTTTTCAATAGACTCAGCAAGAATTTTCTCATCTAACAACTGCTCATTAAATAATACATAAAATTTTATATCACCAAAATCAATGATATTGTTCTGTTCTGTGTCACCCAAAACATCAAGCTGTTCCCTTACAATAATTGGTATTGGAAATGAAGTAAATACTTCTCCTGCATTATGTTTTAGTTTTTCCACTTCCTGAGCGGACAAAATGATAGAGTACGGGAACATTGGATTTGCCTTAATTAATTTTCTATTATGTTTCTCAGAAAAACCATTCTTCTTAATCCACTCCATTCCATAGACTATATTAATTCCAATATTCTGAAATTCTTCTACGATTTTTTCCGGAATATCAATCACTTTTCCATTTATAAGATTATCAAGCTCACTATTTAGCTGGTCAATTTCCTTGTCCAGCTTCTTTCTATAATTATCTATCTCTTTTAGTTTTCTACCGGAAACTGCCAATATCTTTTCCGTATTAAATACTTCTTTTTCATTAATATCCAGGTATTTAATTATAGTCTTTCTATCAGATAATTCCTTCTCGTACTTTTCATTTAATTCCCTTTCTTTTTGTATTTCAATTTCCAGCTTATTTTCTTCTTTTTCATAGCCTGCACATGTACGTTCGAGGCCATAAATCTCTTCTTTTAAATCATCGATGTTTTTTAATGTATTAACATACTCTCTTTTATTATCTTCATATTCTTTTATAAATTCTTTTTTCTTTATTTCAATAAATCCGGGTTCATAATATCCAAGAATATTTCTTGTAAGTAAATTTCCATAAATAGAATTAAACCTGTCTTCTATCTGTGAATAGTTACTGATATTGCCTTGAATAAATCCTATTTTTTTATTTAATTTACTAATATTAGCATCACATTCGGCGATGCTGCCCCTTGCAGTTTTTATTTCTTCTATCATTTCATTTAGTTTCTCTCTGTTTTCTGTCTGCTGCTTTTTGTTTTCTTCATATTTTGAATTGTAATATACATAAAGTCTTTTTCCTATTCTGTTTCTCTCCGGGATAAGCTCTTCACTTTGAAGTTGTGACACTTCCAATTTTTGTCTGATTTCCTCTAACTCTTCTTCTTCCCGCTTAACATAATCCCTCTGTTTTGCACATTGCATAACATGAAGTTTATTTTCTTCACTTATCTTTTCTCTTTCTATATCATTTTTTTCTATTTCATACATATTTCTGTTGGAAATATGAAAGTTCTGTTTTTCTTTCAACAAGTAATAGTTTGTTGAGAGTTTTTCATATTCAACATATTCGATTTTATTCTCAATGTCTGTCAAAGCTTGTCTGACTTCATCTCTTTTTGTTTCAGTATTTTGTTGAAGATTTTCCAATGTATATATAAATGACCCTATCTCATATTCTTTTTTCTTTTTTTCTTCTACATTTTCAAGATATACTTTACCTTTTTCTTTTATTATATCTGCCTGCTCTTTAAATAGATTTATAGTATCTCTTCTTTGTATCTTAGACTGATTATCCCTGTATTGCTCAACATATTTTTCAGTAATATTCTGAAACTCTTTTATCCGGTTTTTATCGCTGTTAAGTTTTTCTTCTACTGTTCCAAGAAACCACTTTTCAACAAGACCTCTTTCATCTTTACAATCTGAAAAAAGATTAGACAATCCCGATTCCTGTTGATTTATTTTATTTATGATTGATTCCCATTCTTTATAGTCAATCTGATATTCTTTTATTTTTTCAAAATACTGTTTCTGCTGCGGCGAATTATTCATGTCAAAGTATGAAAAACTGCATGTCGTATCTTTTTTATATTCCTCAAACATCTGTTTACATGCCATATAACTTTTCAGGATAATTTCTTTCTTACCTTTTTCCACAACCGGAAGATTCTGAATATCCGTAACGCACGGTTGACCATATTCACTGACAAAATTTATTATATCCAGATTGTCGTTCTTGTTTTCGCTGGTATCCTGATTTTTTCTGACCATCATTCCCGTAAGCACATATCCCGCACCCTGATCTAATTTCCACTCAACCATGATAAATGTAGGCTTTGAAGATTTAAAATAACTTTCAAACGCCCTGTCCTTTGTATCTCTATATCTTTTATGAACAAAAGGTGCCTGCATCATCTGGACAAGAACTGACTTTCCTCCTCCATTTCTCAACGAAAGAAATGTTGATTCTGCATTCATATAAAATATCTCATCATCTATTTTTATTAAATCGTTGTTGTAATTTAAATTTACTAATCTGATTGCATTTATTTTACTCATTGCTCTCTTCTCCTAAAACCCTAAGAATCCTATGATAATTATTTTTATTTAATAAATTCCAATCCATAAAATTGTCAAGTTTTTTTGTTGTTTTTATCATTTCATCCTGTTCAACATAATCAATCAGTCCCTGTTTCTGCAGAAAGTTCAAAATATTGTGTAACAATCCTTCTTTTGTTGTTTTTGCTCTTGATCCTCTTTCATCTGACTTTAATGTTTCATACGCTTCCAATATATTAGTGAAGGCAATACCGTCTGTATCTTCATCTGATTCTTCCTGTTTTGCCACGCCTTCTTTTAATCTTTCTGATATCCTGTTCTGCAGTTCGCCGACTCTTATATAATCTCTCGTTTTGCTGGTACTTCCCTGTCCGTCAAAAAACTCGACTAATAAAGTCAATATTACAAATTGAGATAAATAGTAATCCTTATCCGTTGCATTTGACTTACACAACACTCCCTTCAACTGAACTTTTGAAAATCCCAGATAATTATTTTCTTCTTTTGGAATTAAGTATATTGTATTTCCGTATCTTTCTATAGTACTTCCTGCAACTTCTCCCTGGGATTTAACAAGATTTTGTATTTCTTCATTTTCACTGTACGCTTTATACAATACCCTGTCATCATCCTCTTTTAGTTCATGATTTTCAAGAAGATAATAAAATATTTCCTGACTAAATCTTATATTTTCAAATTCATACGCCATAGTCTAATCTCCTAATTAACCTGATTTTAACATTAGAGCAGATAATATTTTTTCTCCTGCCGTCTTCACTCATAACATTTTCAAACATTATTTTCTCATCATTATTTGTTCTATATGTCTCTACTCTCGCTACATTTTCACTTTGTGGCAATTTATCAAGAATCTGCAATATCATTTCATTCATTTGAAAATCTAATGATGTGTCCCTGATATGCTCACTTCTTTCTTTTTTTAGTTCAAAAACATCTACAACCTGGTTTTTTATAAGTTCAATCATTATCTCTCTGAATATTTCCAACGTTGGAATCAAAGTTTCTGTCATTCCGGCATTTTCTGCATTTTCTTTTATTTTTCCCAATGTGGTTCCTGACTCACAATCTGCATTCTCTAAAATATAAGACAGACTTTTCTCGTATCTTTTAAGTTTCTCCATTTTCTCCTTTTCACGCTGTTCATACCAGTCATCCTCATCAAAGTCAACTAATTCAACCGAATCTTCTTCATCTTTCTTTTTTACAGTTTTTTGTAATTCAAACGCTTTATTTATGTTATAAACTTTTTCAATATCCCGATTAAATAATGGTCTCAAAAAATAATCCATGTCATCAAGTGCCCCGGGATTTTCTAATACTTTTTCATATAATTCCCTGCTTATGGAAAACCTGCTTATCATAGACATCTGCGATAAAGCTTCTAACTCATCTGTATAAGCCATTTTTAAATCAAAGTGACTGCTTAAAATTCTTTGATGTTCGTCAATAGTTTTATTAAGGTACCTTTCTATCTCCCGAAGATTATTTAAATTCTCTTCATCCTTTTCATCCAACCTTCTGACATTGATATTTTCTTCTTCTAATTCTTTTGCTCTCGACTTAACCATATCTCTGTAACTGTTAAATTTTTGCTTGGTATCACTGATAGTCTCAAGATTCTCCTCAAGAATCTCTCTATAATCTTTTACTGAATAATTAAGTGCATTTCTTCTTATCTGACTTATCGCTTCCTGTATCTTTTGCAACTGAATTCTCATAAGATTAAAAACATTTTTAATATCATCTACTGCCTTATCATATCTCTGCTTTTCCAGATGCATCTGAAAAATCATCTCATGAATAGTAAGTTTCATATTGTTTTCGATTTCTAACGTGGATAAAACGAGATTATATCCATCATCAGTAAGATAATATGATGTTCTCTTTAATTCACCATCAACATAAATTATCTTATTGGCAACATAGCTTATGTTCGTAATATTGTACGTATTTGTTTCGTAATCAAAGGAATCAAAATACATTGCTTTTCCTTCATTGGAAAGTATAATATTTACAATAAAATCTCCCAGCTGTCTGCATTCATCATAAGACAATTTCTTATTCAAATGCTGCATATTAATTGTGTCAATAAACACACCAATATCATCCAAAGTACAATTATCTTCCTTAAGTGACTGTTCCATTATATACAGCATAACTGTAAAAATCATATTTATTTGTTCATCAGCCTTTAAAAAACCATACTGTTTCCATGTCGTTTTCTGTATACTATTCTGAATTAACAAAACGTACATTCCCACATGTTTCATTCTTTTGGGAAAGTTATTTAAAAAATCATACTGCATCTTTAATCCTCTTCATCATAAATCCGTTATATTCAATATTTCCTGTGGTATATATTTGTCATGCTGTAATATCTCTTTCATTATTCTGATTGTATCTTCATCAAAGTATGAAAAAAATAATTGCGAAATGTTGCGATTTTGTTTTTCCTTTGTAGCAGGCAATTTAGAAAAGTCATCAACCTTTATTAGCATTGCTTTGTAAGCCGGCACAAATGGTATAATATTCCATCTTTCTTTAAAAATTTCTTCCAGCTTTTCAAACATTCCAACGCCTTCATAATCCAAATCTCCAAAATATAATATTCTGTTCTCTTTTTTTCTCATATGCGGTTCTACACAAAAGTCAAAATCATTGAAAGACCTGATAACACGCTTTCCTCCACCATAAATCAACGTTCCTATTTCCACTCCAAATATCTCATTACTATTCTCAATCATGTGTTTTCTCATACTGAAAAATGTATCTTTATTTTCTATAATGAGTATATTCTGTGGTGTATTTGTGGTGTTTGTATAATAAGCCAATGGTTCTGCTGTATCATACATATTTAGGTAATCTTTATCTATACCACAATGATTTAATATTGTCTTTCCATTCTCTTTAGTTAAAAACTTTTCTCTTTTCCATATTTCGAAGCTTCTTTCATTCACTGATTCAGCATATTTTAATTTTTCATCGTTGTTATATAAAAATTCACTTAATAAAAGAACCCATTCACGCTCTTCCTCATATTTTTCAAGATGTTGCATGTAATAATCGATAGAAATCTTTGGATGAATATGATATTTTAATTCCTCTTCAAGTATTCTAAAATCTTTCTCCTCCTCAATAAGCCAATATGCCTTATAAAGTGAAGGTGACTTACCGTTTTTTCCGGATGCAATAACCGGTTTTAATTTATTATCCGCTATTTTGCTTATAATAAATTGATATTGTTCTTTATAATCTTTGGACTTGCACGATTTTAACAAATCATCTATTAATACTTTTTTCACGTTCTCAACCTCATTAAACCTATTATGATTAATCACATCCCACCGTTAGTATCGAATCAGCCTTCTTCAGGCATTCCAGTAATTCTTTTTCATGATCTCTTGTAAAATCACTAAACCTATACGATCTGATTCGCTCGTTCACCATGATAGGTTCAACAAATCCGTTCTTAACAAGAACTGACAATCTGTTTATTATCGTTTTATTTGTTACATCAAATTCCTTGCTGACTTCAATAGGCGTAAATTCCCTTTTATAATGCTTCATAAGAAATAATAGCAGTTCTTTTTCTTTTCCTTTCAAGTAGGAAAGACTTCCTGTTATTTCCTCAGTATTCGAATTTTCTGACAGTTCGCAAACCTTATTAGAATAAAGCTGAACCATTCTAAGAAAATAGTTTATCCATATTTCAGGATGTGGTGGCTCATTTCTACCCGAGTAATATAGTGCCGGCAATCCCATCTGAATGGATTCATAGTATTCACCCACATCATAAGCAAAATACTCTTCCAAAGATCCAATACCATTAAATCCATACCCATTGACGTCAAGAACATACCCCGAAAGTAGTCGTGCAGTTCTTCCGTTTCCATCTTCAAAAGGATGAATTGTTACAAGCTGATAATGAACAATCGCCGCTACAATAAGCGGATGATCATCCGTTGTATTAACATATTCCACTAATTCTTCTAATAATCCAGGAATATCTATATACTCCGGTGGGATGTAATCAGGATTTCCCGTATGAGAATCATATACAGCAAAAAGCATACCGGGAGGCATCGGACCACGAAGACCAATCTTTTCCTTTGACGCTCCCTTTTCTACATATTTCTGTACATCGAGAATCAGTTTTTTAGAAAATTTTTCTTTCTTTTTTGCCTTTTCCTCAAGATAATTTAGTGCCAAAAAATAGTTCCTTACTTCTTGCTCGGGCTTTAAAAAATGCTTCCTTTCATCTCGATTGATCACTTCGTCAACCTGTTTCTCAGAAAGAGGATTTCCTTCGATTTTGTTTGATGAATATGAACTTTTCTTTTTCGAGTTTTTACGTAGTTTGCTTGCGACAGACCGAGACATCTTTATTGTTGAAACTCTATATCTGTTTTTTTCAATTTCTGTTATATATTTAAGAATCTCATTAGTCAACTTTACTTTAATCATGCTAAATCACCTCAAGATTATTATATCAGAACCGAACAAAAATATCCATTAAAATTCCACTATTTTTTCACTATTTTTTCATTATGCATAACACTTTTAATTTAAAGATAAGCTGTCTACAAACTTCGATTTGTATGTGAGGCATAAGCCTCACATACTCTATTTTACCACATCCAACGCGTTTACACTACCACAAACTTTCTCTACAGGGGCTGTTTCTCCTTAGTCTTCTGCTCGGCAATCTTCTCATGAATATTTTTATTGAGCATTAAACCCTTTGTACCTTAGTTCATTATGTAGAATAACTTGCCCCGACCATCGCTGACCTTTGAAGCTGACTGATTGCATCTTAATTGTTACCGCAATCAGCACACTGGCTCTTTACCCTCTACAAACCACATGTTGTTGTCTTCATAAAATAAATATGTCTGTCTTCCGTCAATCACACAGGTATATCTCATTCCAACTCCACCTGCCTTTAAACTGGCAGCTCTGAACACATTTGTTATCCTTTGTATCTCATAGGTATGCCCATCCTGCCAGATAATATTTACCGGCATAAGCCGTCCATCCTTCGTAAACTTAGCAGTAACATCTACATAAACCTTTCTGTTATTCACTACTTTCACATCCTTTAATTTAGTTATCCAAAATATCCGTGTGGATGCACCGTATGGTCTTCTTTTGCATTTACAGCAGATAGAAGTCTGTCACGATACATCAAACCTCTTTGTACGCTGTAAAATCCAAATCTCCTACGGATATCATCCACAGCACTGTCTACCTTCATCTGCCTTTCCCGCAATTCTTCACTATGAAACAAATCCAGTTGCTCCATATAGTCAGCCGTTACAAGATCAGCTCCCCTTACCCCCACACTTCTTATGTTCTTTCTCCAGTCATAGTTTTCCTTAAATAATCCGTAGGCATATTCTGCAATCTCGCCTGTAATGTTGGTGGCATGGTCTATCTTTTTTTGACGGGTAAATGAATATAACTCATTGTCCCGAATACTGATTTCTACAACACGACACTTAAAACCATGTTTCCTAAGCCTTGCTGCCACACTTTCTGCAAGAATAAAAATAGTCAGCCTGACATCTTCATCACATTCCAAGTCTCTCGGTGTGGTGGTACTGTTACCAATTGACTTCACCGGTGCCAAAGTGTTCTCTTTTTTCACCGGCGAATCGTCATATCCGTTAGCAAATGACCAGAGTACATATCCCATCTTTCCAAACATGCTATGTAAAACTTCTTTATCAGTTCTTGCCAAATCACCTATGGTTCTGATACCGATTCTATTAAGCTTTGCATTTGTGCTTCTGCCAACATATAAAAGGTCACTTGCAGGAAGCTGCCAAGCCTTCTGTTTAAATTCTTCTTTGTACATGGTGGTTATTGCATCCGGTTTCTTATAATCCGAACCCAGCTTTGCAAATATCTTATTAAATGAAATCCCTATGCTTACGGTTATTCCAAGTTCAAACTTCATGCGGTCGCTGATTTTTCTTGCAATCTTGTCTCCATCACCCTTAATGGAAACACTTGATGTAACATCCAACCACGATTCATCAATTCCATAGGGCTCGCGTAAATCTGTATATTCCGAATAGATTTCATTCGCCATTCTTGAAAATCTCAAATATAAATCCATTCTCGGTGGAACAAATGTAATCTCAGGACAAAGCTGCTTCGCCTCACATAGTACCATGCCAGTCTTCACACCATATTTTTTAGCTATGTAGTCAGCAGTCAAGACAATTCCATGTCTTGCTTCGGGGTCTCCTCCTACTGCTAATGGCTTGCCAGACAACTCCGGGTGATGTAAATGCTCTACGGATGCGTAGAAACAATTAGCATCACTGTGCAAAATCGTTCTTTCACTCATTTTTTTACCTCCCGCATATTTATACAATGATAAAAGATTTTAAGGTGTCATTTTCCCTTGTGACCTCTATCAACATCCTCATTATAAATCTCCAATTAAGAGAATGTCAATAGGCAAATGCGACCATTTTCTCTTTTTTAAAGAAATAGTACTTGCAGTTTCTTGTTTCTTGTAATATACTAATATTAGCAATTAATACTTGAAAAAAAGATTGAAAAGAGGCGAAACTATGCGTACTATAGGCGAAATTATATCAAACGGAAGAAAGAACAAAGGATTATCACAGAGTAACCTGGCTGATTTATTACAAAGGGAAGGTTTCTCTTTAACGTATAAAGCAATCTCTAAATGGGAGAAAAATGATACGGAACCAAGTGTCACTGTATTTATGACACTTTGTCGAATTTTAGACATTAAAAATATTTACGAAGCTTATTATGAAGTAAATCCTGATGACCCGCTCTCTTCTTTATCCGAGGAAGGAAAAAGCAAAGCTCTTGATTACATCAATCTGCTTCATATGTCCGGATTGTATGAAAAACATGAATGCAAGATTATTCCTTTTATTCGTACTATTGATATATATGAAAATGCAGTTTCTGCCGGCAAAGGAAATCTGCTGGTAGACGGTCCAAAAGAAACTTACAATGTTCCTTCTGATATCATTCCAAGGGAAGCCACTTTTGGTGTAATGATTAGAGGTAACAGTATGGAACCGTTATACGAGGACGGGCAGATTGCATGGGTACATCATCAGGAAACATTGGAAAATGGTGAGACAGGAATATTCTCATTAAACGGTGAATCATACATAAAGAAGCTGCAGGACGATACGGAAGGTGTATTTTTGGTATCGCTTAATCCAGCTTATCCTAAAATACAGATAAAAGAAACCGACAGACTTGACACCATCGGCAAAGTCGTCGGCAAATGCAATAAAGAAACATTTTTTGAATAAAGATACCATCCCGCAACAATTTATTTTGTGATTCAATCAATTGTACAATATCAATATCGAAATCTACTATAACTAAATCGAATACTAAAAGGAGTCATATTTATGATAGATATACATTTACTTGAGCAATTCCTTGCATTTGCAGAATGTGGAACCTTATCTGCTGCTGCCGAAAAACTTCATACATCCCAGCCAGCTCTTACACGCTCAATGAAAAAATTAGAAGAAGAACTTGGTGTCACACTTTTTGTACGCAGCAAGAATCAGCTAAAGTTAAGCGAAACCGGAGTGCAGGCTGCCGGCTATGCAAAAGATGTATTAGATGCCGACCGCGATTTTGAAGCTAAGGTAAAAGCCTATGACAGAAGTCTTCGAACTATTTCTATCGGATTTTGTGCTCCTGTGCCTCAGACCGTCCTCACACCCATACTAAACACTGTCTTTGACGGAATGACCATCTGTGCCGACATGTCTGATGATGCTCCTTTTGTGGACCGACTCAAATCCCGCGAGTATCATCTTGCCGTACTGCATGAAAATCCAAATGATGAAGATATTTATGTAAAAAATTGTGGACATGAGGACTTATTCATATCTCTCATGCCCGGTGATTCACTAACGTTTTATCCTGAAATACATTTAGCTGACCTTGATGGTAAATCTATCCTTTTGCTCACCCGTATCGGATTTTTGATGAACTTTCACTCAGGTAAAACACCAAATGCAAATTACCTGCTTCAAACGGATCAAAACTCATTTTATGAACTTTCAAAAAACTCCGGCTATCCTTCATTTTCTTCAAGCTACTATATCAGAAGAGGACAGACTATTAATTCTTCAACTTTCCCTACCGGATATCCTGTACTGGAATGCAAACTAACTCCTAACAAACTGCCCGCAGCTATTATGCAATACTCCGGAGCATCTTCACAAAAATATTTTTAAGCTGTAATTCCTTGTGGTGCTTCTTGTATTTCATCAAGAACAATCAATGTTTCTCCCGGAACAATTGTCTCTGAAGTCAACGACGAAAAAGCCCTTATTAGTCGTGAAATATCAAAATCATAAAAAAGCGTTTTCATTTCTGAGGTTTTATCACAATTTATATAAGCCATATTTTTAAATTCTTTATTGCCAAACTTTTTTATTATCCAGGTTTTTCCGACTTGTCTGGCACCATCTATTATTAATGGTTTTCTGTCATTTTTTTTCTTCCATTCTAAAAGATTGCCATATATTTCTCTACGCATATTTTTCTCCTATATTTGCACATTTTAAATTATCTATTTATAATCATACAAAAAAATGAACGAACTTTTAAACATTTCCACAAAAAAATGAACGAATTTTTATAGCCTATCCGCAAAAAAATGAACGAAACTCTTTTTTTCCCAAACGTCACTACACGGTCTATTACAAAAATAACCAAAAGAATGCTTCCTACAATCTTGAAAACCTTTTTCTTTGTTGAAAACTTTTCTATGACCTGCTGTGTAACATATGGTAAACCCACAGAGTACTGAAATACCAATTGATAAATATGCAACAACTATCAATTGATATTAAAAATATTTCCTCAATATTTGGTCGCTTTACCTTTATCAATTCTTCTATAGTCTCCTTATCAACAAAACCATACGCGGCACCATTTGCTTTAATTTTTTCTGATGCAAATATTTCTGCCCTTACCAATGCTTCGACTGCATTCCCGTCTTTTGCATAAAAATGTAAAAAAGATGAAAATAATGCATCTCCGGCACCAACCGTATTTACAACATTTTCGCAGGTTACCACACCAACTCTGAATACTTTATCCGTACTTTTATCATAGAGCATGGCACCTTTATCTCCCATTCCTATAACCACAATTTTATTCGAATATTTAGCGACAATGTCCCTTATAAATCTTTCCGGTTCATATGGCATAGCCTCATCGCTCATAAATAATATATCTGCTGCTTCCATAAAACCTTTATTATATTCATCATCAATATTTGATAACACATGTACATCAGTTGCTATAAGCTTATTTTTTTCTTTCACATCTTTTAAGATATTTCTGTTAAAATTAATATTACAAACAACATATATGTCATTTATTCCCATATTATCAACATCTTCATCATTAAGGCTATGTTCCTGAATATCCTTTAGATCACAATAGATTTGTCTTTTTCCTGTATCATCGTAAAGAATGGCTGATACCGGTGTCTTTTTTAATTCCTTCTTTATCCCCTTTGAATTAATTTTCTCTTTTTTTAATTCTTCCAATATCGTTCTGCCCTCAAAATCATCGGCTATATAAGAGCACAAATTCACCTTATCTCCTAGTGTTTTTAGAGCTTTTGAAATATTATAAGCTACTCCTGAAACAGATGCATTAATTCCAAAAAAAGGATAATCAATAGGATAATAGTCTATAGGAAATTTTCTTACACTTATAGTTGTTTCAATGTTTAATAATCCCGCAATAAATACTTTCATATGCAAAATCCCTTTCTTTTCTTAAATATAATACAAAAAATAATACCATGATTCAAATTGTCTTGCAATATCTCACCTACTTTCTTGCTTTTCCCGCCGGCCGCCTACACTTGTCATACATTTTCGCTTTTTTGCCATTTCGTATGTCTTTTTTCTTCCCGTGGCTCCTCTTGCCACACATTTTCCCCTTTTTCTTACAAAAACTTCCACTACCCATGTACATACTCCAAGTAAAACATTGCAGCAGAAAGGATACTAAAATCATTATAAAAAACATCATATCCGCAAGCAATTTACCCGATACAATTTAATTCTTTATCTTATACGACTTAAGATATTCTTTCTGTTCATCTGTAATCCGATAGCTCTCTACTGCTTTTTGTATTGCCTTATTATGAGTCCAAGGGTCTAATCTCTTATTCTCGATGTACGGCACTATCGATTCATACTGTTTTGCCAGGGCAGTGGCAAAATACCATGCTATCATCATGTTTATGTAGTATTCTTCGGACCTGACTGTAGCTACTAACTCCGGATATTCAGTATTAAAATCTTCATCGAGAAAATGTTTCATAAGCATTCCAATTGCAAATCTTACAGTGAACGTTTTTTTCGATTCTATCCATTCCTTTATTTTTTCAAGTAGTTCATCCTTATGTTTTCTAAATATCTTTGGTGCAATAGAATCACATGTGGCCCAGTTATCTACGTACGGGAGAAATCGCTCCATTTCATCTATGCAGCTTTTATAGTCTTTTATTTCTGATATTATAAGGGCATGCAGCTGGTTTTCATCATAATACCTGTGTGGAAGATTTTCTAAAAAGTCCCCGATATTCTCCTGTGTTGAAAGTCTCTTTGCCATCTTCCGCAACTCAGGAATTCTAACACCTATCACTGCATCATTATCGACATTCGGTATGAGTTTACTTTGAAAATCACGATACTTTGTGTCCTGACGGCTAAACAATTCATTGCTTATATCTTCATTTATCATAGCATATTCTCCTTCATGCATCAAAGTGTTTTCAGCAACTCCAATATCTTATCTCTCGTTGCCAAACCTTCGGAAAATGCCGTTGCTCCGCCTGCAGCCGTTCCCAATTTTAAAGCATATTCATAATCATTTTCCACCGATCCGGCAACAAATCCTGCAACCATCGAATCTCCGGCTCCTACTGAATTTTTTACTGTGCCTTTGCACACTCCGCATATATGCGTTTTTCCATTTTCATCAACGAGAAGTGCACCGTCTCCCGCCATCGAAATCAGAACATTTTTTGCACCTTTTTCCTGAAGCTTTCTTGCATATTTTTCTATCTCTTCTTTTGTTGTAAGTTTTACACCAAACATTTCACCCAACTCATGATTGTTTGGCTTGATTAAGAACGGGTTGTATTTTAAAACATTCAACAAAAGATCCTTTGTTGCGTCCACAACCGTCTTTATGCTTCTCTCCGAAAGCCTCTCCAATATCTTTTCATATATATCTGAAGGCAGGCTGTTTGGAATGCTTCCTGCAAGTATAAGTGTGTCTCCGTCTTTTAATGTATCAAGTTTTTCATAAAGTGCCAAAATGGCTTCATCATCAATGTGTGGTCCCTGCCCGTTGATTTCTGTCTCTTCTGCGGCTTTTATTTTCACATTTATACGTGAATTACCATTTTGCAGTCTTACAAAATCCGTGTCTATCCCCATTGCTTTTATCCCGTTTTCTATAGCTTCGCCCGTAAAACCTGCAATAAACCCAAGTGCTTTCGATTTAATGCCCAGTTCATTCATAATGATTGAGACATTTATTCCCTTTCCCCCAAAGAACATTTTCTCATACGATGCACGATTCACTTCGCCGAGTCTTAAGTCTGCCGTGCGGACAACATAATCTATAGCAGGATTAAATGTTACCGTATAAATCAACTAAATCACCTCCCCAGTCTTAAACCGCTTCATCATCTCATTTGTAAGGCTCAGATTGTTCGGTTGAAGTTCCAATTCGTCTCTCTTAACCCATTTAGCATATTTCAACTCATCTTCATCCATTCGAATAACACCTTCTCCATCTGCTTCACAAAAAAATCCAACAAGTATATCCTGTGCCATTCCCCACGGCTGTGATTTATAATAACGGATATTCTTCACTTTCACGCCTGTCTCTTCCATAACCTCTCTGGCAACAGTTTCTTCGAGAGTTTCACCTATTTCCGTAAAGCCCGCAACTAACGCATTATGAGCATAACCGGTTCTGTATCTCGTAATTAATATAGAATCATTCTTTATAACACCCACTATAACTGCAGGATTAATTCGCGGATAAATCACATTACCACATTCAGGACAGCGTAAAGCTCTTTCTTTTTCATCTACTGCAAGTCTTTCAGCACATTTTCCGCAAAAGACGTTGTCCTTATACCACTTCCACAAATGATAAGCCGTAAAAACAGCAAATACTTCCTTCCCTTCAAACTGATTTCGTACTTCTCTAATCCCATAATAGGCAAATTCCTCTTTTTTATACTCAATGTCCTCTACCAACAGAAAATACTTTTTATCATCAATAGAAAAAAGATATCGTATATCCTCTGTCGAATTACTTAGAACTCCGGTTGGAAAAACAACTCTTTCTTCATCTTTTTTAAGAAAAATCTTTCCATCTGAATTGAAAAAAATCAAATAGTCTTTGTCTGATATGTTACATGAATTATATTCATTATAAAATTTGCTTGGGTAAATATCCTGAATCATACTAATCTCCTTTCCTAGTAGAGCGAAAAATAAGTTTCTGATACAGTTCACGCCGAGAAATTTTTCAGTTTCAAGGCGGAGGAATGAGGCGTAGCGGTGGCTACGTCGATTGA
>CADADA010000035.1 GCA_902786515.1 uncultured Lachnospiraceae bacterium | reverse complement strand
TTTTTTCTACCTCCTCTAAAAAACCACTAGTTTTTTCGTGCTTTTTAGAGTATCTCACAAATATCCTAACTATCCTAGTCGTAGGATTTGACGCTTACGTTAAAATAACCACAAAATTCAAACTCAAACAAATGGCTCTTAGTAAAATTAACATATTTCCTTCTGTTTTTTTATGTTTTTTATACAATTATACAAAAAAAGAGGAGTTTCACACACAAAAAGGCTGTAACCAAAATTTACAGCCTTACATTCATAAATATATTTACTTTTTATCAAGTTTGTACAGGTTTGGTTTTTTAAAAATTTTTTACTTTACCAAAAATTCCTTCTGCATCCAATCCATACTTATGTATCAATTCAACCGCAGGTCCGGACTCGCCAAATCTGTCATTAACTCCTATCTTCAGTACTTTAACCGGATACTCTTCGCAGAGAACATCACACACTGCACTGCCAAGTCCACCAATGACCGAATGTTCCTCTACCGTGACTACCTTTCCCGTCTTCTTTGCAGATGCAACAACAAGTTCTCTGTCTATCGGCTTAATCGTATGAATGTTAATTACCTCAGCATCAACACCTGCCTCAGCAAGCATATCTGCAGCCTTAAGCGATTCTGAAACACATAGTCCCGTTGCAAAAATAGTAACATCTTTTCCTTCTCTTAAGACAATTCCTTTTCCAATCTCAAACTTATAATCAGGATTATCATTAAATACAGGAACCGCAAGTCTTCCAAATCTCAGATAAACCGGTCCGTCATATTCATATGCCGCCAACACGGCTGCCTTAGCTTCCTCATAATCAGACGGATTGATAATAACCATTCCCGGAATAGTTCTCATCAACGCGATATCTTCATTACACTGGTGTGTCGCTCCGTCTTCACCAACCGAAATACCTGCATGTGTCGCACCTATCTTAACATTTACATGAGGATATCCGATTGTGTTCCTTACCTGCTCAAAAGCTCTTCCTGCTGCAAACATTGCAAAAGAACTTGCAAAAGGAACTTTTCCAGTAAGAGCGAGCCCTGCTGCCACACCCATCATATTACACTCCGCAATTCCGCAATCAATATGTCTTTCAGGAAATTCCTTCTTAAACATATTTGTCTTTGTCGCTTCAGCAAGGTCAGCATCCAAAACGTATAAATTATCGTATTTCTTTCCTACTTCAACAAGGCCTGCACCATATCCTTCTCTTGTTGCATACTTTTTTACTTCTGACATAATGCTTCACCTGCTTTCTTTAAATCTTCCATAGCAATCTCAAATTTCTCATCATTTGGTGCACTTCCATGCCACTCAGCACGATTTTCCATAAATGATACACCCTTGCCTTTCACGCTCTTGGCAATAATCGCTGTCGGCTGCCCCTTTGTCTCTCTTGCTTCTTTGAGTGCACCTGCAATCGAATCAAAATCATGAGCATCTATATTAATTACATGGAAATTAAACGATTCAAATTTCTTATCTATCGGATAAGGTGAGCATACATCTTCAATGCTGCCATCAATCTGCAAGCCATTATTATCCACTATAACAACAAGGTTATCAAGCTTTCTGTGTCCGGCGAACATTGCGGCTTCCCAAACCTGTCCTTCCTGTATCTCGCCGTCTCCGAGCAATGTATAAACTCTATAACTCTCATTAGATAATTTTGCTGAGAGTGCCATTCCTGCTGCAACAGAAATTCCCTGTCCTAAAGAACCGCTAGACATGTCCACCCCCGGCGTTCCTTTCATATCCGGATGTCCCTGAAGATAAGACCCTACATGTCTTAATGTCTTCAAATCTTCTACCGGAAAGTAACCCTTCTGTGCGAGAACTGAATATAGCGCCGGTGCAATATGTCCCTTCGATAACACAAATCTGTCTCTGTCAGACTTCTTTGGATTCTCAGGATCAACATTCATTTCTTCAAAATACAGATATGTAAGAATATCTGCTGCCGAAAGAGAACCACCCGGATGACCGGATTTCGCACTGTGAACAGCGGTAACTATTCCCTTTCTTACCTCATTTGCAATCTGCTTGAGTTCATCATTATTCATAGCTATAAAACCAATGCCTTTCTTAATCTAATATCTACAAACATTTACCGAATACACTATATCACATACCTATTTTTAATGCAAGTTTTTCTCTTCCTATTACTTATACAATCCTTCCATCCTCAATCACAATTCTTCTGCTGCACAAATCGGCCACCCTCATGTCATGAGTAATGATAATGATGGTTGTCCCCTTCTTGTTCAGTTCAAGAAATACATTCATAATATCGTCGGCTGTCTTGGAATCCAGTGCTCCTGTTGGTTCATCTGCCAGAATAAATGACGGCTCATTTACAAGTGCTCTGGCTATGGCAACCCTTTGCTTTTGTCCACCTGACAAATTTTTCACATTCTTTTTCGCCTGATCTTTCAGTCCCATCATCTCTATCTTATCAATTGCCGTCTGTTTCATCGCACCGCTTCGGCAGTCCGAAAAATATAATGGCACCATTACATTTTCAAGAACCGTATAGTGGTCAATCAGGGCAAAATCCTGCATTACTATACCTATTCGCTCATTTCTGAGCTTTGCAAGTCCCTTTTCTCCCATTCCCGATACCGGTTTCCCCGCAATGCTGTACTCTCCGGATTCAAATGAATCTATACATCCTATCACATGCATGAGCGTTGATTTTCCCGCGCCGGAGCGTCCCGTAACAGCCACCATCTCTCCGCTTTCTATCTTAAGATTAATATCTTTTAATGCATGAAATGCATTTGGTTTTCCATAATTGTATGTTTTATTTACTCCTGTTAATTCTATCACTATATATCCGTTCCTTTCTGCAACATTTGTATCTTTTAACTGTTAAGTATAAGTTTTCTGATATTGCTTGTCTTTAATACAATTAACGGCGATATCACACTTACCAACAGCAGTACTGCAAATATACCTAACGTGACAAGCAGATTGTTTTTCATATATAAAAATCCGTAATTTATCTTAAACCTCGACATATTTATCATGAACATCGCAAGTGCCGAAACTATGAAGGATGAAAAATACGTTACGATGTTACTTGATATACTTAATACAACGCATTGAAGCCATGTTGCACCACACAGATAACATACTCCGTACTCTCTCATCTGGTTCATCATCTGTATTACAGATGCACTGATTATTCCGATACTCATAACTATAAATGCTCCGATAAATATAGGTAAAACCCTTTTTTGCAGACTTTTTACATAGTCTTCACTCTTAGCAAAAAATTTCCCCAAAGTAACATAGTCTGCCGTCCTCCCTAAAACACCGTTATTCTTTAAGTAATTGGATTTGCTTATGCCATTATCATATGTAATGATTTCTCCAACCATAGGTTTTTGTCCTGAATATTGCTTTAATTTATCTCCATTTACATACATGAAAATATTAGTATTAGGTTCATTATAATCATAACTCTCAAAAAAACCGTTACAACAATTCTCAGAGGTACAGCTACTCTTTATTATATATGTAGGATTTGATAAAACTCCGACAACTTTATAAGTTACATCCTCTACATAATCACTATGGACTTTAATAATAGAACCCAATCCGTAGCCCGACGTATTCTGTGTAATAACGCACTCTACATAATTACCGCTATCTGACAGCAGATCCCAGCTTCCCTCTGCTAATGGAATATTTATATTCTTATAAAATTCAGTCTCCATTCCTATTACTTCTACATATTTAACACTTTTAGGATCTGGAAATCCACCATCATATATTCTATGAGTTGTAAAATTCCCCTTTAACTTCTTTTCAATTTTCTTTAATAAAACCATACTGTCATCATCAGGGTCAGCATCAAATTTATTAAACATCACACCTGTCTTACCCTGCAGATATGAAAATGGCTGTAGTAATATATTCCTCGAATTCATATTCGCCACCATAACGTTTACCGCCACTACGATAACCGTAATCTGAATAAACATAAACAGATTCAGCCATAAGTTCTTACTGATTCCATTAATTCCTAACTTTAATACTTTCATAATAATCTCCCTACTTTAACTCTATGACATTTTTATTTACTACTGACATAATTCCGATTCTGAATATTACTAGTGAAATTACTATGTATATCAAAACTGACCGTGCATACACCTCTGCACTGTAGATTTCTCTGTAAAAATGATTTAAATCTAACATTCTCGGATATACCATATATCTGAATATAATCATTCCTATAAGCAAATTAGCAAAAAGCAACACGCACATTTCAAGCATGAAGAGAAATCTTGCCTTTTTTACATCGCAACCTGTTAATCTGACTACCATTAACCAGTTCTTTCTTTTTTTCAACACATATCCCAAACATATGAGAAGGTTTATAATTACTATCGCTATGGTGATAATTACGCCAAAATTGATAACGTTATTTCCCTGTATCCGCAGCAAATCTATCGGCTTATCTAATCCTGTTATCTCCACTTTGTCTCCAAACAGTTCTCTTACCTTTGCTGTAATTCTTTCGCCTTCTTCCACAGACACCATCCCCATAAAACTCAATTGAGCACTATGTACCACTAATCTATCTGACAATGCACGTATAGGTATAAACGGGATATCTGCATTCGTCCTTCCTTTTATTTTATACTCTATATCATCATATATATATGGTTCTTTCATATCTCCCTTATAATTATTTGGCACAATAGCGATATGTTCATCACTCCTGTCTTCCTGATATGTAAAACCCATATCATCTTCATCTTGAAATCCATTTTTAGATTTGTGAGAATATACGCCCGTGCATACTGTAGTTCCACTGACTCCCTGTATATGAGCAAAATAATCTAATCCCCAAAAATTTTCTTTCAAAAAATCTTCAAGCTCGTATCCCGCTTTCTCAGCATCCCTAATAGGTATTTCATCGCCATCGTCACATATTATCCACAATCCCCAGCATAACTCATGCACATCGTTATCCGCCTGTGCTTTTAATTCCCTAAATGTGCCTATTGAGGTAATAAAAATTACAACCGATACTATCTGCCCAATGCATAATATTGTAAAGAACAGTGGTTGGTTTATTATAAAATTCTTTATATTTTTTATTAACAGTGATAATATTTTTTTCATTTGAATACCTTTTCTTATTAATTCCATTTTAATGTTTTTATAAACTATGTATAAAAAATAACATCTCAAAATACAAGACTTTCTAGTTACAATTATATAGTATATGCAATAACGATAATATTTTTATAATAATATTAATTATTCACAGCACTGCTATATACTGTTCTCATATATTTTTCCGCCGTACCTGAGGTAGTATCAGCAGTTCGACAAACAGTTCCTCTGTGATATCTTCTCGCTGCATATGGTCCAACAGCTGTATATGCTGTATAAACATACACATTTCTTCCATAGTTTTCAATATCATTTAGACAATAAAATTTACCATAACTATGTCCACTTACATGATAAGTAACAGTTTTATAGCAACCATTATATATACTATCTGTGGATGTTACTTGAGTATATCCCGGTTTACAATCCGTCCGGATATGAACTCCATCGTGGTTATCCTGATAAGTGTATAAATTCTGGTTTCTTATTGGATTATCCCCTATTTTAGCATATACACTTCCCATTTTTGTTCCAATAATCAGCATGAAAATTATCAAACCAATCATAAGATTAAAACGTTTTCCTTTTATCATATTATAAACCTCTTCTTTCTTCCTATACTTGTATATTAAAATATTATCATTATTGCCAACTAATCAATACCAAATGCATTTTCACCAAATAATCATCACGCTTATACATGATATTACAAAATACATTTCTTATACTCTTTTATATTTTAAACTCTTGAGACTAAAATCGAAACGATACGATGGGTTAATACCATTAGAATACCCCTATATACGTCCACCTATTGTACCATAACATACTTAGTATATGTATTAACTAACAACTACTACTTTATATCATGTTTTTCATTATTTTTCAAGTCTTTTATTATATAACAATTTTTGTATCATCAAAATTCAAATAAAACATCTCAAATAATCTCCCTTAACTATTTATATTATACAAGAAGCTACTTTAACTCTATGACATTTTTATTTACCACTGACATAATGCCGATTCTGAATATTACTAGTGAAATTACTATGTATATCAGTACTGACCGTACATACACCTCTGCACTGTAGATTTCTCTGTAAAAATGATTTAAATCTAACATTTTCGGATATACCATCCATCTGAATATAATCATTCCTATAAGCAAATTAGCAAAAAGCAACACGCACATCTCAAGCATGAAGAGAAATCTTGCCTTTTTTACATCACACCCTGTTAATCTGACTACCATTAACCAGTTCTTTCTTTTTTTCAACACATATCCAAAACATATGAGAAGGTTTATAATTACTATCGCTATGGTGATAATTACGCCAAAATTGATAACGTTATTTCCCTGTATCTGCAGCAAATCTATGGGTTTTTCTAAATCTGTCAGCTCCACATTGTCTCCAAACAGTTCTCTGACCTTTGCTGTAATTCTCTCGCATTCCTTTACAGACACCATACCCATAAGACATAATTGGGCACTATGTACCACCACTTTATCCGGTAGTGTCCGAATAGGCATAGCCGGAAATAGTCCATTATTTTTTCCTCTAATTTCGTACTCTACTCCATCGTATACATAAGGCTCTTTCTTATCACCTTTATAATTATTAGGCACAATAGCGATATGTTCATCACTTATTTTCTCCTGATATGTTAAGTGCTCATCATCTTCATCTTGAAGTTCATTTATAGATACATCAGAATATATGCCAGTGACTACATTAGTGTCATCAACTCCTCGTATATGAGCATAAAACTCTATTCCCCAAAAATTTTCTTTCAAATAATCTTGAATCTCATATCCTGCTTTCTCAGCCTCTCTGATAGGAATTTCCTCTCCTTCGTCACAAAGTATCCATATTACCCAGCCTAGTTCATGCACATCGTTATCAGCCTGTGCTTTTAACTCCCTGAACGTGCCTATTGATATAATAAAAATAACAACCGATACTATCTGCCCAATGCATAATATTGCAAAGAACAGGGGTTGGTTTATTATGAAATTTTTTATATTTTTAAATAATAGGGGTAATAATTTATTCATCTACTTTCTCCTCGTTGCAATCATAACAAAATCATATTTTTTATAATACCGCCAAATACACACTTGATCCATACTTATTAAAGTACTCTACAATATCACTAACATGGCAACCAGTAACATTAAAAGAAAAAAATCCGTCTCGTACAGAACATATCTTCCATATTTCATTTCATATTCACTATATATATCCATCAATAAGGGACACACATACATTTTTACCTTTTGATTAACTTTCGGACATTTATGCCAACGATAAAAATACTTAGCATCACTATGTACATAAAAATTCGTTCCATCTAATGTAAAACGGATTTTTAATTGTCTGACATTATAGTCAATCCCATTTTCCTGCACTTTCTTTTGGATAATATAAATTACTTCTCCATCAATTAATCTGATAGGAACGTTATTCTTTACAACCCAATATCTCATAATAAATATTTTCGCATATATATATCTGAAAATTATAACCAGCACACCCATAAACATAGCTGTCTTTCCGATGATTCTTTTAGATAGCTCTGTATCCATTCTATTTTCCATAACAAGCATCGCTATCAATGCAATTATGTCCAACACCAATAATACTGCTATAATTTTACAAGGCAATATAATATCATCATTCAAAGCCAAATTCGCTCTCTTTGCACTTATACCATCTTCACTATCCATGTCATCATAAGGATTTATTCGATAATTCCATGCTTCTCCGGGTTCTCCTCTAAAAGAACCGTAAAAATCCGAACCAGGTTCATATTTAGGTAAACAAAAAATATATGTATTAACAAAATATTTTATTATAAAAAACACAATAAGCGTTAACAAAAACCAATATTTGTTAGCAATTACATAACCACATAAAAAATTATACAAATTACGTATAAGATTAATTAAATAATCCAGTATTATCATCTATTCACTCACCTGTCACACTTTCATTGTCCGCCAGACACATATTTATTTCACTAATATTCTATATCCGACCATCGTCATTATAACATACTCCCTCGCAAACCTCAAAGTTTTCCCCATATATTTTTCATACTTCATAAATCAGATTTAGAAAATGATAAGAACCAAAACATTTCACTTGATAAAATTTCTTAATGAGCGTATTATAAAAATGAAATAGATTTTTTTAAGAATGTGAGGTGGGTAGAATGATTTATGATTATATCATTGAAAATTACGAAAACGGCGAACCAATATTCTTAAGCGAGCTCCCTGGAAAGTCCAGAGACTATCTCAGACAGGAGATGAAAAAACTTGTAGATGAAGGAAAGTTAGAGCGTCTTTACAATGGTGTATATTTTATTTCGTACATGACTATACTTGGTACAAAAGGTAAGATATCCGTTGAGAAATATATTGAAAAAAAATATCTGAAAACAGATGGTAAAGCCTCCGGTTATATTACAGGGCTTCAGTTAGCAAACAAATATGGTTTTACTACTCAGAATCCATCATACTATGAGATATGCAGCAATAAAGCAAGTACCAGGCAGCGTAAACAGGAAATTGACGGAAATACCGTAGTTATATATAAGCCGGTGACTAATGTTACTGATGAAAATATGACAGCATTACAGTTCCTTGACTTGATGTCTAAGCTAGATAAATACAGTGAAATAAGCGGAACAGAGCTTATCATTAAGCTAAAAAAATACGTCAACCTGGTGCAGCTTGATTTTTCGATGGTCAAGAAATACATCCCTTTATATCCTGACCGTGTTTACAGAAATATATACGAAGGAGGTCTTATAGGTGAGCTGGTATAAAAATTATAAAAATCAGTGGAAGGAAATCATTGAAACGGTTGCCGCGGAAGAGCGACGCACAACACAGATGGTTGAAAAGGATACTATTCAATCCTTATTTCTTTTAGAACTCTCTAAATGTGATCTGCCATTTGTTTTCAATGGGGAACTTCTCTTTCCAAGGCATACGGTTTGATAGACAGGTTTTCTGAAGATATCGATTTATCCATGAACCGAAAGCTTACTGAATCCGAAAAGAAAAATGCAAAGACGCTTATCTGTAATATTGCGGATAAATTGAGATTTACACTTTTCAATTCTGAGGATATTAAGTCTAAACACAGTTATAACAAGTATGTCTTTGAATATGAATCGCTCTTTAGCAATATTCCTCTGGAACTCATTGTAGAAACAAGCTTTTATCAAGATGTTTATCCAGTAGAACTTCATGATGTAAACAGTTTTGTAGGAAAGTTCTGTGCAAATAGAGGGATTCAACTGCCGATACCTTTTGATGCAGCAACGTTAAATATGCAGGTTCAGTCTTTAGAACGCACTTTCATTGACAAGGTATTTGCAATATGTGATTACCGCCTACAGAATATGCAGGACAGAGATTCCAGGCATTTATATGATATAGCAAAGTTGTTGCCACATATTCAATTCACTCCATCGTTAGACGCACTAATTGATGATGTTCGCGATGACAGAATGCGATCAAAAAATAATCCGTCAGCTCAACTGGATCATGATATTCCAAAGATGCTCAAGGAAATCATTAGCAGTCGTTTTTATGAAAATGATTATAACAACATTACAAAGAAGCTGTTGTATGAAGACTTAAATTATGAAGAGGTTATTTCTAAAGGAATAGCAATTGTGGCAGATATAAATATTTTCAAATACAAAAAATAGCTAATAGCCGAAATGCTTTTCCTCAAAAACGGCTAATAAATCGAGTGGCACATAAACCATAAGGGTTTATGTGTCTTTTTCCCTATTCTGAATGTCCGGTATTATCATCTATTCACTCACCTGTCACACTTTCATTGTCAGCCAGACACATATTTATTTCACTAATATTCTTTCTGACTGTTCTATACCCGACCATTGTCATTATAACATACGTAACCACAAATCCGCTAAGTGTTCCAATGAGTGCCTGCGGATATCTGTTAAGGCGCCACACAAATATTACTATTGGCACCCATACCATCCCTGTAATAACAAAATAGAGTAAATTCTGAAATAAAAATCCTATTCTTTCTTTTTCATATAAAACTGCGGCAACAGAAAATGTAAAACCTATCACTCCATACAGCAATATGTTTACCTCCATAGCGATAGTCTCCGACGGGAACAAACTCATATATTCCGGAGACAGTGGAACAAAATCTTTTGCTCCCGATACGAATCTTACAATTATCTCTATCAAAAGATTTGTTATCAGGCCACATACAGCAGATATACAAAAACTGAATACTCCTCTTTGCAGTAATGTCTTCATTTATTCACCTCTTTTTCCAATTCCAAGTACAGATTTTAATTTACTCACATTCCTTCTTGACGTGTATGTCTGCGTACCGTCTGTAAGAAATAATTTTATAGTTCCCGCCATACTTATATCAAGTTTCTTTATCTTTCTTATATTCACAATCTCTGACTTGGAGATGCGAATGAACTGATTTGCGTCCAGTTTATTTTCCAGCTCATATAATTTTTCAGATACACTGTAAACGCCATTTTCTCCCTGTGCCATCACTTTCTGACCTTCCGAATAGAATCTGAAAATATCATGAACCTTAAGTATACACCTGTCCCCTTTCCTGTCAGTTCCGTTTATGACGCCGTTTACCAGTTCATTCAGCTCCCTCACCATGTCTTTTACCTGCTCATTCATCGTATTATTGCAGACATGAAGTTCCATTTCTACATATTTTTCTTCGATACATTCCTTTACTCTCATATGTTCCTCTCATCATTTGACATCAGCCCTCCTGAACATGAGCCATGCCAATATTCCACATATTCCGGCAAAGACAATACTTACCAATATACCACTTGCCATGTCAGCTATAGATGCATTACACCCAATTTTTGAAATACCATAATCATACGGTGTAAATTTGTAAATAAGCTCTAATATTTCTGATGATTTTGCGACTGTGGCAATCAAAGCCGTAAACATTCCAAATATAAAACCAAATGCCGTAACCACGATACTCTTTTTAAATTTTACTGCTACCGGTATACAGATTGCTATCTGACCTATATATACAAAAATATAAGCAATATATGACAATATAAGTCCGGAAATGCCATTTGTATAATCAAATACATTACCCATGTAAATGGATATTATGGTTCCATTTGCAGTGCTCATATCCACATTTGATGCTATAAGGCATACGGAACCTATGGTATAAGGTAACAGCAGAATCAATATCATTGTTGCAAATACTAAAATATAGTTCAGAATAATTGCTTTTCTTCCATATCTTAAACTGCCATGTATTGTCTTGCTTTCAAAATCTGTTCCAACTAATATTCCCACAATCAATGCACCGAATAACCACAGGATCATTCCATCTCCAAATGCCGTAATACTTCCCGAATTTGAAGCATCTATATTTCCCTTTGCAATGCACACGGAAAGGATGTAATACAGGGCTGCTGACAAATAAGTAAGCCCAACTGACACTCTGACACCTTTACTCATAAACATACGATACATTGTTGCTTTATATAACCTTTTCATAATAACATACCTTCTTTCAAAATTGTAGTACCTTTACGAACCTATTACCGATAAAAAATATTCTTCGAGATTTCCTGCTGCCTCTTTATCAAGCTGCGACTGGTTGACAATCTTTTTAATATTTCCTTTATCAACTATGATAAAATCAGTCGCCGTCTTATCAAGCTCCGCAAGATTATGGCTTGAAATAAGTATAGTAGTTCCCATATCTTCATTTAGTTTTTTTATCATCTTTCTTATCTCAACCACACCAACCGGATCCAGTCCGTTTACCGGCTCATCGAGCATGATAAAATCGGGTTTCCCCAAAAGAGCGATTGCTATGCCAAGTCTCTGTCTCATGCCCAGTGAAAAATCTTTTACCTTTCTTTTTCCGGTGTCTTCAAGTCCTACCATAGTAAGAATATCTTCATCAGTTGTATCATCTTCTTCTCCGGTAAGCATACGATAAAATTTTATATTTTGTTTTGCCGTCATGTTCATATTCAGGCTTGGAGCTTCAATCAGTGTTCCAATTTTTTTAGCATTTACTTCTGCTTCTCCACCACTTAAAAACGAAAGTCCTGCAATAATTCTCATCATAGTAGTTTTACCGGCTCCGTTTTTTCCAATCAGACCATATATTTTTCCTCGTTCAAGTGAAATGTTAATATTGGTAAGAGCATTGTATTTTCCATATTTTTTAGTGACATTCCTTAGTGTAACCATGTTATCTGCCATACTAATTCCTCCATTCATCATTTATTTTAATTAAAATAGCAAATGCCACTTAAAAATGAAATAGATTTCATATAAACGGTATTTTTTTTAATATGAATGGTTGATTATTGCAAACACGTATGTTATAAATGAGTATAGATATTGACGTTTCAAATCGAAAGGATGGCGATTTATGAGGCGATATGAAAACGCTGTAAAAAAAGAAGTCCGGTGGTTGGAATATATCGGTAATCTTTCAGATACAAAACAATATATACAGCATGGAGATGTGAGTGTATATGATCATTGTGTATCAGTTGCGCTGTGTAGCTGCATGATTGCAAAAAAATTGGGCATAAAGGTAAATATGCGTTCACTTATCAGGGGTGCACTCTTACATGATTATTTTTTATATGACTGGCATGAGCCTTCAGATGAGCACAGACTACACGGTTTTTTTCATCCTGCCAAAGCAATGGAAAATGCTGTAAGAGACTACGGTATTTCAGATTTAGAGAAAAAAATTATACTCAGACATATGTTTCCCCTTACTGTGATTCCACCCACCTGCAGAGAAGCGTGGATTGTCTGCATCGCTGATAAGATTTGTGCAACTAAAGAAGTATACGAAGGTCTTATTCGTTGACATCCGTATACTTCTTTTTATTATGAATAACATTATATTACTGCACACAAATAAGTTTACGATTTGGACGACATGTCATAGTTAGCCACATAGCTTCTTCATCCATATTTTTCCATGTTGAAGCTGAAAATTGAAATCTCCTCATTGGATAGACAATCTTGACTTCATAACTTTTTCCCTGCTTTACCTGAATGCCAAAAGAAGCATCCGGATCATCCTCATATATATCATTAGCATAAGCTGTAAATTCACGACTATACGTTTCATACCAGTTCCTGCCAATTAACCAAATCGGATAAAAATCTACACCCTGTGTCGAATCATCATTACTGATATTTGAAATATTTAACGTTACTTCCATAACTCTTTCCGGTAATGGAATATCAAAATCCTTTTCCGTTTTTCCGATTTCATCCAGATATTTTTCACAGTCTACAACACGCTTATCCAGCAAAGTGGCAGCATACCCTGTAGATCTGTCATCCTTTCCATATACTATATCTTCTCCGTATTCAACTTTTTCATTCATACCATATATCTTCTCAGGATACTCATGTGTCACGAGTTTGCCATCATTTAGCTGATAATATCTCAAACACCATAAAAAAGCCATTACAAATACGATAATTAATACTACCTTATTATACTTCTTCATTTTGCATATTCCTCTCTATAGATTTAATTTTTCCATATTCAATTTCTATAAAGACATCTGAAACCTCATTAAGAAAAATTTTGTCATGACATGCCAAAATTACCAAAGTATTTTTCTTTTTTTCTTCCTTTATTATATTCTTAACCATTCTTACACCTTCTGTATCAAGTGCATTTGTAGGTTCATCGAGTATAAGCAGTTCAGGTTCCTCTATAACAGCAGCCGCTATTCCCAGTCTTTGTTTCATACCGAGAGAATATTTTTTGTATTTTCTCTTATCTTCCGGATTCAGACCGACCTTTATCAAAGTATCTCGAATCTTTTCATCATCTGTCTTATTTTTTATACCTGTTAAAAATTTAAGATTTTGAAAACCTGAATAATCTTCCAAAAATGCCGGATTTTCAATTAAAAATCCAAGATTTTCAGGAAAATCAAAATCTTTTTTCATTTGTTTATCATCTATGATGATTGACCCCGAATCAAGTTTTAACAGTCCACATATAGCACGCATAAGCATTGTTTTTCCGCATCCGTTATAACCGCAAAATCCATATACATTCCCGCTTTCCATATCAAGACTTATCTGATTCAGTACATCATGTTTTTTGAAACGTTTATTTATATTATTAATTTTAATCTTCATTTTTTCTCCTATTCTTCTACAAAATTATATTTTTTAAATTTAATTGCACCTATCAAAAAAGATATAAAAATCGCTATAAAGCAACTCAGAACACAGTACGAAGTACTAAATCCTTCATATACAAAATTAATGTTATGAAGTGTCATTCCACAACTGATAAATAATCCCGGAATATAATTCTGTATGTATGCTGAAACAAGAATAAATGCACAATTCACTATAAAACTGACCGTTGGTTTTAAAAACAGCGTCAATGTCATTTGAATCTGGCATACCGCCCAGCTTACCATAAACGGAACAACTAATTCACACATAATTACCTGCCCTGTTGAAACTTCCATATCACCCCAAAATTTCATGCAATAATAATTCATATCGTTTGCCAGCTTTTCCATCAGTGAGTATGAATTAGTAAAGTCAAAAGTTTTTCCACCAATCAAAACTGTCACGGCAAACGCCACCAGAACACATATAAAAAAGAATATAAAGCAGGAACAAAAGCACCATATACATTTTGAAATCCACCATGTAATTCTTTTTTTTATCCTTACAATATACTGAATGCCAAATCCATTAAGGTCATTATACATATAATGCATTACAACAAATAGCAAAAGTATAAAATTCATCATCCAAAAAATCGGAAATTCAAAAGGTTCTCCGGTTAAGACTGCATCAAACATAGGGTCTTCCCCTTTATAAAAATATAAAAGCAAATCAAAAGACGTTATATCTTTGTGATTTATAGAATACAGCGGAAAAAGCAGTGCATATACCGAAAACGTGATAAACCATAATAAAACAGCAATAAACCGCTTATTTTTTATAATTCCTTCTTTTATATCATGAAAAATCAGTTTATACATATGAATACTTTTTTCCTTTCCAGCATATAGCTATCATACATAATAACAACAGAGCCAATTGACTTCCTAAAACAACAAACCATGGCTTCAAATTAAGACAGTCACTATACAATTGTCCCATCCATGATAACTCAACCGGTATTCCATTCAAATAAACCGGAAAAAATTTTGATAAAATATACTGAAGTACAAATAGTATCTGAGCTACTATTAAAGCAATACTTGCTTTTCTTATAAACACTCCTACGGTCAATGTAAAAACAGAAAAGATTCCCGCCCATATGCAAATGATTAAGAGCCATGCAGTACAATAAATATATGGATGTGAATAAAAATATATGGATAGAAATTCGTTCTGTAGGATTGATTCATTCATTGAATCCACCAAAGGATATGTAGCTTTATTGTATAATGCAAGTAATAAAAAATCTAAAACAAGAGTAAAAAGGCTTATCAAAAAGCCACTGATAAATGATATCAACACCTTTACAAAAAAATATTTCCTTTTTCCTATTTTAGATATAACATGCAAATCATAATGATTTTTTATCTCACTGCACAGTGTGCAGCTGAATGGAACGGAGACTAATATAACAAACAAAAAATTCCATACAACAGAACCATATGATATGCATCTTACACCTAACCACTTCTCAAACACCGACATATGAGCATCAATTCCCTGCATGTAAAGCCAATAATCCTGACATACATCTAACAGCAGGATAGCTGCTGAAAAAAATAACGACATTATAAATGTCCTGCATTTAAGCATTCTCTTATATTCTAATCTTAAATAATTCATTCTAATCTACCTCATCAAAATCCAGTGAAATATAAACCGCTTCCTTACTATATGAATTACCGTTTGAAACATATGTAATAGGCAGGTCAGCTTCTGAAACAATGTGTCCTACCTGAAATTCACAGGATTCTTCCTTTAAAAGTCTATATGCGAAAGGATGTTCTTCACATTTATCATGCAAAGAAAAATAACATAAATCAGAAACAGGCTCCACATCTTTCCCATCCTTCGTCACTAAATATATTGAATCTGCCCGGAAAATCGACTCGCCCCAGTTTTTATAATGATATTCAGCATCAATATTTTTCACTGTGACATCTAAAACCAGCATACACCATCCATCCTTCAGCCTGTCAGTATCATCCTCAAACAAATTCATATCCGGCTCGGTACAGTCACTAATTGAGATTCCTGCCTCATCTAAAGAATGATATACTTTTGCTCCTGTAATTTTGTATTGTAATCTTCCTTCTACGTCATTATCATAAAATTCTGATTCCGCATCAATAACTGCAGAGCTCTTTTTATTACTTTCCGTAGTACTGCATCCCACCAGCGACACAGCCAAAACTAATGCTAAAAAACTACTAAATATTTTTTTCATATAATTCTCCTATTCAAGCCAAAAAGTTAGTATTGAATTTTTATAACCTAATTACCAAGCTATTAATATTGCACACAAATAAGTTTACAAATTGGATAAAAATCTACACCCTGTGTCGAATCATCATTACTGATATTTGAAATATTTAACGTTACTTCCAAATTGTTTTTTATTGTTACAATATACTGAATGACAAATTCGTTAAGGTCTTTATACATATGAATACCTTTTCCCTTTCCAGCATATAGCTATCATACAAAATAACAACAGAGCCAACTGATTACCAAAAATTGTAAACCACGGATTCAAAGCAAGACTATCTCCATATAAAAGTCCCATCCATGATAACTCAACAGATGAACCATTTATAAAAACCGGATTAAATCTTGACAAAATATCCTGAAAAATAACCAATATCTGTGCTACTATTAAAGCAATACTTGCTTTTCTTACAAACAAACCTACAGTCAGAGTAAAAACAGAAAATATTCCAGCCCATATGCAAATGATTAAGAGCCATGCTGTACAATATATATATGGGTGCGAATAAAAATAAACGGATAAAAAATCGTTCTGTCCGATTGCTACACTCATTGAATCCACCTCTGGATATGACGCTTTATTATATAATGCAAGTAATAAAAAATCTAAAACAAGAGTAAAAATGCTTATCAAAAAGCCACTGATAAATGATATAAACACCTTTACGGAAAAATATTTCTTTTTTCCTATTTTAGATATAACATGTAAATCATAATGATTTTTTATCTCACTGCACAAAGTGCAGCTAAATGGAACGGATACTAATATAACAAACAAAAAATTCCATACAACAGAACCATATGATATGTATCTTACACCTATCCACTTCTCAAAAACAGGTGTGTGATGATCTATTCCCTGCATGTAAAAACTATAATCCTGACCTACATCTAACAACACAATAGCTGCTGAAAAAATTAATGACAATATAAATGTCCTGCATTTAAGCATTCTCTTATATTCTAATCTTAAATAATTCATTCTAATCTACCTCTTTAAAGTCCAATGATACAAAAACCACATCCTTACCATATGAAAGTACACAATTAATATCTTATTTGAAAATTTTCAATTTATAAATTCAAATTAATAATAAATTATGTACTTTCATAAATTCTTAATTACTTAATTAGCAACCTTATAAGTATGTCCGCTCTCTCTAGAAAAATCAGGACTCCATGCTCCCACTACATGATTCTCTGTAAATCCTTTTGTCTGCATTTTTATACCGGCATAGCCATAGCCTTTTTCCTTTACTTCATTATAAATTTCATATTCTGTTCCAATAGAACAAGTTACATATTTTTTACTCACACCATTTTTATTGAGCGTCAGGTTCTCGTTCCAATTATATTTAGTGGTATCTTTTAGAGTACAACCAAATACCTTTACTTTTACGGAAGCTGAGCCCGAGCTAAGATAAAAATATACAGATGAATTGGTATCTTTTGGATAAGGTTTTGTAGGATTTTTCCAGCTCCACGCAGGAACATTAAAATCAATCTTCCTATCGGTAGTAGATGCCGACACATTAACCGGCATAGATATCAAATTAGTTGAAAGAATAGTTACTGTCATAGCCGTAGCCATAACCTTTTTTAAAATTTTTTTCATCAGAAATACCTCCTAAAATAAAATAATAATTATGTTTTACTTGATGCCAATATTGTATTGCATTTTATCTTGAAAGTAATTTACATCCATTACCCAGCAACGGACGTTTCTGATTGGTAAAATTTAACTGTCATTGTCGCGACACATAGATTATAACTTATAATGATTTATAGAGCAAGAGATTATTTTGATAACTTTTGTATTTTTTTGACATTTTTCTAATCCATTCAACTGTTTCATTAAGAATTTATTGATAAATACTATCGTGTATGTTATAAATAAATAAGCACTTTAGTAATATCAACAATTAGAAAGGGTATGAGTATTTGTATGAAAAATTCACAGATTTATTACAGTGTTGGTGCACTATTATATTGTCCCGCAAATAACCAATCTGTTGCTAATTCCATCATCAATAACAGATTTGGCTGTCAATATTCCATGGCTCTTTGTCTTGAAGACACCATTAATGATAACTGTGTGAGAGAGGCAGAACAGACACTGTTAAATAGTTTGAAGAAAATTTACTCAGCCAGAGAACATAAAGATTTTTTTCTTCCAAAAATATTTATAAGGATACGTGATGCCAGACATTTAGCAAGAATAGATTCTTTACTTTCCGAAGTATCAGAATTGATAGAAGGATATATTCTTCCAAAATTTTCTATGGATAATGCTGGACCTTATATTAATACAATAAAAGATATCAATGACAAAAAAAGTAAACCGGTTTTTGCAATGCCCATATTTGAAAGTCCCTCCATCATTCCTCTTAACACGAGATATGATATTTTATACAAATTAAAAGATGAGCTTTCTTCCATCGAAGAACATGTTTTAAACATCAGAGTCGGCGGTAATGACTTATGCAATGTTTTCGGTTTCAGGCGAAACTCAGAACAGTCAATCCACGACATAAAGCCAATTTCTCAAATCTTTTCAGACATCATTACCGTTTACGGAACAGATTATGTAATTTCCGGACCCGTATGGGAATATTTTAACGGTGATAACTGGAAGTCCGGATTAGAAAAAGAACTGGCAGAAGATATGCTCTGTGGTTTTTGTGGAAAAACTGTCATCCATCCGAATCAGATTCCAGTTGTAAATGAAGCCTACAGGGTCTCAAAAAAAGATTTTCTGTCAGCAAGTGCTATTTTAAACTGGGATAAAAATTCTTCTTCGTTGGTTTCTTCCGACACAGCCAAAGAAAGGATGAACGAATACAAAACCCACTTTAACTGGGCGCTGAAAATATTAAACCTGGCAGAAGTATATGGAATAAAAGAAGAGCCATGTGTAAATACCCCAGATTTTTATATCAACCGTAGTCATCGTAAACCGATGCACAATGCTGCTTCTTTAACTACATTCTAGCGTAATCCGTGGTGATTCGACTTCTCTTACGTATCATTTCTGATAATTTCAAAATGATACGTATGATTTTGCTTTTTACTACGTATCATATTCTAAAAATCCGAAAATTATACGTAACATAGCTGCATCTCCTACCTATACATCATAAAAAAATTGAAAGTGGTACGTAAAAACGACTATCCTATACATCTGATACCTTTTTAATAATTCCAACGCACTTATAGTGATTCATGTGCCGATATTCTGTCGGCACATTTTTTTCCTCCGCTAACCGCAGAATATGACTCAATTCTTTGTCATTCTTATACCTCTCATCTATAAGAACCTTCCATGGAACCCGCCTTAGCAATACTCTTGTAGTCTCACCAATTCCCGGTTTTATCAGATTAATATCATCTATATCATACTCTGTCGCAATATCATTTACTTCTTCAATTCCTGTTCCCGGAATGATTTTCTCTTCAAAATCATTATCCAACCCGAATTGTTCCTCTATTGCATTTATAAACGAATAGGATAAATCAGAAGCTGTCAGCTCACCGTAATACACAGCTCCATGGAAATCGTCAGGTCCTATTATATCATCCCTTAAAAATGTTCTGCTAACTAATCCTGATATCGTAGAATTAAGACAAGAACTCGGAATCAGTATATCCTCATGTGTACCACACAGTTCCGTTACATTTGCAGGGTCAGCGACAACAGCAATTTCTGAAGAAACTCCTTCGTAATCCTTAACAGCCTCTCTTAATTGATTAAGAATTGCACCCTTGCCAATCCAACCATCTAAGAATAATATCTGTTCCGGACGGTATCTGTCCAAGAGATACTTAATTGCATTTTTGTCAATTCCCCTTCCCCTGATAATCGAAATTGAATAGTGCATCACATCCACCTTATACTTTTTCTTAATATAATGCTTCACAAGTATTCCGATGGGTATTCCTGCTCTTGCAAGAGAAACAATTACAACATCTTTTCCCCTTTTTTCAATAATTTTATCTGAAAGCTTTCCCACTGCTGCCGCCATAGTGTGAGCATAGGTATTTAACACATCTTCATATACCTGCATATATTTTTCCGTCGGAACATATTCTACAGGAAGCATTTCTGAATAATGTTTTCCCGACTGAATAAGTTTTTCTCTCTCCTTTGTCGGCAAAGGCTCAACCAGCCCCGTTATATCCTTTAATAATAATATGACGTCATCTCTTTTATACGATGTTTTCATTTAGCACCACCTGATTATGTAAATATTCTTATTTTTTGTTCCCAATGCATTAACCAGACTTAATACACCTGTCTCACTTTTATCATCTGCATCCGTCAGGATTATCACACAGTCATACACACCGATATCATAGATAAAAGTCTTTCGTTCGCTATCATACAGGCTTCTCAACTCATACCTTTCGTGGAGTGGATAATCCTCTTCATTGCTCACTTCGATAGGACTTCTGGTTGTTGAATGAGTATAGACCTCTGCACTATCTATCCTGCCGCCCAGACGAATCGCAGGATACATAAATTCTTCCGTACCAACTATAAGCAATTTTTCTACACCTTTAAGATTTAACTGTTTTAGTACCTCATCAGCCAATCTATCCACATACCCCGCATACTCTTTTGAATCTAATCCACACCTTGCATTAACATAATCCCCAATTCTCAATTCCCTTACACAAATGCTTTCATCCGCTTTATCCGGACACACGTCGTAATATCTTCCGTCACCCGCATACTTATCTGCTATTTTTCCATAACCGGCATGATTTGTTTTAACAAGATAAAATAAATCAATCCCCTTTTCTTTATAATTATTTAATGCGTCTTCATCCATCCCGTTTAATATGGAAGCAACCGAATATGACTGAATTTGTGGGTATTCTTTTTCCAAAATTCGAATGATATTAAGAATCGTCTTTCCGGTGGTTACCTCATCCTCCACAAATATAATCCTGTCTGTATAGGCTGCAACCTTATCAAGATAACTTCTTACTAATTTTTGCTCAGTTGCATGACTATGCTCTTCTGAAAAATACAAATATTCCTCATCCGGTATCATCTCTCTTGTAGTCTGCATATAGTAAGCATCAAATTCTGCTGCCACAGCCCCCCCTATGGCAGTAGCTGTTTCCGCAAATCCTATAAATAGTATTTTTTCTCCGGTGTATGCTCCTTTTATCTGTTCTGCCAGTGCATGAAACATATTAAGCGATTCATTCGGACTTACAGGAATATGTTTACCCTGCAGACGGTTTACCACCAGATAATTTCTTTTTTTGTTGTTCTCTCTCTTTGCAATTCTGACAATACTTTTCTCTGTATACATTTATCCCTCTCCTATAATGTCTAAACGTAAAAAACGGCCACATCACTGCGGCCGTTCAAAAATCTCTTACTTAATTACCTTAATCCATCCTTCAGGTGCATCTAATCTGCCCATCTGGATTCCTGTAAGTGTATCATATAACTTCTTGGTAACAGGTCCCATATCATCCATACCACTTGGGAAATTGATCACATTACCATGATCATTAATTCTTCCAACCGGAGAAATTACTGCTGCAGTACCACATAAACCACACTCAGCAAAATCTTTAACTTCATCAAAATATACTTCTCTTTCTTCTACCTCAAGTCCCAGATAATCTCTGGCAACTGCTACAAGTGAACGTCTTGTGATAGAAGGAAGAATACTGTCTGACTTAGGTGTAACAACCTTACCGTCTTTTGTTACAAATAAGAAGTTCGCTCCACCTGTCTCTTCTACCTTTGTTCTTGTAGCGGCATCAAGATACATATTTTCATCGAAGCCTTCTTCATGAGCCGTTACAATAGCATGCAAACTCATTGCATAGTTAAGACCCGCTTTAATATTACCCGTACCATGAGGAGCTGCTCTGTCAAAGTCACTGACTTTAATCGTAATCGGCTTTGCACCACCCTTAAAGTATGGTCCAACAGGTGTAGTGAATACTCTGAACTGGTATTCCTCTGCCGGCTTAACACCGATAACCGGTGAGTTTCCGAACATATACGGTCTTATATATAAAGTAGCTCCTGAGCCGTATGGTGGAACATATGCTTCATTTGCTTCAACTGTCTTGACAACTGCATCAATAAATTTATCCCTAGGGAACACCGGCATCTCAAGTCTCTTAGCTGATGCTTCAAGACGCTCTGCATTCAAATCAGGACGGAATATAACTATCTGTCCCTTCTCTGTAGTATATGCCTTCAATCCTTCAAAAACTGTCTGTGCATACTGAAGCACACCTGCACACTCACTTATTGTTATAGTGTCATCTTCTACAAGAGCACCTTCATCCCATGCTCCGTTCTTAAAATTTGAAACAAATCTTTTGTCTGTCTTAACATAACCAAATCCAAGATTTTCCCAGTCAATATTCTTTTTTCCCATGATGAATTACTTCCTTTCACACTTCTGATTGTAAATCTAAAAATATCCTACTACCGCTTTTATCCAGTGTCAAGTATAAATATCTCTTCCGTGTCCATTTAATTTTTCCATGCGGCACTTATTTATGTACATTTTCTCATACTCTGACTGCCTTGCAGAATATTCTTTTCTCAATTCTTTTACGGAAAATAACTCTTTATGAATGCTTTGCATTTTCAAATCCGTTTCATAAATTACTGTGGCACACTCAGCGAGCTGCTCCACAATCTCTACTTTATCTTCTTTGAATTTTTTATAATGTATCTGATGCTCAAGACTCGCCCAAAAATCCATAGCTATAGTTCTTATTTGGACCTCAACGCTTATCATCCTCTTACCCGTTGATAAAAATATCGGAACCTGCAAAACCAGATGCAAACTTCTGTATCCATTAGGTTTCGGATTTTCAATATAATCCTTCTTCTCTATAAGCGTGATATCATCCTGCTGCGTAATCATCTCTGCCACCGAGTAAATGTCATCAATAAAAGGGCAAATCACTCTTACACCTGCAATGTCGTGCAGTGAAGTCATAATGGAATCAAGCGTTATATCATACCCTCTTCTCTCCATTTTCTCATAAATACTCATGGGAGATTTCACTCTGGTCTTAATCGTTTCGATTGGATTCCTGCTTTTTTTTGCCTTAAATTCTGCGTTAAGAACCTCTAATTTCGTTCTGATTTCTTTGATTGCACTCTCATACCAGCAAATCATTTCCGTAAATTTGTCGGCGGCATCAATAAATTCTTCCGGAGTATCTCCAACATCATATCTGTTAAAAAATTCATATCCTAAACTCTGAGTCATAATAATTAATTACCTTCTTTCTCCCAAACGCTGTAATTATTTTTAGTCGATTTTTTAACCTTATACAAAGCATCGTCCGCATGCTTGAGCAATTCAGAAATCATACTTACATTATTTGACTTGTCAACGGCTATACCGATAGAACAAGCTAATCTCTTGTTTTCCGGAATAACAACCTCTCTGCCTATAGACTTGACAATCTTATCTCTAAATGCATTATTGTCGTCTAATTCTTCAAATATCGCCTCTGCAACCTCTTCACCATAATTCCTGTTGATGTTCTCCACAACGATAACAAATTCGTCACCACCGTATCTTACGACATATCCGCTCTTACCAATGATTCCCGTAAACATTTTTGAAAATTCTTTAAGAACCATATCTCCAACATCATGTCCAAAGTTATCATTACAATACTTAAAGTTATCAAGGTCAATATACATAACCGTAATATACTGTTCAACTCCAATTCCGGAATCAGATGTATCCAGTTTTTCATCGACAATCTTATTAAATCCCTGTCTGTTAAGCAATCCTGTAAGATTATCTGTATGAGCAAGGTTTTCAAGCATCATATTTTTAGCCTTTAATTCCCTGTTCATGTCATCAATCTTAGCTCTTGCATTAGCTCTGTAAATCTCGTTCATAAGCTGTCTGAAAGCAAACTTGAATATATTCAAATCAGACTCATTCAGCATTACTTCCATACCTATAAAATTCTCATGCATTATCTGATAGGTGATAAACACTGTTCTCAATTCATCCTTCACAAATACGGGGATACCTATAATAGATACAACCGTATTCATTCCAAAATTGCTGACAACGTCTTTGTATTCCTCAAAATCACTATCAACTCTGGAAACTACAAAACTATTTCCTCTGTCATTAAAATATTTTATAATTCTGTCCAAAACAGCTGTAGATATCGGAACCCCTTCACTGCTGTATTTTATCTTTGCTTTTCCATTATCTTCCACATCAAAAAACAAAAGTCTGTTCAGTCCAAAATTATTCTGAAGTGTCTTCATCGCCCTGTCAATCAATCCCTCAGTTCCAATACTCTCTTCGATGAACATTTCCTGCCAGTTAGATAAGAATTCCATATTTTTCTTATTAATTCTTAATTCTCTTTCTGCTCCAAGTCTCTTCGCCATCAAAAGTGTATCTTCAATATTTACGTTTATATCTAAAGCAAATACTGACTTTTTAACTCGTCTGTCAGCGATAAGACTCTTCATCCTTGTCGCAGTATAATCATTCTCAATATTCCTGCTAAACTCCATACAGTCGGTGAGAAGCTCTTTTCTCTCATCCAATCTGTTCAATTCCTTAAGTATCTCAGACTTTTCTATCGCATACATTGAATATGACACAAACATACTTCCCTGAGACCTTCTCATATGAAATTCAGCCTTATCAAACGCTTTAATTGCTTCCTCAAGCTTTCCTTCCCTCTTATAGATTAATGCCTTGATGTGAAAATAATAGAATAACTCATCATCCCACATATCGTAGCACGGTTCTCCATCAGGAAAAATAATGTGCCTGATGATTCTTTCTATCTTTTCAATGTAAATCTGTGTTTTATAACCATTTCCAAGTTTTAAGTTGCATAAACCCGCTATACCATATAATTTGGCTCTGTGACATACTCTCGGCTTATAAACACCATAATTATCTAATAACTGGATAGCAGCTGTTATACAAATACACGCCTTTCTGTAATCCTCAGCCATCAACGCATTAATACTCATATTATAAAATGTTTCACTGACCATTTCCGGATTACATATTTTATAAAATATCTCTAATGCCTGATTATAATAGATATTTGCCTGCTCAAAATCTTCTCTTATCATTCTGTTATAACCAAGACCATTGTATATATCAGCTTCCTCCGCTTTTCCATTTAACCGCCTGAGTACATCTATACATTTTTTATAATTCCTGTCAACTTCATCTATATTACCGACAATAGAATAGAACATGGCACATTTTCTGTATGCACACATCAGGAACTTGTCGTTTTCATTTTTCTTAATTATGTCGAGACCCTTATTAAAATAAACCAGCTTCTTATCCGCATTCTCTACTTCGTAACTCTCCTTCTGATGTTCAAATGCGTATATATAGAAATAAGCGAGATGATTGTAATACTCTCTTTCCTCAACTTCTTTCAAAAATTCATCTGTCACATAATCCGATACACCTTCAAGCTCAAATATTACGTTTACAAATCCCCTCATAAGAGCAATTCCTCTCATGAGCTTTGCATGGAATATTCTACTCTCATCTCCCATTTCCTCGGCGATTAACTTGCATTTTTTTGTAAGAAGTACGGCACTTACATTTTGTCCGTTATATATCTGTGCAATACTCATCAGGTAATTATAATCAAACTCATCCTTAAGACTTCTGTTATTCAGATTTCTAATATCATCACATATCATGAGTGCATTCTGATACTGTCCTGCATATACACGGGCAATTACATATAATTTGTATAAGTGCATCTTATTATCATAATCAATATCAGCCTGCTCAATTTTTACTTTGTTATAAATATGGTCAAGATAATACAATGACTGTTCAACTGCAAGTGTCTCTATCATATTCTTAATCTTATGATAATATTCACCATATTTATCCTGTTTTATCACAAAATAGTTCTTATCGTTATAATAATCACCATCAGTATCTTCACTATACATGGCTATACCAAGATTTTCCTGTTCAACATAATCAATAAATTCATACCATTTTTTATTCATGTAATTAGGAATTCCACTTGCATTATCATAAGTACACAGCAAAGCAATATTATCTATCTCTTCATTTCTAATAAGATCATTAAGATATTCAATAGTTGAATATCCGGCGTAATGTATTTTCTCAAGAACTATAAGTATCTTTCCTTCGTCAGCTACATACTGCAATATGCTTGTTATCGAACCAAGCCACCTCTTTAAATCATAATCTATCTCAGGAACAACAATGGGCTCTTTACGCTTACATTTACCGGTCTTAATGTAATTACATATCATTTCCCTGTGCAGCGAATACACCTGACTTTCTTCGACAAATTCTTCAGGAGTATCACATTCACTTTCCTCATATAAATCCTTAATCCACTCCAAAAAAGGCTCATACGCGCTATGCATAATATCCGGTCTAAATTCGTGGTAAAGCAATTTCACATCATCATGTGGAGACACGCACTCTAAGATAATATCTTTTGATATACTCCATGAATCGTTGCTCTTAATAACAATTGTATCCTGTCCCATATTATCCGCACCAAGAACCAGTGCGTTAACAAGATTTTTGACATCTCCTATGTTCATCTATTTACCTCCACATTTTTTTACACTTAACATTTGTAAAAATTTATTATCCTTAAACATTTAATTGCTTAACCTTTTTTTACACACTTATGTTTAATTATACTATATTATATTTTTATAAACAACCTTATTTTGTCGATTTTCTACAATTAAAATAAAAAATAATTGAATTTAAGATACTGCGGTAGTATCATATAATAAGGTTATATTATACCTTTATTATAGATTGAAAGGAACACAATTATGCATTATGCAATTGGTGATGTTCATGGCTCTTATAATGAACTTATGAATTTATTATCTTTAATTGAGAAACAGGATGATAATGCCTGCTATATTTTTGTAGGTGATTTTATAGACAGAGGTCCTGACGTATGGAAAGTATTGGAATGGGTAATGCACAATATCTCTCCTGATGGCAAATATCAATCTGTAAAAGGGAATCATGAGGCTCTTGTCATCGATTGGTACAAAGAATGGTTGTATTGGTGGAACCGTGGTGGTTTTGAGGGAGAGGACCTTATGCCCGAGACACATTTTGACTTTACCTACTGGCTTGATTCCATGGACTGCCTGTCTCCGGAAAAGATTGAGCCAATTATAAAATTTTTTGATTCACTCCCCACCAGAAAAGAGTTATCTGTAACGTCTGCATCAGGCAACACTATTAAGTATGATATTGTGCACGCATGGGACAGTTTTGATAATGATATTTCTGATAGTAAAAGAGAAAATGTGAATTTATGGAACAGAAATTGTAACGGAAACTATGAAAACGATATTATTATCGTACACGGTCATACCCCGACAATTTCTGATATGTATAAAATGGCAGGTTTTACAAGACCGGGAATGATTGCCTACAGACATAATTCCATTAACATTGACGGTGGATGTTGCTTTTCTGATAATTACAGACAATATCCATGTTTCTTATGTGGGGTATGTCTTGAAACCTTAGAAGAATTTTATAATACTAATTTAGAAACAAGGTTAAATCAAATAAGCCGTGAATACGAGACTAAAGAAGATGTACAATTAAAATTGAACGCATACAGAAAATTTTTTATCGAAAAAGATGATCCATTCAGAAATGAAATTTTAAAAAGGCTGAACAACTAAACGTTCAGCCTTTCTTTTTAAATTACTTCTTCTTTTTGATATCCTAAAAGCTGTGCTGCTTCAACATCGCTTGAAACAACTTTTTCTCTTAAAACATCATATAATTCTGCATTTGTACATAATTGATATGGCATAACATGGAACATTGCAAGTATCATGCATGTTGGTATTGATAATAAATACCATGGTATAAATGATAAGTCGAGAATAAATGTATTCCACTTTTCTCCATCCATCATCTTTTTACTTAATCCAAATGCCTGTTTACTTGTTAAGTCCGGATTGTCTGCTAAAATATAAGGAACCATTCTATACTCATATGCCTTGATAATACCCGGAATACAGAACAACAATGACCACAAAAATATATACAGACTTCTCAAAAATATCTTTCCAACATTTCCAAGATAGTTGTTTGTAAATCCGAATCCCAAGTGCTTCATATCAGCATCATCTTCTCTCGCACTGATAAAGAATTTCTGTACACCAACCTCAAGCGGACCTGTTACAAATAACGCAAACACGATTCCAATTATTCCAACAATTATAGCTGTAATAAATGCCGCCTTAACTACCGGATTACTCCAGTCAACTTCCATCTGAGTATTATTTGTGCTAATAAATGGATTGCTATTTGAATTTCCTCCACCATTATTATATGATGATGAAAATCCACCTGAACCTCCCGAAGCAATAGACCATATAAAACATACCGCTACTGCAGCCCATCTATGGGCTCTCAATACATTCAGAGCTCTTTCC
This sequence comes from uncultured Lachnospiraceae bacterium, assembly GCA_902786515.1. GTDB lineage: Bacteria > Bacillota > Clostridia > Lachnospirales > Lachnospiraceae > UBA2821. Next base: position 1,679 of record CADADA010000035.1, on the reverse strand, counting down.
TTAAGTTCTGCTCTTGACCACATAAATTTTCCTCCTGTTTTCTTTTTATAGTATTTAACAATATTAACCTTTTTCGTATTAAAAGTCAATAACATACTAAAAAATTGACATTGTATCTCAAAATTTTATTTTTTTCTCAATTTTCACATTATTTTCAGATTTCCAATATATGTTTTTCACATTTGTAATGTAGAATATCAACTGTTGAAGGGATTTCCCCAATCCCTTTAGCATTTAAATTAAAATCTTTTTCATATTTCGCCGGTTGTCTTTCCTCCCCTCAATTTAGACAACCGGCTCCTCCCTTTTATAGGGATATTCTATTACATATTTTTATTCTTTATCATCTTTTCTTTTATATGACTCAGATTTTCCATATATTTTTCCATATATTCAATTAATGTGATATCTTCAAATCTAAACGCAAATAAAAAACTTACCTTCTTTTTATATTTTTCATTTCTCTTTGCTATTTCATGTTTCAGTTCTTCATATCTTACTTCAAGTTCATAATCAATTGCAAACTGTCGTATCCTTGCCATTACCTTCATAGAATAACATAAGTCTACTAAAAATACTCCGTAAAAGAATCCTATAACAAAAGAAAATGCAAGATGCTTTGCTAACCAATGTAATGCATTTAGAATACTTGGATGTATCATAAAATAATATATTGCACTTAGAATCATCCAGTAACATGTAAATCTCGGGCAGATAATTCCTTTTATATTTCCCCATTCATTTGAATAATCCCATAATTTTATCTTCATACTTTTAATAAATATCAGACCTGCTATATATTCAATAAAAGTAACTACAATTGCCATAACGATAAATAGACAGACTTTTTGCATTGCTTCACCTTTGATAAATCCTATTTTTATATGAGCAAGCAGATACAAAGATACCAGACTAAAACCATACAATGGCAGATATGGACCTGTTAAAAATCCTGGATTAATCCATTTCTTTATTGTCCTTCCCTTTTTAGAAAATCTCCTGTAAAACAACTCTAATACCCATCCTGTCAAGCTTCCTATAAAAAACAGAAAGGTTATTATTAAAAACTCATTCATATTAATTCATGTCCTTTCTCTATTAAATGAATTTTATGTAACAAAAAAGGAAGTACTTGCGATACTTCCTTTTTACATGAGACATCGGGGATTCGAACCCCGGACAACTTGATTAAAAGTCAAGTGCTCTACCACCTGAGCTAATATCCCATAATGCCCAGTTCCGGAATCGAACCAGAGACACGAGGATTTTCAGTCCTCTGCTCTACCAACTGAGCTAACTGGGCATTCAGCGGTACTTATGTACCAAATTGCGGGGGCAGGATTTGAACCTACGACCTTCGGGTTATGAGCCCGACGAGCTTCCAGACTGCTCCACCCCGCGGCAGTGTAAATGGATGGAGGTGGATTCGAACCACCGAAGCAATTTGCAGCAGATTTACAGTCTGTCCCCTTTGGCCACTCGGGAATCCATCCATGTTGTTTTACCAACAAAAGCCGACGATCGGACTCGAACCGATAACCTGCTGATTACAAATCAGCTGCTCTGCCAATTGAGCCACGTCGGCATATTCAATTTTATACTAAATGGGACCTACAGGGCTCGAACCTGTGACCCTCTGCTTGTAAGGCAGATGCTCTCCCAGCTGAGCTAAGATCCCA
>CADADA010000034.1 GCA_902786515.1 uncultured Lachnospiraceae bacterium | reverse complement strand
GCAAGTATAACAACATATCAAAAATAACTAAATAAGAATGTAGGTTTTCCGACATTTTTATATGCGATAAATCCTACATTCTTATTTTATCATTTACAATAAAAGTGCCAAAAGGACGGCTAAGTAGATATCCCACTTGTTTTTTCCTGCCCAACTCATCAAATATCTGGAATTATAAAGGTGATCCTTTATCAGCTGCTCTTTATTACAACGCTAAAGCTAACGAAGCTCTTTCGCTGATATTTGAACGCAACAAAAAAATAATTGAACAAAAAAAGTCTCCTGTTTCAGAAGTCGATAAGGATATACTTGAAAGTCTGTCAAAATATATATGTGACCATTATGCTGATGATTTATCTATAGAAACCCTTGCAAAAATCGGGTGTATGGGAACAACAAAGTTAAAGAAAAATTTTAAACTGTATTTTGGCTCAACAGTAGCTGAGTATATTCGAAAAGTACGCATTGATAATGCTGAACATCTGCTTGCTTATACTGATTTGCCTGTTGGAGAAGTTGCTAAAGCTGTCGGATACTCTGCTGCCGGTCATTTTGCTGAACTTTTTTACAAAGCAAAGGGTGTGCTTCCCTTTGAATACAGAAAGTCAACGCATGAACATAAGACCCTTTCTTCTTCCATTAACTTATAAAATAATTGGCAGGAACAGTTTCCTTTTCCTGCCAATTATTTATATAACACTTAATTGAATAGCTATCTGAAACTCTTTACCCAGTTCACAAGTGAATCATGATAAACATTTTCCATAACAGTTCTTCTCATTTCATCCGTTACAGGTCCGTTCATACTCATTTTATTGATAATAGAAAGCTGCAACTCTTCTACCGTCATCTCTTCGTATGATACTCCGGGCCTTACATGGTCATGAAGCTTTGGTTCTTCTTTTTTTACTTTTGCTTCTTCCTTCTCTATCTTTTTTTCAACTTCTGAATAAGGAATTGGCACATATTCATTTGTCTTACTGTCTACCGGCAGGAAAACATCTCCATAATTAGCTTTTATACAGACGTTAAGCATGCCATTTTCAGATTTTATCTTTTCACCTGAAAGCACTCCAACATATTCGTTTATTCCCTCTGCCGGCAGATTAAACCATGCCTCAGCATCATCATTGTTTACGGCAATTATGACATTTTCACTATCTAACTTTCTTGAAAAGGCATATTGTCTTGTGGTTAATGACAATTCTCTGTATGCTCCGTAAGAAAGAGCCATTACATCCTGTCGTACTTTTCCAAGTGTAGCTATAACTTTTGTGATGATGTTCTCTTTTAGTGCATCCTTGTAATCATCCAACGACAACGCCGGTCTTAGTGATGCATCTGAATATTGCTCTTTTTTTCCTTCAATTCCGAATTCAGAACCATAATAAATGGACGGAACCCCCGGAAGTGTATATAACAGAATATAAACCGGTATCAAATGTGCCTTATTAGAAAGCTTTGTAAATATTCTCTCCACATCATGATTATCTGTAAAGTTATAAAGTCTAAGGCCCAGCGGATTACCTCCCGCCATATCATAAAGTCTTTTAACCGTATGGGCAATTTCAAAGTAATTATGGTCGTTATGACCTGAATAAAATGCCTTGTGAAGTGTATAGTTTGTTAAGGCATGAAGCGTTCTGTCATTTACCCAGCGTGTATAGTCTCCGTGAATTACTTCTCCCATAAGCCAGAAATCCTGTTTTACTTCGTTTGCCACACTTCTCATCATCTGCATATATTCAAAATCAAGTACATCAGCTGCGTCAAGCCTGATTCCGTCAATATCAAATTCACTTACCCAGTAGCGTATCACGTCAGCAACAAAATCTTTTACTTCCGGATTTTTCTGGTTTAATTTTACCAAAAGATCATGTCCACCCCAGTTTTCATAAGAAAAGCCATCATTGTATTTATTATTTCCATAAAAGTTCAAATTCATATACCAGCCGGTGTATCTTGAATTTTCTCTATTCTTTTTTACATCCTGAAACGCAAAGAAATCCCGTCCCGTGTGGTTAAACACACCGTCTAATACTACCTTTATTCCTTTTTCATGACATTTCTTTACAAAATTTACTAAATCATCATTGGTTCCAAGTCTTGAATCCAGCTTTTTGTAATCCGTTGTCTCATATCCATGTCCTACCGATTCAAAAAGCGGTCCTATGTATAAAGCGTTACATCCAATTTCTTTAATGTGATCAAGCCACGGAATGAGTGTGTTAAGCCTGTGAACCGGCTCACCGTAGTCATTCTTTGACGGTGCCCCCGTCAGTCCCAATGGGTAAATGTGATAAAATATTGCTTCGTCGTACCAAGCCATCTTTCTTCCTCCTATCTTTGTGCCTGAAATTTATACAAACTGATTACTATCTCTTTTATCGTAATGTTTTTCTAAAACAGGTGCAACTACATTAACTATGAATTTCATATCAAGATTAAAAAAATATACAATGAACAGCAGTACAAATAATACTGCTATTACACTTATTACTATCAATCCTATTTTTATCATTATGCCTTCTCCTTTAACTTTATTTTTTACCATGCATTATCGTCCGTAATCACTTCAATTGTCGGATCCAACGGTTCTTCACGCATAACGGTTCTCATGTACTGGTTAAACTGATCTCTTATTGCCTGTCTGCTGTAGACTCTTGGGTCACAAAGGTCGTGTGAAACCCATACAAGATTGATTCCTCTCTCTCTTGCCTGTTCCTCAAACTGTCCGTGCATTCCGGTTAATGCTTTACATGACATATGCTCCCACATCATAACCATATCTGCATTCATTTTCTCACAGTATTTCCAAAGCTCATCTACCAGTACTTCATACCCTCCATGAGTATGATTTCTCATTATCATATTTTCACTTAAGTATGCCATATCATAATATGCCTGCTCGCGGTTTTGTGGCGTATCCTCTTCAACAATCTCTTTCTCAATTACCATTGAGAGCATGTCTGTCAGTGGTACCACTCCCCAGCATTGCATCATCCAGTATAACATATCAATGACATATTGTGGCTGAACTCCCCACACAATACAGCGATGCCGGTATTCTGAAGCCATCATTGTTTTATTTTCATATCCTTTGCGAACCAGCTTCATGATTTTTTCATCTATAAACGGAAACTCCTCAGACCTTCCGCAATTTCCCATGTAATTTGTATCGTTATAAAGCGAAAAAACTGCTCCGACAAACTGTGGATACGGTGTAGAGTTGATATCAAGCCATTCCAGCCTGTTTCTCGTTGTCTGATTCACGCGTTTTGCAGCGGAAAAATATGCCTCCCAATTCCATTTAGCACCGGTATGCTCTTCAATGAACGCAATTGCACTTTTTATCTCTTCAGCCGCATACTTTTGAACATCTTCATTTCTGTGTCTGAGTGGTGATGCCATCTGAAATGTAGGTATTCCATATTCTTTTTCAAGTCTCTTTGCTATAAGTCCGTTTCCCATCATAGAACCATCACATGTTGTATTAACCTGAACAGCACATTTTCCCATTACCACAAAATCATCATCAATGGATATACCGGCTTCCGTCTCCGGCATAGGGCATACATCTCCCGGAATTCCAAACATCTGTGCAACATCTATATAATGTACCGCCGAATTTTGATTTATTAAATTTGCTGAAAACATTGTCGGAACTTCTCTTTGCAATGCCACAAGCTCCGGAAATCCCATCATAAATGATGTCATGGCATTTTCATCCACCAGAACACATCGGTCTGAAAACTTTTTATCATTTCCACTTCTGATATCTCCTCTAAGGCATCGTTTTATGGTAAGTGCAACGTCTTTTACCACATATCCTATGCTTATATGTGTAATACGAAGCGTTTCATCCCTCTGTCCTATGGTGAATTTGTCTATCATATGTGGAACCGCCAGATAATTTGCCATCCAGCGATACCTGAAAAGTCCTTTGATAAATCCTTTACTTAAAGATACTCCTATCATGATTTTCCACAAATTAAGCCATCTGTAAAAATCATACATTGTATCCTTAATTCCCCTCCACTCACGCCGTCTTCTAACCTTACCTGTATTATACAGACATCCAAGCGTCCGGTCTCCCGCTCTTTTTTTGCTGTTTTTTTGTACTTCCATCAATTCCTGTCCCCCTGAATCTTTTTTATTTCAATGCTTTCTATAAAAGCCTGTACTCTTGTCCTCATCTGACCGGATGACGAACGGATATTGTAAGGTCTGTCTACTGACAATACCGGATATCCATATTCCTCACGAAGCGCTGTCGAGCCCATCAGTCTTTCATATGCCCACGGGTCACAAAACTTTATCTGATTGTAAATAATCCCATCAGCTTTAAACTCTTCTGCAATTTTACCAACATATTCTTTTCGTCCATATACTTTTTCCATATTCATCTGACGCGGACACTGACAGGAATATGTATAATGACGACATACCTGCGTCAATGCATCCTCGCTATCATTTAATTCGATTCTGCTTCTTCCCGGCATAGAGCCAAAGCAATATCTGTCTGCACACACAAAAGCTCCACATTCCTCTATTAACCGGATAAATTCGGGGTCATCCATCTCCGAACCCACTACAACTAAACGTGCCCTGTACTCCTTGTCATCAGGTGTTCTGTTTTCTATCTCTTTTAGTGTTTCTTCAAGCTTTTCAACAAGTAAATCTTTCGGACACACATATGTGGCAAGCACAATTACTGCAAATTCATATCCCGTGATTTTCGGTTTTCTTTCCTTTCTGTAAGCACCAATCTGATTGATTATATCACACACCCGGTTATGTTTCTCCACGGCTTTTCTTATCGCTTCATCCGAAATATCAATTCCGTATTTTTCATGAAGAGGATTTAAAATATGGTTTTTACACTGTAAAACAAGCAATTCAACACCATTTTCATCCGCCTTGAATGGTATTTCCATATGTTCATAAAAAAACGACGGATTTTCGCTTTCAATTGCTTTTAAAAGTTCCATGTTTTCTACGCACCGGTTTATCATTGTACAGCCGTCCGGTGCGATGACACAGTCCGCGAAATTAAAGCCTCCTTCGACAGCTCTCTCAAGCAAAGCACGGGTTGTCTCACATAAGAAACTCCCCATGTAATATGTCGCTATATCCATAGAACCTGTATTAGGTGCAAATAAGCGCACGCCAAAACAATTTCCCAGATTAAATAGCGGCTCAGGTGTATTTTCACATAAGTATGCTGCACACACCCTTCCTTGTCCCTTTGCTTTTATAACAAGTTCATTATTTGCCATCTGAAGTAAATCTTCAAAATACTGCAAATATTTTAAGTCTCTCATACAAAATCCTCCATCTATAGATATTTGACTTACCCTTAACACTATGCTACAATCGTTACATCAAATATGAAAGGGATATTATAATGAATCACGAACATACACACCACAACCACCACTCTTCTTTAGAAGAATCTTCTCTTGAAGAAAATATTGCACTTCTGTCTTACATGATATCGCACAACAAACATCATGCTGAAGAGTTAAATCAGCTTGCCGGAAATACTGACGGCATTGCAGCTGAATTGATTAAAAAAGCGGTTTTTTCATTTTCTGATGGCAACCGTTTTTTAGAAGAAGCACTTATGCATTTGAAGAAAGGAGAATAACATGTGTCTGTCTTCCGTATATTTTCTTGGTCAAGGTGAAGATAAAAAATTAATCTGTAAAAATATAGCTTCTGTTGAATCTAAAGATTCACAACTGATTTTTAAAAATATTATGGGGATTCCCACCATTGTAAGCGGTGAAATCTCGCATATTGATTTCGTAGATAATTGTATATATGTCCGCCAGTCCGATTCATTTATGTAATCGGACTGTTTTCTATCTTTTTGTCTTTTTTTCCAAAATGTAATTCTTTTAATCCTTCTACTTGATTGCATATCTCTTTTATTTCACAACTTACACATTCTGTTGGTAAGCCTTTCTGAATCATGGAAAGCGACCTGCGAATTTGGGTTGCTGTGTCTGCTTCTTTTTCCAGTTTGGAAAAATCAACTTTCTCTGTGGTTAAAAATGTTATCTTTACAGATATTACATCAGGATTGTCCAGATAATGTCTTATATATGTATTACCGATTTTTTCAAATGATACGCCATCCTTAAGTGCCTTTTTACTGACGCGTACCTGCTCTCTCACCGACTGTCCCGATGTACGTGACATATATCCGTCAGTAAATATATGATATTTTACAAAATCAATATCCTGCAGCATTTTATATATTTCATCATCCCCGGTCATAGCTCTTTCTCTTACCAGCACTTCTGAAATTCTGGCAAAGCTTACCGGTTCACTAATGTCCTTTAAATCCGGACCGTATAGAATCACCTGATTACCATCAAAAAAATCTGAATTAGTAGTTACACATGTCAGGTTTGCAGAGTGTTTTTTTCCTCCCCCAAGCTCATATGCCATATCATTTTGAAATATCATTTTATACTCGTTATTTTCCTGCCATAACTGATTCTCATCATACGCAAAACACTTAGGATTAATTTGTCCTGTTAAATTTTTTAATCTATGCATCATTGAATCATATAAATTCATTTGTGCAACCCTTTCTGCCTTGCATATTCTGCAGCCCCCAAAGCTCCCATAAGCTGTGGGTCCGTCTTTAATTCAATCACCTTAAGCTTTAATACTTTTTCTATTGCGGCTTTTAAACCGTCATTCTTTGCGCATCCTCCTGTAAGTGCAATGCCATCCACTGCACCTGCTTTCTTTGCCATGACAAAGCATCTTTTTGCTACTGCCATCTGTATTCCTGCTGCAATCTCTTCCATAGGCTTTCCTTCTCCCACAAGGCTGATAACCTCTGACTCGGCAAATACGGTACACTGTGCCGTTATAGGAATAACATTTTTGGCTTTCAGTGACAGCTTTGAAAATTCAGGAAGCTCCATCTCAAATGACCGTGCCATTGCCTCAAAAAAACGTCCGGTTCCGGCAGCACACTTGTCGTTCATAGCAAAATTTTTTACAGTTCCATCCGTATCCACTGCAATTCCTTTTACGTCCTGTCCTCCGATATCAATTACCGCCTTTACCGTAGGATCAGTTACATGAACACCCATGGCGTGACATGATATTTCGGAAATATTTTCATCAGCAAAAGGTACTTTGTTTCTTCCATATCCTGTACCAATCAAATATGTAAGCTCCTCAGAGCTTTTTAATCCTGCTTCATCAAGAACGTTCTGCATTGCACTCTTTGCAGATTCTTCAGAACGTATCCGGCTCCTGATGGTTGTAGATGATACAATTTTCCCTGTTTCATCTATAATAACTGCTTTTGTGTAGGTTGAACCCACATCACATCCTCCGAAATATTTCATTTCTTCTCCTTTTCTATAACAAAAAAATTACTAAAAACATTATAAAAAAGCCACTTGAAACTGTCAATCACAAATAGCCAATTTCTTACATTCTTACTTTATCATTCACCAATACAAATATTCGTTTCATGATGATATACGAATACCATAAAAAGCAAAACACAGCTATAGACACACTTTTAATATTAATCATATTAAGATTGAATACATTATTGAATTCAGATAGCTAAAGAATAGAATATGCCAGAATTTAAATTTTTTATCTAAAAAAGCTGTGCCTATGACATACCTCATTCAGATTGGTTTACAGATATTTTATCTGTCTATTTTTGATGTATCACAGGTACAGCCCCATTTTTACTTATTATTCTCCCTGCCGAACTTTATATATGATATTTCATCCGGTATTGGTAAATTTGCTTTTTCTAAACATTCAAACAACTTTCTAATCGTTTCATCTTGGTCATTTATAATATTTTCGTTCTGCATGATTGTGTTTTTGTTCTCTACAATTGTTTTTTCTTTCTCTGCAATTGTTTTTTCTTTCTCCGCAATTGCATCAGCAAGTACAACTTTATCTTCTTCAATTTGTTTCCGCAGCATATTATTCTCTGACTCAAGCGAAACTCTGTCAGCTTCAGCCATCATACTGAAAAACATATTCAACATATCATCCGGATTTTCCATGAATTTCATAAGTTCTAAATATATCTCCTTTATCCATTCATATTTTTCGGCTAATTTTGTTACATCTTCAGCACTTTTCGATGTAAGAAGCTTGAGCCATATTGACAATTCATAATCACAACATTTTCCAAATTCGTCCTCTGAAATCTCTTCAGGATTCTTTCTTTTAATATCCTCTATACTTATAGAGTATTCGTGTTCATTAAATATGTCAAGTGCAATTATGTATAGTTCCTCTAATGTGTCTATTTCCACATCTACATTGAGCTTCATACTGCCATGAAATAAAAATTTGTTATCCGGATTGTTTTCTTTAAATTCTTTAGTTGTCTTCTCAAAAATAATAATTGTATACACTTTATTTAAATTATTATAATCATTAGTACCTTTTAAATATTCAAATTGCTTTATTACAAGCGTTGACATATAAAAAGATATTCTTTTACCTGTAAATAAATGTGGATTTTTTTGCGCCTCAATACTAATGAGACTATTATCTGTAAGCCTGACCAATATGTCAAATATTACTCCTGTGCTTTTTTCAAAGGCAACAACCTTGCAGCTTTCTATACATTTTATCTCTACGTTGAAACGTAGTATTGATGTTAATAAACTTGTCAGTCTTTCCGGATGCATGTCAAAATCAAATATTTTTTTAAATACCGTGTCATACATCAAGGGTAAAGTTTTCTTTCCTGTTATACATCTGATAAAGTTGTTGTATAAATCTTTGTTTTTCTTTAGTTCATTAAGTTTCTCAATGTTTTTGGAATTTTTTTGATAATAATCAAAGATTTCTTTTTCATTTTTGAATTGAGAATCTTTAAAAGAATATGTAGATGTTTTTAAAGAATAATCTTTTAAGACAAAAAGATTATTAAGCATGTTGTTATTGACGTTTTCAATAAGCGTACCTCCTTATTAATTTTTAATATCACACTTTATTGTAACAATAACAGTTTAAACCAATTCTTATATAATGTCAACATATACTATATACTTTTTTATTTCAAATTTGCATATAAACATTGTTTTATATTGGTATATATGATATAATATTATCCACAAAGGAGGTATATATTGTATGGATGAATCAAAAAAAGAAACAAAAGTATGCAAGTATTGTCAATCCGAAATACCAAAAAAAGCAAAAATTTGTCCCAATTGTAGAAAAAAGCAAAAAAAAGCTACAGGTTGTTTAACGACAATATTGATTGTATTTGTTATATTGGTTTTATTTATTTTTATTTTCGGCTCTGGCAATAATGGAGTTGATAAGGAAACAATACAAACGGCTAAAGATATTCCTGTAGATACGTTCAAATCGCAATGCCAAACAATATCATATTCTGATTTGATGCGTACTCCTGATAATTTTAAAGGTAACTACATAAAATTGGAAGTTCAGGTTAGTCAAGTTTTAGGTGATACAAATTATGTAGTTTACACAAAAGGGAAAGACGACTCAAAAGAATATGGTTACTATGGAGATCAGTATTCAATTTATGATAATCGCGAAGACAAATCTACAAAATTAATTGAAGACGATTTCGTTACTATGTACGGAATATACGGTGGAACAGAAAATATAACGACTATTACTGGTGAATCAAAAGATATTCCTCTTATGAATTTACTGTACATTGAATTAAACAACTGAGTTCTTTAAGAACCATAATGCCTTGCTTAGTCTCAAACCATATTAGTTTGAGACTATTTTTTAATCATATAATTCTTCTATATGCTTTCTAAAATATTAATCCTTACCAATGCCTTCTTCGCTCCAACATATACAGGCGCTTCTTTAGGAAGTTCAAATATGTTTTTTCCCATTATATCATTTTTCGCATGAGCAGTATCACTTTCTATCACACCAATAATGTCCGTGTCAGGTATATTAATAAATGGAATAACTGACATATCCTCCACCCTGTTGATTATGGCACCACACTTTTCGTACATCACAAGTTCATCTGCAACCTGTCTTATGGATTCTGCCACCTTCGTACCTTTTTTACTTGCATCAGTTACCAGGAATAGATGTGTTACTTTCTCCATTACACGTCTGTTAATCTGTTCAATTCCCGCCTCTCCATCAATGATAACATAATCAAAATCTCTACTGACCATATCTATTACTTCTTTAAGATACTCATTTACTGCACAGTAGCAGCCTGCCCCTTCAGGTCTTCCTATTGCAAGGAAAGCAAATTTATCTGTCTCTGTCAATGCATCAAAAATACGATATCGTACTTCTCCTAATAGTTCTACCGCATCACTTCCTGCACCTGATGCCGCCAATTCGATAATCTCCCGTCTTATATCATCCAGAGTCTCCTTAACTTCTACTCCCAACGCCGTAGAAAGTCCGACTGCGGGATCTGCATCTATAGCCAGAATCCTTGCATCAGGATATTTTTCGCTTATAATTCGTACAAATGCAGAACATATGGTGGTCTTTCCGACTCCTCCTTTTCCTGCAAGGGCGATAATTTTAGCTTCTTTTTTATTCTTTTCAATATCACACACGCTACTACTCCATCTTTTTTAATAAACAAAATAAGCAAACAGTCTTTCTTCCATTTTATCTTTCGGTGTCTTTGCGTAGTTCTTTTTTGTACCACATACCAAAAACTCCATGGAAACACCCAAAAGGGCACTTAAAGAATATAGATGATCCAGTGTCGGCATACTCCTGCCATTCAGCCATCGATACACGCTTTGCACACATGTAAGTCCCAGATAATTCTTTATATCAACCACCGTGACACCGCGAATTTTCATTATCAGTTCCAGTTTTTTTCCGCTTTTTTTCACATTAATCTGAGGATACATTTCTATTCCTTTCTCATATCGTATTACAATACCATGCTTCTAACCTTGCCAATTGCTATGTAATTATTAATCAATGCACATAAATCCGAGCCTTCCTCCGCTTTTTTGATTCTAACACCTACCGGCTGTATTTCGCTTTTATTTTCATTATAAAAATGATAATCATCAACATAATACTGTGTCTTAGCCGGAATGACTCCGTACTCAATTCCCTTGAGTTCATTCTTACTGCATCCCGGGAAATTGATATTCCATATCTCACTTTTACTTATGTCCTTTGATAACACATCTTTAATTACCTGACTTAAGTACTCGTCCACTACGTCATATATGTCATTACAATCCACTGAAAAAGCAATTGCAGGTATTCCTTTTAGAAGTCCTTCCATCGCTGCTGCCACTGTTCCGGAATAAACAATCTCTGCTCCTGCATTATAGCCTTTATTGATTCCTGAAAATACAATATCAGGTCTTTCATCAAGTATACATTCTACCGCTGCCTTTACACAGTCCGCAGGTGTACCGCTGACACTGTACGCATGTACTCCCTGCACATCATAATTCTCTATAAATTTAACTTTCAGATTCTCGGTTAAGGTAATCTTGTGCGACATCGCACTGCATTGTCCCTCAGGTGCAACTACAAATACTTTCCCGAACTGCTTTGCCGTGTTTGCGAGTTTTTTTATTCCCACAGCCTCAATTCCGTCATCATTTACTACAAGTATTTTCATCGTATCCCCCCAGAAAATGATGTTTAACACCATGTTTTTTATAAGCAACTACTGTATCTAGATTTACATTTTCGACACTCTTAAAAATATTTCCTTCCACAAAAGGATTTACTTCTTTTAACTGACTAATCAACCTCTTTATCTCCAATCTCTTTGACTGGTTTTCTTCATTATCGCAAGTGGAACAGGTATCTGTAAATTTGCACGCACATTGTATAAAATACAGGTCATTTGCATCTCTCCATGCCTTAATATCATCTTCCCTTATGAGGTACATTGGCCGTATCAGCTCCATTCCCTCAAAATTCGTACTGTGAAGCTTAGGCATCATGGTCTGTACCTGAGCTCCGTAAAGCATACCCATAAGTATCGTCTCAATCACATCATCATAGTGGTGACCCAGAGCAATCTTGTTGCATCCCAGTTCTTTTGCATAGCTGTAAAGATGCCCCCTCCTCATCCTCGCACACAGATAACACGGTGACTTTTCAACATGAAATACCGACTCGAATATATCTGACTCAAATATCGTTACCGGTATATTTAGTCTTTTAGCATTTTCCTCTATAACACGTCTGTTAGCCGGACTATATCCCGGATCCATTACAAGAAATTTCACTTCAAAAGGAAATTTATTATGATGCTTTAATTCCTGAAATAATTTCGCCATTAACATAGAATCTTTTCCACCGGAAATACATACAGCGATACAATCTCCTTCCTTTACAAGATCATATGTATTGATTGCCTTGGTAAATTTACACCAAATCCGTTTCCTGAATCTTTTTCTTATGCTCATTTCCACGTCCTCTGCGCTGTAAACGGATTCATTTTCACCTACTCTCTTTAAAACATATGAAACATATCCCCCTTTAAGACTTACCGCATCATATCCGCTCTCTCTAAGTTCCAAAGCAACGTCCTGACTTATAACGCCTCTTCCACAACATACAATTATCTTTTTATCCTTATACTTTACAGCCTCATTTTGTATATCATGTTTTGAAATATGTACAGACCCCGGTATCGCACCCTTTGATATCTCATCATTATTCCTTATATCAATAATAATATAGCTGTCATCATCTAATTCTTCTATTGCGTCAATGGTTATCTCCACTATAATCACACTTTCCTATTCCTCATCATAATTTTGTATAAATCTCCATGAATCTTTACACATTCTCTCTATATCATATTCAGCCTTCCATCCAAGCTCATCAAGTGCCTTCTTAGGATTTGCATAACATATGGCAATGTCACCGGCTCTTCTCGGCTTTATCTCGTATGGAACTTTTACACCGTTTGCATCCTCAAATGCCTTTACGATATCCAGTACTGAATATCCGATTCCCGTTCCAAGATTATATATATTTACTCCATTTGAAGACATTACTTTCTCAATGGCACACACATGTCCCTTTGCCAAATCAACTACATGGATATAATCCCTGACCCCTGTTCCGTCCGGAGTGTCATAGTCATTTCCAAATACACCAAGCTGTGGCAGTTTTCCGATAGCTACCTGCATAATGTATGGCATAAGATTATTTGGAATTCCATTCGGGCACTCTCCTATAATTCCACTCTCATGTGCACCTATCGGATTAAAATATCTTAACAAAACTACACTCCACTCTTTATCCGGCACACATAAATCAGATAAAATATTTTCAAGCATTAACTTTGTGCTGCCATATGGATTCGTGGTGCTTAATGGAAAATCTTCGGTTATTGGAACTGTCTTTGGTGAACCATACACAGTTGCCGAAGAACTGAATATAATCTTCTTACATCCATATTCATTCATCAGCTCGCAAAGATTAATCGTTCCTGAAATATTATTTTCATAGTATAACAAAGGTTTTTCAACAGACTCTCCTACCGCTTTCAAACCTGCAAAATGTATCACGGCATCAAATTTATTCTCCTCGAACACAATACGCATAGAAGCCTTATCTAATAAATCCGCTTCATAGAATTTAACGTCTTTTCCTGTTATATCTTTTATTTTATCTACTACATTTCTCTTTGAATTAGACAGATTATCAAATATAACTACCTCATATCCTTTATTTAACAACTCTACACATGTATGAGAACCAATATATCCTGTACCACCTGTTACTAAAATCTTCATATTAATCTCTCCAATCTACTTATCATACCATCCCATTATACCAAACATACATAGGATTTAACAACAAAAAAATGTGCAAAACATATCCGTCTGCACATTTCAATAAAAAAACTAATGTCTGTAATTCTTAAACTTCCTTCTATAATCTTCTACTTTTGGAATCAGCTTATTATAATCTTTATCGCTTATGCTTCCATCATTATGAAGTTCAACAACCAACTGCTCATATTCATAGAAAGTCCTGAGTGCTTCATCCTTATAATTGTTGGATAAATATTGATAAATTTCTTTTTCTTTCGCCTCTAGCTTTTTTTTGACTTTTCCCAGTATCACATCTATCACCTCACGGATTCATTGTAACTCAAAAGAATAGAAACATCAATAGTAATTGACGTTTCTATTCTTGTATTTTCTGTGAACTATTATCTCAGATATATTAGTTATTTATTAACTTATCTTCACCATTCCAGCTGTAAAGCTTTCTAACTTCTTCTCCAACCTTCTCTGCCGGATGTTCAGCAGCTAACTTTCTCATAGCCTGGAAATGTACCTTACGTCCTGCATCTGACATATCAAGTAAGAATTCTTTTGCAAATGAACCATCCTGAATGTCTGCAAGAACTTTCTTCATTGCCTTCTTTGTATCTTCTGTAATAATCTTAGGACCTGTTACATAATCACCATATTCTGCTGTATTTGAAATTGAATATCTCATTCCTGCAAAACCTGACTGGTAAATCAAATCTACGATTAACTTCATCTCATGAATACATTCAAAGTATGCATTTCTCGGATCATATCCAGCTTCTACCAATGTCTCGAAACCAGCCTGCATCAATGCACATACACCACCACAAAGTACTGCCTGCTCACCGAAAAGGTCTGTCTCTGTCTCTGTTCTGAATGTTGTCTCAAGAACACCTGCTCTTGCTCCACCGATTGCAAGTGCATATGCAAGTGCAATATCCTGTGCTTTTCCTGTAGCATCCTGCTCAACAGCAACAAGACAAGGAACACCCTTACCAACCTGATACTCTGAACGTACAGTATGTCCAGGTCCCTTTGGTGCAACCATTGTAACGTCTACATTTGCCGGTGGTTTAATACATCCAAAATGAATATTGAAACCATGAGCGAACATCAACATGTTTCCAGCTTCAAGGTTTGGCTCAATATCCTTCTTATACATATCAGCCTGTAATTCATCATTAATAAGAATCATGATAATATCAGCTTTTTTAGCTGCTTCTGCTGCTGTATATACCTGGAATCCCTGTGCCTCAGCTTTTGCCCATGACTTACTTCCTTCGTATAAACCAATAATAACGTTACATCCTGATTCTTTTGCATTTAATGCATGTGCATGACCCTGACTTCCATATCCGATTACGGCTATCGTCTTGCCATCCAATAATGATAAGTTACAATCTTCCTGATAAAAAATCTTTGCCATTGTCTTAGCCTCCATTTTTTAATGTTTTTAATATATGTGATAATGCTGTATACAGCAATTAATCATCTGTGATTACTCTAATTCACCTGCAAGCATATCAGCTCGTCCTCTGGTAAGTCCGGTAATTCCGGTTCTCACCAGTTCCTTAATCTCGAAACCTTCCAGTAAATCAATAAATGCATCCAGCTTCATCTGGTTGCCTGTCAGCTCAATAATCATGGAATCACTTGACACATCGACAATCTTTGCCCTGAATATGTCAGCTACAGCCAATACCTGCTGTCTGCTCTCAGCACCCACGCCAACCTTACACAAAATCAGCTCACGGCACACAGATTCTCCATCCTTTAAAACACTGAGTTCCTTAACATCCACAAGCTTAGAGACCTGCTTGCGAATCTGTTCGAGAACCTCATCTTCTCCGCTGACTACAATAGTCATTCTTGAAAACTCAATATTCTCTGTCTCACTGACCGTAAGACTATCTATATTATATCCTCTTCTTGCAAATAATCCTGAAATCCTGCTCAAAACACCTGAAGTATTCTCAACGAGTACAGATAAAACCATTTTCTTCATGTATCACACTAACCTCCAAAATCTTACATCTTCTGAATAATCATAGCACATTCAAATATTTTGTCAATAGAATTAATGCGTATCTTATTCCTCAAATTCTACATTTACAAAATAGGCACTGCCTGACGGCTCTATCGAAATCACCTTTCCGTGAAAATTTTTAAGTGCCCTGCTCTGCGGAATATTATTAGACATGGCAAGTGCAGGAATAATCGTATAATACACCATCATTCCCTGAAGAGTCAGAAGTTTCTCCTCTTCCACATCTACTTCGTCTCCAACCTTTAAAAGTCCTTCTCTTTCCATCTTAAATTCAATCTTCATTTTTCACCCACAAAAGCGTTGCATCTACGATAATGCAACGCTCTCTCTCACTTAAACATATGTACTTTTACCTGTAAAGCCATGACGCGTGCTGAATCACACTCTCTCCATCTTTTTCAAGCTCATCAATGATAAACACCTGATCCTCAGATTTTGTAAATTCTTTTATAGCCTTCGATGCCTCATCAAAACTATTATACTTTCCACAAACACCTGAGCCGTCTGACTTCTCTCCATTATAAATTCCAAGTTCAAAATATCTGTTCATATCTTCCTCTCCATTCCGGGTCATACCCTTAATTCATTAACAATTATCTGTATGATACTTTCTATTTTACTCCTATTCATTCAATTGTGCAATTACAGAATTGTAAGTATTCATAATTCTTGTCATATATTCCCTGACAGACATATTGCTTCCGTCATCTCCATACACAAATTCGCCCTCAAGTCCGAATCCAAGCTTATCATTCTGGACATTATCAAGTTTCTTTTCGACAACAGCCACATCCTCATAATTGTTTTTGACAATCTCGTATTCTGACTCTATTCTCTCCGGACTCATCCAGTCGCTGTCAGCAATTTCCTTTAACGCCTCCTTATATTCGTTTCTGAAAAATCCATTTTCAAGAATTGAATATTTATAAAGAGGATTGTTTTGCTTTTGCCCCAACGCTTCAGCATTCTCTGAAAATGGAGAAACTTCAGTCATTCCGGTACCGTCCGGATTATATGAATAAGTAACTCCAAGAGTTCTGTCATAGTCATAAGGAATCAATATCGCTTTTCCGGTGCTCTTATTGAAGTAAACGTAGTGATTATTATAATTATTTCTTAAATCATCCGGATTGCCCAAAAAATAACTTACTGCCATGAATTTTACCACTTCATCCACATCGACATACTTTTCAAAATCCTCTTTAGTCACGCTATCACTGTTAAGCATATCAAGCAGGTTCTTCATATCCACGTGTACGGAGGTTGATTTATTTGTCTTTAATGACATGTTGTAAAAGTCACCTGAATCCTTATCCGCCACTCCATACGTCATATTAAGTGTATAATCTGCCGGAGAATATGTCCATCCTCCTTTATAAAGGTCACCGCCTGTGTCTTCCTCATCTATATATCTCTCAATAAATTTTTTATCGACAGGTTCCCCTATGAAGAATACACCGTAATTATCACCGCCTAACGTTACATTGGCAAAAGAACTCTGTGGAGCCGGAACTCCAAAATTTCTGAACATCTCATAACTATAGCGCTGTCTCACATAAGCGTTATCGTAATTTCTGTTCCACTTTACTTCAAGACCGTCAAGACCTGCAAAAGTACGTTTTTTTCTCTGCTCTTTTGCCTCATCATCTGTCCACTCCTGTGCTTCTTTACCATAATATTCAGTCTCATCAAATGTCTCATCAAAACTCAGTCTCAGATGGATCATATTATGTATACCATTCAGCGGATTGTAAAATGAAGTTCTTGATAAATTTCCCTTCATTCTTACTCCCACATCTTCAATTTCGTATGATTCATCGCCAATAGTTATGGTAACCTTATCAGCCTTTCTGTAAATCGGTGACTTTGAACGTATCTTATAGTACGTCTTAAAATCTTCTTCCATTTTTGCAATCTCAGTTTCTTTCATATCGATGTCGATTGTGACTTTATTATTAATATCGAATAACTCTTCATAAATCTTTTCCTGTGCCTCTTTTGAAAATGTTTCTTCAGACTTAAGGACATTTTCCTCAGACGTGTTATTCGTATTATTCAAGTTTTTTCCACTGCATCCGGCAGTTATAGCAGCCGTAACCGTTAGAAAGATAAAACCTGATAATAGTTTTTTCTTAACCATTTTCAACATCCTTTCCCTCTTATGACTTATCGTTTCTTGAATTTTTCCATCTTTTTAATCTCTCTGTATTCCCTGTCAACTTCCATAAACAGCCTTGCTGATGTCCAGTTCTTGTTTGTATCTGTAACTACGGCTTTATGATATGTAAGTTTTCCGGTTGCATTCATAAGTGTTGCAAAGAAATCCTCCACTTCTTCCTTTTCAAGACCTGAAATCACAGCCATCTTTCCCGGAATATCAAGTGGTTCGCCATGTTCTTTTTCTACCTCAAATTCTCCTATTAGTTCACCTATCTTCCAGTTGTACTGCTCTTCATCTATGTTTACAACTTTATAATTTCTCATAGTGAATGCTTTTCTAATCTGATCCGTATTAAATTGGTTAAATCCGTACAATAAAATGTATTTTTTCATTTTCGTCTCCATTTCATATATTTATATTTAAAATTTTAGTTTACACAGTATTTTTTGTCAATAAAGTTTTAATTGTTTACTTTACACTTTTACCTTAATATAGTAAAATGATACTTGTCTGTTTTTGGATATTTTTAAATACACATACAAGGGAGTGATTTTTACGAAAACGGTAGATATCGTTGTTCCCTGCTATAATGAGGAGGATGTTCTCCACATGTTCTACGAGGAGACTGACAGGATAGTTTCTTCTATTGACGGATATTCGTTCAGCTACATTTTTGCTGACGACGGAAGCAGAGATCAAACGCTAAATATACTAATGGAGCTGGCTTCAGAACATAAGGAAGTAAAATACCTTTCCTTTTCAAGAAATTTCGGCAAAGAAGCTGCAATGTATGCCGGTCTGAAGTATTCAACCGCAGATTATGTCGTTGTTATGGATGCAGATTTGCAGCATCCGCCTTCAATGATTCCTGACATGTTAAAGCGCATTGAAGAAGGACATGACTGCTGTGCAGCAAGACGTACAGACAGAAAAGGAGAAAGTCCTGTTAAGAGTGCTTTTTCCCGTTCATTTTATAAACTTAGTAACAAGCTTACGGATGTTACACTTGTTCAGGGTGTTGTTGATTATAGAATTATGTCGCGTCAAATGGTTAATTCTATTATAGAGTTATCTGAACACCAAAGGTTCTCGAAAGGAATTTTTGCATGGGTAGGATTTGACACTGTATGGATTCCCTATCACAACGTAGAACGTCCTATCGGCAAAAGTAAATGGAGTTTCTGGGGACTGTTTAAATATGCAATTGATGGAATCACCGCTTTTTCAATTGCCCCTTTGCGTATGGTAACAGGATTTGGATTTTTCATATCTACTTTTGCATTTATTTATATTATCATTACATTAATACAGACAATGATCAGCGGTGTTGACGTACCGGGTTATGTTACTACCCTGTCTGCCGTGCTGTTTCTGGGTGGTGTAATAGAGTTTTCAATCGGTATTATTGGTGAATATATAGGACATATCTATGTTGAAGCCAAAAACCGGCCAATATTTATATTAAAAGAAACAAATATCCCTCTTACCGTGACAAAGTCCGGAAGGGATATCCATAATCAGGAGGATTAAAGTGAAAGAATTAAAAGAAAAACTGCTTAATAAGGAAACCATATCTTACTTGATATTCGGTGTACTTACTACAGCAATTGACTTTAGTGTCTATATTATTTTTAGGAAACTGTTTAACGTTAATTATCTGGCATCAAATGTTATATCATGGACTGTTGCTGTAATATTTGCCTATATTACAAATAAAATCTTTGTTTTCCAAAGCAAGAGCCTTAAATTGAAAGTCCTTCTCAATGAAATGACTTCCTTTATAGGAGCGAGAGTTTTTAGTCTCATCTTTAATCTCTTGTTTATTTATCTTTGTGTTGTTTTAGTTGGCATCAATGATATTGTTGCAAAGGTATTTGCTTCTATATTCGTGGTTATTATTAACTACGTTCTCAGCAAATTTTTTATATTTAACAAAGGTGACAAAGAATCGCAGACACTGTTTGCATGGATTAAAAATAATATCACATATATCGTAGCATTTATAATTCCTGTTTCGATATTAATAGTAATTTATTATCTTAGAAAGATTTTCCCTTTTGGAGAGGAAATGTACTTAAGAAGTGACTGCTATCACCAGTACGCACCTTTCCATAAGGAGTTCTTCAATAAACTTAAAAACGGCGGAAGTATGACTTATTCATGGAATATCGGAATGGGTGTTAATTTTTCTGCACTTTATGCCTATTATCTTGCCAGTCCCGTGAACTGGTTTATTGCCATATTCCCTGAAAAATATATCGTCGAAGTTATGAACAGTTATATAATCATAAAAGCCGGTCTTTGCAGTTTTGGTTTTGCATATTATATCAGCAAAAAATTTAAAACCAAACAGCTTACTATCGCTGCATTTGCTGTATTTTACGCTTTGTCATCTTATTTTGCGGCGTTTTCATGGAATGTAATGTGGCTTGACTGTCTTGTACTGCTTCCTTTTATTTTATTGGGACTTGAAAGACTTGTGAAAGAAAATAAATGTTTTCTTTATTGCATCTCCCTCGGACTTGCAATCGTTTCAAATTATTATATTTCAATAATGATTTGTATTTTCTGTATTTTTTACTTTTTGGTACTGATTTACTCAGATAATGCGCAAAAGAAATTTTCATATTATGTGAACAAAGTATTGCATTTCGGGGTATATTCACTGCTTTCAGGAGGATTTGCGGCAGCCGTATTTTTACCTGCATTTTTTGCTCTTAAAACTACCGCTTCCGGTGATTTTGGTTTTCCTGATTTGCTACAGAATTATTTTTCGGTATTCTTTATGATTTCACGTTCTCTTATGAACGTTGAAGCTTCAATATTCTCTGCACATGACCCGAATCTTTATTGTACTGTTGCAGTATTTTTACTGATTCCGCTATATTTTATGTGCAATAAGATTGATTATAAGGAGAAGATTGCAAAAGCTTCCCTGTTAGCATTTATGTTGTTTAGTTTTAATACTAATATTCCTAACTATATATGGCACGGATTTCATTTTCCTAACAGTCTTCCATGCCGCCAGTCATTTATATATATATTCCTTATGGTTGCGATGAGTTATGAAGCATTTATTCATATACGCTCATTTACAAACAAGCAGCTTTTCGGTACTTTTGCAGGTGCAATAGGTGTTGTACTATTGATTGAGCAGATGTTTGTCGGCGACGATTATGAATTTAAAATTATTTACTACTCTGTTGCATATATCATTCTTTATATGATTGCATTTATGCTTTACAGGAGTCCAAATTATAAACGTGGCGTGATTGTGTTCTTTATTTTTGTTCTGACTATTTCAGAGACATATTTTAACCTTTACAATACGGGAATAAGCACAACAAGCCGTACTTACTATATGGATGATAATAAGGATATTAAAAAGCTCGTAAATGAGACCAAAGATGACTCTTCTCTGTTTTTCAGAATTGAAAAATATAACAGACGAACAAAAAATGATGCCGGTTGGAGTAATTACAGAGGTGCATCGACTTTCTCTTCTACAGCAATCCAGGACTTATCAGAATTTTACGGTCAGATTGGTATGGAAGAATCAACCAATGCATATGCTTACTACGGACACACTCCTCTGACGGAAGCATTATTATCAATCAAATATGTGCTTAGTGACACTTATCTTGAAGAGGATGACCTTGTTACTTATCGTTCAACTTCCGGCACATTAAGTCTTTATGAGAACAACTATACTCTTCCTCTAGGATTTATGATACCTGAAGATTTTGAGGATATGTGGGATTTTGAGAATTCTGATCCGTTTGAAGTACAGAACAGTTTTGCTGATACTGTTATGGATGATGAAGATAATCTGTTGTTCACGAGACTTGATGTTGACAGCGATGGCTACAATGCAGAAGTAACCGCTGACAAAGACATGCACTTGTATGTATATGTTACTACTTCTCTTGACAGTGTTACTGTTGATAAATATGATGCTGATGGAGAAAATACTGATTCATCGAATATTTCAGATATGACACATTCTCATACACTGGATTTGGGATATTTTAACAAGGGTGAAAGGGTTGTCGTTACTTCAAATGACAGCGAAGTAGACTCGCTTCAGTTATACGCATATTCTTTTGATCAGGAGCGTTTCTTTGATGTGTTTGATAAGCTGAACTCCCAGCCTTTCACGGTTGAGAAGTTAGAAGATACCTATGTAAAGGGAAGTATCTCCGTAGAA
Organism: uncultured Lachnospiraceae bacterium; assembly: GCA_902786515.1. Classification (GTDB taxonomy): domain Bacteria; phylum Bacillota; class Clostridia; order Lachnospirales; family Lachnospiraceae; genus UBA2821. Next base: position 9,122 of record CADADA010000034.1, on the reverse strand, counting down.
GAAGATGGTGATATGTTCACTTCCATACCATACGACCGCGGATGGACAGCTTACGTTGACGGTACGAAGGTTGAAACATCTTCCTTAGAAGGTGCTTTGCTTACAATTCCTCTTGAAGAGGGAAATCATGTGGTCGAATTGAAGTACTGTCCTCAGGGAAGAAATCTTGGAATCACAATTACTATTTTAAGCATAATTGCATTTATATCGATTATAATATATGACCATCAAAAGAAAAAAAGAGAAGATATAATTAATACAAAATAAAATAATCGGGCAGGTTGATGTAACCTGCCCGGTTTTTATATGTCTAGTCCTTCCTCCGTCAGTCTCCGGACTATCGCTGATACAGGAAGACCTACAACATTATTGTAATCACCTTCTATTCTTCTGATATAACGTGCAAAACGGCCCTGTATCGCATATGAGCCGGCTTTATCCATACATTCTTTTGTATCTACATATTTTTCTATCAAATCATCACTTATCGGATACACATATACGTCTGTTTTTTCGTGGAATGTAATGATTTTATCCTTTAAAACCAATGTAACTCCCGTGCAAACCTGATGCTTATCCGATTGCAGCATACGGATTGTTTCTATTGCATCCTGTCTGTCTGCAGGTTTTCCCAATATTTTATTATTGTAAGCAACGACTGTATCAGCACCTATAATAAGGTCAAACTCTTCATTGCATTGCTTCGCTACGTTCATTGCCTTCTGCTTTGAGAGTTCTTCCACTACTTCCGCAGGATTTTCCGACGTAATAATCTCTTCCTCATTACTTACCATACACTCAAACTGAATGTCTATCTGCTGTAATAGTTCTTTTCTTCTTGGCGATGCTGACGCCAGAATGATTCTGTTTAATTTCATATGTTAATCTCCATTTCTCTCATCTTAGCGTTGTCAGATATTCCTCAAAACATAACCCGTCTTCCTGTGGAATATCAAGTTCTATCGAACGCTCAATACATTTTCTTATAAATTCTGTTGCTCTCATTACAGACTGCTTAAATCCAACACCGTTTACGGCATCTGCGGCTATAATGGCTGCAAATATATCTCCTGTTCCTGCCCGTTCCTGACCAATCTTTGGATTCTTTAAAAAATGTATCTTATGATGATTTTCATAAATCGCATCTGTAAGATACTTTCCCTGTTTTAAACCGGTAATCACTATCTTATCCGGCCCAAGCTTTGAGAGTTTCTCTAACATCTTTTCTATTTCTTCCCTGCTCATCGTATCCTTGTATTCTGTGTCGGTGAGCATACATGCCTCGGTAAGATTTGGCGTGATAATATTTGCATAAGACACCAGTCTTTTCATTTCTCTGCACATTTCATCGGTGTAAGTCGAATATGCCACACCGTCATCTCCTATCACAGGGTCTATAACGACCTGTGTATCTTCACTCTTAAACTCTTTTATAAAATCTGACACAATCTCTATCTGTGTAACAGAACCTAAAAAACCGGTCGCTATTCCTTCGAATCTCAAATCAAGTTTTTTCCACTGTTCTATATAATTATTCATTTTTTCCGTATAATCATCAAAATAAAAATCCTCGTAACCACTGTGATTAGAAAATATTGATGTAGGCACTACGCAGCATTGAATCTTCAAAGCTGAAATAATAGGAAGTTCTACTGCAACAGAACATCTGCCAAATCCTGAAAAATCATTTATAACGGCTATTTTTTTCTGATTATTATGTGACATTGTAATTCTTCTCCATTTATATTTAAAACTAACCGTTACTATATAGGAATACTGGCTTTGTGTAAAATACCATTTTGCTTTTTTTTGTGCATACCAGTTTTAAATTATTTGATATTATCATTTTTTTAACTTGTATATTTTAATAAAACAAACTATACTAGTATAGTGTTTTTATCAAAAGGGAGGTACAGATGTGAAAGACAAATTATCAAAAGAACACTATATTGCTGTTCTATCAATTGTTGCAATTATTTTGATTATATTTATTCTACATATCATAAAAGGTAATCTTACAATTGACAACTCAGAACAGATACCGATATCCACTGAAGAGAATATCCGGACAAATGACAAAGGTACGGTCTCTCTGATGCTTCTCGGTAACTTTGTGATTAACGAAAATGTTCTGACAACATATAAGACACAGGGTTTGCAGGGAATTATTGAACCAAAATTGCAGGAGCAGATTCAAAATGCTGATATCGCAATGGTAAATCAAGGTTTTACAGTATCCTCAGCTTGGAACCAGCATAATATTTCGGGCAATACGTTAAATATTATTAAAGATCCCGGAATCAATGTCACATGTATGTCTAATAATTATTACAGAAAATATTCTGATGATATTACAACCACAAAGGATTCCCTGAGAAAAGAAGGTATCAAGTGTGTTGGAGCGGCAGACAGCCATTCAGAATCGGAAAGTCCTGTAATATATACTTTTAACAATAAAACCATAGGATTTTTATCCGTAACAAAACTATCAGATGATTCTGATACATTGGGATATGCAACTGATTCGAATGGTCATACCTTACCACAATCCGGGGTACATGGAGATTCTGACACAGACTCAATATGTATAGCCATAAAGAATGCTAAGAAAAAGTGTAATTTTCTTATAACTGATGTTTCGTGGGATACAAAAACAATGAAGGAAGATGCCCACAAATTTGCCGAGGCAGGTGCTGATCTTATAGTTGGTGCAACCGACACGGTTATGGGTATTGAATATTATAAGGATGTTCCTATTATTTACGGAACCGGCAACTTTTTGAACAACGTATCCTCATTAGAGTCAATTGCCGTAAAAGTCAAGGTGAACAAGAATAATACCTGCTCTTTGTCAATTGTTCCTTGCACTACGGATATGTCATATGTTCAGAGACTTACCGGAAAAAAAAGAAAAGCCTTTCTAAAAGAATTAGATGAAATGTCAGATGGTATTAAAATCTCTTCAAAAGGCGTAATTTCAAAATAACATAATCATAGCCCGGTTCACTGCCGGGCTTTATTTTATACATATTTTTTTGCAATCAGATATAATATAAACAAATGTACCGGATAAAACAGATAATAAAGATATTTTAAATTATATCTTCCCCGCTCACCGTTATACAAATGAATAAGCGGTAAAGCAAATACTGCAAAACACTGTACTCCTCCATAAGCTAAACAATGAATCGCTGACTGTACTACATAACATACCTTTTTTCTCGTTCTGTAGATATAGTAAAAATATATCATGGCTACTCCGCCACACGAGTAATCCGTCTTCATCAATAAAGCTGCTATCATTCCCGCTACAAATATAATATATTTTATCGCAAACGAGTCTGTGAGTTCAAAGCAATACAGCATCATGAAACCGATAAATAGTGTAAAAAACACATTCTGATGATTCATTTCACACAGTTTTCCAAAAAATGCGAGGTCAAAAAACATTTCTGATATCAGTGCAAACACAAAAAGTCGTATCATATATTTTTTCCTTGACCTTGTATGTAAAAAACCTTCTACCAGTAAAAATGTATATATCGGGAAAGCCAGTCTCCCTATACACCTCATCCATGTTAAATCATGAAATATCACATATCCCGTATGATCAATTAACATCGAGAGCATCGCAATTATTTTTAACTGATTACCGTTAAGTCTGAGTTTATTCATTAATTCTGCCATCGGTCTTATCAATATCAATACATTCAAGTAGAACCGTAGTCCTCGGTGGAACAACCAGCATTCTGCTCTCTATAGCCGGTTCCTGTGTACCTGATGTATTAAATACAACCTCCCATCCTTTACCTTTTCCCATTCTCGGAAGCCCTATCTTCTGCTCTTCCCAATGCATATTAAATGCAATAAATATCACTTTATCCTCATTTTGTCCGTATAATCGGCTGTACTTTCCATTAAGCATTATGCCAAAATGTCTGACATATGAATCCATATCAAGTGTCCATGTTTTCTCACTGTGATACGACATATCAGGGATACCGAATGCATGATAATCCTTACACAGCATCTGCTTTGGAAGATGAATTATAGGATGCTCTTTACGATAATTAATTAACTCTTTTACAAATTCAAATAAATCTTTGTTTTTCCTGAGCAGCTTCCAGTCTGTCCATGAGATTTCATTATCCTGACAATACGGATTATTATTTCCTCCTGTTGTATTACCAAATTCATCTCCGGCATAAATCATCGGTGTTCCCTGACTCAGCAATAACAATGAAAAAGCATTTTTTCGCTGCTTACTTCTAAGTGCAACTACTCCTTTTCTTCTTGTCTCACCTTCAAATCCACAGTTCCAATTATAATTATGCTTTCTTCCATCCCGGTTATTCTCACCGTTTAATTCATTATGACATCTGCCATATGACACCATGTCATTCACTGATAATGTATCATTTGTCGCAATGTAATTGATGGTAGCAGCAGTCGCCGGATTATATCTGAATCTGTAAGCCATATCCGCCGTTCTGCCCTCATCGCCCTTCAAAAAACATCTTGCAACGTCCATAAATACGTCATTGTACTCAGCTAAGTGCTTTCTTCCATATAACCTTTCTTCATTCCATCCATAGCGCATAAGTTTCGTACGGCTCAGATACGGATCCTTTTGAATCATATCACACATACCCGGATGAATATTACAGTGTATGCCATCGATATGATATTCTTTTACCCAATATCTGAAACATTGATAAATAAGGTACGGATTGGTATCTTCAACAAAGAAAAATTCCATAGCCACTTCGATATCATTTTTATGAAATTCTTTTATCATATCCTTAAATTCTTTTATGGCTCCGCCCTTCGTCTTTGAATGTGCATAGGCACTTTTAGGTACAAAATAATTCGCACTGCAATATCCCCAATAGTTGAGTTTTTTTACTGCATCCCTGTTATGATGCCTTTTTACCCTTGGTTCTGACTTGTCTATGGCATTTTGAATCACTTCTTCAAACTCATACGCCGGCATAAGCTCAATCATCGTGATTCCCAATTCTTTCAAATATGGAATCTTCTCAACAAGTCCCTTAAAGGTTCCTTTACATTTAACCTTCGAGTACTTTGACTTTGTAAATCCTCTCACGTGCAGCCTGTATATAATAGTATCCTCAAAAGCGTGATATAAAGGCTTGTCACCTTCCCAATCATATTGCTGCTTATAGACACCGGAGGTCTTTAAAAGATGCTCTTCTCCCCATACAGAGGTTCCATTCATCAATTTAGCAAAGGGATCCTGCTTTATTACATTTCCCACTCTGAAAGCATATTCAAACTCGGCAGCCGATATACCCTCTATCTCCATGGCATAAACGCTGCCAAACCTCATATCCTCGGTAAACGGTATCTCAGTGGCAATCTTCGTGGTTCCCTTTTTGTATATAATCAAAGAATACTTCTCATCACCTTCAGCCATTATCGCAATATTAATAAGCTTTCTTGACTTTTCAAAGGTTCCGAGAGGTTCTGGTTCTCCGACCCTCACTCTATATTTTAGTTCTCTTTCTACAATCATCCCGGTACATCCTTCATATTTATTATCTTTTCCTATTATATCCTATCTCTTAAAACATAACAAGCAATAAATCACTTGCAAATTACCAAATTTCATGTAAAATAAACTAAGAACACATTGAAAGGATGAACTTTTATTATGATAAGCGCAAATAATATTACTCTCAGATTAGGTAAAAAGGCTTTATTTGAGGACGTAAACATAAAATTTACAGAAGGTAACTGTTACGGACTTATTGGTGCGAACGGAGCCGGAAAATCTACTTTTTTAAAGATATTATCAGGACAGATTGATTCTACTAACGGTGAGGTTGTTATCACTCCCGGACAGAGATTATCATTTTTACAGCAGGATCACTTCAAATATGATGAATATCCTGTTCTCGATACCGTCATTATGGGAAATGCCCGTCTTTATGAAATTATGAAAGAAAAAGATGCCATCTACGCAAAAGAAGATTTTTCTGAAGAAGACGGTATTAAAGCCGGAAAGCTTGAAGAAGAATTTGCAAATCTTAATGGCTGGGAAGCTGAATCTGATGCTGCAACACTGCTTAACGGACTCGGTATTGACACAGAATTACATTATAAATATCTGAAAGATTTACGCGGAAGTGAAAAGGTCAAAGTATTATTAGCACAGGCATTGTTTGGTAATCCTGATATACTTCTCCTCGACGAGCCTACCAACCACCTTGATCTTGATGCAATTGCATGGTTAGAGGAATTCCTTATTAATTTTGATAATACTGTTATCGTAGTATCGCATGACCGTTATTTTCTTAATAAAGTGTGTACTCAGATTGCAGATATTGACTACGGTAAAATCCAGTTGTATGCCGGTAACTATGATTTCTGGTATGAATCAAGCCAGTTGCTTGTTAAGCAGATGAAGGAAGCTAACAAAAAGAAGGAAGAAAAGATTAAGGAACTTCAGGACTTCATCCAGAGATTTAGTGCTAACGCTTCTAAGTCTAAACAGGCTACTTCACGAAAAAGAGCACTTGAAAAAATTGAATTGGATGAAATTAAACCATCCAGCCGTAAATATCCTTACATTGATTTCAGACCAAATCGTGAAATCGGTAATGAAGTACTTACTGTTGAAAACATTTCAAAAACAATTGACGGTGTAAAGGTTCTTGATAATATTTCATTCATCGTCGGACGTGAAGATAAGATTGCCTTTGTTGGTGCGAATGAATTGGCAAAGACTACTTTATTTAAGATTCTTACAGGTGAAATGGAACCGGATGAAGGTAACTACAAGTGGGGTATTACTACTTCCCAGACCTATTTTCCTAAGGATAATACTAAGGAATTTGATTGTGACGATACTATAGTTGACTGGCTTACGCAGTATTCTGAAGAAAAGGATGCTACTTATGTAAGAGGTTTCCTTGGAAGAATGCTTTTCGCCGGTGATGACGGTATTAAAAAGGTTAAGATTTTATCCGGAGGTGAAAAGGTACGTTGTCTTCTTTCTAAAATGATGATTTCAGGAGCAAACGTTCTTTTACTTGATGAACCTACCAACCACCTTGATATGGAATCTATCACCGCTCTTAACAACGGTCTGATAAAATTCCCTGGTGTTGTACTTTTTGCTTCTCATGACCACCAGTTTGTACAGACAACAGCAAACCGTATTATGGAGATAGTCAACGGTTCTCTCATTGATAAAGTCACCACCTACGATGAATATCTTGAAAGTGACGAAATGGCAAGAAAACGTCAGGTTTATTCTATGGACGACCAGGATGACGATAATTAGTATGCAAAATCATATTGATAGGAATGGAGATTAGTATGATAGACTTACATCTTCATTCAACAAGTTCAGATGGCTCTTTTACACCATCTGAACTTGTTGATTATGCTATTAAAAAAAATTTAACTGCTTTCGCTTTAACCGACCATGATACCTGTTCCGGTATCGATGAGGCTATAAACTATGCACGTTCTATTAACTCTGGTTTGACTATTATTCCGGGAATCGAACTGTCTACAAAATATGAAAATGAATCTGTTCATATTCTCGGACTTAATATCGACTATAAAAATCAGGAGTTTTTAGAAAAAATCAGACCTTTTGTAGAAGCAAGATATAATAGAAATGCTCAAATGCTTGAACTTTTTAAAGAAAACAATATTCCTATCACAGAGGATATTTTAGTTAAGCGTTTTGGAAAAGATACTGTTATTACGAGGGCTCATTATGCCATTCTTATGGTGGAATCAGGTATGGTTAAGGATAAAGATGAAGCTTTTGAAAAGTATCTTGGACACGGCTGTAAGTTTTACATCGAAAGAAAACATATGACTCCGTTTGAAGCAGTAGAATTTATAAAAATCGCCGGCGGTCATCCTGTTATGGCTCACCCTGTATTGTACGATTTTGACGATGCCACACTTGATAAACTGGTCTGCGACCTTCAAAAATGTGGCTTAGAAGGCATTGAAGCAATATATTCCTGCAACAAGGATGGTGACGAAGAGAAATATACTGCTTTGGCAAACCGGTACGGATTATACATTACCGGTGGGTCCGATTTTCACGGCACAGCAAAGCCGGGACTTGAATTAGGTACAGGGTATGGTGATTTGTGTGTGCCGGATGAATTGCTTGGGAATGTGCTGGCATATTAACCGGCACATTTAATCCAAAAGTTTAATTATAATCTTTTCTTTATCAATTTTTGATTGTAAAAGAAAAGTGATAAATAACAAAATTCCGGCACCAATTAAAATTGTTTTGCAAATGTCATACCAAAGTATATTGAAATTTGTAAACATTGCTCCCATCATCATCTAAACAAAAGCCAACCTGACGCATCTATTACCTGCTGCTGAACAATCAAACACACGCAAATAAATATCTTATATATACCTCAACTTCTTTCCATTATGACTGACAAATCCTGCATTACTATATTCCACATTGATATTTGCAAAACTTATCCTAAAACTTTCTCTTATATAATCCTTGATTTCATTCTCTTTGTCAACGGATATCTTGATATAAAACATTCCGTTTTCATACTTAATTGCAGCATCACACTTAAAAGTTTTCTCTATACAGAGTTCCATTTCATCAAGATTAATCCTGTTGCCCGTGTATTTTATATAGCGGTCATTTCTTCCTGACACATACAAAAAACCATCCTTATCGATATACCCGTAATCGCCGGTATCTAAAATATTATGCCATTCATCAGGATTACTCAAATCACCCCTGTTCGCAGCATATCCCATGGCAACATTTCTTCCCTCATATATTATTTTACCATCGCCTGTTTCACCTGCTCCTCTAATCCGTATTTTTCCCCCTTCTATCACTTTACCCACACTTCCTTTTTTTATTTCGGCATATTTAAGGGGCATTACACATATTCTTGCCGTAGCTTCAGTCTGTCCATACATTACCTGAAACCTGATATTATTTTTCTTTGCTATGGCAAGTATTTCTTCATAAACAGATAACGGCATTTTTTCTCCTGCCTGTGTCATCTTTTTTAGCGTGGAAATCTTCGTCCACGATGAGCCTAACCTCAAAAGCATGTTGTAAGTATATGCCACTCCTGAAA
>CADADA010000033.1 GCA_902786515.1 uncultured Lachnospiraceae bacterium | reverse complement strand
CCGTGGTCGAAAAGTCTGCCGGCTGATTGCTATAGTAAGCGTCGCAATTAAGCGACGCTTACTATATAGACGGGGCGTAGGATTTGACGCTTACTTTATGGTGAATTTATTATAAGCATAAGGGAAGAAAGGAATTGAGAGTAAAATGGATAAGGAAAACATGCTTCAGGTGGGAGTAATCACTCAGACTCATGGTATCAAAGGGGAAGTTAAGGTGTATCCGACTACAGAAGATGCCGGTCGTTTTGATGAATTAAAAAAAGTATATATTGATTCAAAAGAAGGTCTGATACCTGTAAAGATAAACTCTGTCAGATATTTTAAAAATCTTGTTATCCTTAAATTTAAGGGTATTAATGATATAAATGAAGTTGAAAAGTATAAAAAATGTCCGCTACTGATAGAAAGAAAAGATGCAATTCCTCTTGAAGAAGGAGAATTTTTTATTACGGATATAATTGGAATATCGGTTGTGACGGATGAGGATGAGGTGCTTGGAACTTTAGCCGATGTATTGAAGACAGGGGCGAATGATGTATATGTTGTAAAGGATGAACAGGGAAAAGAGATTCTGATTCCTGCTATCAGACAGTGTATTCTTAGTACTGATATAGATGAAAAAGTGATGAAAGTACATTTACTGGAAGGATTGAGATAGTGAAGAATTATTATATAATGACATTATTTCCGGATATGATTATGAGTGGTCTAAAGACCAGTATTACAGGAAGAGCTAAAAAAAATGGGATTATTAATTTTGAAGCAGTTAATATAAGGGACTTTACAAATGATAAGCATGGTCACGTGGATGATTATCCTTACGGTGGTGGAGCTGGAATGGTAATGCAGCCACAGCCGGTGTATGATTGCTATAAATATATAGAAAATAAAATTGGCAAAAGAACAAGAGTAGTGTATCTTACTCCACAGGGAAAAGTTTTTAACCAGCAAATGGCAAAAGAGCTGGCACATGAAGATGACATAGTTTTTTTGTGCGGACATTACGAAGGAATTGATGAAAGAGTACTTGAAATGATAGTTACGGATTACGTGTCTATAGGTGATTATGTCCTTACCGGTGGTGAACTTCCTGCCATGGTTATGATTGATTCAATATCGAGAATGGTAAAAGGTGTATTAAGTAATGAAGTGTCTGCACAGGACGAATCATTTTCAGATAATCTGCTCGAGTATCCACAGTATACAAGACCTGAAGAGTTTATGGGAAGCATGGTTCCGGAGGTGCTCTTATCCGGGCATCATGCAAATATTGAAAAATGGCGTCATAATCTTGCGGTGGCAAGAACTGTAGAGAGACGACCTGATTTATTTTCAGATAACGGTAAAACTGACAAATTGATAGAATGTGTGATAGAATATTTTGAAGGTGATGTCAAAAGAATCCAGCATATGATTAAGGTGTATTCATTAGCTTCGCATATAGCAAAAATGGAAAAGGTTGATGAGAGAACGAGGTATATACTTGAAACAGCAGCGATTGTACATGATATTGGAATAAAAATAAGTGAAGAAAAACATGGAAATTGTAGCGGGAAACTTCAAGAAAGATATGGTCCGCGTGAGGCACAAAAACTGTTGTTAAAACTTTGTTATGATGAAGAACTTATAGAAAGGGTAAAATACCTTGTAGGGCATCATCACACATATGAAGATATCACAGGTATAGATTATCAGATATTAGTTGAAGCCGATTTTCTTGTAAACATGCACGAAGAGGATATGACAGAAGAACAAATAAAAAAAGTATATTCAACAATATTCAGAACTGACAGTGGAATGAAAATGTGTGAACAAATATATTCCGTATAGAAAAACAAACCGGTTGCTTACCGGTTTGTTTCTGCTATATAGTTTTTTAAAGCACTAAAGCTTTCAGCGCTTATGTCATGTTCAATTTTGCAGGCATCTTCTGCAGCGACATCTTCATTTACACCTATTGAAATGAGAAAATCTGTCAGAAACGTATGTCTTTCATAAATCTTATTAGCAATTTCAAATCCTTTTTCTGTCAAAGTGATAAATCCATTTTCATCTACAACAATATAATTATCCAGACGCAGATTTTTCATAGCTACACTAACACTTGACTTTTTGAACTGCAGCTCATTAGCGATATCAATGGAACGGACATTTCCATTTCTTTTACCTAACATCAAAATTGCTTCGAGATAATCTTCACCTGATTTATGTATGTTCATATTAAAACCTCTTACTTTCATCAATGATGCAACCATTATACCATGAATGGTAATTAAAATCAATTTTTTGTATTGTCTTATAAAAAAAACAAAGGATATCATTGTGATTTTGTGAAAATGTTCTATAATAGATATATAAAACTATGGAGGCAGAAACGATGTTTGGATTTGGACAATTAATATCTATTTTAAAAGAAAACCCTAAGAAAATTGTATTTACGGAGGGAAATGACCCTAGAATACAGGAGGCAGCTTCAAGACTTCTGGCTAGTAACTTTTTACATCCTATATTGGTAGGAGATCCGGAAGAGGTTAATAAAGTTGCCGAAGAGAGTGGTTTTAACATCAGAGGGGCGGAGATTATTAATCCTGATAATTTTGACAGAATTGATGAAATGATTGATTTGTTTTGTGAACTTCGCAAAAGTAAGGGAGTTACAAGAGAACAGGCTAAGCAATTTTTGTCACAGCCTAATTATTTTGGAACAATGCTGGTAAAGATGAACATTGCAGATTCATTGTTAGGAGGAGCTACTTATTCTACAGCAGATACTGTACGTCCTGCATTGCAGCTTATAAAGACTAAGCCGGGAAATACTATAGTGTCATCATGTTTCATACTGGTAAGACCTTCTGCTACAGGAGATAACGAAGTACTGGCAATGGGAGATTGTGCGATTAATATCCATCCTACAGAGGATGAACTCGTTGAGATAGCTACAGAGACAGCACGATGCGCCAAGATTTTCGGAGTAGACCCTAAAGTTGGTTTCTTAAGTTATTCGACACTTGGTTCCGGAAAAGGCGAAGATGTTGATAAGATGAGAAATGCTGCTGAAAAGACAAAGAAGGTGGCTCCGGATTTGCCGATTATTGGTGAGGTGCAGTTTGATGCTGCGGTTTCGCCTAGAGTTTCAAGAGTTAAGTGTCCGGGTTCGGATATTGCGGGACATGTTAACACATTTATCTTCCCTGATATTAATGCAGGTAATATAGGGTACAAGATTGCGCAGAGACTTGGTTCGTTCGAGGCGTATGGACCGATTCTGCTTGGACTGAATGCACCTATTAATGATTTATCAAGAGGATGCAATGCTGCTGAAGTATATTCAATGGCAATCATTACTGCGGCTCTTGCGTAGTTGTAAAATTTGGCATTATGTACAAAATTTATCAATAAACTGTGTAAAACGACTAAATACAGGAAAAAATACACAAAAGGTGTACAAAAATTATTGCACGAATTGAACATAAATGCTATAATTGTTTCTAGATATATGCTTAAAAAATATAGGAATTTAATTTCAGGAGGAGTGATAGCATGAGTACAATTGATCCTAAATGTTTGTGTCCGGGATGTATGGCTGTGCTGGATGAGCCGGATTTACCTTGCCCTTTATGTGGCTTTGATAAGACGACGTATGCACCGTCCCCGAGAAGCTTAAGGCCTTTTACTATACTTAATAATAAGTATCTGGTAGGTAAAGTAATAGGTGAGGGAGGCTTCGGAATCACATACATCGGATTTAATATGGAGACAGAACTTCCGGTGGCGATAAAGGAATATTTTCCTTCAGAGTTAGGTACGAGGGATATTACAGCCGGAAATGCACTTACTATATTTTCCGGTGAAAGTCAGCAGTTATACAAGGAAGGCCTTGAAAAGTATCTGAGAGAGGCTCGTAATCTTACGATGTTCTCAGATTTGCCTGGTATTGTAACTGTTAAGGATTTCTTCTATGAAAATGAGACAGCTTACATCATAATGGAATTCATCAACGGTATTACGCTTAAGCAGCATCTTATGAAGGTTGGCGGGCGTATGAGCCAGAGTGAAGTTACAAAGATGATGAGGCCTGTTTTAGAGTCTATGATTAAGATTCATGAGACCGGTATGATTCATAGGGATATAAGTCCTGACAATATCATGATTACAAAGAATAACCAGATTAAGCTTACTGATTTTGGTGCCGCAAGAGTTTGTAACGGTGAGGATAATAAGAGCATTACCGTTGTGCTTAAGCGGGGATATGCACCGGAAGAACAGTATCGGGTAAAAGGGGTACAGGGACCATGGACGGATGTTTATGCGTTATGTGCCACAATGTACAAAATGATTACCGGAATCACTCCTCAGGAAGCATTGGAACGTATGATTGAAGACAATGTTGAACCATTGTCGAAATTTGACAGAGATATATGGCCGGAGATTGATTATGCGATTATGAAAGGACTTTCTGTCAAAGCTCAGGACAGATTCCAGAATGTTGGTGAGCTTGTTGAAATCCTTTATTATAGTGTTACAGAAAAAGATGCAAATGGAAATGATATTCTTGTATCATCTATTACAGGTAAGCCACTTATTCAGACAGGTGCAGCAGCACCGGCACCGGCACCTGCGGATGATTTCGCATCGCAACCGATTGTTGTAAATGTGGGACACTCTGCGACATCTACGACACCACAGCCGGCAGCACCTACACCGGTAGCACCACAGCCGGCAGCGCCAACACCTGTGGTACCAACACCAGTAGCACCAACACCGGCAGCACCAACACCAGTAGCACCTACACCGGCAGCGCCAACACCTGTGGCACCTACACCGGCAGCACCTACACCAGTTGCACCAACACCGGCAGCACCGGCAGCACCACAGCCACTGACGAATGAGATAAAATCATCAGCTCCACCGAAGCCGGAGAAAAAGTCAGGCGGATTCTTCAAGTCAACATTTAAGAAGGTTGTCAAGTTAAAGCTGGGTAGAGTACGATTTGAGGATGATATTGTAGAATTGAATGTAGAGCATAATGATGTAGGAAGCATACAGCCATTAAGAGAATGTTTGCAGCTTCAGAAACTGATTTTGAGCAACAACATGGTGGACGATTTATCACCTTTGGTTGATTGTAAACAGTTGAATTATATTGCACTTAGAAATACAAGAGTCGAGGACTTAATGCCATTATCAGGACTTACGAATCTGACATATATAGATTTGTGGGGCACACGTGTTAAGACACTTGAACCTTTATATCCTCTTAAGTCGTTGAAATACTTGAATGTTAAGAATACGGATATAACCAAGAGTCAGATAGATGACTTTAAGACGGTTATTCCGGGATGTGAAGTTGAAAGTTAGTTTATTAGAGAATACCGGAGGTCAGAAGCTTCCGGTATTTTTAACTCTACTATAACTATACAGGAAATTTACACGGAGTGAGAGGTGATAATTTACATGTCGGATAAAATAAAGAAATTGTTATTAAAAAAACATGCATTTAGTATCGTATTACTGCTTATAGTAGGATGTACAGGCCTTTTTATGAATAGAAATGAGATATCATATTATAGGAGAGGAGCAGTCGAATACCGCGATCAGGATTTAAAAAAACTTACGGGACGATATGTGGAATATGATTTAAAAGATATAAAACTGGTAGAATGTTTTATGGTGCGAACACAGAAAAAATTATTATCTGATGAGAAGAATTATTACTATTATCTTGCTGCGTTCAGAGAGAATTCAAATATACATTTTTTTATATTGATGGCGCCGGAAGAGGATAAAGAAATACTGGATAGTCATGTTGAAGCATTTCATAAAAATAAAACAGGTGACTCATATAAATTTGTTGGAAAATGTGTTAAACAGGATGAATATTTACAATCAAAACTAATATCTGAGGTTGATATGTTTGATAATAACAGGTATGGAAGCACATATGTAGAACAATGCTATATTGCTCAGGTTGAACCGCCGGTTTTCATGATTCCGGTTAATTTGGTATATATTTTGTGTATTACATATGCAATTATCAGATTATTCTTAATACTTTTCAGCGGAGCGGGTTCTGGAGAACAGATGAAAGAGATGGAAAGAGACTATGAGTATTCCAGATTTTTTACAGATAAAATTCGAATTGGCGATGCATATATGTATTTCTTCCAGAAGAATAAAAATATTGTATTAAATAATTCACGAATAATGTGGATGTACGAATGCTCTACAGATAAATCCGGTACAGGTATTAAGACAGATGAATATTACAATGGAATAGAGATATGGGATGATGAGTATAATTCGTACCAGATTGAAAATATTGACAAAAAAACAGTAGATGATATTTTAAATTATGCTGTCAGAACATTTCCTCATATTTTAATCGGATATAGTGAAAAACTGGATAAAATGTATATTTATCAAAACGAACAATTTAAGGATATAGTTTACAATATGAATGGAAGCAGGGAAAGGGATTTATAATGAGCAATAAAGAAATGATTAATGATATTCAAAATGAAATAGGAAAGGTAATATCAGGAAAAGATGATATTATAAAATACATTTTCACGGCGATAGTGGCAAAAGGTCATATCCTGCTTGAGGATGTTCCGGGAGTCGGGAAAACCACATTGGCAGTAGCTTTTTCGAGAACGCTTAACTTATCTTACCGGAGAATGCAGTTTACGCCGGATGTATTGCCTTCAGACGTTGTGGGATTTTCTATGTATAACAAAAAGATAAACGATTTTGAATATAAGCCCGGTGTGTCTATGTGCAACCTGCTTTTGGCGGATGAAATCAATAGAACATCACCAAAAACCCAGTCAGCATTACTTGAAGTGATGGAGGAGAAAAAGGTTACGGTTGAGGGAGAAACAAGAATATTACCGAATCCGTTTATTGTTATTGCAACACAGAATCCTACAGGGTATGTCGGAACACAAAAGCTTCCAGAGTCACAGCTGGACAGATTTATGATAAAACTGTCTATGGGATATCCTGATTTCAATGATGAGATAAGTGTTTATAAGGGAAAAAGTTATGATGCATTATCAGATGTAAATCAGATATTATCGGGAGATGATATTATAGAATTGCAGAAAAAGGCTTGTGATGTGTATGTAGAGGAAAGTATTTATGATTATCTTACACGTTTGGTAAGAATTACAAGAGAAGACGATAACATTAGTCTTGGTGTCAGTCCGAGAGGGGGAATTGCACTTCTTTCTATGGCAAAAGCTACTGCACTTTTATCAGACCGCGATTATGTAATTCCTGAGGATATAGTGGGTAATATTGATTGTGTATGTACGCATAGAATCGTACCAAGTTCAAAAGCGAAGGCATCAGGAATTAATGAAGAAAAAATTATGGATGCAGTTAAGAATAAAATAGATATGCCTTTGGGTAATAGTAAAAGAGGATGATGTTTTATGATAGGGAACCTGATAAACTATCTGTTATTAATTGCACTCGTCATAACCGGTCTGTTGTTTTATAATGATTATATACTTGCGGTGCTTCTGGCTGCGGTTATTATAATGCCGGTTATATCAGTGATTTTGTTTTATAAAACATATAAGAAGACCATAATAAAGATAACAGATTTTCCGGTAAATGCGGGAAGAGAAGCTGATATTCTGTTTAAGATAGCCATTAAAAATCCTTCATTTTATCCGATGGGAGATATGAAGATAAAAATGAATGTCAAAAATATGTTTTATGGAAATGAAAAGGAATATATTCTTAATGTACCTGATGTTCCGTTTAAAACAAATGAAATAACGTGGAAATTCAAATCGCTATATTGCGGATGCATAACAGTTGATATTACAGAAGTGGAAGTCAGGGATTTTTTGGGTATGGCAAGAAAAAAATTTCCATATCATGAACAAAAAACGCTGATTATTCTGCCTGTATCAAAAGAGGCTTCAATTGATATGCAGGCATTGTCGCCGGGCGACGGAGATGAGTCGGAGGTTCAGTACAAAAAAGGAACTGATGTATCAGATATATCAGAAATACGTCCGTATGAACCGGGAGACAGTCTGCAGTCGGTGCATTGGAAACTAACTGCAAGATATGATGACTGGATGGTAAAAGAATACTCAATGCCATTTACAAACAGATTATGTCTTGTTTTAGAGTTATATAATAATCCCGATATACCGGGAGAGATGGATTCTGTACTTGAAGCATATATGGGATACGCCCTATTTTTAATAAATAATGGACGTGAGTTTTATATGGTGTGGCATAACAGTGAAAGTATGGAAAATGTTATCAGGGAAATTCAGACAGAAAATGATATAATGCTTGCTTTGAATGATATTATGTATGTAAAACCTTCCGGAAATGGAGTGGAGGCTTATAATGCGTACAAAAATGAATATGAAAATGGAGGGTTTACGGGACTGTATGTTACAAATGCCTCTAATGAGGTGAATATTAAAGAAGAAAAACTGGGGATATATAATGGAAAGGCTGTGATATACGGACTATGATGAAAAAGAAGAATAAGATAAAAGAAATCGAGAAAACAGAATACTATAAAACAGGTATTATGCTGGAAGAAGTGCCTGTAATAGACAGAAAATATTACAACATTCTGCATCTGTGCCTTAATGGGGGATTGAATGCCTTAATTCTTATATCATCAATTATGAGTGTAATGTCAGCCTTTGATATAAAGTATAACAAGTTTGTATTTATACTCGCAGTAGCAGTTATGTGCCTGATTTTTTCTTCGTTTTATTTGAAAATCTGGTGGAAATTAGCAGGCTACATAGGGATTCTTGTCGGTTTTGTTTATGGAATAACAAATTATACATTTATTATAAGAGGCGGTTTTGGTACGATTGCAAATGCGTTCATGGAAGTGCTGGAAGTAAAACTTGATCTGCCAATTGAAAGAAGATACGATGAATATGTTAATAACAAAATATTTGCAGTAACACTATGTCTGATATTTATAGCCGGTTCTTTGGGATTATTGCTCAATATAGCAATTAACGAAACAAAAGGTTTTGTGATTGCATTTGTTACAACGTTCCCATTCGTGCAGATTGGAATGTATCTTGGAAAAAGGATGGATGTAATGATATCCGTTCTGTATTTTTCTTCTCTGGTTTGCCTGATTATATTAAGAAATTCGAGATACTATAAGATGGAAAGTAAAAAGCACAAAGGATATAGTGCGAAGAGAAAAAAAAATACGTTGACATATGATTATGTATCTGACCCGCGTAACAGTTTTTCAGTTTCCGTCATGATTTTGACAGTGCTGCTTTTTTGTGCCGGGATTATTGGAATGATATTTCCAAGAGCCACATTCAGAATGAATGAAAAATACTCTGTGTGGAAAGACAGCACCACTGAAACAGCAAAGAGATTTGCGATTGTCGGATTCTGGGGCATGCTTAATCCGAGCGGAAGTGGTGTTGGTGGAATCAGCAGGAATGAGCTTGGCAGTGTAGACAGAGTAAATTTAAGCTATGAAAAGCAGCTAGGGGTTACAACGATGGTAATTCCGCAAGAGGAATACATTTACCTTAGGGCGTATACGGGAACAGTATATGAGGATAACAGGTGGAAATATCTGTCTGAAACCGGAAAACATCATAATCTGAATGATTACAAAGTGGATAACAGACCGTGGTCTGCGTCCCTAAAAAGTGAGGATATAGCAGATTTAACATACAATATTCTAAAAATAGATGATGAAAAAAAACTAACAGATACCATGAAAAGTATTTATGTTGAAAATGTATTTGCAAATATTGATTATACATACTTACCATATAATGTATCTGATTCAGGATTATACTGCAAATTGATAAATGATGATGAATACGACGGAAGTATATATTATAAGAACGAAATCCAATGTTTTTATTATCATCTGATAGAACAGGATATTTCTAAAATAAAATATTATGCAGAGCAGAATTATCTCAAAAATGAAGATGAAGAGATATATAATATTGAAAAGGCATACAGGGACTATGTTTATGACACTTATCTTGATGTACCGGAAAAAAATCAGTCTGTAATTTCAGAGGTTTTGAGAGAACACGATATCAATGAAGAGGACGGCATTGTTTGTGTAGATAAAGTAGTAAGCCTCTTTGAAAATGAATATGAGTATACTTTGATGCCCGGAAAAACTCCTTCAAAAAAGGATTTTGTTAATTATTTTCTGTCAGAAAGCAAAAAAGGATACTGCACTTATTTTGCATCGTCAGCCGTTTTGATGTTTCGTTCTCTGGGAATACCTGCACGATATGTCGGGGGATACATGTTTGATACTACAGATAACGACACGAGAAGAGAAGCATATTACCGTGCAAAAGATTTAAGTTATAATGACAGCATGAACGAAGGCGTTCCATATATAATAGACGTCACAGACGCTGATGCACATGCATGGGTTGAGGTTTATGTGGATTATTTAGGATGGGTCAGGGTAGAAGTAACCCCCGGATCATTTGAGGAAAGCAGTGACGAAGATTCAGCTCTTAATCAATTATTGTCTGATACAATATTTAACAGACAGACGTACGAAAGCCTGAAAAAATCAACTATTGTTTTTATGCTGTTTATTTTATCTGCATTAGTACTTGCTGTTATATTATATATTATCATTTCAGAAATTCTTCGATATAGAAGAAATAAATGTTATGATGTTGATAAAAATTTTAGATATTTATTGTCAATATGCAGAGCGTATCGTCTTGGATGGAAAAATTCCCAGACATTTGAACATCTTTCAGAGCTGCTTTATGAAAGTGAATTGTGTTCTGAAAAACAGGCAAAATATCTGGTTAGTCTTGTGGAAGCGTCAAAATACAGCAGAAATGATGTGTCAGATGAAGAAAAAAAGATGCTTCACTCAATGGTTATGGAGATTTCGGATTCGATGAAAATTCGTTTGTCAGTTTTCAGAAGAGTTAGATATTTATATTTGTTTTAGCGAGTTTTTGTGCTAAAAGTATTGACAAAAGATACCAATCAATTTATACTTTGAAAGTCAAAAAAAATATTTTTATAATTTTAATGAAAGAAAGAGGAAGAGAAATGTTAGAAAAGATTAAAGAAATAGTAGTAGAACAGTTAAATGTAAATGAGGATGAATTAAGTGCTGATACAAAATTCAAAGATGATTTAGATGCAGATTCTTTAGATTTATTTGAAATTGTAATGGCAATTGAAGATGAATATGATGTTGAGATTCCTTCAGAAGATTTAGAAAATATCTTATCTTTAGGTGATGTTGTTAAGTATTTAAAAGATAAGGGTGTTGAATAATATATGAAAACCAGAATAACGGAATTATTGAACATAGAATATCCTGTTATACAGGGCGGAATGGCATGGGTTGCAGAACACAATCTTGCAGGTGCAGTATCAAAGGCCGGCGGTCTGGGAATTATTGCGGGAGCAAATGCTCCGGCTGAGGTTATCAGGGAAGAAATAAGGATGACAAGAGAGATTACAGATAAACCTTTTGGTGTCAATGTGATGCTTTTGAGTCCATATGCTGAGGAAGTTGCACATCTCGTTGCTGAGGAAAAGATTCCTGTGGTTACTACCGGTGCGGGTTCTCCTGAAAAATATGTGTCATTATGGAATGAGGCAAATGTGAAATTTATTCCTGTTGTTGCTTCTGTAGCATTAGCCAGAAGAATGGAACGATGCGGTGCATGTGCAGTCGTTGCAGAAGGATGTGAATCAGGCGGACATATCGGAAGTACTACAACGATGGCTTTAGTACCTCAGGTAGCTGATGCCGTGGAAGTTCCTGTTATAGCAGCAGGAGGTATCGCTGACGGAAGAGGTGTTGCCGCAGCGTTCATGCTGGGTGCGTCAGCAGTACAGATTGGTACAAGATTTATTGTCGCAGACGAAAGTATCGTTCACGATAATTATAAAGACAAAGTCATAAAAGCAAAAGACATTGATTCAGAAGTAACAGGTCTTAGTCATGGACATCCTGTAAGACAGCTTCGCAACAAGATGACAAGAGAATATTTAAAACTTGAAAAATCAGGTTCGACTTTTGAAGAGTTGGAGCATCTTACACTAGGAGCTTTGAGAAAAGCTGTTATCGAAGGAAATGTTGATGACGGAACCCTTATGGCAGGACAGATTGCCGGTTTGGTTAAGAAAAAACAAAGCTGTGAAGAGATCATAAAAGAGATTATGGGCGAGGCAGTTGAATTGTTGGGTAGCAGAGAGTTTTAACTTGAAAGGTTTGGTGGATAATGAGTATAGCTATTGTATTTCCGGGACAGGGTGCACAAAAAGTAGGCATGGCGAAGGATTTTTATGACAATTCAGAAGTAAGCAGAAAGATTTTTGACGTAGCTGATGAAAATCTTGACTTTAATATTAAAGATATATGCTTTGAAGAGAATGAAGATATTAATATTACCGAATACACACAGGCAGCGATGCTTACGGCATGTGTGGCTATGTATGAAGAAGTAAAAAGACAGGGACTTACAGCAGATGTTTACGCAGGACTCAGTCTGGGTGAATATACAGCACTTGTTGCTTCAGAAGTGATTAGCTTTTCAGATGCTGTAAAAGCTGTAAGAAAAAGAGGTATTCTTATGCAACAGGCTGTTCCTGTTGGTGTAGGAGCTATGGCTGCAGTTCTTGGCCTTGAAAATAAGACTGTTGGAGATGTGTGTGATGAGATAGACGGTGTCGTGGTTGCTAATTATAACTGTCCGGGACAGGTTGTAATATCCGGAATTGAAGAGGCTATAAAAAAGGCTGGTGAAAAGCTTTGTGATGCCGGTGCAAAGAGAGTTATATATCTTAACGTCAGCGGACCGTTTCATTCGTTTATGCTGGAGGATGCCGGAAATAAGCTTGAAAGTTATCTTGAAAACTTTGAGATGAAGGCACCTGTAGTGCCATATGTGACAAATGTAACTGCGCAGTATATTACTGATAATTCAGAAATTCGCAGTTTGCTTGGAAAACAGGTTTATTCTTCAGTGAAATGGCAGCAGAGTGTGGAAGAGATGATAGCTGCTGGAGTTGATACTTTTATTGAGATTGGACCGGGAAGAACACTTACCGGATTTATCAAAAAGATTAACAAGGACGTTAAATCATATAATATCCAGAAGTATGAAGATGTTGAGACTGTAGTGAAGGCAGTGAAAGGAGAGCAGTAATGCAGAATGGAAAGATTGCTTTGGTTACAGGAGCCGCTAAAGGAATAGGAAAAGGAATTGCATTGAAACTTGCCCAGGCAGGGTATACGGTTATTGTGAATTATAATGGTTCTAAAGATGCGGCACAGGATACTGTGGATGAGATTACTAAGGCAGGTGGCACAGCAGAGATTTTTCAATGCAATGTATCTGATTATGCTGCTACCGAGGGTATGATGAAGAGTATTCTTGAACGTTATGGCAGATTGGATGTACTGGTGAATAATGCGGGAGTTACTGCGGATAATCTTCTTGTGAGAATGACGGAAGAAGAATTCGATAAAGTTATTAATACAAATTTAAAGGGTGCATTTAATACGATTAAGCACATTAACAGACAGATGATTAAGCAGAAATCAGGCAGAATTATTAATATATCAAGTGTGGTAGGAATCACGGGAAATGCAGGTCAGGCGAATTATGCTGCTTCAAAAGCGGGAATTATTGGTCTTACAAAGTCTGTTGCAAAAGAACTTGCAAGCAGAAATATTACAGTAAATGCAATTGCTCCGGGATTTATTATGACGGATATGACAGACCGTCTTCCGGATAACGTAAAAGAAAAAATGTTATCAGATATTCCGGTTAAAAAATTTGGAAATGTAGAAGATATTGCAAATACCGTGCTGTTTTTGGCATCTGAGGGTGCTTCATATATTACAGGACAGGTAATAGAGGTTAATGGCGGAATGAATATGTAATATTCAGAATATATGAAAGGCATGGTTTGTTTATGAGACGAGTGGTTGTAACAGGAATGGGTGCTGTGACACCTGTTGGAAATAATGTTGAGGATTTTTTTAATTCAATTAAAGAAGGAAAAGTAGGAATTGATCAGATTACAAAGTTTGACACTACTGATTTTAAAGTAAAGCTTGCGGCTGAAGTTAAGGATTTTAATGCAAAAGAACATATGGATTTTAAGGCTGCAAAAAGAATGGAATTATTCAGTCAGTATGCAGTGGTTGCTGCGTTTGAGGCATTGGAGAATGCCGGAATTGATATGGAAAAGGTTGACCCATACAGAGTAGGTGTCTCTATTGGAAGCGGTGTTGGAAGCCTTCAACAGGTTGAAAAAGAAGTTACGACAATGAATAATAGAGGACCTGGGAGAATTAATCCGTTGTTTGTTCCTATGATGATTACGAATATGGCTGCAGGAAATGTATCTATTCAGACAGGAGCAAAAGGGAAATCAATTAATGTTGTTACTGCGTGTGCAACCGGAACAAACTCTATTGGTGAAGCATTCAGAACAATCCAATATGGTGATGCAGATGTAATGATAACCGGCGGTACTGAGGCTTCTGTAACAGAACTTGGTATTGGAGGATTTACTGCATTAAAAGCATTGTCTGCGTCAGAAGACAGACTTAGAGCGTCTATACCGTTTGATAAGGATAGAGGCGGTTTTGTCATGGGTGAAGGTGCCGGAATTGTTATCCTTGAAGAATTGGAACATGCAAAAGCCAGAGGTGCAAACATTCTTGCTGAGGTTGTCGGATATGGCAATACATCAGATGCGTTTCATATTACTTCTCCTGCAGAAGATGGCTCAGGAGCTGCAAAAGCCATGGAAGCGGCTATTAAAGATGCAGGAATTAATAAAGAAGATGTTGAATATATTAATGCACACGGAACGGGAACACATTTGAATGATCTTTTTGAGACAAGGGCTATTAAACTTGCATTCGGTGAGCATGCATATAAGATGAAGATTAATTCTACAAAATCAATGATTGGTCATATGCTTGGTGCTGCAGGTGCAGTTGAGTTTATTACCTGTGTAAAAGAATTAATGGAAGGTTATATTCATCAGACAGTTGGACTTAATGAGACTGAGGAGGAATTAGATCTTGATTATGTAAAGGGCACAGGAGTACATCAGGACATAAAATATGCTCTTAGCAATTCATTGGGATTTGGTGGACATAACTCAAGTCTGTTAATAAAAAAATACAGTGAATAGTTATGACATAAACAGCTGCAGACCGGCGAAATGGAGGTTGTCATGGAATTTAATCAGGTTATTGATATTATTAATGCTGTATCTGATTCTAAACTTTCAGGATTTGAGTTTAGACAGGATGATACTTATATAAAGATAAAAAAACAGTGTGAAAAAGTAGTGGCTAGAGAATTACCGGTTCAGGTAACTGAAACTGTAGAGGTAATCAGTCATGAAACAGATGAAGATACTAAGATTGAGGGAACTGTAATAAAATCCCCTATTGTTGGAACTTTTTATGCGGCATCTTCTCCGGATGCAGAACCTTTTGTAAAAGTTGGAGAGAGAGTACAAAAGGGGCAGGTTATTGGAATCATTGAAGCTATGAAGCTGATGAACGAAATTGAAAGTGAATATGATGGAACAATACAGAAAATACTGGTAAATAACAAAGAAATGGTTGAGTACGGACAGCCTTTGTTTGTAATAAAGGAGAATTAGTATGTTGGATGTTAAGGAAATTGAGAAGATTATACCCCACAGACATCCGTTTTTACTGGTTGACAGAATTGATGAAATAGAGCCGGGAAAGAAAGCGGTTGGATGTAAATGTTTTACATATGATGAATGGTTTTTTAAAGGTCATTTTCCAGAACAACCGGTTGTTCCGGGCGTGCTTATCATAGAGGCATTAGCACAGGTGGGTGCGGTTGCAATGTTAAGTCTGGATGACAATAAAGGGAAAATTCCTTTCTTTGGGGGAATATCTAAGGCAAGATTTAAACGAAAGATTGTTCCTGGTGACAGTGTCGTTTTGGAATGTGAGATTATAAAACATAAAGGCAGTGTTGGAGTTGGACAGGGAACCGCATATGTAAACGGAAAAGTTGCGGTAACTGCAGAAATTACATTTGCAATCAATTAAGATAGAGAGGACAGTTATGTTTCAGAAAGTATTAATTGCAAACAGAGGTGAAATTGCAGTCAGGATTATACGTGCGTTAAGAGAGATGGGAATTAAATCCGTCGCTGTTTATTCAGAAATTGACAAGGATTCTCTCCATGTTCAGCTTGCTGATGAAGCAATATGCATAGGCCCTTCTGATTTGTCAGAGAGTTATCTGAACATGGAAAGAATCATCAGTGCAACGATTGCCGGAGGTGCTGAAGCAATTCATCCCGGATTTGGTTTTTTATCCGAGAATGCCAAGTTTGTAGAAATGTGTGAAAGATGTAATATTAAGGTGATTGGACCTTCATCGGTTGTAATCAGTAACATGGGTAATAAGTCTGAGGCAAGGAATACAATGGTAAAAGCTGGTGTTCCGGTAATTCCCGGTACAGATCATATTATTACGGATGTTGAAGAGGGAAAAAAATTTGCCGACGAAGCAGGATACCCTGTAATTATAAAGGCTACACTTGGTGGTGGAGGCAAGGGAATGCGTATTGCATGGAGCGCTGATGAGTTTAACGAGAAATTTGAAACAGCGCAGATGGAAAGTCAGAATGCATTTGGGGACAATGGAATGTATATTGAAAAGTATATTCAGAATCCACGTCATATTGAATTTCAAATTATTGCAGATAAATATGGTAATGTTGTTCATCTGGGTGAAAGAGACTGTACGATTCAGCGTAATCATCAGAAGATGATTGAAGAATCTCCATCTATGGCAATCAGTGAAGAGTTAAGAGAAGAGATGGGAAGTACTGCTATACGTGCAGCAAAGGCAGCGGGATATGAGAATGCCGGTACGATAGAATTTTTGCTTGATAAGGATAATCACTATTATTTTATGGAGATGAATACAAGAATTCAGGTAGAACACCCGGTGACGGAGATGGTTACAGGAATTGATTTGATTAAGGAGCAGATTCTTATAGCTGACGGACAGGAATTATCTGTAACGCAGTCAGACATCTCGATAAATGGTCATGCAATTGAGTGCAGAATAAATGCAGAAGACCCACAGAAAGGATTCAGACCTTGTCCGGGAAAGATTGATTATCTACATATTCCGGGTGGAAATGATATAAGAGTGGATACTGCTATTTATGAAGGATATCATATTCCTCCGAATTATGACTCTATGATTTTAAAGCTGATTGTGCATGACAAAAATAGATTTGCGGCAATTCATAAAATGCAAAGTGCGCTTGGTGAATTGGTAATAAATGGAGTGAATACCAATATTGATTTTTTGTTCTCGATTTTTTCAGACAGCACATTTAAAAATGGGGAAATTACGACGGATTATATAGAGAATTTTATGAAGAAAAGAAGTGATATCTAATGTTTAATGGTGTATTTAAAAAGACTTCATATATTGCGATTGACAGGGATGACAAAGATGCCGGAAAAGAGCCGTCTATACCTGACGGATTGTGGGAAAAGTGTCCGGTATGTAAAAAAGCAGTTTATACAGAAGATTTGAGAAATAATTACAAAACCTGTACGAAGTGTGGACATCATTTCAGACTAACATCAAAAGAGCGTATTGAGATGCTTGCAGACGAAGGTACTTTTGAAGAATGGGATCAGGAGATGCCGGATGTGAACCCTTTGGATTTTGAGGGCTATATTGAAAAAGTTAAAATTATGCAGGAAAAGACAGATGAACAAGAGGCTGTTCTGACCGGAAAATGTAAAATTAATGGTTATGATTGTGGTGTAGCTGTTTGTGATTCAAATTTTATGATGGGAAGTATGGGATATGTTGTCGGGGAAAAGATAACCAGGATGGTTGAAAAAGCAACAGCCCAGAGAATTCCTGTGGTAATATTTACCTGTTCGGGTGGTGCTAGAATGCAGGAAGGGATGGTTTCGCTTATGCAGATGGCGAAGACATCACAGGCTTTAAAAAAACACAGTGATGCCGGATTGTTATATATAACAGTATTGACAGATCCGACTACAGGTGGAGTAACAGCCAGTTTTGCAATGCTTGGTGATATTATTCTTGCAGAGCCGGGTGCTCTTGTAGGTTTTGCCGGACCAAGAGTTATTGAACAGACAATCGGACAGAAACTGCCGGAAGGTTTTCAGAGAGCCGAGTTTTTATTAAAAAAAGGTTTTGTAGATTTAATCGTTGAGCGTGACGAGATGAAATCTACAATATCAGATATTTTAAGATTACATTCCAATGGAAAAGTGACTTTAAAATCTGCTGACTACTATCATGGACGAAATGTTGTTTCTGATGTCAGAAATAAAAATGCAAAAGAAAAGACAGCGTGGGACAGAGTTAAGATTTCAAGAGATTCAAAACGAAGTACCGGATTTGATTATATAAAATGCATTTTTAAAGATTTTGTCGAGTTCCATGGTGACAGATATTATGGCGATGATGGAGCTGTGATAGGAGGTATTGCATCTATTGCAGGCAAGAATGTAACAGTTATTGCACAGCAGAAAGGAAAAAACCTTAAGGAAAATCAATACAGAAATTTCGGTATGCCAAATCCTGAAGGATATAGAAAAGCACTTCGTCTTATGAAACAGGCAGAAAAATTTAATCGCCCTATTATCTGTTTTGTAGACACACCTGGAGCTTTTTGTGGTATTGAAGCTGAAGAAAGAGGGCAGGGACAGGCTATTGCGAATAATCTTTATGAAATGTCATCACTGCGGGTTCCGATTGTTACGATAATGATTGGTGAAGGAGGCAGTGGCGGAGCACTTGCTCTTGCAGTTGCAAATGAAGTGTGGATGTTAGAAAACGCAACATACTCTATCTTATCTCCGGAAGGTTTCGCATCAATTCTGTGGAAAGACAGCAGAAGGGCGGAAGAGGCTGCAAAGGTTATGAAAATCACGGCAAAAGATTTATATCAATTAAAGATTATTGATAAAATCATCCCGGAATACAAACCTTCAACAGATGATAACATTCAACAGATTTCAGGATATATTAAAAACAATTTAAAAGAGTTTTTATCGAAATATGAGAATGTTGATGCAGATACAATAGTAAATAATAGATATAACCGCTTTAGAAATTATTAATTCAGTGATTCTTTGTTGAAATAATGGCATAAATGTGCTATTATTTCACAAGGAAGAGTTAATATGAAAGGAGCGGTTGTTGTTATGTATGACGATAAAGAGGGAAATAATATGACAAATGATACAAGTACAAATAATTCTCCATATTCATCAGGTACGGCGAATGGTTATGGAGGTCAGCCGTTAGGATATGGAAGCAGTGCGTATAGTAATAATGCGTATTTAGAAAGCATGTATGGAAATTCATCAAATAATTCAAATAGCGTAAATAATGTTAATAGCGTAAATAATACAAATTATTCAAAAAATGTCGAAGAAGATGCAGATGATGATATTGTATTTATTTCAAACGATGATTCAGGCATTAATGAAGAGGCAAAAGGAATTTTAGATGGATTTGATGTAGATGAAGTTAAAGATGGCATGAATGATGCAGGTAATATTTTAAAAAGTCTGGATTTTCCAACAGAAAAAATGTCTTACACAAATAATACGACAAATGTTGATGTTCAGCCACAAGCACCGGCATATAATAGCAGTGTCAAGGTAGATGAGCCATACACCGCGCAGCCACAGACACAGCCATCAGCATATAACAGTGGAATCAAAGTAGATGAGCCATACACCGCGCAGCCACAGCCATCAGCGTATAACAGTGGAATCAAAGTAGATGAGCCATACACCGCGCAGCCACAGCCACAGCCATCAGCGTATAACAGTGGAATTAAAGTAGATGAGCCATACACCGCGCAGCCACAGCCATCAGCGTATAACAGTGGAATCAAAGTAGATGAGCCATACACTGCACAGCCACAGCCACAGCCATCAGCGTATAACAGTGGAATTAAAGTAGATGAGCCATACACCGCGCAGCCACAGACACAGCCATCAGCGTATAACAGTGGAATCAAAGTAGATGAGCCATATACGGTGACACCACAGCCACAAACATATAAACCGGTTTATGATAACGGACCACAGCCACAGGCAAACATACAGAACAATGGTGGTGCGGGTTCTGATTTTAGTAATAAAATCGTTGTAAATGCACCTTATGGCGGTAGTTCGAATGCAAATTACCAAGTGAGTGAAGTGTCAAAGTATAGCAGTACAAGCGGAACTATGTATGAGTCAGGCTCAAGCGAAAGCGGAAATGGAACAGCAGCGTTTAGTGCACCGTTTAAGAGAGACAATTCATTTGGCGGTGGAGATGTAGGAGGCATGGATTTTGGTGGTGACGCAATAGACATGACGGCTCCTAACTATGGAAGCAGTAATCGTTCATTCGGCTCAGGTCAGTCAAATACAAAGAAATCAGGTGGAAGTTCAGGTTCAGCGATTACAGGATTTACGGGATTGCTTGTTTATCTTGCGATGATTGGAATAGCAGGATTTTTGTTGTATTTGTATAAGCTTGGAAATTTTGATATCATGTCGTTAAAGAACACATATATCTTAGTTGGAGGAGCAATATATGCGGTAATGCTTTTGGACGGACTTGTTATGTCAGTAAGCAACAGAGATGCGACACTTATAATATTTGCTTTGATATTACCTATTTTCTATCCTGTAAAAAGATGCTATACAACGTATGGAAGAAAGAATCTCCACTGGTTATGGCTGTTGCTTGTATTTGTGCTTGGGGGATTTGTATTTACAAATATTTACCCACAGGTAAGGGAAGAAATGCTCCTTATAAAGAATAGTGCTGATGAATATCCTTCAGAATGTGATGATGCCGTAAGATACTTAAAGGATATTAGAGTAAACTCAGATGAAGCGTTTAAGGCAGGCATCCGTTCGGATAAGGACAAAATGATTGTTGAAATTGTAAGAGAAGTATATGATGATTACAAATTCAAGGCAGAAAAACTGTCATCAAATACCTACAAAGTAACTGTTACAGGTGATACAAAGGTAGAATTAAAGGCAGAAAATGTATCAGCTTATCAGCTGATTAATGATAATACGATAATTGTATTTACAATATCAAAAAATGCAGAGGGCTCATATGTTTTAAGTAATAATATTTCAGTAACCATAGCAACAAATGGTGGTTCAAGAGAGTTTGGAGTATCTGCATTTAATGAAATATGTCAGTCAGATGACAAATAAAAATATTAATAACTGATACCGGAGGTAGTAATGAGTCAGAAAATCAGAACAAGATATGCTCCAAGTCCGACAGGAAAAATGCATGTTGGTAATTTAAGAACAGCTTTGTATGAATACCTTATAGCAAAACATGAAGGCGGAGATTTTATATTAAGAATCGAAGACACAGACCAGGAACGATTCGTGGAAGGTGCACTTGAAATCATTTATAACACAATGGAAAAAGCAGGTTTGCAGCATGACGAGGGTCCGGACAGAGATGGCGGATATGGGCCGTATGTCCAGAGCGAAAGACAGGATAGTGGTTTGTATCTGGAATATGCTAAAAAGCTGATTGATAAAGGAGAGGCATATTATTGCTTTTGTGATAAAGAAAGGCTTGAGTCTTTAAAACAGGTGATAGCAGGAAAAGAGATTATGATGTATGATAAACACTGCCTGCACCTTTCAAAAGAAGAGGTTCAAAAGAAACTTGATGAAGGTGTGCCGTATGTTATCAGACAAAATAATCCAAAGGAAGGTACTACCACATTTAACGATGAGATATACGGAGAGATTACAGTAAATAACGAAGAATTAGACGATATGGTTTTGATAAAATCAGATGGATATCCTACATACAATTTTGCAAACGTAATAGATGACCACCTGATGAATATTACACATGTTGTCAGGGGGAATGAGTATATTTCTTCATCACCAAAATATCAGAGACTGTATGATGCATTTGGTTGGGAGCCACCAAAATATGTTCATTTGCCTTTGATTACAGATGAGACACATAAAAAACTTAGTAAAAGATGTGGACATTCATCATTTGAGGATTTACTTGAACAGGGATTTATACCGGAAGCGATCGTCAATTTCATTGCTTTACTTGGCTGGAGTCCGGAAGATAATACGGAGATATTTACACTCGAAGAACTAACTAAAATGTTTGATTACAGACATATTAATAAGTCACCGGCTGTATTCGATATGGTTAAGTTAAGATGGATGAATGGTGAATATATCAAAAATATGGATAATGACAGATATTATGAGATGGCTATGCCATATTATAAGAATGTTATTAAAAAAGAGCTGGATGAAAGAAAAATACTTGATCTTGTTAAGACAAGAATTGAGGTATTCCCGGACATAGAGCCTTTAATAGATTTCTTTGAGAAATTGCCGGATTACAGTATTGACATGTATACTCATAAGAAAATGAAGACAAACAGCGAGAATTCATTGGAAGTTTTGACGGAATTACTGCCTGTATTAGAAAATCATGATGATTATTCTATAGATTCTTTGCATGATCTGATAATGAATTATGTGGCAGAAAAAGGCATAAAGAATGGTCAGGCACTTTGGCCTGTAAGAACTGCTGTTTCAGGTAAACAGATGACACCCGGTGGTGCATTTGAAATCATGGAGATACTTGGTAAAGAGGAAAGTCTTAGAAGAATCAAAATTGGAATCGATAAACTTAGTCAATAGGTGAGGTTTTTCATGAAAGATGAATTTACAGTGGCGCAAAATGAAGCAATTACACATAAAATGGGACCTGCGTTGATACTTGCAGGTCCCGGCAGCGGAAAAACACTGGTAATCACTCAGCGAACGAAATACCTTATAGAAGAATGTGCCGTCAGCCCTGGTAATGTATTAGTAATTACATTTACCAGGGCTGCTGCACTTGAAATGAAAGAACGTTTTCTTAAACTGAGCGGTGGAATAAAAGGGGTTAGTTTTGGAACATTTCATGCGATATATTTTAAAATATTAAGATATGCGTATAATTATAATTCTGAAAATATTATTCCTGAAGATGTTAAATATCAATATATCAAAGAAATTATAGGTAATCTGAATTTGGAAATTGATGATGAAGACGAATTTTGTGCCGGAATTATTAACGAGATAAGCAGCGTAAAGGGAGATATGATTCAATTAGAGCATTATTATTCTAAAAACTGTCCGGATGATGTTTTTAATAAAATATATTCTGCATATGATGAAAAATTAAAAGCATCGAAT
Source organism: uncultured Lachnospiraceae bacterium (assembly GCA_902786515.1). Lineage (GTDB taxonomy): Bacteria > Bacillota > Clostridia > Lachnospirales > Lachnospiraceae > UBA2821. Next base: position 12,208 of record CADADA010000033.1, on the reverse strand, counting down.
AAGATAGATTTTGATGATATGCTTCTTTTGTGTTACCAGTTATTAAAACAAAGACAGGATATTCTTAGTATATGGCAAAAAAAATATAAATACATACTGGTAGATGAATTTCAGGATATTAACAGGATTCAGTATGAGATAATAAAGATGCTGGCATTACCTGAAAATAATCTTTTTATAGTGGGAGATGATGATCAGTCTATCTATAGATTCCGTGGAGCCAGACCTGAAATTATGTTAAATTTTTCAAAAGATTATCCTGAATGCAGGCAAATATTACTGGACAAAAACTTCAGGTCCGGTAAAAGAATTGTAGATGCGTCAAAAAAACTTATAAAAAATAACACAAGACGTTTTAAAAAGGATATAAATGCCTATAATGACTTTAATGGAGACATTGAATATATAGAATTTGATACTCCTCATTCTGAAAATAAGCATATAGTTGATGAAATTATAAAGTATAGAAATGATAATATTCCTTATGGCAACATTGCGATATTATTTAGAACAAACAGACAGCCGGTATTTTTAGTTGACAAGCTGATGGAATATAATATTCCATTTTACATGAAAGACAGTATAAACAATATTTATGAGCATTGGATAGCTAAAAATATTTATGCATATATTAATCTTGCACTGGGTGGCAGGCAGCGAAGCGATTTATACCAGATAATGAACAGACCGAAGAGATACATATCAAGAAATGCCGTGGAGGACAGGGAGTTTGATTTTGGTGAATTATATGATTTTTACAGGGACAAAGAATATATGGCAGATATTCTTTCGAAATTTGAATATGACCTCAAAATGATTAGCAAAATGAACCCATATGCGGCAATAAGCTATATAAGGCAGGTAGTAGGATATGATGATTATCTGAAGGAGTATGCTGATTATAGAAGAATGAAGAGTCAGGAGCTTCTTGAGGTCGCTGATGAGATTATGGAGGCTTCAAAAGAATTCAAGACATTCAGAGAGTGGAATGAGCATATTATTGAATATACGGCCCAGTTAAAAAAACAGGCAAACAGAGATGATGATAAAAAGGAAAAAATATGTTTATCAACTATGCACAGCTCTAAGGGACTTGAATATGATGTCGTATTTATTATTGATGCGAATGAAGGCATTACACCTCATGAGAAATCAGTATTAGATGAAGACATAGAAGAAGAGAGAAGAATGTTTTACGTGGCTGTCACAAGGGCAAGACACAGACTGCACGTTTATTCAATAAAGGAGAGATTTAATAAGCAGATGGAAGTGTCCAGATTTGTTGGGGAAATGCTGTATGATATAGACGAATTTAAAGAGGGAGTAAGGGTTTTGCATAAAAAATATGGAAGCGGAATTATAAAAAAAGTTGCAGATAATAAAATAATTATTTACTTTGAAAAATTAAGAAAGGAATTGATTTTTGATACAAAATTTGCCGTATCTAACAGGATAATAAAAAAGCAGGATGAAGTATAAAGATACTCATCCTGCGAAATTTCCTAAAGCTCGTCTTCGTCGATAATCTCGTCGTATTCATCTTCTGAGAATAAAAGTTCATTAAATACTTCAGAAGCTGCATTAAATTCACCTTCATCTTCAATGTCAGATATCTCCGGCTCACCATTTTCGTTTTCTGTATATCTGTAAAGATAAACATTTCCTTCCTCAGCATCAGGTCCGTCTGTAGGAAGCAATGCAACATAGCTTTTTTCCTCAACCGGGAATATCGCAAGGACATCACATTCAACTTCGGTATCATCTTCTAAAACTAAGGTTACAGTTTCGTCTTCTAATTCTTCAATCTGATCTTTGTCAAAACTCATATATAGACCACCTTTCAATTGTTGTATAAGAAAAACTCTATCACAAAGAATATAAAAAAGCAATTGACTTTATTATTTTTTATTATAAAATATTACTATACGAAATATGGAAGGAGAACATTTGTGGCAACAGGTAATAGCGGTGAGAGCCGTTTCAAGGAACAGGGGAATTTTAGGGGAAAACGTACCAGTGGAGGGTATGGTGATAAGAACTCTTCAGGTAACGGAAAGCAGGGATATAGGAGAGACGACAGAGGAGACCGGACTCGTTCAGGCAAGACGGGAGAGAAGGGCTCTTCATACAAGGGAGAGAACAGAGAATTCAGAAAGAACAGACAGGGTAACCAGGGCTCATCCGGATATTCTTCATTCAGGGATAAGAATGAAGACATAAAGAGAGATTCACGTCCTAAGAGTTCTCAGTCAAGAGATACTAAGGCAAAAGAATCACAGCCGGATAAAATGGATATTATTAACAGAATCGAAAAAGAAAAAAAAGCTGTTCAGAAAAAGCAGGCAGAGAGAAAGAATAATAAGAACAATACCAGACAGCAGGTGAAAGCAAAACCAAAGAGAATGGGTAATATTGACTGGACAAAGGCTTATGAGAATGACAGCTATGATGATGATGATTTTGATATATATTTATAGAGATTTTAAAAGCTTTCTTCGGTAAGGAGGAAGCTTTTTTGAGGAAATGAGGAAAAATGGATAAATACGATATTAATATAAAAAAAGTTATAGTACATATTTTGGAATCTTCTGCAGGAATACCGGTATTATCAGACGAAGAATTAGACTATGGTTCTGAATTCGGGGATTTCTTAAGAGAACACATTTTAAAAATCGATACAAGTGATGATGTAAAAAAATGCAGTTTCTATGAGAATGAATCGGAGGTATTTAAGATACTGCAGGAGTTTTCGCCGAATTCATTTTCTGAAATAAGCAGAAAGATAGCTGTACATCTTTATGGGATAATGAATAGTAACATTGATATTCCGTCGGCAGATTTAGTGGTAGTGCATTATATGGTAAACAGGGCAAATTATCTGGCTGTACTTAAGATGAATTATAAATCATTATATACACATATGACAAGCCAGGATGAATTTGGAACTAACATTAATGAGATAATTATGCATAAAGCACTACTTCCGGGGGGAAGCCAGAAGCTCACGGAAGCAGCACTGATTTCTCTTGATGACCTGACGCTTAAGCTTGTAGAAAAAAAATATGATGTAAACGGAGTAAAGGAGAATTACTTTTCAAAAAGATTTTTGCAATGCAGCAGTTCACTATCTGTTAAATCAAAACTTAATATAATAACAAAAGCAGTTGAACAGATACAGGAAAAGTTTATTGAGGAAGATAACGAGCAGTGTGAAGCAAAGATGAAGGCAAAAAGCATTATTAATTCAGAGTTTACTAATCAGGGAGTGCTAAATGTTAATGATATGACTGAAAAAATATTTGAAGAACAGCCTGAAATGAAAGCTGAATTTGAGGAAAAAATTAGTAAATATCAATTGCTTGAAGATGAAATTGAGGTAAGTAATTCTATTACTTCAAAAAAATTTACAAATCAGCATTTAAAGACTGATACCGGAATTGAAATAAAAATACCAATGGAACAGTACGAAAATCCGGAATGTGTTGAGTTTATCACAAATCAGGATGGTACAATATCAGTGTTAATAAAGAATGTAAACCACTTGTATTCAAAATAGATAATTGTGATAAAAGTATGAAAAAATAAAAAAGATAGTTGTTAATTTTCAGGAAAGGTGTTATAATCACAGACGGTTTAAATTTTGAAAATAAGGAAAGGATATGAATATGAGAAAAAAAGTATTATTAAGCAGAGTTTTAGTAGCTATGCTTAGCGTTTCTATGGTAATGGGAATGGTAGGATGTGGAAAGTCAGGTTCAGCTGCAAAATCTGCAAAAGAATATGTTAAATTAGGTGATTACAAGGGATTAGAAGTTGATTTAACAGTTACGACGGTTACAGATGAAGATGTTGAAGAGGAGATTCAGAGCCAGTTAGAGCAGAATTCAACATATGAAGAGATTACAGACCGTACTACAGTAGCTGAAGGTGATATGGTGAATATTAACACTACAGCAAAAGTAGATGGTGAAGATTACGAAGACGGATCATATGAGGATTATGATTACACATTGGGTGATGCTGAGTTCGGCGAAGATTTTGATAACGCACTCATTGGCAAGAATAAGGGTGAAACCTTTGATATTACAGTTACGTTGCCGGATGATTATTATGATGAGTCATATGCAGGCAAAGAGGCACAGTTTAATGTTACATTGAATAAGATTGAAAAAGAAGTGATTCCGGCATTGGATGATGCTTTTGTTGCTACTGTATCAGAAGAGTGTAAGACGGTTGAAGAATATCGTGAATATGTTAAGAAAGATTTGCAGGATAATGCAAATTCAGATAACGAAAGTTCAGCAAAAGAAGATTTGATGTCACAGGCTGTTGCTAATGCAGATGTAAGTGGTACAGATGATAAGGTGTACAACCTTTATTATAATCAGATGAAGAATGATTATACAAGCTATGCACAGCAGTGGGGAATGGAATTTGAAGATTTCCTTTCATCATTCATGGGTATGGACGAGGATTCGTTCAAGGATTATGTACTTGATGAAGTATATGACATTCAGGTAGCTATGGCTATAGCAGAAAAAGAAGGTTTGACAGTATCCGATAAAGAGTACAAAGATTCTCTTAATGAATATGCTGAAAAATATGGATGGGACACTTCAGAAGAATTAGAGCAGGCATATTCAAAAGATTACTTAATCAACAATATGACAAGAGACAAGGTATTGGATTTCCTTTATGAGAATGCAAAGGTTACAGAAGTACCTGAGGAAGATACAGAAGCAGAAGACTTTGAAGAGGATGACTTCGAAGATGAGGAAGATGTAGAAGCAGACGATGAAGAGGTAGCAGACGAAGATGCTGAGTCTGATGAAGAAGAAGCAGCAGACGAAGATGCGGATGCAGATGCAGAACAATAATTCATCTGCATTATTATACAAAAGATAAAGTTCCATCAGGAACAAATTGTGGCAACTGCCCATTACAGAGCACCAGGTGTGAAGTGATGGGCAGTTGTTCTATTGTTTCATATTTATAACCATTTTTTTCATGTATAAAGGGTACCCTTTTAGTGAATCATTTTTATTGTAACATGATAAGAAAATGGAGGATATATAAATGGCTCTTTATAAAGTTGAAATATGTGGTGTAAACACAGCGAAACTTCCATTACTAAAAAACGAGGAGAAAGAATTGCTTTGGGACAGAATGGAACAGGGTGATAAAACAGCAAGAGATACATTTATTAAAGGCAACTTAAGATTAGTTCTCAGCATTATACAGAGGTTTTCAAATTGCAACGAAAATGTGGATGATTTATTTCAAATAGGTTGTATTGGACTTATGAAGGCAATCGATAATTTTGACAGAAGTCTTAACGTGAAATTTTCTACCTATGCTGTTCCTATGATTATAGGTGAGATTAGGAGATATTTGAGAGATAATAATTCCATACGTGTCAGCAGGTCAATCAGAGATGTTGCATATAAAGCAATTTACGCAAAAGAAAAGCTTGTAAAGGAATATCAGAAGGAGCCTACAGTAAATGAAATCGCTACAGAAATAGGTATTCCAAAAGAGGAGATAGTGTACGCATTGGATGCAATACAAAGTCCAATGTCTTTATATGACCCGGTATATTCTGAGGGAGGGGATACGCTATACGTTATGGATCAGATTAGCGATAAGAAGAACAAAGAGGAAAACTGGATTCAGAATCTTGCACTATTTGATGCTATGAACAGATTACCTGACAGAGAAAAAAATATAATAGAACTTAGATTTTATAATGGAAAAACTCAGATGGAGGTAGCAGATGAAATAGGTATATCACAGGCACAGGTAAGCCGGCTTGAAAAAAATGCATTAAAATCAATGAGAATGTATTTGTCATCATAATCATATATTAGTAAAAAAGGCTAAATTAATGCGAATCTATGATTTAAAACAGAAAGAAGTTATAAATGAGTGCGACTGTAAACGACTTGGATTTGTGACAGATATTATTTTTGATGAATGTACAGGCTGTATTGAAGCGATAATTGTGCCGGGAATACCAAAACTATGTGGTTTGTTTGGAAGAGACTCAGAGTATATCATTCCATACAAATGTATTTGCCAGATAGGAAATGATATCATTCTGGTAAAAGTTGATGCCGAAGAAGTCTTGAAAAAATGTAAGTATTAGCTTGACCAAAATAGAATTTCAAACTATAATTTCTCTATAAAATTATAGATACGGAGGGTTGTGTAATGAAGTGTCCATTTTGTGGTCAGGAAGATACAAAAGTAATCGATTCGAGACCGGCTGAAGATAATTGCTCAATAAGAAGACGACGTCAATGTGTAAAATGCAAAAAAAGATTTACAACATATGAAAAAGTTGAGGCAATTCCACTGGTTGTAATAAAAAAGGATGATACTCGTGAGCCTTATGACAGAGCTAAGATTGAAGCAGGAATATTCCGTTCATGTCATAAGAGACCGGTTTCTGTGGATTCCATTAATAAACTGATAGATGAGATAGAGAACGAAATTTTTAACATTGAAGAAAAAGAAATCAAGAGTTCTACAATCGGTGAAATTGTAATGGATAAGTTAAAAACGTTTGAGGCTGTTGCGTATGTAAGATTTGCATCTGTGTATAGAGAATTTAAAGATGTGAATACATTTATGCAGGAATTAAAAAAACTATTAGAATAATACGTTACAGGAGAATACAAATGTCGATATTTTCAAATTTATATCCGGATGAATATAGAGAATCAGTGTATACATTGAATTTTGAAGAATACTATAAAATGGGGTACAGGGGGATATTGTTTGATATAGACAATACTCTGGTACCTCATGGGGCCCCTTCCACGGATAAAGCGGTTAAGTTATTTGAAAAGCTAAGGATTCTGGGATTTCATACCTGTCTGATATCGAATAATAAGGAACCGAGAGTAAAACCGTTTGCAGATGCCGTAAAATCAGACTATGTATATAATGCTCATAAGCCGATGAAAAAGAATTACATTGAAGCGGTTAAAAAGATGGGAACAGAGACTGATAATACAATGTTTATCGGAGACCAGATTTTTACTGATGTCTATGGTGCAAAGAGAGCAGGAATTTATTCAGTTCTTCTAAAACCGATAAATCCGAAGGAAGAAATCCAGATTGTTTTAAAGAGATATTTGGAAAAACCAATCATTAATTCATTTCTAAAACAGGCCGGGTCACGTAAAAATGCCCATTAATTTGTGAAAAATAAATAAATACTTGTTAAAAAAAACAAATTTGTGTATAATTAAATCTGTATAGTTATGTGTAATTTTACATGATAATAATTAAGGAGGAATTTTAATGAACAAAAAAAGGTTAATGGCTTTAATTATGGCTGTTCTTATGGTATTTGTTTCAGTACCGTTAGACAGTATTGACGTTAAAGCCTCACTTGCTGCTGATGAATTCAGCATGGACGGGTCTAAGATAACCGGCTATACCGGTGATACGACAAAGACTAGACTTGTAATAGGCAAGGACGTGACAGGAATTGCATCCGGCGTATTTACAAGTACAACATTTACTGCTTTAAAAGAAGTGGTAATCTTAAATGATGAGATTAATATTGAAGAGGGTGCATTTGACTCATCTTTAATTACACGTGAAGGTTTTAAGGTATGGTGTAATTCCGGCAGTAATGCTGAAACATACATGAAGACTTATGGCGGAAGCGAGCATATCGGTTACCTTAACGTTAAAGAACTTAAGATGTACTCACAGGGTAATACTGTGATTGCAAAGCAGGATTTCTGGTCAGATTGTGAACCTTTCCAGTTATGTGTGACAATTAACGCGAAAGATGCGAAGTCTGCATGTGAAGATATTATTTGGAGTTCAACAAATTCAGATGTTTTATGGCTTCAGGACAATAACGGAAATAAGGTAGAGGAGACAGCCGGAACCATCACGAAGGTGGCAGGTACGGAAGGCGTATATGTATCTACCGTTAATGTATATGTTTGTAAGACTGACTATTTTACAGGTAAAGATTTTGTAAATACTAAAGCCAGTATTAACGTAAATTCAAGAAGCCTTGTTGATAAAGCAGAAGCTGAGTTTACTATACATAAGGCTACAAAGAATATTAAGGCTGTAGTTATAAATTATAAACCTAGAACATATTATGATGAAGAGAAGAAGAAAGAATACATATGTGTAGATGAAAGTGGAAGAATGATCGTTGATGAAGTTGTATTAGATGAAAATTATCCATATTTCAAAGACAACACGATATATATTGATAAAGGATATTGTACAGCAGTTGGATGTATCATTGATGAAAACTGCGATGATTATATTTTGCTTTCTCAATCCTTTAAAAATGTAGAGTATTTAACGTCACATAAGTTTAATGCTACAATCGTTGGAACAGAGGAAAATAATAGTGAAGTTACACTTACAGGAATGGTTGATGGCGATGGAAATGAAATTCAAGGTGAATTGTTATATGCCAATGCAAAAGTTAGTGGAGAACCATTTTCTTTAACAAGTTCAAATTCTGTTTTAAAGAATGATTACAAGATTAATATTTCAGTTCCCGCAAAAGATTTTTCAATGAAAGTTGGAGCTACAAGTGTTGATAATGGTGGTGGAATTGTAAAATTAAACCAGTCAAGCACATTACTTTCATGTACACTTGATCCAAATGAATCTACAGATACAGTTACATGGTCGAGTGCAGATGAGGCGGTTGCCCAGATTACAGAAGGTAATATTTTAAAGCTTAATACTACAGGTAGTACATTGATAACATGTACAGTCAATAAAGCTAATGGTGGTCCGAGAGATTTAAGAAAGTCTTTCGTAGTGTATTCTGTGAAAAAGGTTCCATATAATCAGATTGTGTTCCTGGATCAGAATGATAAGACTAAGATTGTTAACAGCATTAATATTGCTACGAGTAGTTCAACTGCTAATAAAGAGAGATATGAAATATCTTTAGGCGATGCTAAGGATGGTGTTCTTTATACTCCTCCTGAAGGTGAACAGGCAGCAAATGAGCCGGTTAGTTATGCTATTGCTGATGAATCAATTGTAAAAATGGAAGAATTTGATTCTGAAACCGGTAAAGGTAAATTAGTACCTCAATCTAAAACAGGAACTACAACAGTTACGATAATTTCTGAAAGTGGAAAAGAAGCATCACTTACTGTTAACGTATATTCTAAAGTTGAAAATATAAGTGCTCCGTCATCAGCTACAGTTCCGGCAGGGCAGACAAGAGCTTTTGGTTATTTAGTCGTACCGACTGATGCAAACGAAGATATTGTATGGAAGTCTGCTGATGAGTCAATTGCTGTAGCAGAGGATTATGTTGATGATCTTGGTAATAGATTCGTTAAAATTACAGGTAAGAAAGTTGGAAGTGTAATGCTTACCGGTACATCTTCTGTATCAAGGATAAATGCTACAATTAATGCAATTGTAGCAAAACCGGTTAACACGGATACTTTTGCTGTAGATGCTATAAATGGAGAACAGACAACTGATGAAAATGGAAATATCGTATATAATGTTGAAAAAGGTAAAAAGTTTACACTTAATATTGATATGAAAAATAATTCAGGTGCAACTCCGAATGATTTGGCATCATGGGTGGTTAATGATGGTGTAGAAGCAAAGGACTTTACTTGTGAGGTATCTGAAAAGAGTATTAACATAACAGGAAAAGCAGTTGGTAAAGTAAAAGTTGATTATGTTGCAATGGGAATTAATGGTGAAACAGGAGAAAAGGTAGAAAAACATTATACATTTTATGTAAATATATATGTTCCTGCAACTGACATTAAGATAAATGTCACAACAGCAGGTAATGGAATTCTTTCTTTGGCGAATACAACAGAGTTAAGTGCTACACTTACTCCGGGAGACAGCACAGATGAGATTAAATGGACTGTTGACGGTGATTGTGTATCTTTGAGCAAGGATACAACAAAGAATGGCGAAAAATTAATTATGACAGCCAAGAAAGTTGGTAAAGCTAATATTACTGCAAAGGCTTCGTCAGGTATATATGCTGTGTTTACTATTAATATAGTTATCCCTGCAACAGACATCAAATTCGTTCAATATGGTGCAGAGACATCAAGAGTATATGTTGCTGCTGATGCAGAATCAACAGTATCATTAAAGGTAATCGGAGATGATACTACAGATAAGAACTTTACATGGTCAACAACTTCAGACTATGCAAGAGTTACACCAAATGAAGATGGAACCTCAGCAGTAGTAAAAGGTATTGCACCGGGAACTACTAATATTACGGTTACCGCAGATTCAGGTGTGACAAGAACTATACCGGTAACAATTGTTGTACCATCAACAGATTTAAAATTAAATAATACAGAGTTTACTATTGATAAAGGTGATGCACCTATTAGTATATTTGCTACTTTAGCACCTTCTAATACAACAGACGTTGTAAGATGGACAGTTGATAAAGAAGGAATAGTAAATATAGCAGAGAATACATCATCATCAACAGCCAGTGCAAAATACATTAATGTTACAGGTGTTGAAGCAGGAGAAGTAAATATTACTGCTACGACAGTAAGCGGACTTACTGCTACAGTTAAAGTAATTGTAAAATCGAAAGATATTACCAAGATTACAACATCTGAAATAGCAGACATGACATACACAGGAGCAGCGCTTACACCTATATGTACTGTAATGTTTGGTGATGCTCAGTTAAGACAGAATTATGATTACAAGTTTGAGTATTCAAATAATGTTAATGTAGGTACTGCAACAATTACAATTACAGGTATGGGTAACTATGCAGGAACAAAAACAGTCAACTTTAATATTGTTGCAAAAGATATTAATACTGTTCAGAATTCAGCAATTACACCATTAGTATATAATGGTTCTGCCCAGACTCAGGACATTAAATTAACAAGCAATGCTACAGGTGCGGCTGTTGACTTGGTTGAAGGTACAGATTATACACTCAAGTTTGAAGACAATCAGAATGTTGGAAATGCTAAGGCTATATTTACCGGTAAGGGTAATTATACGGGTGAGAAAACAGTTATCTTTGCAATTACAGCAAAGAATTTCACATCTGATGATATTAAGATTCAGAGCATAACTGACAAGACATATACCGGAGAAGCAATTATGCCTGATGTAGTAGTTAAGGACGGTTCAACTAAACTTGTAAAAGATACAGATTACACAGTCGCTTATGCTAATAACATACAGGCAGGCACTGCTACTGTTACAGTAACAGGCCGTGGAAATTATACAGGAACAAAGAGTACGGAGTTTAAGATTGGAACAGCTACTCTCAGTGGAATTAAATTTACAGATATAGCTAACCAGATATACACGGGTCAGGCTCTCACTCCTGGATTTACTGCAACTATTGGAACAAGAAATCTTGCCATAAATACAGATTACACAGTGACATATAAGAATAACAAGAAGCCGGGAAAAGCTACTATCAAATTGACTGGTACTGGTAATTATACGGGAACAGCAAGCAAAACGTTTATTATATTACCTGTAGCACCTACAAATCCATCAATGTCTAAGAGTACTGCAAGTTCAGTGACATTAAAATGGACGAAATCATATGGTGCAACAGGATATGTAATATATGCATATAACGCTTCAAAGAATACTTATAAGAAGATAGGTACTTCTACAAAGAATACTTATACAGCTAAGAAATTAAAAGCAGGTACAACAAATTCATATCAGATTTATGCATATGTGAAGGTTGGAAGCAAGACTTACCAGAGTACTTCAGCAGTAACTGTGTCAGCAGGTACAAAGCCTGGTAAGACAGCTATTAAGAGCATTACATCAGTTAACGGAACAGCAATGCTTACATGGAAGGCTGTAACAGGTGCGGAAGGTTATGAAGTATATACATCTGCATCTAAAAAAGGAAAGTATAAACTCGCATCAACAGTTAGCAATGTACAGGCAAGTGTAACAGGTCTTAAAATTAAAAAGACCGCATACTTCAAGGTAAGAGCATATAGAACTGTAAATGGTGTAAAGATATACGGTGCTTACTCTGCAATTAAGAGTAAAAAGATAAAATAAACAAGTAAAACAAAAGAAGGTCATGGCTTTTACCGTGACCTTCTTTTTACGTGCGCCCGACGGCGCACGTTTCTAAAGGGTGAAAGTCCCTAATCCGCCCGACAGTGGGAAGGATATAGCCGAACAGCAAGGGTGTCCATCG
>CADADA010000032.1 GCA_902786515.1 uncultured Lachnospiraceae bacterium | reverse complement strand
AAGCTTGTTATAGAAGAGAAGGATAGCGTGATAGCGCAGGATAAGCTTGTTATAGAAGAGAAGGATAGCGTGATAGCGCAGGATAAGCTTGTTATAGAACAGCAAGACAAAAAAATTATTGAAATTATGGATTATTTGAGTGCGAAAAATATATCTTTACCAGACTATATAAGTAGGTATTGACGAGTAATATTATTTTAATGCCAGAAAAGATTATATGCATAAGATTTCGCACGAAATAATCAGCGAAAACCAAGCTTTATATTTATGGAAGCTTAACTCTTTAAGGTTAATGTGGATATGTACTGTTACTTTAGTCAGGAATTTACGCCTATGGAGTGTACAAGAACTTGTGGGTAGGTATTGTAGAAATACAAATCGAAAGCATACACTATGAAGTAGGAATGAAACGTTAAAGTAATAACTTTTTATAAGTTTTCAGTAACGGACAAAGTATGACTTATAAATTGAATGTTACTGAGCATGCTGATGAAATGCTTGATAATATTGTATATCATCTGGTTAATCGTTTAAAGAATAAACAGGCAGCCAGACATCTGTTGGATAGCATAGATATTGTATATGACAGGTTGGAAAATAACCCATATCAGTATCCGGAGTGCAGGGACGCATATCTTGCCAAGAAAGGATATTGTTAGTCAGTAGTGCCACAGATGAATTATATTGTCATATTTGATGTGAGAGTGGATGTTGTGAATGTAGTTGGTATATTCCACCAGCTAGAGAATTATCAGAGTAAATTATAATATGCTTTTGGGGATATCAGAGTCAGACGAAAGGCTGGATCTAATTTTTTGTGTGCGTGGCATGGGCACACTTTAACGGGTGAAAGTCCCGGACACACCCAGGTAGAATGTAATAATAATAGGAATATTCAAAAATGAAGGAAATATGTCGCCACAAGGCCCGGGAGTTATAAAAGAACAATTAAGTAAAGTATTAAACAAAATATGAAAAAGCATCCAAGAGGTACTTGGATGCCTTTTCAAAGGATATTTCCTTGAATATGTATATATATATGTGAAGATGTTTACGGAGAGAATTGGATAAGTGTGAGTGTGAGTAAATCCAACTTCTTTGCTCCGTAAAGAATAACTATTCCCCAAATTGATCAGCCCAATCAATTTAGGAAGTTGAATATACATCGCGCTTGAATTATAAGCGCACATTCAATTTTATATAAATTTGCAAAAATGTCAAGAGAAAAAATTTAGAATAATGTCAGCAATAACATGTTTGCTTCATTATCCATGTTATTGTCTTTTACAATTTTTTTATATTCGTTTATAATCAACTGGGAGTGATCAAATAATCGATCAATCCCGGCAATAATCACATTTAAATCATTAACTTGACCGTGCTTTTTCCATACAAGCATTGCAATCAATCTTATCCATAAGTATTCAATGCATTTTGTATAAAACTTTTCTGATAGCTTTACATTGTTATCAATTGTATTTATCCAATTAAGAAATAGCGTATATACAAAAAAATTATTTGTAATAAAAGGATAATTTTCATTGAAGTATTCATTGAATTGACTGATAGCTTCATAGAAAGAATTTGTATTCTGCAACAAACTATTTAATAATTCTATATCTATTTCACGAGGAATAGTTTTATTTAATGTGAAAATTATATTCCTTGAACAGATAATAAAATTACATAACACTGGTAATCTATTCTCTATATTACCTGCAAGTTCATGTGCCTTTGAAAACATAAATTCGATATTTTGCAAGTTGCACACAAATATTCAGGTCCGCAATTGCTAACTATTTTACACCAACCATCTTCAGTGAGCATTGAACATCTGTTATTTTTATCACCTTTAAATTGCTTTTTTTTATATCAAGCCAATGTCAACCTGCCGCCTTGAAGCTGAAAATTATTCAGCGTGATTGTATCAGAAATCAATTTTCGCGCTATTATAAATACTGCATGACAGCTATGTTATATCAATAATATTAATGATAATAAAAAAAATGTCGATATACAATTTAGGTGTTTTGTGTTATGGAGAATACAAAACGAATTTGATAAATTACAAGACGGAGGAATATGAGATGGTTGAAAACAGAGAAGAAAAGATTGAGGCATTAAAGGTAGCAAAGGACTATTGTAAAAGACTTGAAAATGGAATGGAGACATTGACTAAGGAGTTAAGAGGTGAAAGACTTCCTGATACCGGAGAGTATCTTAAAACGGTAGTGAATGGTCTTAATTGGATTATAGAAGTATACAACGCAACAAGTGATCTTGTAAATGAAAATGAAAATGTAATTGACAAAGATACAGTAAATGAACAGACGACCAAACTAAATAGCGCATTAAAGCAAAATGATGATGCACTCATTGCAGATACTTTGGAAAATGGTATTGTACCATTTTTGGAAAAATTACAAAGTGCTATAGAGCAAATTGAAAACTAAAAACTTAAAATCATTCGTACTCATATAAGTGGAGTACGAATGAAAAAAGTATTCGTTGTGTTGGGCAGACCGCAGGCTGAATGATGATTCAGCTCTGCGATTGAACTTTTACATTATGCCACTGAGTCTTAATACTTCCGGAATAAGAATATCATGAGTGAAATTATCTTTAATCTTTTTGTATCCCCTTTCGGCTATCATGCAGCGTTCTTCGTCATGATGAATATAATAATCTGCTAATTCCAAAAGAGAAGTCTGGCTGTCATATAATGCAAGTTCCTTGTTGATTTCAAAGTATTCAGCCAGTTCGTTTTGATAATTTGAAAGCAAAAAGCCTCCGGCACCCATTATATCCATGGCGCGTAAAGGAATTCCTGAGGTAATAGAACGAAGGCTGATATTCAGGTTTATTTTGGTGTGCCTGAATATATAAGGCATTTCGTCTGTATAAGAAACAGGACCATGAATATGAAGATTTTCAGGGATAGAATCCGGACCGGGTTCTTCTTTGGTAAATAAATCAACAGGATAGTATTTACTCAACGAATACAGAGAATTACATCTGTCCAGATTGGTTATTTTAGCATTAATCATATTAGAAAACACGTTATTGAGAGGAAGTGGTGAATCTTCATCAGGTGTCAGCCGGATATACTCAGATATTTTTGAAATCCAGTCGTGAGAAAGTACTTCGGAGACAAAGTTATATCCATAAACATTACTTTGAGCTGCAATTATTCCATCAAGAAATCCCTTTATATATTGGGGAAGATAATTCACGCGGTCATATAAGTTTCCGCTATATAATTGCCCTATAAAGCTAATGGTATAGTCATAAGAAGTGGATGAAATTGAATTTCCCAATAGCGAATCCAGCCTGTTTACATTAACAGGAAGAGGTACGTGATAACCGTTCTTAAGACCTCTGGAAGTAAAAAATTGTAGTTCATCTTTGTCAAAAAAGAAGATTCTGTTACAACTGTTAAACAAAGTATCCGAAAAAAGTGTATAGTGTGGGTTGTCAAATATCCACGCTATATAAGGAAGACCATTCCTCTGTGCAGCTTTTGAAATTAAAGGGAAAAAGTCAAATGTAAATATAACGTCAAAATTATTATTCTTTATAACTGAATCAATAAAATCATCGAATTTTGAATCACGGTTATAGTCAGTAATCGGATACATAATTTTTGTATAAACAAATCCAAGGTTCAAAAATGATTTCATGAGATCCTCGCCGGCATATTCTGTCCAATTATAATATAGGATATTCATTGCAGTCCTTCTTTCTATAACTTTAATATATAGAAAGTATAACATATTATCATTTTAAATAAAAGAAGTCACCGTATTCTTTCCTAAAGACATCCTGATACCGTGTAAAATCATCTCCAAGTGATTTATTACACTTTTGTTCATGCAGGCACCATGGAAATGACTGATTTGCAACGACAACGGAGTACCTGTTTTTCTGAAACTCCATACATTGTGACATATCATAATAGTGCCAGCCGTCGAATAAATCTTCTCTCCACTGAATGTCATACTGTGTAGCCAGAAATACACCATCCAATACGCATACCTTTTGATATGGTTCACTAAACGGGTTAATAATTGTATGTCCCTTTTTAATAACAGTATCTTGATAAAGATTACGATAATTATCAACATCCTTACCTTCCCACCAGATACAACTTTCAGGCATTGTCTTTATACCGGCTACCCCGGCCATTCCGATTTCAGGAGATTCAAATACATGAAGTAATTCAAACAACAGGTTATGATTGACGAGCATAGTATCCTGATGAATGTATATTTTATATTTAGCATTTGTCTGACTGCATCCGATATTGTAAGCCTCAGTCATAGAAGATGCATTGCGTACCGGAATGATAGTCAGGTGACAATTATTTGGAACATTTAAATGATTGATATAATACACACACTCCGAATACATATTTTCGTCAGAAACAGCAGTGATAACTGCAAAATCTCCGGTAGCATGATTAGCCTCCATTATATTTACAGCAGGCATAGAGGAAAAATCATCTTTTGCACTTTCAGACATCATTTTAAAATACCGGTAATCAGAATCGCATTTCTTATTTTTGAAAAAATTCAATAATTCCCTGTAAACAACGGATGGGAAAAAACAGGTTGTACGAATCATATAATCAATACCACGATTGGTTAAGTTGTGCTTTTTAATAAAAACTGACAAATCGCCTGCATCTGAGACCTGCATTTCGATTCTGCGAATCAAAAACTTTAATTCGTAATATTCGTTTTTTATTAAATCAAATGTTATATCACCTGAAATACAAGATGTGTTACCGTTTTCGTCATCACTCATTTTCATTGAAAGCCAATGATATATAATACAGTTATCATTATTAATCCATTCAGCAAAATCCAAATTATCAAACAGATGAGACAGGCATACAATACAGTATTTAGTATTACTCTGTTGAATCCAGGTGATGAATTGTTCTTTTAACTCGCAATTCAGTAGTGAAAAATTGAAAGTGATTTTCTGATGATATGACTTAAGATAGCTTTCAAGCGTATTGCTGCTATCGGAATCTGCATAACGCAACGCCTCAAGATACATTGTATATGCCACAAGATATTTACCTTGATTTTCTAAATTATTTCCTATAACCAGATAATTTTCAAAATTGTTCATCAATCTGTTCTCCTAATTTTTCACTATACTAAAAACAGTATAACACGATAATGATGGGAAAAAAAGATATTTATGAAATGTGAGAAATCAAAAAAGGCATCCGCTTGCGGGATGCCTTAAAAACTTAATTATTTTTTCTGATCGTATAACTTTTTTGCTTCTCTCAACTCAGGTGTGATAGTCACCTCGTGAAAGAAAAACGGACAAATACCATCTGCCTCAACTTTTTTGGCTCCGTACTGAACAAGCCTCTCTTTTAGAAAATTAGTTTTTGATTCATTTTTTGAAATCATAGTATACTCTCCTCTCTCTTTCTTTACAATAACTATTTTACATAAAAATTAAAAAAAATCAAGTACAAAATAAAAAAATTTTATTCACCATAAACAATACCAAATATTTCCTGCAATCTGCAGCGGAATCCGTGAAACTGTTTAACTTTATTATAGCCGTTTGCAGCAATCTGAAGTCTTTCATCTTCATGAGTAAGATAATAATCGATAAGTTGCAATAGCTCGTCAGAATCCTGAAAAAGAATTAAATCTTCTCCGGGAACAAAAAAATCTAAAAAATCAGCCTGATAATTACTTATGAGAAAACCTCCGCAAGCCATTATATCAAAAGCCCTGAGCGGAATACCGCTTCGAATGCTTTTGAGAGATATGTTAAGATTAATTTTTGAACACTTAAAAACATATGGCATCATATCATAATAATCTATCGGGCCCATGTTAGTAATATGGGGAAAATCAGTCGTATTGCCGGTAGTATATATCTTCATATCAAAATTATCAGAAACCTTTTTAATAATATCATGCCGTTCGATTTCAGTAACCTTTCTGGCCATAAAATAATGGGCAAAAATGTATTCAGCAGATTCAACCCCGTCTCTGTTAGGAGTATAGGGAATATGCTTCTGTATCTCATCCATAAGAGAATTATTAAGCATATCCTGCAAAAAGAAATATCCGTATATCTTACTTTGCGCTTTCACCATAGCATCAAGATAACCTCTTGTATAATCAGAAAGCACATTAAATCTTTCATAAAGACAATGAGTTTCATTATACAAAGCGCCTACAAAAGAAACGTCACAGGAATAGTTATTTACGATTTGGGGAGTTGGGACGAATTCATCATAAATATCAGTTTCAGCAGCTAAAGGCAGGTAATAAACTGTTGAAATTCCGGCATTTTTTAACTCAAGGTACATCTCCTTATCAAATATAAACACATAATTACATGGATTTAAAATTTTGTATGAAAATAAAGCAACATGAGGACTGTCATAAATCCATGAAATGTACTTAATACCATGTTTATTACAGTTGTCAGAAACTGTAGGAAAAAAATTAAACGAAAAAAACACATCATAATTGCCGGCAATTTCCTTATCAAAAAAATCATCAAATTCAGAAGAAAACCGTGGATTATCAATGATGTGTTTTTCCATAGTAACAGAGTGTCCCATCTGTTTTAGGGCAAATGCGACATGTTCAATTCCGAAACTATTATGGTCTAATGCGAATATTTTCATATCGATAACGTTCCTTTCAAAATATAATAGTATTTTATTAAAAATGAATATATTTGTAAAGCAAAAATAAGCCAAATATTAGTTGAGACGTGAAAGCGGATATGATAAAATTTAACTATAAATGTCTGCTTTTATGCGCATGATCGAAGGATGGAGAAATATGAACAAGAAAAAAGATAATGAGATAAAAGAGTTGTCACATGTTGCATTAGTGATGACCGTATTGGGATTTTCGTTTATTTTAATAACATTAAATATAATAATGGGATGGGAAAAGTGGATGATACCAATATGCCTGACGGCAATGGTAATAAGTCTGGTTTTTCATATTACAAATAAAACTGACGAAAAGCAAAGAATAAACTTATATGCATCAATTCTGATGATAGAAATGTTCTACTACAGCGTGAATGTTGATACAATATACGATTGCACGCCTGTAATCGTAGTTATGATTGTTCTGTTTTCTATAACAGGTCAAAAAATATTGACAAGAGCGTGCATGATTGTCGGATATTCCGGTATGATATTCCATATATTTACAGCTTATAAACGTGACTGCCATTATTTTGAGACATCCTACATAGTTCGGACTTTATGGCATTTTTTGCTAATCTTAATCGTCGGAAAGGTTATTACGAAATTAATCAATGCAATGTTAAAGGCAGACGGGGCGTACGAAGAGAGGATAAAAGAACTTGAAAATGAAAATAAGAGTGCAAGCGATTTTCTGGCAAACGTATCACATGAGATAAGAACACCGATTAACGCAGTAATAGGACTTTCGGGAGTGTGCATAGAAAAAGAAAAAGATGAAGAGATACGTGAAGACATGAGGTCTGTTGTTAATGCGGGCAAGCGTGTGGCTGAACAGATTAGTGATATACTTGATTACTCTGAGATTGACATAAAAAAACTTGTCGTTAATACAGAAGACTATATGATAGCATCGGTAATAAATGACATAGTAACAGAAATCAAGCCGTATAAAAAGCCTGAACTTGAGCTTATCATAGATGTAGATCCCGAACTTCCGGCAGTAATGAGCGGTGATGTCGGCAAGCTGAAGAAGATACTGTGGCATCTGATAGGAAACGGACTTAAATATACCAAAGATGGAGGTGTATACGTCCGAATTTCCGGTATAAAGCAGTCCTACGGAGTAAATCTGACCATAGAAGTGAAAGATACCGGAATAGGAATGAGTCGTGAAGAGGTTGAAAGAGTATTTGACCGCTTCTATCAGGCAGATTCAGGAAGGACAAGGTCAACCAGTGGACTGGGACTTGGAATGGCGATTGTTGAGGGCTTTGTGCGAAGCCTTGGTGGATTTTTACTGATAGAAAGTGAGGAGAATAACGGAACCAAAGTACATGTAAGCATTCCACAAAAGATAGTTGATGAAACAGAGTGCATGTCACTTAAAAACCGAAATGAAATGGTTTTAGGAGCGTACCTTCACTTTGAAAAATACGAAAATCCACAAGTGAGAGAATTTTACAATATGATGGTAAGGAACGTTGTCAGCGGATTGAAGGTGAAGATGCACAGGGTGGAAAACATAGAAAGCTTGAAAAAACTAAAATCAGGACTTAACATGACACATCTGTTTGTAGGCAGGGAAGAGTACGAATCAGATATTGAATATATGGAAATGATATCTAAAGAAATAATGATAATAATTGTTGCAAATGAAGATTTCAGATTAAAAGAGGGTTCGCAGGCAAGAGTATTAGCAAAACCATTTTACTGCTTCAACGGTGTGGGTCTTATGAATGCTGAAAAGGGAACTGATTTAGATGAAGGAAGATTATTGGCAAGAGGAGTCAGGGCACTTGTTGTTGATGACGAGCCAATGAATCTGACTGTTGCTAACGGAGTGTTTAAGAGATATGGAATGGTTGTGACTACAGCTCTATCCGGGAAAGAGGCAATCAGTATATGTAAAGAAGACGAATTTGACATAATATTTATGGATCATATGATGCCCGGAATGGATGGAATTGAGGCAATGAAACGCATACGTGCAGAGAAAAGAGAGATTCCTATAGTGGCATTGACCGCAAATGCTGTCAGCAGGGCGAAGGATATGTTCCTTCAGGCAGGCTTTGATGGATTTGTAAGTAAACCTATAGAACTGGCTGAATTAGAAAGAGTATTGAAAAAAGTCCTTCCAAAGTCAGCAGTGACCATAGAAAAGAAAGTCAGCGAAAAAGACTTTAAGGATTCAGTGACGGATGATGAAAAAGTATTTACTAAACTTACAGGACTTGGGATTGATGTACAAAAGGGCTTGCATTATTGCCAGAATGATAAGGAATTTTACAAAGTACTTCTTACACAATTTGCCTCTGATGCAAAGGCAAAACAAAGCGACATGAAAAAATTCTTTAAGGAAAAAGATTATAAAGGATATTCCATTGTGGTACATGCCTTGAAGGGAACATGCAAGACCATAGGAGCGATGGATTTATCAGAAATGGCATTGCAGCTTGAAAAGGCTGCAAAAGGAAATGATGAAGAGACGGTTATGAAGAATCACGAACAAATGATGGAGGAATATGAATCATTGTCAAAAGAGATAACAGGCATATTAGGAGAAACCGGGCCAGAAGAAAATGATGATGAGATAATGGAGTTTCTGCCGGAAGGAGATGAGGAAGAATGATTATAAAGAAAATGATTAACACGATAAAGAATCCGAATACAGATTTTTCTGAAAGATGTTTCCTCATAACAAATATCACTTCTGCAGTTACATTGGCAATTATATTCTTTTGGGATATATATATCGGTGAGAGCACCGGAAAACTGATTATGCTTGGTGCCACGGTTATACTGACCATGATAGCGGTAATGTTTTTTCTGCAAATAAACCGGCTGGGAGTGGGAAGCGTTCTCGTAGGATTGATGATGATACTCATAGTACTTCCGCATGAATATTTTACCGGTGGTGGTGTGTACGGATGTACACCGATATGGTTCGCGTACTCATTTTTATATATGGGTCTTAACATTGGAGGAAGAAAAAAATACTTTATGCTGTTTTTGACAACGGCTTCTGCAATAGGATGCTATCTCGGTTCGTATTTTTTTCCGGAGATACTAACAGTACATGACTCAAAAACTGCGCATCTTGATTCGGTAGCATCGCTGATCGGTGTAGGAATTATGTTGTATTTGACGGTAGAATTTTTGATGAAACTGTACAATGATGAGCGTCTGCTTGCGAAAAAACAGGCTAAAGAGATTAAAGACCTTAATGATGCGCAAAACCAGTTTTTCTCAAGTATGAGTCATGAAATCAGGACGCCGATAAATACGATTATAGGTTTAAATGAAATGATTCTACGGGAAAATGCATCCAATGAAATAAATGAGGATGCAGCAAATATCCAATCTGCAAGCAAGATGCTTTTGAACCTTATAAATGACATTCTGGATATGTCTAAGTTTCAGGCAGGGCAGATGAAACTGACAGAAAGCTCATACTACACAGGCGATATGCTTTCTGATGTAGTTGGAATGTTTTGGATTCGTGCGAAGGAAAAAAATCTTGAATTTCGTGTGGATGTGGCACCTGATTTGCCGGAGCAGCTACTGGGTGATGAGGTAAGAATCAAACAGATAATTATTAATCTCGTAAATAATGCCATAAAATACACAATGGAAGGCTCGGTAACGCTTTCTATCCAATGTGCAGAGCTTGGTGGAGATAAGGTAAACGTAATATATTCTGTAACAGACACGGGAATGGGAATAAAAAAAGAAAATATTCCATACCTTTTCTCTGCATTTAAACGTGTGGATGAAGAAAATACTAAGTTTATAGAAGGAACGGGCTTAGGACTTTCAATAGTAAAACAGCTTGTGGATTTGATGGGAGGCAAAATAGCAGTTAATAGTGTTTATACAAAAGGTTCCAAATTTATCATAGAGATACCTCAGCGTGCAGTCGGTAACAAAAAAATGGGAACCGGCGGACTGGAAAAGAAGAAGCATTCAAAAAATTTCAAAGAATACCATCAGAGCTTCGAGGCTCCTGAGGCAAAAGTGCTGGTAGTAGATGATACGACATCAAACCTACTTGTGGTAAAAAAACTTTTACGGGATACAAAGGTAGATATTACTACTGTGGGCAGTGGTGCAGAAGCACTTGAAAAAACGCTTAATACAAATTATCATGTTATTTTTATGGATCACATGATGCCGGGGATGGACGGAATCGAATGTATGCATAAAATACGTAATCAGGTAGGAGGAGCAAGCAAGGAATCAAAAATAGTCGTTTTAACGGCTAATGTTTCGGAAGATGCAACTTTAAAATATGCAAAGGAAGGATTTGACGGCTATCTCATGAAACCGGTTGACGGAAAAATGCTTGAAAGTGAGCTTCACCGTCTGTTACCAAAGGATTTACTGCAGGTAACTGGTTCCGACGAAGAGATACTTAACGAAACTGTTTCATGGATAGAGGAGCATGGCAAAAAATCTAATGTGGTAATAACAACAGAAAGCGTGGCTGATATTCCTAAATCATTAATAGAAAAATATGATATTGCCGTATTGCCACATATGATATTGACAGAATCAGGAATATTTAAGGACGGACTTGAAATAGATACTAAAGGATTGCTGACATACATGAAGGATGACAGTGTTAAGGTATCTACAGAGTCACCTGATGTGCAGGTACATGAGAATTTTTTTGCGGAGCAGCTTAAAAGAGCTGATAATATTATCCACGTTTCGATTTCAAGCAAAATAGGAAAAAGCGGATGTATTGCGGCAACAGAAGCAGCTAAAGTATTTGATAATGTATTTGTTGTAGATACTACGCATTTATCAAGCGGACAGGGGCTTATGGTACTTGAGGCATGCAGGATGGCAGAAGAGGGACGTAAAGCGAATGAAATAATTAACAGGCTCGAAGAAATGAAAAAACATGTACATACCAGCTTTATTGTTGAAAACATGGATTATCTTGCAAGAGCAAATCAGGTTGGACAGAAAATAGCGGATATTACAAGAGTATTTATGATTAGACCGGTGCTGAAACTTAAAAAGGGGAAAATGGTATTGGGGGGAACATATCTGGGTTCCAGACAATATGCATGGAACAGATATATCAATTCGGCATTAAAAACACCGGATAAAATAGATAAGAGAGTACTTTTTATAACTTACGTAGGGCTTTCGCAAAATGAACTGGACAAAATCAAAGAAAATGTTTGTAAGAAGATAGAATTTGAAAATATCTACTATCAGGAAGCTTCACCGGCTGTAGCAGTAAACTGCGGTCCGGGTACGTTTGGCTTATTATTTGCAACTGAAATGTATGATATTTCCTTGTGATGTAGCTATATTTTTGTTATAATAATAAAAAGACGGTTACTATAAATTTCAGTATAAACTTGGGGAATTGAGGTGAAGAATATGAAACAGGTTAGTTTAAATGAATTAAAATCCGGTATGGTGGTAGCTAAAGATGTTATAGTAGACGACCAGCTGATTGTGTCTAAGGGAGTAGTATTGTCAGATACTTCTATAGACAAGCTGAAGCATTATATCATTCTTCGTATAGCGGTAGAGGATGAGATGTCACAGGCATTTACTAAGTCAGTAGAAGAAGATTTGTCATATTCAGAACGTGTTAAGAGAAGCCCTGAGTTTAAAAAGTTTAAGAATAATTTTGATGATGCTGTGGATGCTTTGGAATCAAGCATGAATGACGTAGTGGAGAAAAACAAGCCTTTAGATGTTGACGATATGCTGAGTCCTGTTCTTGAGACTATGGAATCATTGGAAAGCAAGATAGAAGTATTTTCGATGATGCAGAACATGCGCGATTATGATGATGCAACATATGTACATTGTCTGAATGTTGCGCTTATATGCAATATATTTTCAAGGTGGCTTGATTATTCAAACGAAGAGACACGTATAGCGACGGCATGTGGATTATTGCATGATATTGGAAAGATTGTTATTGAAAAAGATATAATACAAAAGCCTGAAAAATTAAGCAATAATGAGTATGAGATAATCAAGAAGCATACAACGGAAGGTTACAATCTGTTAAAGGATTATCACATAGACCTTCACATTAAAAATGCTGCTCTACTTCATCATGAGAGATGCGACGGTTCGGGTTATCCATACGGACTAAAAGCCAAACAGATAGACCCGTATGCGAAGATGGTGGCTATTGCTGACGTATACGATGCGATGACTGCGACGAGGGTATACAGAGATGCCATGTGTCCTTTTAGTGTGATATCAGAATTTGAGGATGACGGATTACAGAAATACGACCCGAAATTCCTGTTGACGTTCCTCAATAATATCGAGAATACTTTTTTACAGGACAGAGTGCGCTTAAGCAATGGCAGAGAAGGAGAGATAGTATTTATTAACAAAGAGCATCTGGATAAACCGACGGTAAAATGCGGAATGGATTTTATAGATCTGTCAATTCAGAAAGATATTTATATAGAAGCGATTATATGATACGGGTAAAAAAGGTCAAAAAGGCATTCGTGTATGCACGAAATGCCTTTTGCCTTTTTACGTATCTTAAAACTTCTTTTGTTCTTTTACTTTTACTCCTTTTTGGTTTCCTTAATTGTGCTATTTATTGATACTTCCCTTATCTGTCATGTATATAACCGGTCGTTTTGACAGAGTAACTGTCATTCACACACGCTCCCCATGTGTTCATGTACAATTGCAATTATACACATATATCACATTAAGTGGAAAAAATTTCATGAAACATCAAATTTGTGCAATTACCGTATTTTGAAATACAGTTAAAGCTGATTTATGCATCTTTAATTTCAATCTTTCAACAAAAAAAAGCTGCCGTAACCGGCAGCTTCTTTATTATATATAACCGTTAAACATCATTCCTGTATAAATCGAAGTCTTGTACGGATCCGAAAATGGTTTCACAGGGTGAGGATAAGAAATCATTGTCTTATCTACATAATTCATCGGGTTAATCGTCATATTGTTCGCCTGCTTCGTCAAATCATTCTTAAATCGGTTGATGACATCAAGCGAATCTTTTATCGTTCCCTCAGAAACTGCCTGTGTAACTAATCCGTAATCAACTGAAAGATGACTGTTATCATCTATTCTTAAACCTGTGGACTCAAGCATCGACTCATGACGCTTTATAATGGTATTCAGTTCTTTCATTAATCTTGATGAGTCACCTGAATTACCGGCACGTTTGTCTGCTATATCCACGATGGAATTATACTTAGAACAAAAATCGTTCAAAGAATCCACAAGAGAATCAAAATCAGGCTTAAAACCTACATGTACAAGATCATCTCCTGTCAAATCATTAAGCGTAACCTCAAAACATTTGTCCACCGTAAAGGTGTTAGAAGAAGCACTCTTCTCATTACCGTTCAAAAGGAATTCAGCATTAGACGGCTGTGTCGTAATCTGGTTAAGTCCGAGGTAATCAACAATATCACTTGGATTATCAGCATTATTATCGACTGAAAAAATCTCAGGCCTGAAACCAAGACCGGTATTTACAGATGTCAGTTGTAAAGAAGAATTACCTGCTGAGTTTTCTACAACACCGGCAGTCAGACCTAAATCTGAACGATTAATCAGTCTTGACAACTTATCCTGAAGGCTTCTGTTAGTATCCGTGTCATTCACTTTGAACTGAAGCTCGTATGAATATTCTTCAATATTAATATCAAATGAGTAGCTTCCGCGTGGCAGTGACATCTTATTCTGAGAAAGAAAATTTCCTGTATTAATCTGAGGTGTGGCAAGGTGTCTGACCTGAATATCGAAATCTTTTTCACTGTCATTTGAATCATTTCCTATATACTTTGCACTGACCTTTTCTTCGTCGCTGCTGCTTGCCTTTTTCTTCTTCGTACCAAATATAGAATCAGGTTCGAGAGCTTCGGAAACATCCTTAAGAGCAAAAGCACTTTCCTTGATATCAATAGCAAGTCGCTGTGTATCTTCGGAAACGTCGAACTTATACAGAGGAGAGTGTTTGCTGATCTTCACAATATTATTATAAACATCACGAAGCTCACTCTTCTTGTGAACATTCTTGTTCTGAAGACTTGTATTGGCATATGTAGTTAAATAATAATTGTAAACTGAATTAATCATAACTATCACCGACTTCCTGTTATCAAAGTAAATCTAATGCATCCTCTCTATTCTAATTACATAAAATTAGATTTATATGATTATATTATATAACTGCGTAAGGTAAATATCAATATACAAAATAACGAATTTTTCTTCTATTATTAAGTAAAAATGTGTATAAGTCACAGAGTGGTATTAAAAAAACATGTTGACGAATTGAAGTGACTGTGATATAGTAGAACGGCAATGGAAGAAGTCTTTTTTTTTTGCTCAAATAAATGAGCAACATTAAAATGAATTAAAGTGGAGGTGGATGTTGTGCGCGTAAAAATCACATTGGCATGTACTGAGTGTAAGCAGAGAAACTACAATATGACTAAGGATAAGAAAAATCATCCTGACAGAATGGAAACAAAGAAGTATTGTAGATTTTGCAGAAAACACACATTACACAAGGAAACTAAGTAGTCAGATTTGACGGAAAAGAGGTATATTTATGGGAGAAGCTAAGGCAAATAAGACTCAGAAAAAGAGTTGGTTTGCTGGCGTTCAAGCCGAATTCAAGAAGATAATCTGGCCGGACAAAGCGTCTATCACCAGACAGACAGTGGCAGTTGTCGTTGTTTCTGTATTCTTAGGTGCGGTAATCAAGATTTTGGACATGATTATTCAGCTGGGATTAAACTTAATAGCATAATTAAGGAGTAGGGTGAGTCTATGTCAGAGGCAAATTGGTATGTTGTTCATACCTATTCAGGGTATGAGAATAAAGTGAAAGCCAACATTGAGAAGACTATCGAGAACAGAAAACTTCAGGATCAGATACTTGAGGTAACGGTTCCGTTACAGGATGTCGTGGAAATGAAGAACGGTTCAAAGAAGCAGGTTCAGAAAAAGATGTTTCCGGGATATGTATTGATTCACATGATTATGAATGACGATACATGGTATGTTGTAAGGAATACGAGAGGTGTTACCGGGTTTGTTGGTCCGGGATCCAAGCCGGTTCCGCTTACGGAAGAAGAGATGAGACCTTTGGGAATCAGGAACGAAGAAGTCGTGGTTGATTTTAAAGAAGGTGATGTTGTCACTGTAATCGGCGGTGTATGGGAGAATACTGTTGGAGAGATTAAGAAGATTGATACTCACAAACAGATGGTTACGATTAATGTTGATATGTTTGGTCGTGAGACACCAGTTGAGATAAGTTTCACAGAAGTAAAAAAGATGGATTTCTAACTAAAAACAGGTGGGAGGAATATTTAACCCGCTATTACCACAATTTATTTAGGAGGTGCCATAATGGCAAAGAAAGTAGAAGGATATATAAAGTTACAGATTGCAGCCGGAAAAGCAACACCGGCACCACCGGTTGGTCCTGCACTTGGACAGCATGGTGTAAATATTGTTCAATTTACCAAGGAGTTTAATGCCAGAACAGCAGACCAGGCAGGTATGATTATCCCTGTAGTTATCACGGTTTATGCTGACAGAAGTTTCAGCTTCATTACAAAGACTCCTCCGGCAGCTGTTCTTATTAAAAAAGCATGCAAGATTGAAAAGGCTTCAGCAGTTCCTAATAAGACAAAGGTTGCTAAGATTTCTAAAGCAGACGTTCAGAAAATTGCCGAGACAAAGATGCCTGATTTAAATGCAGCATCTCTTGAAGCAGCTATGAGCATGATAGCAGGTACGGCAAGAAGTATGGGTATCACTGTAGAAGAATAATTGATTTTAGAAACAAATTAGATTGAAATGTGGGAGGATACCAAACCCGCTATTACCACTAGGAGGTTAATATAATGAAACATGGTAAGAAATATTTAGAGGCAGCAAAAGCTGTTGATCGTGCTAATTTATATGATACGGCAGAGGCTGTTGCATTAGTAAAGAAGACAGCAACTGCAAAATTTGATGAGACAATCGAAGCTCATATCAGAACAGGTTGTGACGGACGTCACGCTGACCAGCAGATTCGTGGAGCTGTTGTATTACCACACGGTACAGGTAAGAAAGTAAGAGTACTTGTATTTGCAAAAGGTGATAAAGTAGCTGAGGCTGAGGAAGCCGGAGCAGAGTATGTTGGAGGAGAAGAACTCATCCCTAAGATTCAGAACGAAAACTGGTTTGAGTTTGATGTAGTTGTAGCTACTCCTGACATGATGGGTGTTGTTGGACGTTTAGGTCGTGTACTTGGACCAAAGGGTCTTATGCCAAACCCAAAAGCTGGTACAGTTACAATGGACGTTAAAAAAGCTGTTGCTGATATCAAAGCAGGTAAGATTGAATACAGACTTGATAAGACAAATATTATCCACGTGCCAATCGGAAAAGCTTCATTCAGTGAAGAACAGTTAGCGGACAACTTCCAGACGCTTATTGATGCAATTATGAAGGCAAAACCTAGCACATTAAAGGGACAGTATTTAAAGAGTGTAACGCTTACATCTACAATGGGTCCTGGTGTTAAGTTAAACACAGTTAAACTTTCCAACTAGTTTAGAAAAAGTTATACCGTGAATTAACAAAATAATTGACAAATAAATAAATCAGTGCTATAATGCACAAAGTGTTAAGACCGAAGACAGTAGGTGCCGTAAGGCGTAAATTGATAATGCCTACCGAGGATTTAAGGACATTTGATTGTGAATTAAACCCATTCTGTCTTGCAGAATGGGTTTTGTTATTAACATTCCTTGAATTAAAGAGTCTTACCTAATATTATAAGGAGGCAGACATTCATGGCTAAAGTAGAGATTAAGAAACCGATCGTTGATGAGATTTCTGAATTATTGAATGGTGCACAGTCAGCAGTAATTGTAGATTATCGTGGACTTACAGTTGAAGAAGATACAAAGCTTCGTAAAGAATTACGTGAAGCAGGTGTAGTATACAAAGTATACAAAAACACGATGATTAACTTCGCAATTAAAGGAACTGATTTTGAGAGCCTGGCACCTCATTTAGAAGGACCTACAGCAATTGCAGTTTCTAAGGATGACGCTACAGCTCCTGCAAGAGTACTTTACAAACACGCAAAAGATATTGAAGCTCTTGAATTAAAGGCAGGTGTAGTAGAGGGTATTTATTATGATGCAGAGGGAATTAAGTCTATCGCATCTATACCATCAAGAGAAGAGTTGCTTTCAAAATTACTTGGAAGTATCCAGTCACCTATTACAAACTTTGCTCGTGTTATTAAGCAGATTGCTGAGCAGCAGGAAAATAACGCATAGTAAGATAATAATGAATTTATAATGGAGGAATTTAAAGATGACAACTCAGGAAATTATTGAAGTAATCAAAGGATTAACAGTTTTAGAATTAAATGATTTAGTTAAAGCATGTGAGGAAGAATTCGGTGTTTCTGCAGCAGCAGGTGTTGTAGTTGCAGCAGCAGGCGGAGCAGCAGCAGGCGGAGCAGAAGAGAAGTCTGAATTTGACGTAGAGTTAACAGAAGTTGGACCAAACAAGGTTAAGGTAATCAAGGCTGTACGTGAAGCTACAGGATTAGGATTAAAAGAAGCTAAGGATTTAGTTGATAACGCTCCTAAGGTTATCAAAGAAGGCGCTTCTAAGGAAGAGGCTGAAGAGATTAAGACAAAACTTGAGGCTGAAGGCGCTGTAGCTACATTAAAGTAATTAGCTGAACTTAAAAAGATGTCACACATTAGTGTGACATCTTTTTTATTTTTTTTTATTTTTTTTTTGTGTGTGACGTGAATTTAATAAAATCCGGTATCATTTTTACAAAAACCCATAGAAAAATGGGAATAATGATAGTGCTGACTGCAGAAGCAACGAACAGTCTTCCTGCAACCTCTCCTTTGCCGAATACTGCCAGTAAAAAAGTAACGACATAAAGAGATATCAGCAAAACGATACCACTCATCGCAAAAATTCTTTTAAAATTCTTCATGTAATACTACCTGCTATATCTTATTGCTGCGTCTCCAGATATTCATCTTCTCAGCATCTTTAATAAGCTGGTCCCTGAAGTCAGGATGTGCAACGGAAATAATTGCCTCACATTTCTGCCATGTAGGTAAGCCTTTTAAATTAACCTTTCCGTACTCTGTAACGAGATAGTGAATATTAGCTCTCGTATCAGTAACTATTGAACCATTGTCAAGAGTAGGAAGAATACGTGATTTCAGTTCGCCGTCTCTAGTAGTAAATGTTGAAGAACAGCAGATAAAACTCTTTCCACCTTTTGAAAGGTAAGCTCCAAGAACAAAATCGAGCTGACCGCCGGCACCGCTGATATTCTTCGTACCTGCTGATTCAGCATTAACCTGTCCGAATAAATCAAGGTTTACAGCGTTATTAATTGACATAAAATTATCAAGAGCGGAAATGCTTCTTATATCATTAGTGTAATCAACAGGTGCACTCATACACTCAGGGTTGTTGTTAAGGTAATCATAAAGTTTTTTCGTACCTGCACCAAAGGCATAAGTCTGGCGTCCCTTATCGATAGATTTTCTCATACCCGTAATCTTACCTGCTTTTGCGATATCTACAAAGGCATCAACATACATTTCAGTATGTACACCGAGATCCTTTAAATCAGACTTGGCAATAAGTGAACCAACTGCATTTGGCATACCACCGATACCAAGCTGTAAGCATGCACCATCAGGAATCTCTTCAACAATGAGTTTTGCAACAGCCTCATCAACTTCAGTAGCAGCACCGCCGCCACCCATTTCAGCCATAGGAGGATTATCTCCTTCAACAATCATGTCAACCTTGGAAATGTGGATACCTTCCTCAAATCCTCCGAGACATCTTGGCACATTCTCATTTACTTCTACGATAACTATCTTAGCCGTTTCGCAAGCTGCCGCTAAATGTGAAGCACTTGGTCCGAAATTGAAGAATCCATGCTCATCCATCGGAGCAACCTGAAAAATGGCAACTGCCGGAGGATTCGGTGAATCACGGTAGTATCTTGGTAATTCAGAATATCTGATTGGGCTGTAGAAAGAAAAACCTTTAGCGACTGCCTTTCTCTCAAATCCACCCATATGCCATGAGTTCCATGTGAAATGTGCGGCTGGATCTTCGATTTTAAAAATTTCCGGCTCCCACATTAAAATACCGCCGTAAAAATCTACATTTTCAAGCTCAGTTAAGCGGTTTGCAAGAGCTTTATCTACAGCGACAGGTGTAGTTGCAGCCCATCCGTAGTCTACTCTGTCACCGGATTTGACTACTCCGGCAGCCTCCTCTGCAGTGACGAGTTTCTTAGAATATAATTCTTTAAAATCCATTTTAACCTCCATAAAAATAGTAAAATTCGTTATGGAATGTATTCTATCACTGATGATATTTACGGTCAAGGACAAGCAACCATAAAAAAAATAAAAAAAGATTGATAAATATTTGACGAACAATAAATAAAATGTTATCATATAGACGTAGTGTTAAAATTAGTGAAAAGAGGAACATTATGACGAAGGCAATATATCCGGGAAGTTTTGATCCTATTACGCTTGGACATCTCGATATTATAAAGAGGGCGTCCAAAGTTGTAGATGAGTTAATCATTGGTGTTCTTATCAATAAAAAAAAGAGTCCGGTGTTTACGATGGAAGAGAGAATGGCGATGATAGAAGAGGTTGTAGCTGATCTTCCTAATGTATCGGTGCAATGTTTTGAAGGACTAACTGTTGAGTTCGCGAGAAAGAATGAAGCGAATGTTATGATAAGAGGCCTTAGGGCTGTTACAGATTTTGAAAGTGAGATGCAGATTGCCCAGACTAATCATAGTCTTGAATCGGAAGTGGATACGATATTTTTTACAACCAGTCTTGAATATGCGTTTTTAAGTTCTACGATTGTAAAAGAAGTGGCATATTATGGAGGAGATATTTCCGAGTTTGTTCCTGCGAACGTTGAGAGACGTTTGAGAGAAAAGTTTGCAAAGTGCAGGTGAAACTGCAGCATATAATCATTATTTTTAAGGAGGATATTTTTTCATGTCAAAGAAAGTAGTTTTAGCAGGTGCATGTCGTACGGCAATTGGTACAATGGGTGGTTCATTAAGTACTACACCGGCTGCAGAGTTAGGTTCTATTGTTATTAAGGAAGCGTTGAACAGAGCAGGAGTTGCTCCTGAAGCTGTAGATCAGGTATATATGGGATGCGTTATCCAGGCCGGATTAGGACAGAATGTAGCACGTCAGGCTTCTATAAAAGCAGGTTTGCCAAATGAAGTTCCTGCAGTTACAATCAACGTTGTATGTGGTTCAGGACTTAACTGTGTGAACATGGCTGCACAGATGATTATGGCTGGTGAAGCAGACATCGTGGTTGCCGGTGGTATGGAAAATATGTCAATGGCTCCATATGCATTAGATAAGGCACGTTTCGGATATAGAATGAACA
This sequence comes from uncultured Lachnospiraceae bacterium, assembly GCA_902786515.1. Classification (GTDB taxonomy): domain Bacteria; phylum Bacillota; class Clostridia; order Lachnospirales; family Lachnospiraceae; genus UBA2821. The sequence continues at coordinate 15,277 of CADADA010000032.1, read as the reverse complement.
ATGCGGTTATGAAGGACTGTATGGTAAATGATGCATTATGGGATGCATTCAATGATTATCACATGATTAAGACAGCAGACAACATTTGTGAAGAATGGGGTCTTACAAGAGAAGAGATAGATGCATTTGCATTAAAGAGTCAGCAGAAGGCTGAAGCTGCTCAGAAGAACGGTGCATTTGATAAAGAAATCGTACCTGTAACAGTTAAGAAGAAAAAAGAAACAATTGAATTCAAGGTTGATGAAGGTCCTCGTCCGGGTTCGACAATGGAAGGACTTGCAAAACTTCGTACAATCAACCCTGATGGTTTTGTTACAGCCGGAAATGCTTCAGGTATCAATGATGGTGCAGCAGCAATCGTTGTTATGAGCGAAGAAAAGGCAAAAGAACTTGGTGTTAAGCCAATGGCTACTTGGGTTGCAGGAGCACTTGCAGGATGCAGACCGGAAGTAATGGGTATCGGACCTGTTTACTCTACAAGAAAAGTATTGGATAAGACAGGCATGAAGATTGAAGACTTCGATATTATCGAGGCAAATGAAGCATTTGCTGCTCAGTCAGTTGCAGTTGGAAAAGAATTAGGTATTGATGTTGAAAAGCAGTTAAATCCAAACGGAGGTGCTATTGCACTCGGACATCCGGTTGGAGCATCAGGATGCCGTATCTTAGTAACATTGCTTCATGAGATGGAAGCAAAGGATGCTAAGAAGGGTCTTGCTACACTGTGTATCGGTGGAGGAATGGGCTGCTCAACAATCGTTGAAAGAGACTAAGAAAAATAACCGTTCGGAATTTATTCGGACGTATATCAGCACAGTATCGTGATTTTACACGGTACTGTGTGTCATGTAAGAAAGGATATATATATGGAATTTATCAATTATGAAGTAGAAGGATTTGTAGGAATCATCACTATCAATCGTCCAAAGGCTTTAAATGCTTTAAACAGTCAGGTTCTTGATGAATTAAATGAGACACTTGATTCTGTAGATACAAATGCTGTAAGAGCACTTATTTTAACAGGTGCCGGCGAGAAGTCATTTGTAGCAGGAGCAGATATAGGAGAGATGAGCACACTTACAAAAGCTGAAGGAGAGGCTTTTGGAAAGAAAGGAAACGATGTTTTCCGTAAATTAGAGACATTCCCTATACCTGTGATTGCAGCAGTAAACGGATTCGCACTTGGTGGCGGATGTGAGATTTCAATGAGTTGTGATATCAGAATCTGCTCTGATAATGCAGTATTCGGTCAGCCTGAGGTAGGTCTTGGAATTACACCGGGATTCGGCGGAACACAGAGACTTGCAAGAATTATCAACGTAGGAATGGCAAAACAGCTTATTTATACAGCAAGAAACATTAAGGCAGATGAGGCATACAGAATCGGTCTTGTAAATGCAGTATATCCGATTGAAGAGTTAATGCCACAGGCAAAGAAACTTGCTGAGACTATAGCAAAGAATGCACCGATTGCAGTTCGTAACTGTAAAAAAGCAATCAACGACGGATTACAGGTAAACATGGATGAAGCAATCGTAATAGAAGAAAAATTATTCGGTGACTGTTTTGAGACGGAAGATCAGAAAGCAGGAATGGGTAATTTCCTTGAGAAGGATAAAGAAAAGAAATTAAAGGTTGTACCTTTCCAAAATAAATAGTAAATTATAATTAAAGAAAAATTAGGAGGATTTAAGATGAAGGTAGGTATTATTGGAGCCGGAACAATGGGTTCAGGTATTGCACAGGCATTTGCACAGACAGAAGGTTATGAAGTTTGTCTTTGTGACATCAACGAAGAATTTGCAGCAAACGGAAAGAACAAAATCGCAAAAGGATTTGAGAAACGTGTTGCAAAAGGAAAAATGTCACAGGAAGATGCTGACAAGATTTTAGCAAAGATTACAACAGGTGTTAAGACAATCTGTACAGACTGTGATTTAATCGTTGAAGCAGCACTTGAAGTAATGGAAATCAAGCAGCAGACATTCAAAGAGTTACAGGAAATCTGTAAGCCTGACTGTATGTTTGCAACAAACACATCTTCATTATCAATAACAGAAATCGGACAGGGACTTGACAGACCTGTAATTGGTATGCATTTCTTCAATCCTGCACCGGTTATGAAGCTTGTTGAAGTAATACAGGGTGAGAATACACCTGATGAGATGAGAGACAAGATCGTTGAGATTTCTAAAGAAATCGGTAAGACACCTGTAGAGGTAAAAGAAGCTGCCGGATTTGTAGTAAACAGAATTTTAATACCTATGATTAACGAAGCAATCGGCATTTATGCTGACGGAGTTGCATCTGTAGAAGGTATTGATACAGCTATGCAGTTAGGTGCAAACCATCCAATGGGACCTTTAGCATTAGGAGATTTAGTAGGACTTGACATTTGTCTTGCAATCATGGAAGTATTACAGGCTGAGACAGGTGATTCAAAATACCGTCCACATCCACTTCTTAGAAAGATGGTAAGAGCCGGTAAGTTAGGTAGAAAGACTGGTATTGGTTTCTACGATTATTCAAAATAATGATTCAATAAATATAAAAGTATAGGAGGAACAAAATCGTGGATTTTTCTTTAAGTAAAAAACATGAAATGGCAAGAGAATTATTCAAAGAATTTGCCGAGACAGAAGTTAAACCATTCGCACAGGAAACAGATGAGACAGAACATTTTCCAACAGCAATCGTTGATAAAATGAAGAAATATGGTTTCATGGGTATTCCAATTGAGAAAGAATTTGGTGGACAGGGTTGTGACCCTTTGACATACGTTATGTGTGTAGAAGAGCTTTCAAAAGTTTGTGGTACTACAGGAGTTATCGTATCAGCTCATACATCACTTTGTGCTGATCCTATTCAGACATATGGTACAAAAGAACAGAAAGAGAAATTCCTTGTACCTTTGGCAAACGGTGAAAAGCTTGGAGCTTTTGGACTTACAGAGCCTGGAGCAGGTACAGACGCTCAGGGTGTTCAGACAAAGGCTGTATTAGATGAAGAAGCAGGAGAATGGATTTTAAATGGTTCTAAGTGCTTCATCACAAACGGTAAAGAAGCTGATATTTATATTATCATTGCTTATACAGATATTGTAGAAGATAAGAGAGGAAGAAAGGTAAAGAAATTCTCAGCATTTATCGTAGAGAAGGACACACCTGGATTTACTTTCGGAACAAAAGAAAAGAAGATGGGTATCCGTGGTTCAGCAACATACGAATTAATCTTCCAGGATTGCAGAATCCCTAAAGATAATTTATTAGGACCTAGAGGAAAAGGATTCCCTGTTGCAATGCACACACTTGATGGTGGACGTATTGGTATCGCTGCACAGGCACTTGGTATAGCAGAAGGTGCTTTAGAGCGTACAATCGAGTATACAAAAGAAAGAAAGCAGTTTGGACGTGCAATCGCAGCTCAGCAGAATACACAGTTCCAGCTTGCTGATATGGCTACAAAGGTAGAAGCAGCTAAATTATTAGTATACAAAGCTGCAATGAAAAAGGCACAGTATCAGGAAGATCATAAGACTTCTTATTCAGTAGAAGCAGCAATGGCAAAACTTTTCGCAGCAGAGGTTGCTATGGAAGTTACTACAAAGGCCGTTCAGTTATTCGGTGGATACGGATACATCAGAGAATATGATGTAGAGCGTATGATGCGTGATGCAAAGATTACAGAAATCTACGAAGGAACAAGTGAAGTTCAGAGAATGGTAATTTCCGGAAATCTTTTGAAATAATAAATACAGAAAATTAGAAAATATAAGGAGTGAATAACAGTGAAAATCGTTGTTTGTGTTAAACAGGTTCCTGATACAAAGGGTGGAGTAAAATTCAATCCTGATGGAACATTAGATAGAGCTGCAATGTTGACAATTATGAACCCGGATGATAAAGCCGGACTTGAAGCAGCACTTAGAATCAAAGATGAATATGATGATGTAGAAGTTACCGTATTGACAATGGGTCTTCCAAAGGCAGAAGAAGTACTTCGTGAAGCTATGGCTATGGGCGCTGACAAGGGAATCCTTGTAACAGACAGAGTATTAGGTGGAGCAGACACATGGGCTACATCTACTACAATTGCAGGTGCAATCAGAAATCTTGAATATGATTTAATCATTACAGGACGTCAGGCTATCGATGGAGATACAGCACAGGTTGGACCACAGATTTCAGAGCATCTTGGAATCCCTGTAATTTCATATGCAGAGGAAATTAAAATCGAGGGCGACAGCGTAGTAGTAAAACGTCAGTATGAAGACAGATATCATATGGTAAAGGCTAAGATGCCTTGCCTGATTACAGCTCTTTCAGAGTTAAATGAGCCACGTTATATGACACCGGGTGGGATCTTTGATGCATACGATGCTGAGATTACCGTATGGGGAAGAGATAACTTAAAGGATGTAGATGATGCAAATCTTGGACTTAAGGGTTCACCTACAAAGATCGCAAAAGCATCTGATAAAGTAAGAAAAGGTGCCGGTGAAAAAGTAACACTTGAGTCAGATGAAGCAGCAAACTATATCATGAGCAAGTTGTTAGAGAAACATATAGTGTAAGTTTGGAAAGGAAGAGTGGTGACAAAAATGAATTTAGAAGAATATAAAGGTGTATTTGTCTATGCTCAGCAGGTTGATAATGAAATCAGCAGCATTGCTTTCGAATTACTTGGAAAAGCAACTGAGTTGGCAGGTAAATTAGATACACAGGTTACAGCGGTATTAATCGGTTCAGATGTAAAGGGTCTTACAGATCAGTTAGCTGAATATGGTGCAGACAGAGTCATCGTTGTTGATGATCCTGAATTAAAAGATTATAGAACAGAGCCTTATACACATGCACTTGCATCTGTTATCAATGAGTACAAGCCTGAGATTATGCTTGTAGGTGCAACTGCAATCGGAAGAGATTTAGGACCTAGAGTGTCAGCAAGAGTTGCAACAGGTCTTACAGCCGACTGTACAGTACTTGAGATTGGTGATTTCCCAATTAATCCAATCCCTGGAAAAGAGCAGAAGCACAACCAGTTATTAATGACTCGTCCTGCATTTGGTGGAAATACAATCGCTACAATCGCATGCCCTGATAATCGCCCTCAGATGGCAACAGTACGTGCCGGAGTTATGCAGAAGATTGAGCCAAAGAAAGGTGCTAAGGCAGAAGTTATTGAGTACAATCCTGGATTTGTTCCAAACGACAAATACGTTGAGATATTAGAAATCGTAAAAGAAGTTACAGACGTAGTTGATATCATGGATGCAAAGATTCTTGTATCAGGTGGTAGAGGTGTTGGAAGTGCTGAAAACTTCAAATTATTAGACGATCTTGCAGAAGCAATCGGTGGAACAGTAAGCTGTTCACGTGCGGTAGTTGATAATGGCTGGAAGCCAAAAGAATTACAGGTAGGACAGACAGGAAAGACAGTTCGTCCACAGGTATATTTTGCAATCGGTATTTCAGGTGCTATTCAGCACACTGCAGGTATGGAAGAATCAGATATCATCATTGCAATTAACAAAGATGATACAGCTCCAATCTTCGATGTAGCTGATTATGGTATCGTAGGAGATTTGAATAAGATTGTTCCGCTTTTGACAGAGCAGATAAAGGCAGCAGCAAAGAAATAATTATAGACGCAAAGTGGCGGTCATCGAAAGGTGGTCGCCATTTTTTTACAAGGGTGGTGTTGTTATGATTACAAATGATGCAACAATATTGAAAATAAAACATGAAGTATTATACCAGGTGGCAAAACTGGCATTTGATGGAGAATTAGAAGAAAAAAAGGAACAGTTACCGTATAAATTAATTCCCGGACCACATGCAATATTCAGATGCTGTATATATAAAGAGAGGGAAATCATCAGACAAAGAATTAATCTTGCTCAGGGAAAATGTCCGGATGGAACGAAGGACGATAATCTGGTACAGGTAATTACGGCAGCCTGTCAGGGATGTCCAATATCAAGATACGTGGTGACAGATAATTGTAGAAAGTGTATGGGAAAAGCCTGTCAGCATGCCTGCAAATTTGGGGCAATATCGATGGGAAGAGACAGATCATATATAGACCCGGCTAAATGTAAAGAATGTGGAATGTGTGCCAAAGCCTGTCCGTATAATGCAATTGCAGATTTAGTAAGACCTTGTAAGAAGAGTTGTCCGGTAGATGCAATCACTATGGATGAAAATATGATATGTAAAATAGATATGGAAAAATGCATCAGATGCGGACAATGCATCCATTCCTGTCCGTTTGGAGCCATTGGTTCAAAAACAGACATTGTAGATGTCATAAATGCCATTAAATCCGATAAAAAAGTTGTTGCCATGCTTGCACCTGCAAGTGAAGGCCAGTTTGGAAATGATATTACAATGGCCAGCTGGAGAGTGGCACTAAAAAAAGTTGGATTCGATGAAATGTATGAAGTAGGACTCGGCGGGGACATGACAGCAAGTGCAGAATCAAGAGAGTGGGCCGAAGCATACAAAGAAGGTAAGAAAAAGACAACATCATGTTGTCCTGCATTTGTGAACATGATAGAAAAACATTATCCGGAATTAAAGGATAATATGTCAAACACAGTATCGCCGATGTGCGCCGTGTCGAGATTGATTAAAGCGCAGGAGCCTGGAACCATAACAGTATTTATAGGTCCTTGTATCGCGAAAAAAAGCGAGGCTCACGACCACAAATTAAAAGATAATGCTGATTATGCACTGACATTTGGAGAAATCAGGGCAATCATGAAAGCAAAGGAAGTAACACTTGAGCCGGCGACGGAAGAATTACAGCAATCCAGCATATATGGAAAGAAATTTGCAAATGCCGGAGGAGTAGCTGAGGCAGTTATAGAAAGCTTAAAAGAATCCGGAGAAAATGCCGATATAAACGTTATGAAATGCGCAGGTGCCGTTGAGTGTAAAAAAGGCTTAATGCTTATGAAACTCGGCAGATTTAACGAAGATTTTATGGAAGGTATGATATGTGAGGGAGGATGCGTAGGAGGACCAAGCTCGCATAAAGGAGAAAACGAGTCGAAGAGAGCCCGACAGGCACTTTTAGCAAAAGCGGATAACAGAAACATAAGTGAGAATCTGAAAGACTACAATATGGATTCAATATCAATGAATAGAAGATAGGGCATGGTGAATAAAATGCAGTGGGTAACACACTATGATATAGCTGCTATTATATTGGAAATTGTAATATTTGGATATACGTATAAATTGAATAACCGTAAAGACAGATCATCAATCTTTTTTATACAAATGTTGGTGTTTAATTTTGTTGCCACAATCTTTGATTTGATTACGGTATACACATATGAGCCGATTGAGCAGGGCATCATACCGGTATGGGCAGGCTATCTGTTTTCAATGGGATATTATTTTAGCGTAAATATCATATCGGCGTTATTGTATATGTATGTGATATCCTTATTGAATGGCAGAGAGACAAAAAAACTGGAAAAAATCTGGTTTTATGGCATTGTCATTTTTTATACGTTAATAATTTCCACAACAGGTATAACCAAAGGAGTGTTTTACTTTGAAAATGGAGTATATACTAGAGGACCACTGGTGGCTTTACTGTATTTTATGGCATATCTTACATTTACAATATGCCTGATAATAACTGTAAAGAACAGATATCGTTTGATAAAATCACAGAGAGTAGCAGTGTATTCTTTTACATGCTTTATTTTTGCATGTGTTGTTATTCAGATGTATTTTGACAACTTACTGCTGACGAACTATGCGAGTACTGTATCCATGCTGCTTATGTTCATGTCCATACAGAATCCTGAAATATATACAGATTCACTTACCGGAATGAGCAATGGCAAATCGTTTTATTCAACAACTGATATTGCCATTGGCAACAGGAAAGAATTCACAGCCATAATAGTTGAGATTGATGGATTCAAATATATTAAAGAAACTTTTGGTACTGAAAATGTCGAGAGTCTCGTCATACATGTTGCAAGAAAATTGAGTGAAAGATTCAATACAAAGAGAGTATTCTTTTTAGGCGGAATACGATTTGGAATCATTACCTACAATGATGACGTGATATCAATAACAGAAGAAATAAAAGATGAATTTGCTGAATCGGTTTCAGTTGCAGAAATTAATATGACAATGATTCCACTTATCTGTTATGTAAAATACCCGGATGATGTGTTGTCTTCAAAGGAGCTTTCGAGTATGATAGATTACGCATTTACTGAAAACAGAGACCTTATGAATGATGACGTGCTTTGCATTGGCAGAGATATTCTCATGAAACAGCAGAGACAACTTGCAATATCACATCTGATTAGTCAGGCAATCATTAATGATGGATTTACGGTACATTATCAGCCGATAAGAAATGTAAAGACAGGTAAATTTTCATCCGCAGAAGCATTAGTGAGACTGATTGACAGTGATTTGGGATTCATAAGTCCTGAGGAATTTATACCGATAGCTGAGAAGAACGGTAAAATCCTAAAATTAGGAGAAATTGTATTTGAAAAAGTATGTCAGTTTTTAGCATCAGGAAGAGCAGAAAAATACGGAATTGAATACATTGAGGTCAACCTGTCAGTGGTACAGTGCATGCAGGAAAATCTTGCAGAAAAGCTTATAAGCATCGTAGATAAATATCATCTGCCGTACTCTGCATTTAATCTTGAAATAACAGAGACAGCGGATTTCGTCAATAATGAGATGTTAATAGAGAATATGAATAAGCTTCTCTCGAAGGGAATCCAGTTCTCAATGGACGATTACGGAACAGGATTTTCAACATCTGACTATCTCATAGAGCTGCCTTTTAAGATGGTGAAAATAGGTAAGAGTATTGTCTGGGCAGCAATGAGTGATGAGAAAGCATTTAAGATATTAAAATACACCGTGGCAATGATAAAAAGTCTTGAACTGGAAATTGTGGCAGAAGGTGTGGAAACTAAAGAAATGGCAGACACATTAATAAATATAGGATGTGACTTTTTACAGGGCTTTTATTATTCAAGACCTGTAAGCGAAGATGCATATATAGAATTCCTTAAGAAATAGTTTGAAAAAATCAGAGAAATAGTATATACTGTGTGTAGTTATAAAACTATACAACAAAGGAAGGAAAGAAAGATGGCAGAGAATCAGGAATTAACTTTATTGGAGACTTGGCGTGGAATTGCCTATTCAGCTGAGAAGAGCCAGCAGGAGAGCAACCGTTTCTGGGCTAATTATTTTAATATTGAAAAAGGAATATATGAAAAGATATTAGCAAATCCGGATGAAGTAGTCAGTGGAACAGTAAAAGAATTAGCTGAAAAATATCATACAGAGTTACTGATTATGGTAGGATTCTTAGATGGAATTAATGACAGTCTGGTTGAAGAAAATCCGATAGAGTCAATGACAGAGGATACAAATGTAAGTCTTCACTTTGACAAAGAACTTTTGTACAAAAACATGGTGGAGGCAAAGGCAGAATGGTTATATACATTGCCTCAGTGGGACAGCCTTCTCACAGAGGAGAGAAGAAAAGAATTGTATAAGGAGCAGAAAAGCTCACATACAGTTGTTAAAGGTGCTAAGATTGGAAGAAATGATCCATGTCCTTGCGGAAGCGGGAAAAAATATAAATTCTGTTGTGGAAGATAACAAAAGAGAGTTCGCAGAAGCGGACTCTTTTTTGTTAAGGCAACGAGCTGAATATACATCAACATGCTTGTTTGAAATGATGTCCTGCAACGTTGTCCCACCACTACTGATTTTCTGATTTACTGACGCGGATTCCGATTTGAGCCATATATTCCGAAAATTCATTAAAAGACTTTCCGGTCATATAAGGTAGGTGGATTTTAGTCTTATTTGCACAATGAAAATGTATTGAGTAAATATTTTTTTGTAATAAGACCAATTTGTAGTGGACCTTCTCGATTTTATTAAGCGGAATAATATCGAGATTTGTATGATCCATATACATAAAATAATGCCTTGTGAAAATCATTTTTTTCGTTCTGTAAAGAACATAATCCTCATTTTTCAATTCAGCATTAACCCGCATAATGGATTTAAGCTCGCCGCACATTCTTTTAAACTTTACACATGCCGGAAAAAGTCCCGGTAATATCATATACATAATATTCGAGACAATATATCTCAAAAGCAATAATGACAATATTAACATAAATATGCCCAGAGATAAAAACATATATGATTTATATCCTAATTCGTTAATATAGCAGACAGAGCTGACAGATAAAAGACCATCGGCCGTCCAGTTTAAATCTTTGGAAAAATCCGATATCATCTGTTTTACCAGATTATTCTGATTATCAAGAGAAGCCTTCATGGAATATCCTTTAATTACTTCCGTAGGTTTCTTAATCTTATTTGCATTTACAAGTACGAAGGTACAGGCTTTATCATCAAGGCAATAATAATAATATCCCATAATATGACCGTTCTTTATGTAGTCATAACCGGTATAATATAAAGAATCAAATGAAATATCAACATAGCGTACATCAGAAGCATAGAGAGAATCAACATCCTTAACCGATTTCAGGTAATGGGGTGCAATAATTTCCTTAAATGGTAAATTAAAAAAAATGATGATAAGAATCAATGATACCAGCGCGGGAATAATCAGGTTAACAAAACTTATCTTTCTGATTTGTGTATAAATAAAATTCGTTTTCAATTTCTCTACTCCTATTCAAAATGCCTTAACCATTATACAAGTATAAGTTAAAACCATGGAATAATCAACCTTGCATTTCATAAAAAAAACTGATACTATAACAATGGTTTTACAAATGTAATGAGAATGGAAGGAAAACATTAATGGATTCGTATAATGAATTTGCTTCGGTATATGATATGTTTATGGATAATGTACCGTATAAAGATTGGAGCAGGTACCTCATAGGAAAATTGAAAGAGGCGGGAATAGAAGACGGAATCGTATTAGAACTTGGATGTGGAACCGGGAGCATGACGGAATTACTGGCAGAAGCAGGATATGACATGATTGGAATAGATAATTCTGACGAAATGCTGGGAATTGCCATTGAAAAAAGGGATGAGTCCGGACATGATATTTTATATCTGAATCAGGATATGCGCGAATTTGAACTATACGGCACCGTCCGTGCTGTTGTGAGCGTGTGTGATTCACTGAATTATATCACTGACAAGGAAGAACTGCTTCAGGTATTCAGGCTGGTGAATAATTATCTCGATATAGGAGGTATCTTTATATTTGATATGAATACAATCGGGAAATACAAAAGAATGGGAGATGCTACGATTGCTGAAAACAGAGAGAACGGAAGCTTTATCTGGGAAAACTGGTTTGACAGCAAAGACAACATTAACGAGTATGACATAACACTTTACATAGAAGATGAACATGGTAAATATGACAGATATGAAGAAACACATCTGCAAAAAGGATATACAGTCAGTGAGATAAAGGAATTGATTGAGAAGGCAGGTATGGAGTTTGTTAAAGCGGTAGAGGCATTTAGTGACAAAGATGTTACAGAAGAGACTGACCGCATGTATATTATGGCAAAAGAAATTAAGAAAGCAGGTATATATAAAGATGAATGATTATATAGTAAGAGCCACGGCAGCAGATGACCAGATAAGAGCATATGCGATTTGCTCGACACAGCTGGTAGAAAAGGCGAGACAGATTCATAATACAAGTCCGGTAGCTACGGCAGCATTCGGAAGACTGTTATCAGGTGCGGCAATGATGGGAAGCATGATGAAGGGGGAAAATGATATATTAACCATCATGATGAAGGGAGACGGACCAATAGGCGGAATCACTGTAACTGCAGATTCTAAAGCGAATGTAAAAGGATACGTGGGAAATCCCGGGATAGTCATTCCACCGAATTATCTTGGAAAACTGGATGTAGGCGGGGCAATAGGATATGGTACAATGACAGTTATAAAAGATTTGGGAATGAAAGAGCCGTATTCAAGTCAGGTTAGTTTAACCACAAGTGAAGTTGCAGAAGATTTAACATACTATTTTGCATCGTCAGAGCAGATACCGTCAGCAGTTGCACTTGGCGTACTAATGGAAAAAAATAACACAGTGAAACAGGCCGGTGGTTTCATATTGCAGCTAATGCCGTTTGCTTCAGAAAATGTAATCACATTTTTAGAGAAAAAGATAGAGAGCCTTGATTCTGTAACAAATCTTATGGAACAGGGAAAGACGCCGGAAGATATCTTAAAAGAGGTTGTTGGAGAACTGGGACTTAAGATAAATGATACTATACCTGCAGCATACAGATGTAATTGCAGCAGAGAAAGAGTAACAAAAGCACTTATTAGTATAGGTAAAAAAGAATTGACCGAAATGATAAATGAAGGAAAAAAGATAGAAATGAATTGCAATTTCTGCAATACAAACTATGAATTTGAAATAGATGAATTAAAAGCATTGTTATAGCTGTCTAACGACAGCTATTTTTATTAAACAAAATCACGAAATTGACAATATTATGAAAAAAATCTACAAATGATATTGACAGCATTTAACAGTGTGGTATAATTAAACCACAAATGCAATACCGAATCACGTATTTAGGTTGTGCAAATTGCACAAAAAAACAGACGGGAGACTGTTTTGAAACATCGAGTGATAATATATAGGCTGATAATTGATGCATAACGTTGGGGAAGATTTTGTATAGTATAGTATGTTAGCTTATAAGAAAGGATGATGGGAATGAGAAAGGTATATTTAAAAGGTGCTGCTTTAGCATTGGCTGCAATTCTTGCGTGCCCGGGTGTATGCGGAGTGAGGGCACTTGGCGATGATATGACAGATGTTGATTTCGTTGAAGATTTAGAGGGATTTGAAGAAGACGATGACTTTGTTGAGGGAGTCATTACAGAAGACGACGTACTTGAGTTTGGAAGTGTTGATGATTCGGAGGAGTCAACAGACGAATGGAGCGAGGACGGAGACGACTGGATTGAAGATGACAGCGATTGGGACGAAGAAGACGGCGAAGATGAAGAAGACTGGGGCGACGGAGAAGACGAAGACAGCGATGAATGGGACGACGGTGATGATGAAGACTGGGGCGACGACGAAGACGGCGATGATGAAGAAGATTGGGATGACGGAGAAGACGAAGACGGCGATGACTGGGGTGACGGAGAAGATGAAGACGGCGATGATTGGGACGAAGAAGACGGCGATGCTTATACAGTAGTATTTATGGATGGCGATGATATAGTGTCTGAGCAGGAAGTTGAGAGTGGGGAATATGCTGAGGCACCTGAACTTACAAAGACAGGATATACATTATCATGGGATACAGATTTTGATGAAGTTACAGAAGACTTGACAGTAAGTGCAGTATGGACTGCAAAAGAGTATACAGTTAAGTTTAATGCAAACGGTGGAAGTGTATCAACAGCCAGCATGAAAGTAACTTATGGAAAGAAGATTGGTAAGTTACCTAAAGCAACAAAGACAGGATACAAGTTTACAGGATGGTATACAAAAAAGAAAAACGGCAAGAAAGTAAAAGCATCTACAGTAGTTAAGACAGCATCTAACCAGACACTTTATGCAGGCTGGAAGAAGGAAGCTGCTACTACAAAAGTTAAACTTGCAAAGCCTGTTGTAAAGAAGATATCAGGTATGAAGAAAAAGATTTCCGTTACTGTAAAGACGGATTCAAAGGCAACAGGATATGAACTTCAGTATTCTGTAAAGAAGAACTTTAAGGGTTCAAAGGTAACAAGTATTCCGGTTAAGACAGGAAGAAAAGTAGTAAGCGGACTTAAGGCAAAGACAAAATATTATGTCAGAGTAAGAGCTTATGCAAAAGGAACTGACGGCAATACAGTTTACAGCAAGTATAGTAAGGTTGTAAGTGTAAGCACGTTGAAATAAAATTGATTATGAGGAGCGGTGGGTTTTACAATGAGCTGTGCAATCAGACTGTTGTAAGCCCACCGCTTTTGCTGAAAGGAAAAAAATATGAGATATTGTACTGATTTACACACACATACAGTAGCAAGCGGACATGCCCAAAATACAATTGAAGAGATGATAGAAGAGGCAAGGAAAAGGAGTTTAACATTACTGGGAATCACGGAACATTCTGTGCTGATGCCCGGAACATGCACTGAAGAATATTTTGAACAGTTGACAGACAGAAAGAGAGATTACGGAGATATAGAAGTATTGTTCGGAGTGGAATTAAATATACTGGATTACGAAGGAGCGGTAGATTTAGACGAACAACTAATGCAAAAAATGGACTTATGTATCGCTAGTATCCATATTGGGATAGGATATGAGCCAGGAAATCTTGAGCAGAACACGAATGCCATTATAGGCGCGATAAAAAAGCCTTTTGTCAACATTATAGGTCATCTGGATGACGGTAAGATACCTGTTGATTATGAAAAAGTAATAGATGCCGCCATGGAGTATGATGTATTGCTGGAAATAAACAATAACTCTCTTGCAGGGTGTCCGTGGAGAGAAAATGCACGTGAAAATATAACGAGAATACTTGAAATATGCAAATATAATAAGTATCCTGTCTGCATCAACAGTGACGCACATTCCATCGAGAATGTCGGACGACATAATGAGTCACTTGAGCTTATTAAGGAGGTAGGATTTCCAGAAGAATATGTGCTTAATTTTTATCCGGAAAAATTAAAAACATTTTTAAACAGATATAAAAACACTGGATTTTAATGCTTTAATATGATAAACTGTTAGTACATGAAAAAAATTCTATTGCCATAGAATAGGAAGGATACTGATGTTTGTATGACGGATAAGATACATACAGAAGCGGTTGATGAATTGTTTGATGCCATTTTGACATTGGAAAACAAGGAAGAATGTTATTGTTTCTTCGAAGACTTATGCACAGTTAATGAATTGCTGTCTATATCACAAAGATATGAGGTCGCAAAAATGCTGAAAGAAAAAAAGACATACCATGACATTGCTGAAAAGACAGGGGCTTCCACGGCCACGATAAGCAGAGTGAACCGCTCGCTCAATTATGGCAATGATGGTTATGATATGGTGTTTGGAAGATTAAAAAAAGATTAAGAACCGTGATGAAGCCGGGCAGAAACTAACCTGCCCGGCTTTTGTTCGTGCGCCCGACGGCGCACGTTTCTAAAGGGTGAAAGTCCCTAATCCGCCCGACAGTGGGAAGGATATAGCCGAACAGCAAGGGTGTCCATCGTGAGGT
>CADADA010000031.1 GCA_902786515.1 uncultured Lachnospiraceae bacterium | reverse complement strand
GTTCATAGTTTCGTGGCATAATAAAATCCTTCTTTCTTTGATTTTGATATTATATCTTAAAAGCCACTTGTGTTACAACTATATTATACCACTTCAGTTGGAATTGAAGAGAAGGAAATTTATGAGGTAACAGTATAAAAAGTACGGTATTTATGAATGAAAACCCACGGCTATAACATGTTAATAAAAGGAAAAGGGAAGAATGAAAAAAATAGACATAGTAGGACAGAATTATTCTGGAAAATGGAGTAAGACAAGAACAGCATGCAGAGGAATAATAATTAAGAATAATAAGATTCTTTTGTCTTATGAAACAAAAACCAGTCAATGGATGATTCCGGGAGGAGGACTTGAAGATAATGAAACTGAGGCTCAGTGCTGTGTAAGAGAAGTGGGAGAAGAGACAGGCGTGCTAATTACCCCATCACCATGCCTATTAGAAATTGATGAGTATTACAAAGAATGGAAATGGGTTAATTTATATTTCTGTGGAACCGTGAAAGGAGCTTCAGAAATGAATCTGACTGAGTCTGAGCAAGAAAATGGCATGGAACCGAGGTGGATTGATGTAGATAATGCTTTGTCGATTTTTAGCAAATATGCAGACTATGCCGGTACTGATGAAATGAGGAGAGGAATGTATTTGAGGGAATATACGGCATTAACTGAAATGAGGCTAAATGTATTCAATCGGCAAAGCTAATAAATTATCTCTTAAGTATGTTTTTTTATCAATCAGGCATAGTATAACACCCATGCCCCTTTTTTTGTCTTCGATTCTATCTAAAACTACATTTGCAGCACCCATATTAGCTTTTGGATTACCTGACATCTTGATTTCAACAGGATAAAGTATGCCATCTTCTTCTATTACTAAGTCAATTTCATTTTCTTTTGAAGTATTCTTATCTTTTCCGCGATAATAATAGATGCAAAATTTATAATCTTTCCCTTCGTTAGAATAAGACTTTAGTATTTCGGATACAACAAATGTTTCAAACATATTTCCCGCAACAGCTGAGCATTTTAAAGCATCGGCTGTTACCCATCTTGTAAGATAGCAGGCAAGTCCCGTATCTCTAAAATATAGCTTAGGAGTTTTGGTTGCTCTCTTTAATGCACTTGCACAGTAAGGTTGTAATATATATATTATGCCTGTTCTTTCTAGTATAGATATCCAATTTTTTATTGTTGGTTCACTTACGCCTACATCGTTTGCTATGTTTGAATAATTAAGCATTTCACCGGTTCTGGCCGCAACTGCCACCAAAAATTTGGTAAAAGTAATGCCATCTGCTGAAACTAATTCATTAATATCTCTTTCAATATAGGTTGTGACATAGGAAGAGTAGTATTCTTGCCAATCTCTGTCAGAATCGTATAATTCCGGATATGAGCCCTTATGAATAATTTCCCAAATGTTATCATATGATTCTAATTTCTTTTCACGTTCATGTAGATATTCTTCGGATGGTATAAAGTGCTTATTAAAATCTATACCAAAGATTTCCCGCATTGATAAACCTGCTAATTCATGAATAGATACACGCCCTGCAAGAGATTCGCTAATGCCTTTCATTAGTTCAAGTTTTTGTGAGCCTGATAAAATGAATAATCCTTTTTGATCAGAATCATCAACTTTTAGCTTTATATCTTCTAAAATACTACTTTCTTTTTGAACTTCATCAATAAATAAAGGGCATGAATTGTTTAAAAAGAAAAGTTTTGGTTCTTCCCTTGCTTGAAGTCTTGTCAATCTATCATCAAAATTTGCCTTATTAAAATCAGAAAACTCATGTTTAATAAGCGTAGATTTACCAACTTGTCTGGCTCCTACAACTAAAGTAACTTTGCTGGAATTTACTCTTTTTTTTAGGATAGGAGTAATTGCTCTGTTAATATACGACATTATATCATCTCCAATCATTTATTAATATTATATATAAAAATAAAAGACATTGCAATAAAAAAAGACAAATCTAAAGTGCAAATTTGGATTTGTCGTCTGTGAAAATCTATCTCGAAAATTCGATACAAAAAGATAATTAAAAAAATGCAATTCACGCATTGCGAAAAATAAAATAATGTGATATATTATAAATATCAATACGCAATGCGAGGTGAAGCCATGGATGCTGCAGGGACTATAAAAAGATTAAGGGAGAGTACAGGGATGTCGCGTAAAGAGTTTTCAGAGCATACAGGTATACCTGTACGGACACTAGAAGATTGGGAAGCTGCGAGAAGAACCCCTCCTGAATATATACCAAGGCTGATTGAATATCAGCTTAAGTATGAGGAATTAATGAGAGAAAAAGGGCAGACGCAGTGATTTAGGAGGTTCCATTTTGATTTATACGGCTGGAATAGACCATGAACAGGCATCTATAGACATTCGGGGTGCTTTTTCTTTTTCAGAAGAACAAATGAAAAAACTTTGTGAGGAACTGCTAAAAAAAGAAAATGTCAGAGGATGTGTTATCGTTTCTACATGTAACCGTATGGAAACATGGTTGAGTTTGGAAGAAGAATTGGATTTTTCATGTGTTGAGTATTTGTGCACATTTGCAGGAATAGAATATGATGAATATGTGTCGTTTTTTACTGAAAGAGTGCAAAATGAAGCTGTAACACACCTGTTTAATCTTACTGCGGGATTAAAGTCCCGTATTTTCGGAGAAGATCAAATTATTACCCAGATAGGAGATGCGCTGACATTTGCAAGACGTATAAAAGCTGCAGATAACGTTTTGGAAGTGTTATTCCGTCAGGCTGTTACCGCAGCTAAAAGAGTAAAGACGGAAACAGTTTTGAATGTCAAAGATTATTCTGTTATACATATTGCGATTAACAGATTAAGGGAGGAAGGTATAGATGTTAAGGGAAAAAAATGTCTTGTAATAGGAAATGGTATGATGGGTCGGCTTGCTGCAGAAGTTTTGAAGAATGCCGGTGCGGACGTAACGGTTACTGTCAGACGGTACCATCATAAGGAAGTAATTGTTCCGGAGGGATGTAAAAAGATAGAGTATGCACAGCGTTATGATGTCATACCAACGTGTAATCTGATTATAAGTGCAACGACAAGTCCGCATTTTACGATAAATCTGGAATCAATGAGGAGCCTCACACTGGAACATGAGATTGATGTTATAGATTTGGCTGTTCCGAGAGATATTGATACAAAAATAGGTGAAATTCCCAATGTACGGCTTTATGATATTGATTCATTTCAGATAGTTCCTCATAATGAACAAATGGAAAAAAATCTGCTCCGGGCCAGGGAAATCCTTCAGGAAGAACAACAGTACTTTTTTGACTGGCTAAGAGGTAAGGGTAATATTTCTCAGATTGAGATTATCAAAGAAGCAGTGGGACAAGACACTATGAAGCGACTTATTCCACAAATCCGTCAATTGTCATTGCCGAAAAATGAAAAGGAAGAATTGAAGAGGCAGATTGCAGGAGCGGGAGAAAGAATGATGAATCATCTTTTATTTGAATTGCAAAAAAGCCTATCCGATACAACTTTTCGAGATATGTTGGATGCAATGGTTAATAATCTATATGAAAATGAATAATAATGTAGGAGGATAGTTACAGTTTAAAATAAGTTATAAAAAGTTATAACTAAGTGTTGAGATTTATAACTTTAGCTGATAGAATAAAGCACAAACATTACGAAATTGGGACAATAATGGTAAGCTCCATCCGCACTATACTAGTAATGGATATAGATATTATTCGCATGAGCAGTTAAATCAAGTTATGAATATAAAACCAAATCTTGATAGAATTGTTATCGGATATTGTAGAGTTTCAAGTAATGAAGGAGTTAATCGAGGAGTGTAGTGAAGATAATGATAAAAACAATTCGAGTAATGTTGATTCCAAATAATAAGCAAAAGACCCAATTATTCCAATATGCTAACACTGCAAGGTTTGCATATAACTGGGCATTAGGCAGGGAACAAGAGAATTATAAGAATGGTGGAAAGTTTATATCTGATGACGATTTGCGTAAGGAGTTTACAAAGCTAAAGAAAACAGAAACATATGCATGGCTAAATAATATTTCAAACAATGTAACCAAACAGGCTATAAAGGACGCCTGTGAAGCATATAAGAGGTTTTTTAAAGGATATTCAAAATTCCCACGATTTAAAAGCAGAAAATATTCTGTTCCATCTTTTTATCAAGATAATGTAAAAATCAAGTTTACAGATACACACGTAAAAGTTGAAGGATTTGCAACTTCTAAGAAAAAGAATAAGCAAAAGCTTAATTGGATACGGCTTGCAGAACATTGTCGTATCCCGACAGATAACGTAAAGTATATTAATCCGCGTATTAAATATGATGGATTAAACTGGTGGATTACAGTGGGAATAGAATGTGAAGATTACACTACTCTTCCATTAAACGAAGGAATTGGAATTGATTTAGGAATTAAAGATTTGGCAATATGTTCTGATAAAAATATTTATAAAAATATTAACAAAACACAAAAGATAAAGAAACTTGAGAAACATAAACGTAGATTACAACGTAGCATTTCTCGCAAATATGAAAAGAATAAAACGAAAGGAAAATACTGCAAAACTAAAAATGTAATCAAAAAGGAAAAACTTTTATTAAAAGTAAATCACAGACTGACAAATATCCGTCACGATTATTTACATCAAATAACATCTGAAATAATAAAGCGAAAACCAAGCTTTATATGTATGGAAGATTTGAAACTGTCAGAACGAATTTATAAATCTTTAAGGTTAATGTGGATATGTACTGATACGTTAGTCAGGAATTTACGCCTATGGAGTGTACAAGAACTTGTGAGTAGGTATTGTAGAAATACAAATTGAAAGCATACACTATGAAGTAGGAATGAAACGTTAAAGTTATAACTTTTTATAAGTTTTCAGTAACGGCAAAGATGAAACTTAGACAAAGACCAAGACGATTAAGAGGAAATGAAGTATTAAGAAAAATGGTCAGAGAGACGAGAATCAGCAGGGAATCACTGGTTTATCCTATGTTTGTTATGGATGGAGCAGATAAAGTAGAGGAGATAGCATCACTGCCGGGTCAATATAGGTATACGGTTGACCGCATGGGTGAGGAAATCAGCAGACTCGAATCTGTAGGAATCAACAAAGTTATGCTATTTGGAATTCCTGAGGTTAAGGATGAAATAGGCAGTCAGGCATATGCACAGGACGGTGTTATCCAGAGAGCCCTTGAATATTTGAAAGAAGAGCATCCGTATATGTACAGGATTACAGATGTATGCATGTGTGAATACACATCTCACGGTCACTGTGGTGTGCTTAAAGACAATGATGTAGACAATGATGAAACATTGAAACTGTTGGCTCGTACTGCTGTTTCACATGTGAAGGCAGGAGCACAGATGGTGGCACCATCAGATATGATGGATGGAAGGATTGCTGCAATCAGGGAAGCACTGGATGAAGAAGGATTTGCCGAAGTACCGATTATGTCTTATTCTGTTAAATATGCATCTGCATTCTACGGGCCGTTTAGGGATGCGGCAGGTTCTGCACCGGCTTTTGGTAATCGTAAAAGTTATCAGATGGATTATCATAATCGCAGAGAGGCGTTAAAAGAAGCTATGCTGGATGTAAGTGAGGGTGCGGATATCATTATGGTAAAGCCGGCTATGTCTTATCTGGATCTAGTAAGGGAAATACATGATAATACGAATATTCCTATTGCTGCATATAGTGTAAGCGGAGAGTATGCTATGGTGAAAGCTGCTGCACAAAGAGGTTGGATTAATGAGACAGAGGTTGTTTATGAAATGGCAGCATCAGCATTTAGAGCAGGTGCGGATATTTATATTACATACTATGCGAAAGAAATTGCGGAATATTTAAAGGGAGAGTGGATAGGATGATAAGCAGGTCGGAAGAATTATTTGAACAGGCAAAAAAATGTATACCGGGCGGTGTGAACAGTCCGGTACGGGCATTCGGATCAATAGGTATTTCACCGAGGTTTATCCGTCGAGGCTGCGGAGACAGAATATATGATGTTGATGGAAAGGAATATATTGATTATATCGGTTCATGGGGACCTATGATTCTTGGACACTGCCATCCTTACGTGTTAGAGAGTGTGGAGCGGGCGATTCGTGATGGACTTAGTTTTGGAGCAGCTTCACAATGTGAAGTTGACATGGCTGAAATGATATGCTCACTGGTGCCCTCGGTGGAGATGGTGCGTATGGTTAATTCGGGTACAGAAGCCGTTATGAGTGCAATTCGTGTTGCAAGGGGATATACAGGAAGAAATAAAATCATAAAATTTGCGGGATGTTATCACGGACACAGTGACGCTCTTTTAGTAAATGCAGGCTCAGGATTGATGACACAAGGTATTCCCGGTAGCGCAGGTGTGCCGGAAGGATGCACATTAGATACATTGACAGCTATATATAATAATCAGGACAGCGTACGCGAACTTTTTGCTGCCAATCAGAATCAGATTGCGGCTGTTATAGTAGAGCCGGTGGGCGCTAATATGGGAGTTGTAACTCCTAAATCCGGTTTTTTAGAATTTCTCAGAAAAATCTGTACGGAAAATGGAAGTCTTCTGATTTTTGATGAGGTGATTACCGGGTTCAGACTCGCACTTGACGGGGCACAAGGATATTATGGTGTTACACCTGACCTTACCACATATGGTAAGATTATTGGTGGAGGAATGCCGGTAGGAGCATACGGTGGCAGGAAAGATGTAATGTCATTGGTGTCACCTCTGGGTTCAGTATATCAGGCAGGAACTTTAAGTGGAAATCCGGTGGCGATGGCGGCAGGTCTTGCACAGTTGACTGTTCTAAAGGATACGCCTTCATTCTATGATGAACTTAACAGTAAGGGAGACCGCTTTTTTACGGTACTTGATACGATAATGACTGATTTGGGAATTAAGCACTGTCTGAACCATGTAGGATCGCTTGGATGTGTATTTTTTACAGATACAGAAGTTTGTGACTACGAATCGGCACAGACCAGTGATACTGATTTATACAGAGAGTATTTTAAACAAATGCTGGATCAGGGTATTTATCTTGCACCATCTCAATTTGAAGCAATGTTTATTTCAGCATCACATACAGATGATGACTTAGACCAGACATTGGATATTGTAAGGAACATAGTATTATGAAACAGATAATTATTGCAAGTCGTGAAAGTAAACTTGCAGTCATGCAGAGTATGACATTAATGAAATACATAGATGAACAGGTTCCACAGATTAGTGCATCGCTTGTAACTATGAAGACCACAGGTGATAAAGTGCTGGATCGTACTTTAGATAAAATTGGAGGTAAAGACCTGTTTGTAAAAGAGCTGGACCAGGCTCTGTTTGAAGGTAGAGCTGATCTTACGGTTCACAGTTTGAAAGATGTGCCGATGCAGATTCCACCTGAACTTCCAATTTTAGCGTATTCAAAGCGGGAAGATCCAAGGGATGTACTGGTTTTACCTGCAGGTGTCAAAGAACTGCCTGCTGATCTTCCTATCGGCTCCTCGAGTCTGAGAAGGCAGATACAACTAAAAAAAATATATCCAAATCATGAGATTTTACCGGTGCGGGGGAATTTGCAAACCCGGCTTAGAAAGTTGGATGAAGGGCAGTTCGGGGGACTTGTTCTGGCTGCAGCAGGATTGATTCGTATGGGGTTGGAAGACAGAATAAGCCGTTATTTTACATTGGATGAGATAATACCGGCTGCCGGTCAGGGAATTATCGCGGTTCAGGGAAAATCCGACGAGACTTTAGGATGGCTTAAGGGATATGATGATGTAGGGTCACGTGTTGCAGCGACGGCAGAACGTTCATATGTTACTGCACTAAATGGAGGGTGTACTTCACCTGTGTGTGCACATGCCATATTGCAGGGGAATGAGTTGCGTCTTAAAGGTATGTACTATGAAGAAAGCACAGGTCAGATTAGTATAGGAGAATTATCGGGAGAGGCCGGTGAAGCTTTCGAGCTGGGATTAAGGCTTGCAAAATTGCTGCAGGAAGGAGCATCTGTATGAAAAAAGGAAAAGTATGGTTAGTAGGAGCGGGTCCCGGAGATCCGGGGCTTTTAACATTGCGAGGCAGAGAAGTTCTTGAGCATGCAGATGTTGTTGTCTATGATGCCCTTGTAAGCCGGCAAATACTTGGCATGATTCCTGAGGGAGCAAAAGAAATCTTTGCAGGTAAAAGATCCGGACACCATTTTTTGAAACAGGAGGAAACAAACAGAATTCTTCTTGATGAAGCTATGGAAGGGAAACGAGTGGTCAGGCTGAAAGGTGGAGACCCTTTCCTTTTTGGAAGAGGAGGAGAAGAACTTGAACTTCTTATAGCAAATGAGATTCCAATAGAAATTGTTCCGGGAATTACAAGCGCGTTTGCAGTACCGGCATATCAGGGAATACCTGTGACACATAGAGAATATTGTTCAAGTGTACATATCATTACCGGACACAAAAAAAAGAATCAAACCTACGATATTGATTTTTCAGCTCTTGTAAAAACCAAAGGAACGCTTGTATTCCTTATGGGAATAGCAGCCCTTCCGGATATATGTCAGGGACTTCTTAGTGAAGGAATGAATCCTGAAACTCCGGCAGCCGTATTAGCCAAAGGAACTACTGCAAGACAGGAACGAATAAGTGCTACATTAGGTACGTTGGCAGAGTGTGGAAGAAAACGGAATATTCCAACACCTGCTGTCATCGTAGTGGGAGATGTCTGTAGCATGTCAGAAAAATTTTCATGGTACGAAAAACGACCGCTCTCAGGAACACGTGTGATGATAACCAGACCCAGAAGACAGTCGTCACGCCTTGCAGAAATGTTGCGACAGGAAGGAGCAGAGGTATACGAAGTGCCAACGATTACACTGAATTCTAAAATGAGCGAAGCAGAGTCAGAGGATGCCATAAGTGCTCTTGTAAACGGGAAGTATGACTGGTTGGTCTTTACGAGTCCGAGTGGTGTGATGATTTTTATGGATGAATTTCTTAAGATGCATGATATTAGAGTATTGGCTGGTGTTAAGATTGCGGTAATTGGCCGGGGATCAGAAAGAGAGTTAATGAAATATGGAATCAGGGCTGATTTTATCCCTTCTGTTTACGATGGTTGTACTTTAGGCATAGAATTGGCACAGATACTTCCTAAAAACTGCAGGGTTCTGATTCCAAGAGCTCAGATAGGAAATCGGGAGCTGGTAGATGAACTTTTGAAAAAAGATGGAATAAAAGTAATAGATCTTCCAATTTACGAAACAAAGTATGAAACACGTAAAGCTGTTTATGAGGGCATTTTTACAGAAGACGGAGGCATTGATTATGTGATGTTCACAAGTGCCTCTACCGTGCATGGATTTGTACAGGCATTCAAAGAGGTGGATTTAAAAACGATTCGTGCAATCTGCATTGGACAGCAGACATGTAAAGCAGCCGGGGAGTATGGAATGCTTACTTCAACAGCAGATTCGGCGACATTGGATGCAATGGTAGAGTGTTTGAAAGGCAAAGTATCAAAAAAGGAGGAAATATAAAAATGAAGGGAATTGCATATGGTGTCGGAGTAGGACCGGGAGATCCGGAATTAATGACACTCAAAGCCGTCAGGCTTATTCAGGAAAATGATATTATAGCTGTACCGGGGAAAAAACCACATGATGCTGTGGCTTATAAAATAGCCGAAGCAGTTGTGCCGGAAATTGCTGAAAAAACATTGGTTCCGATTTATATGCCCATGGTGAAAGACTATGAGCTGATACATAAAGAGCATGAAAAGGGTGCGAGGATCATCGAATCATATCTGGATCAGGGGAAAAATGTAGTGTACCTGACGTTAGGAGATTCAACGATTTATTGTACATTTAGTTATTTGCAACATATTTTGGAGGCTGATGGTTATCAGGTAAAACTGGTCAGTGGAATACCTTCATTTTGTGCTGCGGCTGCCAGACTGAATCTCCCGCTGGTGGAATGGGATGAGCCTCTTCATGTCATACCGGCTGTTCATAAGACAGATGAACCTCTGGTATATGAAGGAAATTACGTGCTGATGAAGTCAGCAAGTCATATGAAGGAAGTAAAAAAGCTGCTTCTTGAAAGTGGAATGAAGGTACAGGCAGTTGAAAATTGTAGTATGGAAACAGAAAAAGTGTATAGAAGTCTGGACGAAATCCCGGATGATGCAGGGTATTTTTCACTTATTATTGCTAAGGAAGGGCAGAATCATGATTGAGCTTAAGAATCTGACAAAACAATTTGGAGATTTTAAGGCAGTTGACTGTTTAAACCTTACAGTGGAGACTGGAGAGTTTTTCGGATTACTCGGACCAAATGGGGCAGGCAAGACAACTATAATAAGTATGATTTCCACGGTTCTGCTTCCAAGTTCGGGTGAAGTATATATAGATGGGCATAAACTTGATAGAAAAGCATCTGAACAAAAGAGAAAGCTTTGTGTGATTACGCAGGAGTATTCCATGCGTCAGGATATGACAATGGATGAAGTAATGCAGTATCAGGGAAAACTGTACTTCCTTCCGCGCAAGGTCATCAGGGAAAAAAGTGATGAACTGCTTGAGTTTGCCGGATTAAAAGAGTACCGTAAAAGGACGGTAAGGCACTTGTCCGGAGGAATGAAGAGAAAGCTGATGATATGCAGGGCACTTTTGGTGGAGCCGGAGATATTATTGTTAGATGAACCGACTGCGGGAATGGATGCTTTGTCAAGACGACAGATGTGGAATTTGTTAAGACAGGTAAATAACCGGAATATGACGATAGTCCTGACAACCCATTACATGGAAGAAGCACAGGTATTATGTGATCGGGTAGCATTGATTAATCGCGGAAGATTGCAAAAGCTTAACAGTCCCTCAGAATTGATAAATGAACAGGGACCATTTGCGGTGGATGAATCATCGGAAGATGGAATATCAACCCATTATTTCCATAACAAGGAAGAGGCAATAAGGTATTTGGAATATTCTGATAAACAGGCTTCTTTCAGGGCAACAAACCTTGAAGATGTATTTGTAGAGTGTGCAGGAAGAGAGTTGGGATAGTAATATGGGAATTTTAACAGTCTTATGGGAGAAATGGGTAGAATTCCGCAGAGATTTTTATAAAATCACAATAGCAGCAATAATCTCCCCGGTGATGTATCTGATTATATTTGGTCTTGGAATTCAGACGACATCTCATGGAGAGCCGTATCTGCATTTTTTAATCCCGGGTGTTGTTGCCATGGCGACTATGACCGGAAGTTTTGGTGCAGTTGCTCAAAGTATGAGCGTACAGCGATTATATGAAAAAGCGTTGGATCAAATAATGGTATCACCGACACCATTGTGGCAGTTTATTTTGGGACAGGTAATTGGTGGTAGCCTGAGAGGAATGTATTCGGGAATATTGATTCTGTTACTTACATTTCCGATAAAGACCGGCCTTTGCTATAATGGAATTTCTTTCCTTGTCATGTTTTTAAATGGTATGGTTTTTTCAACTATTGCGCTGGTACTTTCATTTTTAGCAAAGAGTTATTCAGACGCGCCGAGATATACATCTTATATAATTATGCCGATGTCGTTTTTGTGTAACACATTTTTCTCCACAGAGCAAATGCCGGTTGGATTTCGACAGGTAATATCATATCTGCCATTGTCGCAAAGCTGTGATATGATCAGGAAGATTGCAAATGGTGAATCTTCCGGAAGTTTTGGCTTTATTATACTGAGCGTTTATTTGATTGTTTTTGGTTTGATTGCCATGTTGTTCATATATAAGAAGAAAAACCTGTGATTGTCTGGTGGTGAGCGTATGAAACAAAGAATTAAAAAATGTATTAAAAAACTGGGTATTATAACTTGTATGTGTATATTGTTTTCAAGCCTTGTCTTTGTGCACGCAGTTGCCGGAGCTGGAGAGCGTGATGAAGAGCAGTACTGGAAAGATGTGATGGATATTCAGCAGGGGATAAGACATCGTGAAATTTTAAAGTACGGAATGACACCTGTATACGGAAGGGATATCGTTGATGGTAAGCATTCAATCGATGTGGTTTCAAACTCAGCTTATTTTAAAATTTCTCAGGCATACCTTATTGCTGATGACGGAGAATTGACTGCTGAGATTACAATCCCGAGCATGAGTTATCTTTATGTGTATATGGGAACTGCAGAGCATGCAGTGGCAGATTCGCAGCATTGGATTGACTTCCGTGAAGAAGATCAACACACAGTTTTTACGATTCCGGTAGAAGCACTGAATAAGGAAATCAAATGTGCAGCATATAGTAAAGCCAAGAAAAAATGGTATAACAGGAATCTTGTTTTTGATGCATCATCTCTCTCTGAAGAGGCCTGTAGGATTAGTATTCCTGATTATAATTTAATTGCAGATGCAATAAAGGCATATGGACAGGATGACACGGAATATCTGAATCAGCTTCCGGATATAACAAATGAAGACGAGGAAGACCCTGATGCATGGCTTCTGACAGGCACGCCTGAGCCGGTCCAAGTCGATTATCCGGATGGAGAATATTCTATTGAAGTAAATATGACAGGTGGAAGTGGAAGAGCATCGGTCAGCTCACCTACATGGCTGATAGTGAGAGATGGAAAAGCTTACGCAAGATTGTTGTGGAGCAGTACATATTATGATTACATGGTCATTGGAGATACAAAGTATTATAATCAGACCACCGATGGAGGAAACTCCGTGTTTGAGATACCTATAGCAGCTATGGATGAAAGCATACCGGTTATTGCAGATACAACTGCAATGGGAGACCCGGTTGAAATACGGTATGAATTGTCATTTTATTCTGTGACAATAGGACCAAAGGGAAATATCCCTCAGGAGGCAGCGAAAAAAGTTTTGATTATAGCAGTTGTAATCATTGTATTTGGAGGATTATTGAATTGTATACTGAAAAAGAAAAGGAGAGAATAAAAGACGAAGGAAAACTGTTTTTTCCACTTTTTATGGATTTAACTGAAAAACAGATACTTGTGATAGGTGCGGGAAAGATTGCCACACGCAGAATCCGGACAATGGTTGATTTTGTCGGAAGTGTTACAGTTGTTGCTCCACGGGTAGAACCGCAGATATTGGAACTTGCAGATAGAAATGAGAATATTATTATTTTTGAAAGATGCTTTTCTGACAGAGATTTAGATGGTAAATACATTGTATTCGCCGCAACTGATAATCATGAACTAAATGAAGATATTGTAAAAAAATGCAATGAAAGAGGCATACTTGTGAATGCAGTCCATAATCAGAATTTATGTGATTTTTATTTTCCGGGTATAGTCAGAAAGGACTCATTGGTAGCTGGTATTACTGCATGTGGCAGTAATCATGTGGCAGCAAAAGAGGCAACGGCACTGATTAGGAAAGCAATATCTAAAATGGAGAAATGAGGAAGAATAAATGATTCTGGTAGTTAGTTTTGGAACCGGTAATTTTGATGCAAGGAAGAATGATATAGAAGGAATAGAAAAGGCGATTGAAAAACAGTTTCCCGGACATGATGTTCACCGGTGTTTCACAAGCCGGATGGTGATACAGATTATAGAACAAAGAGAAGGTATCCATATGGACAGCCTGCAGGAAGCTTTAGAGAAAGCTGTTCAAAATGAAATAACACAAATGATGATACAGCCGACACATGTGCTGGCAGGTATTGAATACCGTAAAATCATTGATGTAGTTAATACTTTTCAGGACAGATTTGAAAAACTGTGTGTTGGGTTGCCGCTATTATCATCAAAACAGGATTATACAGATTTATCTTATGCTATATTTGGACATACAAAAGAATTTATTGATGGACGGACAGCAGTTGTTCTTGTTGGGCACGGCACTAAGGTGGAAGCGGATAATGTATATCATCAATTACAGCAAGTATTGAAAAAAGAAAAATTATATGATTATTATGTTGGGACAATAGAGTCTAATCCGACAAAGGAAGATATAGTCCGGACACTTTTACAAAAACAACGATATTACCAGGTCGTATTGGTTCCGTTAATGGTTGTAGTAGGAAATCATGTTGCAAATGACATTTTCGGTACAGAAAGTTCGTGGAAAAGGACACTTGAAGATGCAGGTTTTAAAGTTCATGAAGTTATGAAAGGATTGGGTGAATACCCGGAAGTTCAAGATATTTATGTGAAACATCTGAAAGAAGCTTGTAATTTGATGCACTAAACTAATAGAGTGAATAATAAGTAACTTTTCGCTCTACTAAGAAAGGAAAAGACATGAATAAAATATTGATAGTTGAGGATGACAGAACACTATGCGAAGAGTTGTCAATATTATTGGAAAATGCGGGATATCTTGTCAGCACTATAGCAGATTTTAATGATGTGTTTCTTCAAATGAAAGAAGCAGATGTGGATTTAATATTGCTTGATATAAATTTGCCGGGAGAAAATGGGGAAGTACTACTTCAAAAATATCGTAAGGATAGCGATACACCGATTATAATGCTGACAAGCCGTACTGATGATATTGACGAGGTGTTGTCAATGAGTTACGGTGCGGATGACTATATTACAAAACCTTACAATCCCACAATTCTTCTTCTTCGCATATCAGCGGTACTTAAGAGAAGCGTAAAAAAAGGACAGACACAGATGTATAATGATGTTCAGGTAAGTTTTGTGAGTGGAAGCATTATGAGAAATGGAATGGAGCAGATACTTACTAAGAATGAAATGATTATTTTCGGACTTCTGCTTGATCATAAAGGAGAAATAGTGTCTCGTGATGATATGATGACGGTTTTATGGGATAATGATGAGTATTTAAATGATAATGCGCTGTCGGTTAATATAAGCAGATTGCGTACAAAGTTGTCAGAGCTTGGAATAGGTGATGCTATCGAAACGAGAAAGAAGCAGGGGTATTTGTTGAAATGAATTTTTGGGATTATATTAAGGATCGTATAATAATTTATATTATGAAAACCACTGCTATAGTAATAAGTATAATATTTCTTTCTGCATTTAATGTAAAATCGCAGGCGATTATCGTTGTGACAAATATACTTGTTGTGACGGTACTCATGTCGGAGCTATGGGAGTATTTTAGAAAGAGAGATTTTTATATCAGACTTAATAATTCATTAGCGGAACTTGACAAAAAATATCTGCTTCCTGAATTAGTCAATTATCCGGAGTTTTACGAAGGAAAAATTATGGTTAATGCTCTTAGAGAGTGTGATAAATCTATGGCGGAAAATGTTGCTGAGTACAGAAGACAGAACAAAGAATTTCGGGAATATATAGAGATGTGGGTTCATGAAGCTAAGATTCCGGTCGCAAGTCTCAGACTCATGTGCCATAATAATCAGGATGTAGGACGAAAAATGACAGGGCAAATAAAAAGGATAGATGACTATATAGAGAGTGTCCTTTATTATGCCCGCAGCGAAAATCCGGAGTTGGATTATGTGATTAAGGAAGTATCACTTAAAAAGATATTTGGAAGCGTGGCGGTAAGAAATAGAGAAGCTTTACAGATATTGGATGCCGCGATAGAAACTGACGGTTTGGATATTAATGTGCTGACCGATGGTAAGTGGATTGAATTTATTATTGGTCAGCTGATGGCTAACAGTATAAAATATTGTTCTCCGGATAGAAAACTTTTTTTGCGGGCATGGGCAGACAATAATGATAAAGGCGTGATTTTTCATTTCAGAGACAATGGAAAGGGAATACTAAAAGAAGACATTCCGTATATATTTGAAAAATCCTTTACCGGTCATAATGGCAGAGAAAATAAAAGTTCAACCGGGATGGGATTATTTATTGTAAGTAATTTATGTGAAAGACTGGGACACCGTATAGATGTTGTTTCCGAATATGGTAAATATACTGAAATACAGATAGTTTTTGGAAAAAATGATTTCTATAAGATGAGCTGAAGGTTACAAAATTGTAATGTTTTGTAAGATAAGAACAGCGACAGTTTTGTGATTTTTCGATAAAGTATATGGTGTAACCAAATATAAAGTCTGGCTGTTATTACATAATATTTTAGGCCGGCAAAAGTGAAAGGAGCCACTTATATGGAATTACTTAAGGTAGAGCAGATTGAAAAATATTACGGAAACAAATCAAGTCTTACAAAAGCAATAGATGATATTTCGTTTAAGGTAGAAAAGGGAGAGTTTGTAGCGATAATGGGTGCATCAGGCAGTGGAAAGACGACATTGCTTAATTGTATTTCCACTATTGACAGGGTTACAGCAGGGCATATATATCTGGAAGGTCAGGATGTAACAGAATTGAAGGGCAAGGCACTGAATCGCTTCCGACGTGAAAAGCTTGGATTTATTTTTCAGGATTTTAACCTTTTAGATACACTTACGGCTTATGAAAATATTTCATTGGCACTTTCTATTCAGAAAAAAAATACAGATGATATAGATGCAGCAATAAGAAACGTTGCAGAACAATTGGGTATCACTGAGGTTCTTGAAAAATATCCTTATCAGATGTCAGGCGGTCAAAAACAAAGGGTGGCATCAGCAAGGGCAATTATCACGAATCCAAGTATTGTTTTGGCAGATGAGCCTACGGGAGCTCTGGATTCAAAGTCATCTAAAATGTTAATGGAACGACTGACGTATTTGAATAAAGAGCAGGATGCAACCATTATGATGGTTACTCATGACAGTTTTTCTGCAAGCTATGCGGGCAGAGTGATTTTTATAAAAGATGGAAAAATATACCATGAGATATCACGGGGAGATGGTAAGCGCAAGGAGTTTTTTGATAAAATTATTGATGTCATTACGCTGTTAGGGGGTGACGTAAATGATGCTGTTTAAAATCCCTGTGCGTAACATAAAAAGAAGTCTTAGAGATTATGCAATTTACTTTTTTACACTTATTATTGGAGTTTCAATCTTTTACGTTTTTAATGCAATCGGTGGACAGGCGGCGATGATGAGAGTTTCATCAAGCGGGAATGAAATTATTGAATGGCTTAAGACTGCTCTTTCAGGAGTCAGCGTTTTTGTGGCAACTATTCTCGCACTACTGATTGTATACGCCAGTCGTTTTTTAATGAAGAGAAGAAATCGGGAATTTGCTCTATATATGTTGCTGGGAATGGGTAAAGCTAATATATCTGCTATTTTACTGATAGAAACAGTTATTATTGGAATTGGCTCACTTGTGGTCGGCCTGTTTGTTGGCATAGGTCTTTCACAGTTGATGAGTGCATTGGTTGCGAATCTTTTTGAGGCAGATATGACGGCCTATAAGCTCACGGTATCAGGTGAAGCTGTAGGAAAGACGATTCTTTTTTTTACAGTGATGTATTTTATTGTTATGCTTTGTAACAGTGGTGCTGTTACAAAGATGAAACTTATTGATTTGATTCAGAGTGGTAAGAAATCTGAGAAGATTCGTATAAGAAATCCGTTTGTTTGTGTTATGCTTTTCCTTGTTGCTGCGTTAAGTCTTGGCTATGCATATTATCAGGTGGGATGGAATTATGAGAATTTAAGCAGTGGAAAAATTTTCATATGCATTTTGCTTGGAGTAGTTGCGACATTCTTGATTTTTTCGTCAATAGCCGGTCTTCTTTTACGAATAATTATGTGTATGAAAAAGATTTATCACAGAGGTTTGAATGCATTTACATTTCGTCAGATAAGCAGTAAGGTAAGTACGATGGTTTTTTCAATGAGTGCCATTTGTTTAATGCTCTTTGTGACGATATGCTCTCTTACCACAGCTTTTTCAGTAAGAAATTCGCTAAATTCAAATTTGAAGGCACTATGTCCGGCGGATGCACAGATTGAATTTGAGATTAATGAAGCATATGATGCACGTGATATTTCTGATTTATATAAGAAGTACGGTTATGAATTAACGGATGGTTTTAAAGAATACGTACATTTTAAGACATATAGTGATGAGTCATTTACACTGAATGAATCCTTTGGCAGCCAGCTTGATGAGTTGAAGAAAAAATATCCGTTTCTTAACTATGAAACTTCAGAGACTTTTGTCAGACTCAGCGATTATAACGCTCTTATGAAATTATACGGAAAACAACCGTTGAATCTTCAGGATGACGAGTATATAGTGATATGTGATTACAAGTCTATGAAGGAAATCAGAGATAAAGCATTGGAAAAAGGTAATGAGATTACAGTGTTTGGAAAGAAACTGTATTCAAAATACGATGAATGTAAGGATGGTTTTATCTGTATCAGTGCTCAACACATCAATGCAGGTGTATATATCGTGCCGGATGATGTTGTTACGGAAAATTGTGAGACAATGGATTTGTTTACCGGAAACTACGATGCATCAACAAAAGATGAAAAACAAAATGTTGAACATATTCAAAGAGAACACATTAGTTCTGTAACCTCAAGCTTGAGTGAAGAACGAAATGGGGAAGAGGTCGGCATTTTATTTGACAGTAAGCTTGATATCTATGAAGCTGCAGTTGGTCTTGGTGCAATTCTGGCATTTTTGGGACTGTATATTGGTATTGTATTTCTTGTAGCCTGTGGAGCAATTCTTGCTCTTAAAGAATTGTCTGAGAGTGTTGACAGTATATCTAAGTATGATACATTAAGGAAGATAGGTGCTGAAGAAAAAGATATATCATCTTCATTGTTCCGGCAGATAGGAATTTTCTTCCTGCTTCCATTTTTGCTGGCTGTCATTCATTCTATAGTTGGAATGAAATTCGCTACAAAGGTTATGGAAATATTTGGAACGGAAGGAATGGGGCAGTCTATAGCCATAACGTCTGGTATACTTCTGATGATTTACGGCGGATATTTTATGGTAACATTTATCAATAGCAAATGGATAATAAAGGGAAGATAAACTATAATAATTGTGTAGTTCCATGTCTGGACAGCATTGATATATATAAATAAATTTATTGAATTTGCTTAAAAGTAGAATGGGGATATTGCATATTGTGTAAAAAAGTGATATAAAATATTCATGAGAAAAAATCTCACGGAGGTATCAGATATGCTTTATGAGTTTTCATTCAGTAATTATAGATCATATAAAAACGAGACATCTATAGATTTTATTGCAAAACCTATAGCAGAGTTTGAAAATTCTCTGATAAATACAGGAAGTACACAGTTGCTTCCTGTATGTGCAATCTATGGAACAAATGGTGGAGGAAAGAGTAGTGTTTTGATGGCAGTAAAATCATTACAGACAATAGTGTTGTCACCACTTATGCAGCTTGCCTTTATGAAGAAAAAGAATGAAAAATTGTCGGAAATCACTTTGGAGGAGTTAAATAATAATATTTCTGTTATAAACGAGGAAGCTGTACATTACAAATGGGATGATGAGAGTGCAACAAAACCTACCTGTTATAGTGTTTTGTTTGAAGTGGATGAGTGCAAATACAGGTACGAGTTGAAAAGCTTTAAGGATACTATAACCGAAGAAAATCTTTATATAGAAAAAGATGGAATAGCAGATGCTTTGTTTGGACGAGATTTGGAGAGTGTCTATCTGTGTGAAGAGTTGGAAGGCGTAGATATTGAAAACATTAATGAAGGGTTGCCTTTGTTATCTTATATAGGTATGTTTAAAAACATTGAAAAAATAGACAATGTACTGCGCTTTTTTTATCATATTCAAACTATTAATTTTGACAATCCCACAAGTGATAGAACAATATTTGTGAAATCAATTGAGCGCGACAAAAAAAGAATTTTAAATGTTGTTCAGAGTATGGGTATTGATATATGTGATATTCGAATCGAGTATGAAGATGATGGTAAGGTAAAAGAAGTCTATACAAAGCATAAACTGGAAAATGGAGCACATAAGGAATTAGCATTTTCTGAAGAATCCAGTGGTACGAGAAAAATATTTAGTATCCTGCCTGTAATTTTATCGGGTATGGATAAGGGAAAATTTTTTGTGATTGATGAACTGGATGCAAAGCTACATCCTGTTTTATTACAGAGAATCATAGAACTTTTTACAGAACCTTTAGTTAATACAAAGGGGGCTCAGATGCTGTTTACATCTCATGATATGACAACAATGAGCGGTAAAGTGTTTCGTAGGGACGAGATTTGGTTTTCAGCAATTAATGGACATGATGAATCTGTTCTGTATTCACTGGTTGATTTTCGTAAGAAAAATGGAAAAAAGGTAAGAAATGACGAAATATACAGCAAACAGTATTTAGAGGGAAGATATGGTGCAGATCCTTATCTGAAGCAGATGATTAATTGGGAGGTGCAGAATTGAGCTTGAAACCCAAAAAGAAAAGTGAACAGAAGAAAATAATGGACAAGCTGAAAGTCAAAGAAACTAAAATGAATACAAAAAACATGTTGCCTATGTATACAATGATTGTATGTGAGGGGACTAAAACAGAGCCGTTTTATCTTCGTGGTTTTGTAGCTAAAATCAATGAAAAATTTAAAAATTTGACAAAAGAAGATCATATAAAAGTACATGGAACAGGAAGAAATACACAAGGTTTAATCCGTTTTGTAGATAGAAAGCGAGATAAAGGAGGATGGCAAAAGTATAAGAAAATATGGCTGGTGTATGATAAGGATGATTTTCCACCAAATTATTTTGATAATACGCAGTTTGAGGCTGAAGCGAGGAAAGATGTAAGTATGTCAGTAGCGTGGTCAAATGAGAGTATAGAGTTATGGTTTTTGTTACATTTTCAGGATTATATTTCAAATAATGGCAGGGAACAATATATTGAGTTACTCAGCAAGTATTTTGACTACTCTAAAACAAGTGAAGATCTTTATGATAAGCTGGAAAAACTAGGTTCTGTTGAAAATGCCAAAAAAAGGGCAAGGAGAGCTTATCAAGAGAGTTTGAATTTTGGGAAAACGGCACCATCAGCGATGGTGCCCGTGACTAGAATGTTTGAATTGGTGGAGGAGCTGGAAGAGTATTTAAAGGATTAAGACGGTATATCATGAAAACTATATATTGTTCTTATTTGACAGATTTCCTATATCTTCCAAATAATATACCATCATCTACATATTGGTCAGCCTGCGATACCCACATAGGAAACTTTCCGGTGAAAATAGCTGTCTGGCCATTTAGCATTCCGGTGTGAAATGACAGGTGTCTGTATTGTCTGAGTACCAGTTCCATACGCGTATAAATACAGTTTTCCGGTTTTTCATATAGCATCTTGTCTGTGAGCGAGTCAAGATAGGAAAGAGTTTTAGCTTCAACACGATCCAGGTAGTGTAGCAGCTCTTCGTCAGACAGTATTACGTTTGTAGGATTATCCGGATTATCCATACCATTTTCGTGAAAATCAGGTTCTTCATATACAGCTGGATTGATAAACCATTTGTCAGCAGAATGAAGAGCGTGATATGCCCATCGCCAACACGGTGCACCACAACAAATTGCATCGCGGTCATATGTTTGAAGTGAAGTTCTTATATTTAGAAAATTTGGTTTTATAGTGTCTTTAATAATTTCTATGAGCTCGTTCATTTGAAATCTCCTTGTATATTTGTTATTTTTAATATATAATAACATTGAATTTACAATCAGTAAAATTGAAATAAGTAAACAAAATAATCAATTTTTTTGATGAAGAATAAAAGGGAAGAAAAAATGACTATTATACAATTGGAAACCTTTATGAAAATTGTGGAGATGAAAAATTTTACTTCAGCAGCAAATAATCTGGGATATGCGCAGTCTACAGTTACTATGCAGATTAAGCAGCTTGAGGAAGAATTGAAATGTGATTTATTCGAGCGACTTGGAAAGAAGATTGTGTTAACTTCTGCCGGTGAACGCCTTGCACGATATGCAGAAAAACTTCTTCAGCTTGAGCGTGAGATATATCTGGAAGTACCGGATACGGATGAACCTACCGGAGTATTGAAGATAGGAATATCGGAATCACTGTGTTATAATCGTTTTCCTCAAATCCTTACGGAATACAAGAAATTATATCCTAAGGTTGATATCAGGTTACAATTTATTATGCATGATACATTTCCGGAGCTTTTAAAAAAAGGTGAGCTTGATTTAGTGTATACGCTTAACCCTCGTATATGCGATGAGAATCTTTCTATGATTTATGAACAGAGAGAATCACTTGGATTTTACGTAAATCCTGAACATGATATGGCAAAAGAAAAGAAGATACGTGAAGATAATCTGGATGGTGTTCCGATGTTGCTGACTTCTCATAATTGCAGCTTTAGAAAAATGTTCCTTGATGATATGCGAAATCATGGATATACACCTAATATTGTATTGGAAACGGATAGCAAAGAAGTATTAAAACAATTTGCGAAAAACGGACTTGGTGTTGCACTTTTTCCAGACATGGCTGCAGTGGAAGAAGTTAAGACAGGAAAACTTGTAAGGCTTGACTGGCTCGGCAACGATTATGAAATCTATTCACAGGTTTTTATTCATAAAGACAAGCGGTTCAGTAAAGCAGCTGATGGGCTTTTGAAACTAATAATGTTATAAGGGAGATTTGATATGGAATTTTTGTTTGTAGCTCTTGGTGGAGCGATAGGAGCAGCAGGAAGATATACGATAAGTCTTATTCCGGTAAGGACTGAATTTCCAGTTTTGACGCTGATAACAAATTTGATAGGAGCAATTCTTATAGGATTTATCGTAGGAGTTGCAGATGGAAAAACAAATGTGTCAAAAAATACAGTATTGTTTTTAAAAACAGGCGTGTGTGGTGGATTCACAACTTTTTCTACATTTTCATTGGAAGCATATAATCTGTTCGAAACAAAATCATATGTTGCAGGGATAATATATGTTTTTTTTAGCGTAGTTGGATGTATATTTGGTATTATTTGTGGGAAAAAACTATCGCAAATGACGATATAAAGGAAGTTGACAGGAAGTTGCAGAAGAATTATAATATTGCAAAAAAAGGGAGTGTTTATTTATACAAATTTTATTTGTCATTTTGAAAGGAAAAATATGGATATTATAGTTAGAACAGTGAATGTTGATATGTTGTTTTGGATTGGTGGATTATCTATACTCATTCTATTGTTTAGAGGTTTATTGGTCATAGTAGCGAATAATTATATAAAAAAGAATAGAGCTAATTTATACGACAAATGTAGTCCGTTATCGATTAAATGTAGAGAACAGGGGAATGAATTGTTAGTAATGCTACCTAAAATGCATAAGTATGTAAACGAATTAGGATTAAATATTACGTATAACTGTTCGAATTCTGTATTAGCTAGTGCACAAAAAAATACAAAAAAATATATAATCAAGTATTCTAACATAGAAAACGATATCAGTTGTATAGAACAACTTGATTTATGCATAAACTTTTTGAATGGATTAGATAATTTTAATGTGAACATAAAAATGCTAAGTTCCTTAATAAAGAAGTATCTACCTTTTTGGGTACGTATACTTGCTTCTAAAGAGAAATGTCTATTTACTGTTTGTGATATTGATTTGAAAATTAATAGTCTTTCTAACCCTGTATTTTGTTTTTTGTATGTTAGTCCTGCAGGCAAAATTACTAGAAAGTATAAAGTTGAGATTACAAGTGATTTATTATATGATATAAGATCCGAAATATCGAAAAAGATTAGTAGAACAGGGCATATGAAGGCACAAAGAAGTGCAATGACTAATGATTTGCGTGAAGCAATTAAATTGAGAGATAATTATACTTGTTGTATTTGTGGTAATAGTGTTTATAATGAACCTAATTTATTATTGGAAGTTGATCATATTATTCCAGTTTCGAAGGGGGGGATAACAGAAGCTGATAATTTGCAAACACTATGTTGGAGATGTAATAGAGCTAAACATAATAATTAAGAAAAAAATATGAAAATTTAGAGTGTTGAATTGAGGTGTAATATGGATAAAAATATTATTTTTCATGGTAGTAATGTTGAAGTATTGAAACCGCGTATACTTCAAAATGGTTTCTACAAAGATTTTGGATATGGGTTTTATTGCACAAAATTAGAAAAACAAGCTAAACGTTGGGCTATGACAAGATGGGGGGATACTGTTGTAAATCGATATATATACACCCCGAATTCAAATTTAAATGTACTGATTTTTCCAAAAATGTCAGAAGAATGGCTTGATTTTATTGCAGATTGTAGACGAGGAATAGAGCATAATTATGATATTGTTGAAGGACCTATGGCTGATGATAAGATTTGGAATAATGTGGAAGATTTTGCGAGTGGATTGATTTCGAGAGAAGCATTTTGGACATTAGTAAAATTTAATTATCCAACACATCAAATACTTTTTAGTACAGAAGAGGCTTTGAAAACGATTATTTTTGAAGGAAGTGTTACGTATGAAGAATAAATTTTTCCCAGATGAAGAAATAGAATTTGATGATTTATATTTCATATGCTATATGATTGAACGTGTGGCACGTCATATACATCAAAGAAACAGATATGTTGTTAATAAAATTGGAAAAAATGAGTTATATCGTTTGATTAGTTGTGCAAAGTCATTACATTGTGAGAATCCATTGCAAGTTGAACAGTATTGGATTGATGATTATAATTTAGAAAATGGTGAATTTGATATAGCAGATGTAGATATAGAATTGGCAGAAATCATTCCGGCAGCTACACAAATTGGAAAAGTATATGCGAGGTTGGTTAGGGATACCTTGAATTCACATGAAAATTATGTTGATGGTATTTTTCGTGTATATAACAATGACATTTGTGATGTAATAGATAATTACAATTGCAGTGCTTTTTATGAGCCATCCTATGTAATTGCAAGAGCCTATCAATTAGGAAGATTTTAGGATGTGTTAAGAAAAAATGTTTGATATTATTTCATGGAACTCCGGCTTTTTGCAAGCCGGAGCTGTCACATTACTTAATACCTTTCACACCATTAATCTGATGTAGCCTGAATAATTTTTCTTTATTGCAATTTTTTCCGGAAATTTGTACTAAGACCCATTCATCATCAATAGAGAGTACAGTGCATTTGTTTCTGGAAGTATAAAGATCAGGATCATACTGTTCTCCGCGAAACTCCAGATTTACTTCTTTTCCAATGTATTCAGTTAAAAGCTTCATAAGGGCAGTTTTTTCAGTATGTATAGGACTATCCTTTACATTGCCTAATTGGTCTTCTAATCTTTTTATACGTCCCTTTAAACTTCCAATCTCTAAATATGCCAAAAATCCGAAAATAGCAGGTAACCATATTAAATGTTCCATTATTCGTCCTCCTTTATAATCTCAATTGAAAAAACAGATGATAAGGGAATAAGTTTTTCAAAATTATCTTTCTTTGTATGAGCCGTAACTTTTATCCAGTTACCTTCAAAATCTGTTACGGTACAGATGTTATTAATTAAATCAATATCTTCTTCGCCTTCACAAAAATCAAGTATGACTTTCTTTCCTTTTACGCCAATTAAAAGATTACTTACCACAGAAGGAATACTTTTTTCGTTTTCATTCTTATAATCACTAATCTCGTCATTTAGAAGATAATCACAGCTTATCTCCAGAATCTTTGCAATATCGTTTATCTTATCTATATCTGGCAGAGCAGCTCCTGTCTCCCATCTTGATACAGTCTGTCTGGTTACGGATAAAGAATCTGCAAAATTCACTTGTGTTATTCCCAAATCTTTTCTCCTTTTTGATATTTTATTTCCCAGTTGCTCCATAATTACTTCTCACTTTCCGGTGGACTGCCACCTTTTTGTATTTATGATAATCATATCGTATCGTATTTTTAAAATATTGGCAAGCAATTTGCGTGTGCAAAATGTAACATGGCATGTTACACTCGTAGAGAGAATAATAAATAACTGATACATTTGGTTGATTATGAGTATTCATACATCTGCGACAGCGGTTTTTACGTAATATTTTTAATTTTTCTATGATAGATACGTAGGGCTAATTTATGTTACGTATCATTTTGAAATTATCAGAAAATCATATGTAAGAGAAGCCGAATTCTTATGGATTTCGCTGTGTAAAGTGTCATTTATTTGTTATTCGATGTACTCGTAAGAATCCCTTATATGTGTTATAATCTAGAATAGTCCATTGCAAATAACGGGACTACACCGGCAAAGGAAGTGATAAAAGATGTTAGATATTATTATAGTAGAAGATAATGAGGAAATTGCAACATTGCTCTGCGATTTCCTGAGAAAAGAAAATTATATAGTGAGTATCGCAAAAACGGGAGAACAGGCGATAAAATTATTTGAAAAGTATGGAGCAAGGCTGCTTATACTGGATATAATGCTGCCGGGGATGGACGGATTTGCAGTGTGTCAGAGAGTTCGTGAAAACTCAAACGCACATATTATGATAGCAAGTGCAAAAACAACAAAAGACGACAAATTAAAAGGATTGGGATTAGGTGCAGATGATTATATAGAGAAGCCTTACGATATAGATATTTTGCTGGCAAAAATAAGAGGAATATTTAAAAGAAAATATGGACTGGATGAGATAACTTCCGGTGAGATTAAGATAAATACAGTTACAAACAGCATTTTTATAGATGACGTACAGGTGGATGCGACCATAAAAGAATATGAATTATTAAAATTTCTGATGGAAAACAAAGGGGTTACTTTAAAGAAGGAATACATTTTCAACACAATCTGGGGCAGTGACAGTGAATCAGAGCTACAGACACTTACGGTTCATATTAAATGGCTCAGAGAAAAGATAGAAAAGGATTCTAAGCATCCTGAACACATTATTACAGAGTGGGGAGTTGGATATCGGTTTGAATAGATACAAAAGATTTGCTGTCACATTTATAGTGGTGGAAATAATGCTGATAATTATAAGTAATGTTTATTTATCACAATTCACACATCATAATTCAGATAGAGATTATATTGTAGACATAAGCAGAATAATTACCCGTATGAAAGATGGAGAAAATATTGATGATATAGATTTATCTGAATACAAAACAGTGGTGGAGGCCAAAGAATATCATCCAGGAGAATATAGTGAATATGCTTATACAGTTGAAGAGGTAGAAGGTGTCCTGTACAGATTCGAATATACCCAGGAAGGCAGCGAACGGATTTTGATTACCGCCAATCTGGTGCTTGGAATCATGTGTGTCGCAAACATATTTTTGCTGTGGTATATTGGGAAAAAAGTAATCAGCCCATTTGTACGCATAACAGGATTGCCTGAAGAACTTTCAAAGGGAAATCTTTCGGTACCCATACCTGAAGAGAAAAGCAGATTTTATGGAAAATTCCTGTGGGGTATGGACATGCTTAGAGAAAAACTTGAGGATGACAGAAAAAAAGAACTGGAGCTGATCAGGGAGAGAAAAACATTTATCATTTCACTGTCTCATGATGTAAAAACACCGCTTTCTGCGATTGACCTCTACACAAAAGCATTGAAAAACGGATTATATGACAGTGAAGATAAAAAAATAGAGGCACTTGCTGGCATTGAAAAAAATTCTGAAGAGATAAAGAGATATGTAAATGAAATTGCAAATTCATCCAGAAAAGATTTTATGTCGCTGGATGTAAGAAATGAAGAAATATATCTTCTTGATATCATTAAAGAAATTGAAGATTATTATAAAGATAAAATGAAACAGAACCATATACAATTCGACATACAGAATACAGATAACTGTATATTGTCGGGGGACAAGGACAGAATTGTTGAAGTGATGCAAAATGTACTGGAAAATGCAATCAAATATGGTGATGGAAAAAAGGTTACAATTACGTTTTATGAAGAAGAAAATTGCAAACTGATAACAGTTTCAAATACAGGATGTAACCTTGGTGAGGAAGAGATACCTCATCTGTTTGACTCATTTTATCGGGGAAGAAACAGTGAAAACATATCAGGCAGTGGTCTGGGTTTGTACATATGCAAAGAATTAATCCATAAAATGGATGGTGATATATTTGCAAAAATAGAAGAGGGAATATTTAATATAACACTGGTTTTGAGAAAAATGTAGCATGAGAAATTGTGCTGCATTTTTGGATTTAAGGATTATTTAATAATTGATGCGGTAATATAGAATACATAAAACAGAGAAAGGACGTAGAAATATGTATTTAAGAATACTAAAAAAAGATATAAAGCGAAAGAAAACAATGAACATTATATTGCTTATATTTACGATACTTGCATCAGTGTTTGTATCCAGCGGAGTAAGTAATGTAATAACAGTGATGAATGGAACGGATTACTTTATGGATAAGGCAGGAATTGGAGACTA
This sequence comes from uncultured Lachnospiraceae bacterium, assembly GCA_902786515.1. Taxonomy (GTDB): domain Bacteria; phylum Bacillota; class Clostridia; order Lachnospirales; family Lachnospiraceae; genus UBA2821. Next base: position 13,993 of record CADADA010000031.1, on the reverse strand, counting down.
CATAGTTTTTACGCAGACCGGTGACGGAGGTGTGGAAGATATTTTGAAGAAATCCGCAAATGTCAGTGACTATAAAAAAGAAAAATGTTACTGGGCGACGAAAGATGATTTGACATTGTCCGGGAAAAAAACGGAAATGAAAAGTAATACATTGATTATTCAAAGGCTTGAGGATACAGGAATAAGATATTTTCATACAGATAATACAGAAGTCGTACATGTAGAGAAGGGTGAAGTATATGTTACAGCGGGTTTTCTTAAGAATAACAATATTCATAAAGGAGATGAGATTCAAATCTCACTACACGGAGTAAATAACTCACTTAAAATAGCAGGTGAGATTAAGGATGCTTTGCTTGGTTCTGATATGATGGGGAACACAAGATTGATAATCAGTGACGAGGACTTTGAGCTATATGAGAAAGAGGAAAGCTTAAATCAATTTTCCGGCAGCATCTTTTATGCTGACACAGAACATGTTAAAAAATTATCAACAGAGGTTTCGGGTGCTGAAAACATACTATTTGAAGCTTCAAGAGATAAGATAAAGCTAAGTTACGTTATGGAAATGATTGTTGCAATGGTAGTCCTTGTATTGAGCGTTTGTCTTGTACTGGTATCATTTGTACTGTTAAAATTTGTTATAACATTTTCAATCAGTGAAGAATATAGAGAGATTGGCGTAATGAAGGCTGTCGGTATCAGAGATTTTAAAATCCGGAGTCTTTATATCATAAAATATATGGCAATTGCCGTAACCGGTGGGATAATCGGGCTGGCAGCAGGAATACCATTTGGAAATTATTTAATTTCAGCTGTATCTGAAAAAATGGTGCTTGGCAACGATTCAGGTCTGAGTGTAAATGTACTGGGTTCTGCCATAGTAGTGTTTATAATGATAGGTTTTTCATACATGTGTACAGGTAAAGTAAAAAAGGCTACTCCTGTTGATGCCATTCGAAGCGGACAGACCGGAGAGAGATATACAAAGAAAAGCGTGTATTCCATAAAAAAATCTCATCTGGGAAATGCTTTTTACATGGCGGTAAATGATGTTCTTAGTGCACCGAAGCGATTTGTAACAATCATATTCTCGTTTTTTCTGTGTTCCTTATTTGTGTTCGGACTTGTAGAAGTGGCAGATACTATGAAGAGTGACCGGCTGATAACAACCTTTGGCAAGAAATCAGATGTGTATATTTCGGATGCAAAATTGGTAAAGATGGATTTCATGTCATATGAAGGAAATATTAGCCTGCCTGAAAGATACAGACAGATAGAAAATGATTTGGAATCACTCGGAATGCCCGGAAAAGTCAGTATGGAAGTGTGGTACATGTATCCGGTAACTGTAGATGGAGAAACTACATCAGTAGTACTTCAGCAAAATAAAGAAACTTCGGCAGATGAATATGAGTACATTAAAGGAACAGCTCCCGGAAATGCGAAGGAGATTGCAATTACCCCGCAGATATCAAAGAAGTTGAACGTGCATATAGGAGACAAAATCACGATTAATTACGGAGAAGAAAAAGTGGAAAGTATGGTTGTAGGATATTTCCAGACAATGAACCAGCTTGGAGAGGTAATGAGAATTCATGAAGATGCTCCGGCACGCATGGAAAATGCCAGTGCAATGATGGCGTTTCAAATCGATTTTGATGAGAAACCTGATGCAAAAGAATTGTCAGAGCGAATTGAAAAAATAAAGGATTATTATGATGTAGAAGGTGTTTTTGACAGTGCGGGGTATTGTGATGACTGTATGGGAGTAGCAGATGCAATGGATGCTGTAGCAAAATTGTTACTGGTTATAACATGTATTGTGGTTGTGCTTGTTACGGTTCTTATGGAGAGGTCATTTATACAGGAAGAGGTAAATCAAATAGCACTTCTTAAAGCTATTGGATTTAAAAATCGTTACATAATCAAATGGCATGTTATAAGGTTTATGATAATAACAATTGTGTCAGAAATAATGGCGGCAGCATTAACTTATCCTGTCACAAAACTATGGTGTGACCCTATCTGGAATATGATGGGGGCGACGCATGTAGAGTATTACTTTAAACCATTGTCACTCATTGTGATATATCCCGGAATAATACTTGGAATCAACTTTATAGCTGTATTGCTTACAGCATTATATACAAACAGGATTACAAGCAGAGATATGATGAATATAGAATAGAAAATGGAGGAAAAAAGAATGTCAGTTATATTGGAAGTAAAGGATTTGTGCAAAACATATATTATAGAGAAAAGACAGAATAATGTGCTTAAAAATGTCAATTTTAAAGTCGAAGAGGGAGATATGATTGCCATTATGGGACCGTCAGGTTCAGGCAAATCTACACTTCTTTATTCGGTTTCAGGCATGGATTTGCCAACTGCCGGAAGTGTAATATTTGATGGAAAAAAGCTGGAAAAACTTACATCAAATGAACTTTCAGAAGTAAGGCTGAATGAAATGGGATTTATTTTTCAGCAAATGTATATGATGAAGAATCTTACAATACTTGATAATATCGTATTGCCTGCCATTGAAAGCAAAAAAAATGGCGAATCAAAGGCTGAAAAGATAAAAAGAGCAGAAGATTTGATGCGGAAACTTTCAATTATCGACGTCGCAGATAACGACATTAACGAAGTGTCAGGTGGACAGTTACAGAGGGCATGCATATGCAGAAGTATGATTAATAAACCTAAGATTCTTTTTGCTGATGAACCGACAGGAGCTCTTAACAGGACAGCTTCAACTGAGGTAATGAATGAACTTATAAAATTAAATGAGGAAGGAACAACTATAATTATGGTAACACATGATGCAAAAGTTGCTGCAGGGTGTAAGCGAGTCTTGTATATAGTTGACGGAAATATCAAGGGAGAACTTGTTTTGTCAGACAATGAAAAATTAACCGCCGCAGACAGAGAGAGAAAGTTAAATAACTGGCTGATGGATTTGGGGTGGTAATACACTATGTTACAGAGACATTGCTATATTGATTATCGAGAACTAAATAAAAAATAGTGAGTGAATTATTGGACGTTATAAGTTATAATAAATATGATTTGAAATTTAATTGGTCTGTGACAGGAGGACAACAGGATGATTGGATTAATTGTGGCAAGGTCTAAGAATAATGTGATAGGAAAAAATGGGCAGATTCCATGGAGAATAAAAGGAGAACAGAAACAGTTCAAAGAATTAACCACGGGAAATGCCGTGATAATGGGACGCAAATCATATGAAGAGATAGGACATCCGTTACCGAATCGCAAGAATATAATTGTATCCCGTACTAAAAATTTCACGGGAGAAAATCTGATTACAGTATCATCCCTTAAGGAGGCACTTGAGGCGGCAGGTAATACAGATGTGTACGTGGCCGGAGGATATGGGCTGTTTTTAGAAGCGATACCCCTTGTGGATAAAATGTATATAACTGAAGTTGATACAGAAGTAGAAGATGGAGATGTTTTCTTTCCAGAATTTAACAGGGAAGAATTTGATATGGAAACAGGGGAATCCGGAGGAGACGATATACGTTATACCAGAACTGTCTATACTAGAAAATAAGGGAAGAATGTAAATATGGAAAGAAGGTTTTAATTATGGAGGATAAACGTTACCTTTCTCCAATGGGAGCATGGGCATTATCGTTCGGATGCAGTGTAGGATGGGGAGCTTTTGTAATGCCGGGAACGACGTTTCTGCCTATAGCCGGACCTTTAGGAACCACTATAGGTATTATTATAGGGGCAATTCTGATGCTGATAATAGGGGCAAATTACAATTATCTTATGAATAAATATCCGAAGGCCGGGGGGACGCTTACATACACCATTGAGACATTGGGGTATGACCATGGCTTTTTAAGTGCATGGTTTTTAATACTGGTATATGTAGCTATTATATGGGCGAATGCAACGGCATTAGTGCTGATAGGCAGAAAACTGGTGGGAAGTTTATTCCAGTTTGGATTTCATTATCAGTTGCTTGGATATGATATATATTTTGGTGAAGTGCTGCTGACTATTGCGGCCATTGTAGTTTTTGGTACAATTTGTACTTACGGAAAAGTTTTTGCCGGGAGAGCACAGCTTGTACTGGCACTTATTTTGTTTTTCGGAAGTTTTGTTAGTTTTATTGCGGTTATGACGCAGGTCGAAACAACAGGAATATCAGTGCGACCGTTATTTTCTACTAACAACACAAATCCGGTGGGACAGATTTTTGAGATAGTAGTACTGGCACCATGGGCTTTTGTGGGATTTGAATCAATTTCCCATTCTGCACAGGAATTCAGGTTTTCAGTAACACATGCCTTTAAAATTTTAGTAACAGCTGTTTTTATGGGAGCTTTATCCTATGTCATGCTTAATATGATAGCATCATCAATCCAGCCGGCAGGATATACCGGTTGGGATTCATATATTGAGAAATTGTCGGATATGCAGGGCTTAGAGGGTCTGCCTACTTTTTATGCGACAAATGCGGCGATAGGAAAAGCCGGCTATCTGATTCTTGGAGTAACTGTGTTAGCGGCGATCTTTACCGGACTTATAGGAAATTATATTGCGGCAAGCCGCCTTTTGTATGCAATGTCAGAAGAGGGGATTGTATCTGAATGGTTTGGCAAGATAAATAAAAAAGGAACACCGGAAAATGCACTTAAGTTTCTTATAGGAATTTCTCTTTTTATTCCATTCCTTGGAAGAACTGCAATAGGGTGGATTGTTGATGTGACGACTGTGGGGGCAACCATCGCATATGGTTACAGTTCGGTGGCTGCATATGTTTCAGCGAAAAAAGAAGGTAACAGGAATATACAATACACAGGAATTACCGGTATAGTGGTTTCGGTCTGCTTTTTCCTGTATTTTATGGCATTTTCCGCCGGTGCACTTTCAACAGAGACATATCTGATACTTGCTACATGGGGAATACTGGGATTTGTTTACTTTCGTAAAATATTTGGGGAAGATGAGAAAAGACGGTTTGGAAAATCAACGGTAGTGTGGATTGGATTATTGTTTTTAATATTTTTCACATCGTTAATGTGGGTGCGTCAGGCTACAGATGATATGACAAAGAATGTAGTGGATAATATTAGTACGTATTATGAAAGCAAAAATCCTGAGAATGATAAAAAAACGATTGCGGATACAGAGCGATATCTTGCGGAGCAGATGCGTCTTGCTAACAGACTTCTTACGTATAACAGTATGGTTCAGATGGGACTGATGGTTGCCGGTCTTGCCATAATGTTCAGTGTGTATAACATGATGGCAAAACGGCAGAAGGATACAGAGGTTGAAAAAGCAAAAGCAGAGGAAAACAGCCGTGCAAAGACTATCTTTTTGTCAAATATGTCACACGATATCAGGACACCTATGAATGCAATCATTGGTTATACCAATCTGGCACAAAGTGAAGAAAACGGAGAGGAGGAGCTCAGGGGATATCTTGCGAAAATCAGGACTTCAAGCCATCATCTTCTTGCATTAATTAATGATGTTCTGGAGATGAGCAGGATTGAAAGCGGCAAAATGGATTTGGAATCGATTGAAGTTGACTTAAAGAAAACACTGGAAGAGGTTCGGGATATGTTTTCAACGCAGATGGAGGAGAAAGACATCGAATTTACTGTGGATGCATCTGAGATTAGGGACAGTCGTATTTATTGTGACAAGAACCGTTTGAACCGTGTACTCTTAAATCTTTTAAGTAACGCTTATAAATTTACTCCGGCAGGAGGAACGGTTGCCGTGAAGGCATGGCAGATTGGAGATGGCAAAGATGGATACGGCAATTATGAACTAAGGGTATCAGACAGCGGAATCGGAATGACGAAAGAATTTGCCGCAAAAGTATTTGAAGCTTTTGAACGTGAGCGTACTTCGACCGTAAGTGGTATACAGGGCACAGGACTGGGCATGGCAATCACAAAAAGTATTGTGGATTTAATGGGGGGAACCATCGAGGTTAATACGGCTCCGGATCAGGGAACGGAGTTTATTATTCGTCTGCGGTTTGATTTACAGCCGGCTTCAAAGGAAGCTGTAGAAACACATGTCGCAGAAGATAAAACAGGACAGGAACAGAATTTGGCAGTAGACTTTTCTTCTATGCGCCTGTTACTTGTGGAAGATATGGAAATAAACAGGGAGATAGCTTCAATGCTCCTAAAGAGTCTGGGATTTGAAGTGGAAGTTGCCACAGATGGAAAGGATGCAGTTGAAAAAGTGGCGGACTCAGAACCGGGATATTATAACTTAGTTTTGATGGATATACAGATGCCGGTAATGAATGGATATGATGCTGCCAGAAATATCCGTGCGTTAGAGAATCCCAACCTTTCTAAGATTCCTATAGTAGCAATGACTGCCAACGCATTTTCGGAAGATGTAAAAAAGGCAAAAGATGCCGGAATGAATGGACATATAGCAAAACCGATAGATGTAAATGTTATGAAAAATACATTGGAAGAGGTGCTTAATAAAAAAAATAAAATTAGTGGTTAATTTATATGATGCCGTATCCGATATAACAGTCAAAGGAAAAGCAAGTGCTTATCACAGAGAGCAAGCGTATATATATCTGCCGGTGGATTGACATGGAGGTTGGTTGATTGGTGCGATGAGGACGTAACTTTATGTGATATACACGGGAAAGGGAAAGGATATGGAACTGAATACTGTGGTATGAGGAAGCATCATTTCATAACGATTATGAGTGATGCTTTCTTATGTTTTATGATATAATAAAGAGGCGTAAAAATTTACTACAACAGAGAGGGAAATATATATGGAACAATTGTCTTTAAAAGAATATATAGATATATCATCCGAAATATGTGATGTTATTGAAAATGCAAATGTTGGAAAGGCAGCAGGTAACAGAATTGCCCTTAAGGAGACATTCCGCCGTGAAATAATGAAATTTGCAGTGTATATAGCAGAGCTTGACGGAAATGTTGCTGACAATGAAATAGATTTTATCAATGAAATTCTCGGCTGCAAACTAAACAGCCGTGAAATTAAAATGCTTGACTTAGAAAAGAGCCGATTTATAACAGTCGTACCAGCCTGTCTGAAATATACTGTGTTAGCGGATGCAGGAAAGAAGATTGATACTGATAAATTCAAACATCAAAAATCAATGATATTGTATGATGCATTTAAACTGTTCGGTGAGACGATTTTATCAATGCATGAAAATGATATAGATGAGAGGCTGATGCAGCCGTTTCATGATTATCTTGGCAGAATGGAACGTTTTATCAAAGAATATGCTGTGTGGTATTCCGGCATGCAAAAATTATACAGACCATCGGATATAGTGGCAGCTGGAAAGGAATCTGACGAGGAGCGTGCGTCAAAATTAGAAGAGCTTCTTGGAGAACTAAATGATTTAACAGGTTTATCTGCCGTCAAAGAACAGGTAAACAGACTTCTGAATCTTATTAAGGTGCAGAAAATGCGTGAAGAAAAGGGAATGAAGTGCTCAGATATTTCAAAGCACATGGTATTTTCCGGAAATCCCGGTACAGGTAAAACTACAGTTGCAAGGATGCTTGCACAGATTTATCAATATATGGGCGTGTTGAAAAAAGGCCAGTTGGTTGAGGTTGACCGTTCAGGACTTGTGAGGGGATATATAGGCCAGACGGCAGAGCGGACACAGGAAGTCATAGGCGAGGCATTGGGCGGTGTATTATTTATTGACGAAGCGTACACGCTCACCGTAAATAAGGGTGAGGGTGATTTTGGTCAGGAGGCAGTAGATACTCTGCTTAAAGCGATGGAAGATTACAGGGATGAAATCATTGTGATTGTAGCCGGCTACACGGATTTGATGGAAGAATTTCTTAATTCCAATCCGGGACTTAAATCACGCTTTAGTAATTTTATATTTTTTGAAGATTACACGGCAGAAGAGATGTACGCCATTCTTGAAAGTATGCTGAAAAAACAGCAGTACCGTTTGTCAGATGAAGCTAAGGTAAAAGCGAAGGAAATATTAGAAAAGCGTGTTGCAAATAAACCGGAGAATTTTGCGAATGCAAGAGATGTAAGAAACTTTATGGAGAGGGCAATTTCTAATCATGCGATGAGAGTGGTAGCCATAGAAAATGCAGATGAAAATGTGTTATCTGTTATAGAAAGTGAGGATTTGGAGGAAAAATATGGAAATTAAAGCAGTTAAGTTCAGAAAAGATGGTTTTTACACACAACCATTTGTATTTGGTGGAGAAGAAGGGGCTGAAAAGTTTGATCCTAAGGTTAGATACCGTGGCAGTCTTCAGAATTATCTGATAGATACAGGAGATGAGGTGATTCTGGTGGATACAGGACTGCCTGCCGGAACTCCTGAAGAAGTTCCAAATGAGACGAGCATTTTGTATACGGGGAAGGATATTTGCAGTTATATGGAAGCGTTTAATGCACTTGGTTACAAGCCGGAACAGGTGACTAAAATTCTTCTTACGCATAAGCATAGTGATCATTTAGGTGAACTTAAGTCCTTTCCAAATGCACAGATTTATGTAAATGAGGAAGAAATGCAGGCGGAGGAACTATCCGGTATTCCCAATCTTGTTTCTGTAAAATTTACCGATGGAGCATATTATAATTTTCCTGAATGCCAGAAGATTTCTGATGGTATATATATGATCAAGGCAAAGGGACATACTAACGGAAACAGTATTGTCATTGTGGAGCTTGATGGACTTTTCTATATGATTCATGGTGATATTACATATGTGGACGAAGCACTGTATGAGAATAAGCTGTCTGTAGTGTTTGACGATCTTTCAGCAGCACGTGAGACACTTGACCGGGTACGTGAGTTTATAAGAAATCATCCTACCGTGTATATGGGAACGCATACTCCTCAGGGATATGAGAATCTTGAGGCAAAAAGAGTGATGGATATTAATAATCCGGTAGAGACGAATTTTGCCGAAATAGACTTTTCTAAGCAGGAAACTTCCGGTAAGTATATATGTTCAATCTGCGGATATGTGTATGATCCGGCAGAGCATGACGGGGTGGCGTTTGAGGATCTGTCTAATGACTGGAAATGTCCGCGGTGTAAACAGGGAAAAGAAAAATTCAATCAAGCATAATACTTCGAATTTTCAATCATAACACCGATGCAGCTTGTTAAAGGACTCCTGGATTTGTTTCATAAACCTCTCTGCTATAGGTGAGAATGTCTGATATCTTTTCCAGATCAGATACAGGTTTGTTTCAAGCTTTGGCGAAAGAGGACGGAATACCAGACCACTGTCCGGTGAAATATCGATAAGCTTGTCAAATGTCAGAAGATATCCGAGATGTTCCCTGGCAAAGATGGATGTGTTGTATGAAAGACGGAATGATCCTTCAAGGTGAAGCTGATCCATTTTATCTTTTGCCCAGGCAGGAATATCGTTTTCCCAAGCCTGCTCGGAGCAGAAGAGAGGAAGGCCAATGAGGTCGCTCACATGGATTGTATTTTTCTTTGCAAGAGCGGAATCAGACGGCATGACAAGACCCCAGACGTCGGCATCTGGGAATACAAGGGATTCATATTTGGTCTGATCCAGGATCTCGGCAAGAACAGCAAAATCTAAAAGCCCTTTATCCAGTTTTTCTGCAACCTGTTCCGTGTCTCCGCTGGTGATGTGGTATCTGAGATCCGGATAGTTTTTCTTAAAGGAATTGATCTCACGGGCAAGGAAACTAATCTGATAGGATTCTGCCAGCCCAAAATACAGATCTCCTCCAGTGATATCATCGAGAGATATGAATTCCTTTTCAATCTTATCGGCCATACTCACAAGGTCTTCTGCACGGTTACGCAGAAGGATACCTTCGTCGGTAAGTCTGATGCTGAAAGAATGGCGGGTGAAGAGCTTTTTCCCAAGCTCATCCTCCAGGGATTTCAGTTGTTTTGAGAGAGTAGGCTGGGTTACATGCAGCATTTCAGCAGCCCTGGTCATATTTTCTTCTCTTGCCACAGCAAGGAAGTACCTTAAAGTCCTTATTTCCATAAAAGTTCATCTCCGCTTTAGATTTCTATGATATGCCAATTAGGAATATCATGATATTCATTATAACTATTAGCGAAGCGGATTACAAGATGCTAAACTTAAAATTGTCAAAGAGAGAAATAAGAAAGACACGAGGAACGCTATGGACTATGAGCGAATGAAACAAAATCTGTCTGATGCAGGATGCGGTGAAGCGTTGATAAAAGAAATCGTCTGCTTATGCGAAAACGGAGGGATTGCTGAAGCTCTGCAGAAGATGAAGAAAGACAGGTGCAGATTCATTGAAGAGCTGCATGAGAGCGGAAGGAAGGTCGATTGCCTGGACTTTCTGATCCGTAAGACAGAGAAAGAACTGCAGGCAAACAAGTAATCTTAAGGAGGCAACAGATCATGATGAAGACAGAGAAATTAAACCTGGTAACGGAATGGGACAAAACATTCCCGAAGAGCGATAAGGTGGATCACAGCAAGGTGACATTTGTAAACCGATATGGCATTAGCCTTGCGGCAGATATGTATGTTCCGAAGGGAGCAGAGGGAAAGCTCCCGGGGGTAGCAGTCTGTGGACCTTTCGGGGCGGTTAAAGAGCAGTGTGCAGGGCTGTATGCTCAGACGATGGCAGAGAGAGGTTATCTTACAATAGCGTTCGATCCGTCCTTTACGGGAGAGAGTGGCGGGAATGTCCGTTATATGGCTTCGCCTGATATCAATACCGAGGATTTTATGGCGGCGGTGGACTTCCTTTCACTGAATGATAAGGTTGCTCCTGAGCGCATCGGTATCATCGGGATATGTGGATGGGGCGGACTTGCGATTAATGCCGCTGCTCTGGATACAAGGATCAAGGCAACCGTAGCTTCTACCATGTATGATATGACCAGAGTGAATGCGAACGGATATTTTGATTCCGAGGACAGCGAGGAAGCCCGTTATGAGAAGAAAAAGGCTATGTGTGTCCAGAGACTGGAAGATCTTAAGAATGGTGAATACAAGCTGGGCGGCGGTGTCGTAGAGAACGTGACGGATGATATGCCGTTCTTTGTAAAGGATTATCATGATTACTATAAAACAGACCGTGGATATCATGAGCGTTCTCTTAATTCCAATGGTGGATGGAATGTGACGGGATGCGAATCTTTTGTGAACCAGCCTATTCTGAAATACAGCAATGAGATCCGAAGTGCTGTTCTGCTGATTCATGGCGAGAAGGCGCATTCATGCTATTTCAGTAGGGATGCATATGCTGACATTATTAAGGACAGCAAGTATACGGATAACAAGGAACTTATGATTATTCCTGATGCGGTACATACGGATCTGTATGATGGCGGTGATAAGGATTATATCCCGTTTGATAAGCTGCAAAGCTTCTTTGCAGAATATCTGAAGTAATCATTCGAAAAAGCAAAATGGCGACTATATTAGAAAGTGCTTCATGAGCACACATCCATGTATGATGGATGGGATGGAACGATTGTAGAGTAATGAGGTGATTGTAGTATGCATTTTGTGGAAGCAAAGTCGCTGCTGACCAGATGGAATGGCATGAATATATACCGGGGATGCTCCCACGGATGCGTGTACTGCGATTCCCGGAGCGACTGCTATCAGTTTAAGCATCCTTTTGAAGATATTGAGGTAAAGCAGAATGCTCCGGAATTATTGGAAAATACTCTGCGCAGCAAGAAAAAGAAGATTATGATAGGTTCGGGGTCCATGTGCGATCCGTATCAGCCATGTGAGAAGGAACTGGGGCTGACAAGAAGATGTCTGGAACTGCTGGATCAGTATGAGTTTGGGGCGACGGTCATAACAAAGTCTGATTTGGTGCTTCGAGATATGGATCTGTTTTGCAGCATCAATGAGAAGGTGAAAGCCGTAGTGCAGATGTCGCTGACGATTGCAGATGAAAATTTAAGTAGGAAATTGGAACCGGGTGTCTGCAATACCAAAAGGCGTTATGAGGTTCTGAAGGAGTTTCAGAAGAACGGCGTTCCGACGTTGGTCTGGATGAGTCCTCTGTTACCCTTCATCACAGACACAAGAGAAAATGTGGAGACGATTCTTAACTACTGTTTTGATGCAGGAGTGAGGGGAATCATCTGCTTTGATATCGGGATGACATTAAGAGCAGGAGACCGTGAGTATTATTACCGTGCTCTGGACAGGAATTTTCCAGGATTATCTGCGAAGTATAGAGAAAAATACGGCGGAAGCTATGAAGTGGTCAGCGACAGAAATGATGAGCTGATGAAGATGTTTCATGCAGAATGTGAAAGACGTGGTGTGCTACATACGCCGGATGATTGCTTCCGGTACACAAGCGAGCTGCCGGACAAGTATAAACAGATGAATATTTTTGATATGGAATGGCTCTGAACATTAAGGCATAATACTGATTCATTAATATCTTTCGTTGGTAACATTATTAGGATTTGTTGTGGATAAAAGAATTTATATATGCTATATTATAGATAATTGAGTAAAAAATTGGAGGTGGTTTAGTGGGGAAATATATTAACCCGGTTTTATCTACATATATTTCAAAAGGTATTAAACTTTGAAATATATGTAGACAAAACCGGGATGATATCCTATATTAATTCGGTTGTAAATACAGATCAGTGTTATCTATGTGTTTCTCGTCCACGCCGATTTGGTAAGACTATAGCTGCTAATATGCTTGGAGATAGGAAGATAGCAGAGTGTGAGAACTGGGATGAATATATCAATCATTTCGATGTTGTAAGAGCAGTTATGACGGACTTTATAAAGAAGCGCGTGTGAACATCCTTCCCGGTGTGACGATCGGAGAGAATGTAATCCTAGGAACCGGCAGCATTGTTACCAAAGACATTCCTGACAATGCTGTGGCGGTCGGAAATCCTGCAAGGGTTGTAAAAATGATTGAGAAGACTGACACAGGGTGAGGTTTTAGACGAGGTGAAAGATGTATGAGAAGATTTTTATCAGTTATTGCAGGACTCCTGCTCGGCGTAATGCTCACAGCTTGTGGAGTCGGAGAGGATACGGGAGATATGAGATTATTCAGTAAGAATATGATTGTTGGGAAGGATATCATGTCAGATGATATCACTGACTTTTATTTTACGGAAGAGAATATCAACTATAATGCATGCTATCAAAGGTACAGGTTCTATATGGAAGATGGAAAGCATTTTTTCTTCCATGAGACAAGAGAGCGGAAGAATGATTATGGCCCATGTACAGAGGAAGATACAACGCGGACAGGAACGATTGAACTTTCAGATGAACAGTGGTCTCAGTTTTATAGCCTTGTTGAGGGAGGTATTGTTAAAGTGAGAGGAGAATCAGATGAAGCTGGAGATACAGGTCCGTGGCTTTATCTATATTGGACAAACGATAAGTCAAAATATCAGAAGTTTACTTTTGCGTCTTATGCTGAAGGGCAGTCTTTTGTGGAGTATTGTATTTCTCTTGCAGAGGAAAAATCCGCAGTGGATGACATAGATAGTGGTCAGAATGATGAGACCACATTAACATTTGAATCTTTTGACGGTGGCGGACCGGAATTTAATGTGCTCATTGATGATGAGAATATCGTTTCCTTTAGACAGTATGTCCGTTACAAAAGTCCGAATCATAATGAGATGGCAGGGTCGGGGAAGAATGTTGAGATAGTATTTACCGGTCTGAACCCGGGAGAGACAAATATGCTCATAGAGGAAAGGTCGCCAATAGCTGATAACCTTGACAGACGTTATAAGATTGTCGTGGATGACGAACTGAATGTGAGTATTAAAGAGATTTCGGTAGAAGACATTATAAATGGATAACACCTTGTATTAATAAATATGAAATGGAGAATGTGAAGTGGTATAATATAGTTGTAACACAAGTGGCTTTTAAGATATAATATCAAAATCAAAGAAAGAAGGATTTTATTATGCCACGAAACTATGAACCAG
>CADADA010000030.1 GCA_902786515.1 uncultured Lachnospiraceae bacterium | reverse complement strand
ATGGACACCCTTGCTGTTTGGCTATACACTTCCCACTATCTGGGCGTGTTCGGGACTTGCACCCGTTAGAGCGCGCCCATGGCGCGCAAACTAAAAAAATCAGCCGGTATTACCCGGCTGATTTTTTATTTTACTTTGATTCTATTTTATATTTTGTAATCTCTTTTTCAAGATTATTTACAGCTGATGCAACTTTCTCTGTCTCAGTGCTTATCTCAACTAACATATCTGCCAGTGAATTTGTATTCTCTGCCGCATCTGTTATTCCGTTATTACATTCCACAACAGTCCTTGATATGTGAGAAACATTGCTGTTCAATTCATTGATTCCTTCCTGTAATGCTTTTGTTCCTCCTGAGTACTCATCAAGAAGGCTCTGCATCTTGTCTGCATCTGAATCATAATTATCTGCAACATCCATAAACAACTCATAATCCGGAAGCATGTTATCATTTAACATTACAATTAAATCATCAGCACATTCTCTCAAATCTCCCACTGCTGTTATAACTTTCTGGCTGATTTCCTGTATCTTTCCTGCAGTTTCCCTGCTGCTGTCCGCCAGCTCTCTTATCTCATCAGCTACTACTGCAAATCCTTTTCCTGCCTCGCCCGCTCTCGCTGCTTCAATAGAAGCATTCAGTGCAAGAAGATTTGTCTGCGATGCAATATTCAGGATGTCATTCGTAAGTTCTGCAATTTTTTCAACGTTCTTGCTCTCTTTAAGGCATACAGTCAAGCGTTCCTTCTCTTCTGAAACTGCAATACGTATCTCCTCTTCTTTTTTAGTTGTACGTTTTTTAATATCAGATGCTTTATCCTTAATATTCTTAACAACCTGATTTCCCTCATCAATCTGTACAACATTAGATTCAACCATACTCTGCATACCTGAAGTAGAACTGTTAAGATTCTCAACAGTATCTGCCACTACATTCATGGAAGCAGCCAATTCCTGTGTAACAGAACTTATGTTGGTTGCACTCGCTGATGAAGAAGTGACATTACCATTCAATTCCTCAACAGATGCATTAATGGCTTCAGATTCATCCGTAACCCTGCCAATCAAATCGTGTATTTCACCGATAAATTTATTCACGCTTCCTGCAATGACTTCAAACTCTGTTCCACTTTTATCGTCAACATATCTCGTAAGGTCTCCATTTCCGTCTGTCAAATCTTCTATCTTATCATTAATTCTCTTAAATCCGCCTCTGAACTTTCCTGCAAATATAAACAGAGCCAGTAACATCAATACATATACTACCGCGCACACAACCGATATCAATTTTGCAACATCTGCTGTCTTGGATGCAACAAACTCATAACTCACATCCACTACAACTATACCTGTAGTACCGCTTCCGGATTTAATAGGTGCATATGCACTAATATGTGTACCCCATTCATCCGTATATGGTTCTGAATCAACAGTTTCCGTTCCACCAAGTGCCGTACCGACTTCGTCAGATGATTCAAATTCTTCCCCATATTCACCCGGTTCATCCGGATCCGAATCTACCACAAATGACGGAACTCCATCAAAATCTGCAACAGTATAAATATATTCCACACCACCGTTATCTCTGTATGGCACAAGTTTGTCATAAACCTCCTGATATGTATCCTCAGAATACTCATCTACCAGTTTTCCAAATTCCTCTCCGTCAATAACAGCAGCCCCACACCTGGCAATATTAAGCGCATTATCCTGTGTATGCTTCATTAAGATTGCAGACACCCTCTTATACATTACTACACCCAACACCAAATCGCCTACAAGGATGATGACTGAAAAGAATATCAGCATCTGTTTTGTAAGCCCAAGTCGTCTTGTCTTCATCTGTAATTCCTCCCTGTTTTTGTACGTGTAATATATCTATAATTTTACCATTACAAACGACTTTTTTCAACAAAAAATTAGCACGCATGTTACCTGATATGTATCATCACACATTCAGACTTTGTTCCCGTTTTAAACTTTATTTCCCAATCGGAAATACCGGAAGTTACGATAAAATCCGTTGAATCCCGTCTCTCATATCCATAAGTCCTGTCATTTACTCCCATCCATTCTCCTACATATGTAAATGGAAACAGTTGTCCTCCGTGTGTATGTCCGGATAAAACCAAATCTGCCTTTGCCGATGCCTCGTTATCATAATCGGTAGGCTGGTGATCTAACACAATTGTATATCTTTTCCCGTCTGTTTCATCCATAAGTTCTGATATTTCCGTTCTTCCTTCGACATAAGCATCGTCTCTTCCGATAAGATAAAATCTGTCTCCCACGAGTTCTGCTTCGTCTTTAAGTATATGTACATGGTTTTTCTCAAGTTCATCTACAAGCTCCTGTTCTGAAAATCCCCTGTAATCAGACCCATAGTATCCCCTGTCATGGTTGCCGTAAGAAAACCATACACCATATTTCGTTTCAATATTTCCCAATACTTCACACGCTTTTATCATATCTTCACGGGTAGTTCCGTCATCTACAAAATCTCCCGGAAGCAGCACAATATCCGGAGACTCGTCCATCATTTTATTTATTATTCTTTCAAAGCCTTCCCCGTCAAATGTCGCTCCAAGATGTGAATCAGCAAACATCATTACGTCTAATTCACCAATATCTTTATCCGTATTAAGGTTGTATTCCGTAATCCATACATTATTGCACAGATAATATCCTATTCCAAAGTATACCAGACATGCGATTACCGTCAGCCAACCCTGCAGGTAGAACCTGAATTCTTCTTTGTAAAATCTTTTTATGCAGATTCCCGCTAATCCGAAAAGCAGTCTGAACATTACGGCATAAACAAAGATTACGACAGCATTAACCATAGACATCGTAAAACACAGTATAAGAAAGAATGCTGCGATGATGCCAAAAGATATTGTCAGCCTTATCTTCTTATTTCCTTTTGAAATTTTCTCTATACCCTGAAACTTTCCTATTGCCCATATCATATATACTATTCCAAAAACACATGTTGCCGCCGTAGCTGCAAGTACTATTATCCAAATCATACTTTTTCCTCCGTATTATACTAATAATCTCTCTATCGGTCATTTGTTTCCGTTTTTTGCTTTCCCGGAACTGTTCACGATAAAAATTCCTGCACACACGAGCACCAGTGACAGCACCATCTGCCAGCCAAACTGTCCGCTTTCTCCTAATATTACAAATGATAAGAAAACTCCAAATACCGGTGTCATAAATTTGCACGCAGATACTTTTGAGACATCATTGTACTTAAGTAACAGTCCCCAAAAGGTATAAGCTGCTGCTGATATAAATCCCATGTACATAATAAGACCAGTTCCCGCTGCTGATATCCCGCCAAGTCTTCCTCCCGTGAAATATCCAGCCAATATCATGACTATACCACCGAAAAAAAACTGATACCCGCTTAACATAACCACATCAGAATCTTTTGAAAACATCTTGATAAAGCCCGATGCCATAGCTGATGAAAAAGCTGCTATTAATATAAAGCCTTCTCCAAATACCGATACATCAAAATCTATACTGTTTCCTGTCAGATTAACCAATATAAGTCCGATAAATCCGAGGAGGCACCCTGCAATCTTTCTTTTCTCAAGCTTCTCCTGTCTGAACATAAGGCAGCAGACAAACAATGTTATAAACGTTCCCGAACCCGTAATGATGGAGGATTTCACTCCGGTAGTATGTGCAAGTCCTATATAGAAAAAAATATATTGGATTATCGTCTGAAATAAGCTAAGAACAGCTATCTTTCCCGGAGCCGACGGTAAAACAGGCTTTTTCTCCGTAACACACTTTACCAGAACAACCATAATGCCGGCCATCATAAATCTGACTCCGGCAAATAATATCTGTGAAGCCGAATCACTCCCACTTATTCCAAAAAGTCTGTATCCCACTTTGATACACGGAAATGCCGAGCCCCACAGAAAACAACAGAACATCGCCAATGATATCATAACCGGTGTCTTAGAAAGTTTATTATTTGCATTATTTTTAATATCATACTCCGGTATACTACCGCCCGGAATAATAGTATTCTTCATCTTTTGTATTCCTTTACATTAACAGATTATTCTTTAAATACAAGCAGTTCTTCTACATGTACTCCTAATAAATCGCTTATCGCCAGCAAATTATCAATCGAAGGAACCATCCTTCCCTGAAACCACCTGTATACGGACTGAGGACCGCCTAATTGCAGATATTCCTGCAGATACTTGGCATCATATCCTTCTGCTAACAACATTTCCTTAATCTTCCTGCCTGTTTTTTCCTGATCAATTGTTCTGTACATAGTTCCTCCTGACAATATCAACACATGTGGTCGTAAATAATCTCATATCACGCCACGATTTATCTGCTACAATATGATAATACACCACTATTGCGATTTTGTCATTGAACTTGTAGTTCAATAACATTTCAGAAATACGTACACGAACTTTTAAATCAAGTATTACTCTCTAGCAGTACACTGATTATTTCAGCGATTCTTTCTGCTTCCATATGTTTTTTAACTTTTTCCAGTTTTTCCCGTTCTGTCTGCGACGGAAGCTTACGGCTTTTTAACATTTTTTCAGAATCTTCATTCTTTTTTCTTTCTTTTTTCTTTCTCGCCGCATCTTCCCATTCTTTCAGTCTTGCATTTTCATTCATTCTTTGCTGCATCTTTTTATAATTGCTGTGAACCTGTGGGTTGTTTCCGATAACTTTCCCCGTAAAATACGGATTTTTATCTGTTCCCTTCACACCATATCCACTATATACCGCCGAATAACTTTTTCGATTCCGGATTACCTGTGAAACAATCTGATACGCCTGCTGGACACGATAATACGACTGCAGATTTATATCAGAATTATTTCCGTCAGGATGGTATCTTTTGCAAAGAATACGATACTGATGCTTTAATTGTTTTTCATCTGCATACTCATCCAGTTCCATGGTTTCATATGCCCATTTGACCAGCTCATTCATACTAATCCTCCATTCCGAGCACACTTTACGGCCTATCATTTTCTAACGGCAGTTTTTCTAGAAATGCAGCCACATACTCCTTATAGGTTACCGGGTCGGTAAGAACCGAATATGCATGTCCCGCTCCGGAAATCAAATGGAATTCTTTAATCCCTTTTGTTCTCTCAAACATATCTTCGGAATTTTCCGGCAAAATAAAATTGTCAGCTTCTCCATGAATAAATAATATCGGAATTTCATTATCATCCAATGAATCTATCGGTCTCATATCTTTAAGTGAATAATGATAGCGGATTCTCGCACCAACATCTGCCACTTCAAACAAAAATCCCGGCAGATGTGCACTTTTATATCCGTTACGCAGCACATTCTCAATGTCCGAAAAACCACAGTCAGCAACCACAAAACTGGCATCCGGCCGGTATTTTAACGACGTAATTGTCGAAGCTGCGCCAAGAGATTCCCCGTGCAAACCCAGTATCGTCATATCCGGATACCTCTCCCACGTATCTTCAACAAGGCAGGTAATATCCCTGCCTTCCAAAATCCCATAAGTTGTAAACGTACGGGCATTCTCCCCATGACCGCGCAAATCGTAAACAATGCAATTATATCCTAAATCCAAATACATTGATACATACTTTAATGAACCTATGTGATTATCTGTATAACCATGGGAAAGAATAATATATTTGTCAGTCTTTTCCGGATTCTTAAGCAGTTGTACATGAAGAACATATCCTTCATATCCTGATACTGTATAATCCGACTTTACAAGATTTTCATAAAACGAGGTATCATATCTCTCCGACTGCCACTTCATTGCTTCTTCCGGCGTCTGTCGTTTTCCCGTCATCACAAATGATGCCATCCATAGCGATAATAAAAACATTAGAACCGCCATGCATGCAACAATTATCAATATCATCCTGATAAGTTTTCTCCTTTTGTTCATTTAAACCACTTCTTTTGTTAATTATATAAATATCATACATTCATCCTAATCATTATGCAAGCATCAACATATTTTTTATATCATATATTTTTTATAAATGTAACTATTAAAGGAACCTGCTCTATGAAATCAGCCTGCGGTTATATACGCGTTTCTACCGACAAGCAGGAGGAATTATCTCCTGATGCACAAAAGAGACTGCTTATCGATTATGCAATTAAGAACGATATTTTTCTTCCGGATGAACATATTTTCACGGAGAACGGCATTTCCGGAAAACATGCTGATAAACGTCCTGAGTTTCAAAAAATGATTGCTTTTGCAAAATCAAAGGAGCATCCCTTTGATATTATATTAGTCTGGAAGTTTTCCCGTTTTGCCCGAAATCAGGAGGAATCCATCGTATATAAATCTCTCTTAAAAAAGAATAATGTAGACGTCGTATCTGTCTCAGAACCTCTTGCAGACGGTCCTTTTGGTACTCTGATTGAAAGGATTATCGAGTGGATGGACGAATATTACTCTATAAGACTATCCGGTGAAGTTATGCGTGGAATGACTGAAAAGGCTCTGCGTGGCGGATATCAGGCTCAGACTCCCTATGGCTACATAAGTAATAATGATACGGGCATCCCTGAAATTGCCGAAAACGAAGCCATGGTCGTAAAAAAGATTTATAAAGATTTTATGGATGGTAAGTCATATCTTGAAATCTGCCGCGAGCTTAATCCTTTGGGAATCAGGACCCGTACGGGAAATCCTTTTGAAGTACGGACCGTTAAATACATTCTTGAAAACCCTTTCTATGCCGGCAATGTAAGGTGGAACCGTCAAAAACGTGATGACCATACAATCAAAGCTTCATCTGAGTGGATTGTTGCAAAAGGCAGACACCTTCCGCTATTTTCAGAGGAGTACTTTGCAGCGGTTCAAAACAGAATACAAACCATCAGCAGGCCTTATAAATCACGTTCCCCTGTCTATACAAAGCATTGGCTGAGCAGCATTGTAAAATGTTCCTCCTGCGGTGCTTCTCTTGTTGCCAAACGTGCAAATGGAAGGGTTACTCACTTTCAATGTGGTAATTATTTTAAAGGTTCATGCACCGAGAGTCATTATATTACCGCGAAAAGGCTTGAGTCTGCCGTATTAGACTCATTAGCCGGCACCTTTAATGCCGGCGCTAAAATCCTGTTTAAAAGAAAAGCTTCTGAAAATACTGTGGAACACGATACTGCATCAATTATAAAAGAGAAGCTTCAAAAAATCATTTTAAAAGAGAAGCGAATCAGGCAGGCTTATATTGACGGCATTGATACACTGGAAGAGTACAGGCAAAACAAACTTTCATTAATCAGCGAAAAAGGCAATCTGGAAAAATCACTAAATGAGATTTCTAAAAAGGAAACCGGCACAAATGAAGGAGTTAGCAGTCAGGCGGTCTCTGTTATGGATTTAATGATTGATAATGATACTGACATGATTTTAAAAGCCGGTATAATACGTTCTGTTGTTGACCATATAATATATGATAAATCGTCAGATTCGCTTGATATATATTTTTTTACTATCCCTTAATGAAGTACGGTGGACCTGACGGCGAAATGGGGGCATCGATGAGATATCTGTCTCAAAAATTCGCCATGCCTAATGACCGCGTTGCCGGATTACTTAATGATATCGGAACTGAAGAACTTGGCCATCTCGAGATTGTTGGTGCTCTCGTTCACCAGCTTACCCGTGGAATTGATGTCGCAGAAGTTAAATCTTCCGGATTTGATAAGTATTTTACAGACCACACTCTTGGAATATGGCCACAGGCTGCCGGCGGTGTTCCTTTCAATGCCTGTGAATTTCAATCAAAAGGTGACCCGATTACTGATATGGTAGAAGATATGGCTGCTGAGCAAAAAGCCCGTACCACATATGACAATATCCTTCGTCTTGTAGATGATCCAGATGTAAGGGATGTTATTAAATTTTTAAGGACACGTGAAATTGTCCATTTTCAACGTTTTGGCGAAGGGCTCAGAATGATACAGGATGACTTAAATTCTAAAAATTTCTATGCCTGCAATCCGGCCTTTGACAAAGGATGTGGAAGATAACTATTTATTTTAAAAAACGGTGCGTTGACCATTTTAATCAACGCACCGCTATTTTTATTTCTTTACTTTGTATGAAGAAATTGTTTTTCTTACAACCTTATTTGTCTTTGCATCTTTTACATATACATATAATGTGTACTTTCCTGCTTTTGAAGGCTTCCAGATAACTTTATTCTTTGCCTTGAATCCACTCGTATATACAAGCTTCGTTGTACCTGATTTCTTATATGCAAATCTGTACGTATAACTTCCACTTCCGCCTTTTGCTTTAACGGTCAGTGTCACTTTATTCTTAATACGTGCTTTACCGCTTGCCTTTGAAGTCTTAAACGAGCTTATCTTTAACTTGCTGTTGACTACATAGTTCTTTAAAACTTTGCTTACAACCGCACCACTCTCGTCTTTTACATATACAACTATGCTGAAGATTCCTGCCTCTGTAAGATTCCATGTTGCTTTATTGGATGTTGAATAATTCTTAACAATATCATCCCAGTCAGATCTTACTGCAAACTTATACTTAAGTGTTCCTGAACCACCTTTTGCAGTAACTTTCAATGATACAGAATCTCCAACACTTACTGCGCCACTGTTATCTGAAACATACACATCTGTAATTTCAAGCTTTTTAGTTGTCTCTTCTTCTTTTGTTGTTGTCTCTTCCTGCTTCTTTGTTGTTGTCTCTTCCTGCTTCTTTGTTGTCTCTTCCTGTGCCTTTGTTGTTGTCTCGTCCTCTTTTGTTGTTGTCTCTTCCTGCTTCTTTGTTGTCTCTTCCTGTGCCTTTGTTGTTGTCTCTTCTTCTTTTGTTGTTGTCTCTTCCTGCTTCTTTGTTGTTGTCTCTTCCTCTTCTGTTGTTGTCTCTTCCTGCTTCTTTGTTGTTGTCTCGTCCTGTGTCTTTGTTGTTGTCTCGTCCTGTATCTTTGATGTATCTTCCTGTCCCTTCGTTGTTGTCTCTTCCTGTGCCTTTGTTGTTGTCTCGTCCTGTTTCTTTGTTGTCGTCTCGTCCTGTCCCTTCGTTGTTGTCTCTATCTCACCTGATTTATTGTAAGTAAATGTTACCGTAATCGGTGTGCTTGTGAACTTTCCTGTTACTTCTCCATCGGTCTTACTTAATGTATAACCGGCAATATCTCTTGCTGCTATCTCGTATGAGTCTCCTTCGTTGCCGACACGATATACTTCTGCTCCTCCGGAAATGTCTTTTCCTGATGCATCTACAAACTTTGCAGTAACCTTGCAAGGAGTTCCTGATGGAATATCCGTGAAGCTTCCATCTTTGTTATAAATCTTTGATCCTTCTGATGATAAATCCTTTGCAGGATCCTTTGCGCCACTGTAATTTAATATAAAGTTGACTGTTCCTTCAGCTTCTTTATTTTCATATGTCCAATAATCACCATCTTCAGTCATAAGCTGACCCGGCCATGCACCGTTCAATTCTGTTGCTTTACCGGCTGCATCTGTCTGCCATACATATATGTTCGGACAACTTGTGTACTCTGTCTTCTTTACTTTCAATCGGTATACTCCGTCAGAAATAACCGGCTCACCGACTCTTGTAAATGTAGCAGAATTGCTTAATGCTGAACCATCTTCTGCTTTACCGAATACCTCTACCTTTACAGACTCACCATATGCTGTACCACCACCGATTTCGATAGTGTCACCATTTTCATATGCTTTCTTTTCTCCACCGTTTACTGAGTAATATGTATCAGTTGCGAGTGAAGCGATCAACTTAACTGTTACCTTTTCTGTAGAGTATGTCTTCTTACCTGATGCATTTACGCTTGAAGTAAGTTTTCCGCCACTCTCTAATAATATAGTACAGTTATCATCACATGTTACTGATACGGTTCCTCCGCTTACCTGATAAGCTTCACCTGAGTAAGCATCTGTTACCATTGAACCGTCTTCGAAAATGCCGCTTACAGATATATCATAAGTACCTGCTGAATTTGGCATTGAAACTACTACTTTATCATCACCATATACACGACTGAATGTATAAGGTGAAGCTGAAATCTGTTTATGTGTACCTGCACCTACTGCAAGGTGGTTATTTCTAAATGAACCAACTTTCTGATAATGTGCAAGTAAATCCTGATCAATGGAATTCCAGTTCATATCACTTCTAAGTGAATGACCTGCTCCACCGGAACCGTCAAATGCAACTCCTGAAACCATAGGTCTCTGGGTTTCTTCACCATAATATATCTGTACTCCACCCGGAAGCATAAGGAATGCAGTACCATAGTAAACCATGTCTTTTGCACTCTTACTTGCACTCATAAGTACCTCATCATGTGATGACATGAATGACAATACATTGAATTTTGAATTCGTATTTATCTGATTTGCATATCCGCTGTATACTTCATCAAGTTTTGACTTATCAGCAATAGCTCCACCTCCACAGGTAGAGAAGTTAATCATAGAATCAAATCCGCCTGCTGTGTAGTAATCATCATATCCTACACCATGATCCCATGCTTCACCTGTCATCCAGAAATCATCTGTCCAATTTGCTCCCGGTGCTGAAGGATTGTTCTGTCTCCACTTCTTAAGTGCTGCAACTCCTGCATCCTTTAAAGCTTTCCATGATTCCTTCTCAACGTGCTTAGCAGTATCGCATCTGAAACCATCTACACCATATTCTTCAACCCACTCAGTGAGCCATTTTACCAAATATGTTCTTACAGTACCTGATGAACCATATTTTGCAACCTTCGCATCATAAGTTCCTTCTTTTGTCCACTTCGTCTTTAACATTTCAGGTATTCCGACACTTGAAGTGCTCTCTGTCTTGAAATCCGGAAGTCCTGTTAATGATCTGGTATAATCTGAACCACTTTCTCCGGTGTCAGGATAACCTGCAACTCCTGATCTTATCCATGAGCCTCCCCACCATTTTCCCCATGCTGTGGAGTCACTGTTATAATCTATAAGACTATGGTACTGTTTTATATTCGACTCAACCGGAGTCTTATAAAAACTATCCCACCCTGACAATAATGTACCAAATCCATATTCATTCATATCCTGCATAGAATTGTATCCTGCATGGTTCATAACGATATCCATCACAACTCTTATTCCATGCTCATGAGCCTTGGTTACTAATTCTTTGAATTCTTCCTTAGTACCAAATGATGCATCTGTCTCTGTGTAATCGAGTACATAATATCCATGATATGACTGATGATAATAGTTATCTCCGCTGTCACTTCCTACAATGTATCCATGAATCTGCTCATATGGAGCTGATAACCAGATAGCATTTACTCCTAAATCATCGAAATAACCTTCTTCAATCTTCTGTGTGATACCTGCAAAGTCACCGCCATGGAATGTAGCTCTGGTATCTCCAAACTTATAATCCATTCTTCCATATGAATTATCATTTGACGTATTCCCATTCTTAAATCTGTCCGTCAATAAGAAATATACAGTAGCGTTATCCCATGAGAACGTTTTATCTGCACCCTGACTTAAAGATTCGAGTGCAAGACTATCTTCTGTAGGAACTAATTTTCCTGAATCATCTGTTGTAAATTTGTATGCAAGTCCTGCATCATTACTAAGTGCTGATGGCTGACTTACTATGCCTGCTCCCGTCTGAGCCCATGCTGTCGATGTGCACATCATCGCCGCAGACAATGATAATGCTAAAACTTTTTTTAATTTCGCTTTACTCATAATACCTCCTAAAATTCTTTTTTTCATATTTTTACCTCTACCAATAACTATATAACTTTTGGTAAGGATTTGCAAATTATATTTGTTTTTCAAGAGTATTTTGTTGCAATTTGAATAAATATTTATTACTTTTTTAGTCTTTTTGCACAGTGTATTTGTCTCATTTTTCTTTTTATTTGTTATTATTTTAGAACAATACACTTGAACTACATAAGTGTTTTATTAAGCCAAATCTCACAATACATTCATAGATTTTACCAAGAGAAACATCCCTAAAACATATGGCATATCTAAACCTTATGTTTCTTTTACTTTTGATTTATAAGGAAAGCTACACACTACATAAGTGCGTAGCTACCTTTCAACCTCTTATCAGCTTATATTATTCAGATTGATTATTGATGATAAATTGATGTAATTTTTTTCTTTCAGAATTTCTCAATTCAAAATCAAAAACTCCCTCCTTCATTTTATCTTCTTTATAGACCAGATATTCACTAATAAATATATGATACTCATTATCTGAATCAGTTTTTATATTATCTAAGTCTATTAACGAGGATTGCTTCGTCCATTTTCCGTCTCTTATAGAGCCAATTTCTCCAGAATACTCAAACTCATAAGAAATTATTTTCCCGTCTATACTATCAAAAAATTCTTCTATTTCTTCCTCTAGTTCAAAATTATTTTGATAATATTCACAAAAAAGCTCTTTCATTCCTTCCACGTCATCGTTATTGATATATTCAACAACTTCTTCTGATAATTCTTTGGCATGTTTTTCGTTCTCTATACTATCTTTTAATTCATTTATTACAGAAGCACATGCTGTTAGACAAAATATCATAAAACTACTAAATATAACCAAAACTATAGCTTTCTTTATCATCTTACACCTTCCTTCTACATCTGATTATTGCCTTAAACAATATTTCCATTATTACAAAATAATAGTATACTTATCTCTAACTATTATTATTTTATTACTATGTCTTAATATATCATCCGCAAGATATAATTTCAATTTTTTCAACGCAATTTGACTTGAACGACGTCTCAGAAGCCCTGAACGACAATTTTTTTATTGACCATATAGTTTTTGTTTTTTATAATTACATATATAAAAGATTGAAGAAAATTAATGATTCTATTGTTACTTGAAGATAATGAAAATCAGGCTTTGGCTTTAAAAGAAGTAATTGCTGAATATAAACCTGACTGGTCAGTTATTATTTCTTATACATATACGGAAGCAATGAAGATATGCACCGAACGTACTATAGATTTGTTTCTGCTTGATATTGAATTAGGCGATGACTGTTACAAAACAGGACTTGATTTTGCAGAAGAAATACGCTCCAGAAAAAGGTATAGTACTATTCCCATCATTTTTATTACAGCATATAATGAACAGATTTTCAGAGCAGTCAATGCGATTCATTGTTTTAACTATATTATCAAACCGTATAATCGCTCTTCGATTCATAAAGCAATTGATGACTTCGAAAATAGTGTAGACTATAAGATTGATTATATTAATATCAGAGATTCAAATGGTGTGTATTATACTTTATATTATAAAGATATTATCTATATAGAGGCCTCGTCTCACAACACTATTTTTCATACCCCTAATGGAGCATTTACTTGCAGCCGGCATTCTCTTACGAATACACTTGATGAGCTTGATAACCGTTTTGTAAGGGTACACAAAAAATATATTATTAACTGTGACTATGTTAAAAGAGAGCCGCCCGCATTAGCGAACAGCTCTCTTATACTGTAATGGCATCGTATTATCTGAACATTCCAAAGAAATCTTCAAACTCTTCCATATCGTCTTCACTTCCGAACTGCTGACTGTCGTCTTTTCCTCCTCTGACATCATCAGAATCCTCTCTGTCAGCTTTGTCAGTATTATCAGGCTTGGTAGTCTGTGCTTTTCCTAATTTAACAGTTACAGTTTTTTCTTCATAACCTTTACTGCTTCTTCTCTGATACTTCACTTCAACTTTATCGCCTGCTGCATAGTATTGAAGAAGGCTCTGCAATGAAGATGTATCTGATACTGACTTGCCATCCAGCTCAGTGATTATATCACCTTTCTGAAGGCCGGCTTCATCTGCTGCTTCACCTTCATTTACAGATGCTATATAGACGCCCTGTGGTATATCATACATTTCAGTAACATCAGAATCTACATCCTGACAAGATATTCCTAAAGCACCTTTATTCTCATCATCAACTTTTTCCATGGTCATAAGCTGCTCAAGTATCGGCTCTGCCACTGATACAGGAATCGCATATCCCATTCCTTCAACCTCTTCTGACGAGAACTTTGCTGAGTTGATACCGATAACCTCACCCTTCATGTTGAATAAGGCCCCACCACTGTTTCCCGGATTAATGGCTGCATCTGTCTGTATGAGGGTTGCAGTATTATTCTCTATATCAACCTCTCTGTCTAATGCGCTCACATAACCTGAAGTAACAGATTGTCCATATCCTAATGCATTTCCTATGGCTACTACCTGCTCACCGACTGAAGCTTTCTCGGAATCTCCAAGCGTTGCGATAGATATCGTCTCTAACACATCAGAAGGTATATCCTTAAGCGATACAGCGACTATAGCCAAATCGTTTGCAGCATCAGTACCTTTTACCTCTGCTTTGTACACCTGATCTTCTGAATCGTTAAAACATACTGAGATTTCATTTGCTCCATCAACTACATGATTATTGGTTGCAATGTAAAGGCTGTTATCATCTTCAGCAATGACAATTCCGGAACCTGCGCTGCTGCTCTCATATTCCTGTGAACCACCGAAGTAACTTCTTACTGTCTCAACGCTGGTACATGAGATAGAAACAACACTTGACATACACTTCTCGGCAATCTCCTGCACCGTATATTCATCCGAATCAGATGAATTGCTTCCCGAATATGCTGTTGCCAGTGCTCCGGTCGTTGTACTCATCTTAATAGTTGACTTCGATGATGTGTTATGATTCAATGCGCTCTCAACACCTGTAAAAACCAATCCCGAACTAAGTCCGAAAACCACTCCACAAACTGCCACATTTCTTACCTTTTTTGTTAAACTGCTATTTTTTAAATTCATCATAATCATTACCTCTTTTCTAAATACTTATGTTTGTTATTTGTTATGTGATTATGATATTCGAAAAATATATTCAATTTGTGGAGGAATTATGTAAAAACTGTGAACTGTGAAATTACGCAAAAAATAAATGGAGTTATCACTCTTGCATCAGAGCGACAACTCCATTTTTAATCAGATAAATTATTCCTGCGAGCATCTGAACTGTAAGTCTTCCCATCTTCTGTCGACTTCTTCCTGGAATTTGACTATCAGGTCTTCATTTCCGGTTTTGAACAGATGTTTAAATCTTCCCTGTGGTTTTAAGAAATCTTCTATAGGAAGTTTGTTTTTAGGTTCATAGCTAAGCTGCCATTTTCCATCCACAACCTCAAACAACGGCCAGTAACATGTCTCAACAGCAAGCTTACAGATATTCATAATCTCCGAAGTCTCATATCTCCATCCTCTTGGACATGGAGCCATAATATTTAAAAATGCCGGACCCGGTGTGTAAATTGCCTTCTCTGCTTTTGTGTGTAAATCTTTAAAATTTGATAAAAATGTTGTCTGTGCAACATAAGGAACCTTATGTTCAGCAATAATTGCAGCCAAATCTTTTCTGTACTGAATCTTACCGTTTGACTCTTTTCCAACAGGTGTTGTAGTCGTATCAGCATACATAGGTGTGGCAGAAGAACGCTGGATACCTGTATTCATGTATGCTCCGTTGTCATAACATACGTATACAAAATCATGTCCTCTCTCCATTGAACCTGACAATGACTGAAATCCTATATCATAAGTTCCGCCGTCACCACCAAATGTGATGAATTTAAAATTATCTTTAATCTTACCCTTTTCTCTTAATCTGTTATATGCGGTCTCCACGCCACTCATCGTTGCGCCTGCATTTTCAAATGCATTATGAATATAACTGTCCGTATATGCAGTGTATGGATACATGAAACTAGAAACCTCCAGACAGCCTGTTGCATTTCCTATAACTGCATGGTCACCTTCATGTAATGCTCTAAGCACGGCTCTTACTGCAATCGTACCACCGCAGCCGGCACACATTCTGTGTCCCGGTGTCAGACGCTCCGGTCTGCTCATTACTTCTTTTAGATTATATCTTTTCTTATTTTCCATCTTAATCCTCACTTCTCAAACCGATATATTTATAATTCTCAATTTCTTTTCCTTCAGTAATTAAAGCTTCCAATTCACTATAAACATTTGAAGCATCTTCAACTCTGAAATCACGTCCGCCCAATCCGTAAATGTAATTTCTTACTTCCATGGTACATTTTGCGTTAAACAACGCCTGTGTAACTTCTGAACCAAGAGGACCTCCATGAGCATTAAAACTTTCAGCTCTGTCAAGGATTGCAACTGCCTTAGTATTCTTAAGTGCCTGTGCAATTTCTTTTTCAGGGAAAGGTCTGAATACGCGAATCTTTAAAAGTCCTACTTTCTTTCCTTTCTCTCTTAAATAATCAATCGCATCCTTAGTCGTTCCTGCTGCCGAACCAATCATAACAATCGCATACTCAGCATCTTCTAATCTGTACTCTTCAAAAAATCCATACTGTCTTCCGGAAATACCTGCAAATTCATTAGCAACATCAAGGATAACCTGCTTTGCATTTTTCATCGCCTCAGTCTGCGCCTTCTTGGACTCCATATAATAATTTGATACGGCATAAGGTCCTACAGCCATAGGAGTTTCAGAATTAAGCAGATAGTTTTCAGGCTCGTACTCACCAACAAAATTCTTTACAACATCATCTTCAAGTAACTCAATATTTTCAACCGCATGACTGGTGATAAATCCATCCTGACATATCATTACAGGCAGCATAACATCCTTGTGCTCCGAAATCCTGTATGCCTGTACAAAATTATCATATGCCTCCTGATTATTCTCAGCATAAATCTGAATCCAGCCCGAATCTCTCGCACCCATACTGTCAGAATGGTCGCAGTTAATATTAATCGGACCACTTAAAGCTCTGTTTACCAAGGCAAGTACTACCGGAAGTCTGTTTGATGCCGCAACATATAATTCTTCCCACATAAGTGCAAGTCCGCATGAAGATGTTGCGGTAAGAGCTCTCGCACCCGCTGCTGAAGCACCTATTGTAGCACTCATGGAACTGTGTTCACTTTCCACCGGAATAAATTCCGTATCACACTCACCATTTGCTATATATGCAGATACGTATTGAGGTATCTCTGTTGACGGGGTAATAGGAAAAGCAGGCATAACATCCGGATTAATCTGCTTAATTGCGAAGCTCACCGCTTCATTTCCTGATAATCGTTCTCTTATAGCCATTTTTATTTGCCCTCCTTCATACTAATCGCATTAAACGGACATGCACTTGCACATATTCCGCAACCCTTGCAGTGGTCAAGATCAAAATCCTCACGCTCGCCATTCTTCACCGGAATACAACTGTCAGGACAGACAGGTGTACATAAAAGACACTGCGTACACTTTTCTTTATCCAGAACCGGTGTGTTTGTTCTCCACTCGCCTGTATGAAAATATTTGGACGTTCCACCTGCAAAAATCTTATTTCCTTCTGTAAGATCCTGCCATGGACTCTTCTCTGTTATCTTTGATATATCTGTAGCCATCGATAATTAACCTCCACTATTTGTATCAATCTTATAATTCCTGAAGCACCATTTTAAGTGCGTTCATATTGCCCTCGATAACCTCAGGTTTTTTTGCAAATTTATGTTTGTAAGATGCTTCCATCTCCTTTAAAAATGTAGCTCTGTCAATGACTCCGCTTATTGCCACAATAGCTGCAAGCATAGGCGAATTAGGGAAATATTTTCCGAGTGCTGCCACTGATATTCTATAAGCATCAATTGTATATACTTTTCCTTCATATCCTTTTAAATGTGGTCTGATTTCATCTGCATTTTTCGGTGTATTTACAATAATAGCACCCTCAGGATTCAGACCTGCCGTTACGTCTACAGACTCTAACAGCGTCTCATCAACTACTACCACATAATCAGGATCACAAATATTTGAATGTACTCTTATCTTTTTCTCACTGATTCTGTTATATGCTGTAATAGGTGCTCCCATACGTTCAGGACCATATTCAGGAAATCCCTGTACATACTTTCCTGTATTAAATGCCACATCAGCAAGCAGTAATGCTGCCGTCTTTGCTCCCTGACCACCGCGGCCGTGCCAGCGGATCTCTACTGTATCTTTCACTTCATTTGACCTCATTTCTCTTCTATTTATTCAAACCCGGACCATTTGCACTGATAAGCCATGGTGACGGCTGTGTTACAAACACACTTCTCTTGTCTGTCTTTGATACCGTAATCTGAATTACTTCCATGTCTTTAAGACCGTATATCTTAAATATCCTCTTTATATCAGAGAGAATATCAAGCTGCAGTGTATATATGACAAACTGCATCTGTTCATTAACCGTAAGAAGATTTCTTATGTCTTCCTCCAGATTTTTTGTAGCCACAATAAATGCAATTCTCGGAACCGGCACTGTCGCAAGCGACTCGGCACTCAGATCTGAAATAATCTTTACATTATTTACTCCGAATTTGTCTGCATTTTCTTCCATCGAATGCTTCTCGGCTTCAGTTCCTTCTACCGCAATGATTGTTCCTTCACTTGCATTAATAGCAGCTTCAATTACAATACTTTCACCGCTTACAATCACAGCCGTATCATGCTCATCAATCCCTAAAAGGCTCATAATAACGGCACGAATTTCATTTCCTACATAATGAATCGGTCCCTTACTGAAATTTTCATTTTTTATACCGATTCTGTATGATTCGCGTGTATTCTCATTTACTACAAGAACAACTGTCGGCTGCGTTATTTTCCTTTTAATGAGATTCTTAACCTTTTCTGTCTTTATGTCATCCGTAAGCTCTACGCCTTCTCCGAAATAGACATCATATTCACCAAATCCTGCTTCCCAGAATTCGTAAAACAGATTCTCATGATCTTTGTCTGCAAATATTAAAACCCTCTTGTGGGTTTCTATAGTCGGGATAACATTTTTTTCTTTTCCGCAGATGTTCAGGACCTTGAATTTCTCCGGACCGACATTCATTCTTTTTGAGAATGCTCCCATCCATTTTAACACGTCATCAGTTTCATAAATTGTCATATTGCTCACTCCTTCTCATTAAATGTAAATTATATCACATATAATCTATTTTTGAAACTTAATTAGTAAAGCTTTGGCAAAATAATTACATCCACGCCCGCTCTCTCTGACATACATGAGTATTTTTTCTTGCCGCCTACCATCTTGTAAGCTACCACTTTGTAGTGGTTCATTCCCCAGAATCTGAATATATCGTGATATTCTGTCGTCGAACCGCCTTTCACGGTAGCTATCTTGTGATACTCTCCTCTTTTCTTAATATTCCAGTAAATAACATATCCGTCTGCACCGCTTTTTTCATTCCACGTAACACGTACATATTCCGTCTTTATCTTTTTTGCAAATACTCCGGTTACTTCTGTCAGATGCGACGTCTCCTGTTTTTTTATAGCGGAATCTTTTCCCAGAATATATTCTTCACCGGATGTCCTGTATGCTGCCACCTTTACATAATAATATGTACCTGTCTTCAGACCATTTATAGTATAGGAAGTGTTCTTGCTGCCTTCCACTGTTCCCACAAGTCTGTACGTTCCTTTTTCTGACTCTGATATGTATATACGGTATCCGAAAACACCTCTGCACTTATTCCATTTCAATTTGATGGCAGACACTCCAAGCGTCTCCATATTCAGTCCGGTTACTTTTCCGGGTATGGCTCTTCCCGACTTTGCATCTGATATCTCTCCGTACAGTTTCTCACCATTACGGTCCTTATAGGCTTTCACCTTATAATAATATCTTGTACCACATTTTCTCTTTACATCCTCGTAACTCTGCTCAAAGTATCCTACCCTGATGTCCGCAATCTTTTTATACTTGGTTTTGCCTTCTGTTCTCCTGTAGATTTCATATCCTTCTGCCCCTTCAACTTTATCCCAGGTTATTTTTATGCTGTGAACTCCCGTTGATTCGGCTTTTTGAATAACAGGTTTTGCCACCTCATTCGGCTCAAAAGTAACTATGATAGTACAATCATCCGTGATATCTTTTATCTCGTAGGTATTGCTCTTTACAGTCATTGGCATTCCGTTCACTTTAATCTCATCAACCTGATATCCGGTATCAGGAGTAACAATAAGGCTGTAATCATCGCCATAATTCACCTTTGTGGATTCAGATGCACTGCCACGTCCGACGGCAATTACATTTACCTCACATATTTTTTCTGTAAAAACTGCCTTTATCTCGTGATTCTCTCTTATATCAAAAAGTCTGTGGGCATTATCGTATACCTCTGTAAGTGTTCCGTCAATATATACTTTATCAAGGGCAAATCCCTTCTCAGGTATAAATGAAATGTATAATTCATCGCCATACTCTGCTTCGTTGTAACATACGATGTTTCCTCCCCCTTCTGTCTCTGTATTAATCACAAATCTCTGTTTTATAAATGTAACATCCACATTGAGTCCCTCCCATGTCTCGGATGTTACGTATGTATTGTCTTCACTCACACTCTCTGTCACATCTTTTCCATTGATAACCATCTTATCTATCTTGTATCCCTCATCCGGCTGTGCCGTAACTGTTACTTCATCTCCAGCTGAAATCTGGCTTCCGGCTGTAGTTGTAACTGTTCCGTTCCCAATATTTTTTAAATTTACCGAATACGTTTTTGGATTAAATAAAGCTGAAACTGTTATTTTACTATTCACCCTGTATTCTGATCCTGAATAAATATTTCCATTTATGGTGTAATTTGAAAAAACATAATATTCATCAGGAGTGTTGTAAAAATATATTAAAGTGCCATATGGAACTTTTGTGTCCCCGGTTATCTCTCCATCATCGGTAAACACTCTGAATGAACCGTGTGCACTTTCTTCGAGGCTTATCATACATTCAATCTTTTCAAACTCTGCACGTATGCTGTGTTCTGCTGCTATTTTTTCAAACGTATAACTTCCTCCCGTAATCTCTGTTTCCACATCATCCACGTATACAGCTTTCAATTGATATCCCGCATCTGCAATGAAACTATATGTGGCACTATCTCCATACATGGCGTTTTTATTTCCGTAAATACTTCCTCCTTCTCCCGCCGTGGCCGTTATCTTATATGATTTTTTTGAAAATGTAACTTCTATCTCATAATTTTTATCTACACTTTCTATCACATAACTGTTTCCTGAAAGCTCGACCGTATCCTTATTCACCGTGACACTGCTTATACTATAGCCTTCATCAGGAGTTATGTATACTGTAGCCTTCTCCCCTTCGTTCACAGTAAATGAAGCTGTAATGCTCCCACCCTGTGTTGCTGTCGTCTTAATTCTGTATGTAGCTGCAGCGTATAAGTTTCCTGTACTTCCCATGCAGCTGACTAACATAAGTACTGCCATTATCAGTGATAGTATTCTTTTCTTTTTCATTAATCCGCCCTTCCTTTCATGTCGAAGCTTTAACTTAAAAGCTCTATCATCTCTTCTTTATTGAAGCTGAACTTTCCGATATCTTCTCCCGATAATACCTGATTTGCCAGATCACTTTTTTTCTCCTGTAGTTTCATAATGTTTTCCTCTATGGAATTTGCCGTTACAAGTTTGTACACATTTACCACGTTCTTCTGACCAATTCTGTAAGCTCTGTCTGTAGCCTGATTTTGCACCGCAACGTTCCACCATGGATCATAATGAATCACGATATCAGCCGCAGTAAGATTCAGTCCCGTTCCTCCGGCTTTCAACGATATGCAGAAAACGGATGTATCGTCACTGTTAAATGCCTCTACCATTCTGACACGCTCTTCCTTAGGTGTCGCTCCGGTAAGAACATAGTAACTTATTTCTGATTCTTTTAATTTTTCCACGAGTTTATCAAGCATTGATGTAAACTGTGAAAACAGTAAAATCTTATGTCCGTTTCCTACGGCATCATTTATTAATTCAATGCACGCATCTGTTTTTGATGAATTTCCCTCATAATCCTCGAACACAATCGCAGGATTACAACAAATCTGACGAAGTCTGGTAATTTCTGCAAGAAGTTTTATCTTACTTGTCTTAAATTCCTCATCATCAGTATTTTCAAGCATTAATTTCATTCGTTTTACATGTGCATCATAGATTTTTTGCTGCTCATCTTCCATCTCAATATACCTGTTTTCCTCTATCTTATCAGGCAAATCGTCCAGCACGTCTTTTTTTAATCGTCTTAACACAAATGGCGAAATCATTTTCTGAAGTCTTTCCATTGCATCTTCATCCTGATTTTTTACTATCGGCTGTTCTATCCTTTCCTTGAACTTCTTATAGGAAAATAAAAATCCCGGCATGAGATACTCAAAAATACTGTGTAGTTCACTTAGCTTGTTCTCCACAGGTGTTCCTGTAAGTGCAAGCTTAAATCCGCTGTTAATCTCCTTAACTGCTTTTGACACATGTGTATTGTGATTTTTAATGTACTGTGCCTCGTCTACAATCTGATAACCAAATACAATATCATTATACAACTGAATGTCACGTCTTAACAAGTCGTAAGAAGTGATTATCACTTCATTTTCAGATATTCCCTTTATCTTTTCTTCTCTTTCTCCCGCAGTCCCCGTAATCATTCGTACGTTCAGGGACGGTGCAAATTTTTCCAGCTCACTTTTCCAGTTGTACACCAATGAAGCCGGACACACTATCAGTGTCTTTTTATTCTGTGCATCGGAATTATCACTGTACTCAGATAATAAAAATGTGATTACCTGTAAGGTCTTACCAAGTCCCATATCATCTGCTAAAATTCCACCGAATCCATTATTTGCAAGTGTCTTTATCCACATGAATCCGAACTTTTGATATCCTCTTAATATGTTTTCAAGTGATTCCGGCAGTTCAAAATCATTGTCCTCAACTGTCTTCATGTTTCTGATTAAAGACTTAAAGTTCTTGCCTTTTTTTGAATTCATGTGCGAATTTGATTTCAACTGTCCGTCAAGATACATTGCTCTGTACTTTGGAACGTGAATCACACCTTTTTTCATCTGATTATCTGTGATTTCCAGAACTTTTTTCATCTGCACCATGCTTTCAAGTCCCGCATCTTTCATGTGTATGAACTGACCGTTTTTTAGTCTGTAGTATTTTTTCTTTCTATCATACTTTGATAGAATCTCTACAAGCTGCTCCATGCTCATATCACTCGTTGAAATAGTAAGTTCTAACAGATTTCCTGATAATGTAACACCGACATTTGTCACCGGCGGATTCTTTACTTCAAGCTTTTTAAGTGCATCTGATATGAATACATTAGCAACTTTTTCAATCTCTTCTACTCCTTCGGTAAGAAGCTCATATAATTTATCTTCATCTTTACTAAGTACCATTAACTGATTTTGTTTATCATAGGCGTTAAAGTATTTAGAAACTATTCTGCCTGTCTTTACCTCTTCTTTTAAATCTCTCTTATGGATATCTTCTTTTGTGTTGTAAGAATTGTATTCCTCTTCACCATATTTTGCCACAACTTTACACGTAACCATATCCTTTTGCGGCATATCAAGATATACACTCATCTCCGGTTTTAAAACACCGTAAGCTTCTTCATCAAAATTTTCCGTTACACATTCAAAAACGTCCTTAAGTTCAGGCAGAAGCTGCCTTACAAATCCCGATACATCCTCTTTTTCTATAAAAATTCCTTTATTTTTTTCATGATTTATAATACCTATAAATTCCTGTACACGTGTCAGTTTTTCTTTATCAACTATATGAATATCTTGTTCATCTATCACAATTCCCGAAGGTGGATCCAGTAAGTACACACCATCAACACCGTTTATAACTATTCCGTCATTTTCACCAGTTATTTTTATTCTGCCTGTATAGTCATCTCTCTTAACCCGAAACAATCCATCACCTAATTCTTCTGATCTTACATATACCATTCCGCCTTCAAACAGTTTTAAAAATTTTCTCAGTGCACTTCCCTCTAAAGGAATATTTCTTGTTTTGGGATAATAATATTGTGTTCCAAAATATCCGTGATAACGAACCTGCCTCAGTCTGTCTTTATTGTCTGCTACCCAGTCAAGGAGAAATTGTACTATTTCTCTGTCTTTCTCTACAAACGCATTCATAGTATGTATAAATTCCAGTTTTTTACCATAAGAAAACTTTTTTCCCTCTTCCATGTTCTCACAAAACTCAAATATGTCTTTTAACACATACATCTGTGTTATTCCCATCTTAAATTCAAGGCTGATATTGTTTCCATATATAATTAGATTCGGAATCATTCTGACTTTTCCGGACACCTCACCATCCAGTAATGGAAGTGCCGTATTTAATACTTTTCTATTCAGAAGCTCTTTTATTGCTTCCGAAGTGTGTCTCTTTACTCCCTTTTTGATTGCCTTTGGACCTGAATATTTTAGATTATGCTCTATCAAATATTCTTCTATAGACTTATTTTTGTGTGTTCTTTCTCTGTATTCTAAGAGGACTGCTACGCAGTGCTTACATATGCCTCCATAAGAATAAAAAGCCGGGCACTCGCAATAGCTGTCGACTAACATATCTGTTTCATTATCCACAACTAACTCAACTTCATAAACATTATTTCCCGACCCTTTTACTCTTGCATTTACATGTTCTTCTTCATATACACTTTCAGAAGTATATCCTTTTACTTTTCCATTTTTAAATATACTAATTCCTCTGTTATAGGACTGGTCTCCTGCTAATTCCCTTATATAATCTCTACTTATCATCTTCAAGCACCTCATCTTCAAGTATTTGTAACTGTTCAAAGGCAAGCAAAATTCAGAAGAAAAGCGTGGATGCAATTCGTCCATTAGCTTTTCTTTTGAATTTTATTTGGCGTATACGCCACACTGACGAAATGCGAAGCATTTTGGAGGTTAGCTTTGAACAGTTACATGTATCTTATCCTTTTATCGTATCATACGAAGGAGTTGAATACAAGGAAAAAGGAATTATTTAAGAGATAAGGGATAGATATGTCTATTTATATTATAGATGATTATTTTTTCATAAAAAGCCTGAGTTTGCTCATATCATTGTCAAAAACAGGGATAATATTAACTATAAAAATATATGTGTTAATGTCCAATAATATATTTGCATAAAAATTACTCTTTTCTCTAAATATTATTGCAAATAAACATATCACAGCGTTAGAAATCGGTCCAGCTCCAAAAAAACTTATTTTTTTTGTATTTGATTTTACTGCCAATTTCTCTGCACGAAAACTTACATATGATTTTCCTAATATAAGAGGCGAAAAATATACTTTGCCTACACGAATAGAAAAAAGTTGGTCTCCAATATGTATTTCATCAACCTCAAGTTTTATTATTTTCGCAATTATAACATGTGCTAACTCATGAATTATTACAGATATACTTAATAATATGTATATTTCCATTATATGATTAAAAATCATCTTGAATCCCACCTATAAAATCTACCAATGAATTTTTGAATTTGTAAATTCTCAATCTCATACATTATTGAACAAAACATAACAAAACATAAATAAAATATAAAATTGATCTGCATCAGAGGTAAGTTACTCATATAAAAACTAAATACTGTTAAAAAAACTACTACTTCCATCAATAACATAACTCTGTTATTTAATTTATTATTTAATGTTTCTGTGACATCTTTAATATCATAGTTGTAATTACGCAACAGATAAAATATGTTTTTATTTGAATATATTATGATTTTTGTAGTTATACAACTTAAAACCAATAATGTCATCATCATCAGAAAAATAATTTCTAAATTTTTAGATACAGTTCTAAACAGAGACACCTGATATGCTAACTCATTTACTTCTTTAGAGTATGCAAAAACCATATGTTTCCCTAACTCAACTACTTCATCTGACTTATAAAACATAGTTTCATCATAATTTTGTTCTAAAACTACAACCGCCGCACTCACAATTAGAGACGTGTCACTTGCAAGTTCTTCTATGCATTTTTCATATAACTCCTCATTTAATATTTCCATACTATCATATTCATCATATGTATTTTCAGGCATGGAAAAAAAGGCAGAGGTATCTATCCCCACCTCTTTTTCTTCCCCATAATATTTTTCTTTGTAATACGATAGCACATCTATTATCTCTTTGTTTTCTTTTGAAAAGAATTCTATTGGATATAGTTTATAATTATCTGACGGACTAAGATATATATTATATAATTCAATATTTGGGGTACTATATAAATATTTTATTTTTTTTACCGTATCAACATATTCAATAACATTCAGACTTCCTAAACTTTGTATGGCAAAAATCGGCAAAATATTATTAGTATCACAATATTCCAGTTTATCAGAATAATTACTTAATAACATTATTTCATTTTGTTTAACTGAACATTCACAAACCTTTATACCTGCTGCCTCTTTGAACTCATCGACTTGCATAAGAATTATAACACCTAATAAAAATACAATCACCAGATTAATATAATTATAATGAAATCTTCTTGATATAAATCGCATATTTTTACCATGCAACTCATTTTGTAAAAATTGCAAATTACTCTCCTGTTCATGTTTACTTTTACATTTTACTTTTCTGTCGCAAACAAAAAACATCTTATCTGCAATAGAAAACACTCTGTCATCATGACTAACAATAATAATAGTTTTGTTCTCTTTTATTATTAGGAGTATGTCAATCAAAAGCCTAACCTTATCAAAATCCAGATCGTTTGTCGGTTCATCCATTATCAATACATCGGCTTCAGAATAAACACATCTTAGTATATTAATAATTCTCTGTTCTCCTCCACTCAAATGTTTATTCTGTAAACGGTACAGATAATCTAATTTTAATTCATCCATTTTTAACTTTATTTTATTGATATGCTCAACATTATCATCCATTGCAATACTTTGTAAAATGGAGCAATTTGTTAATGTGACCGCATTACTTTGTTCCAAAACTCCAAAACTGTGCTTACTATTACAATTATTGTTTGCAATATTTTTAACTAATAACGACTTACCGCATCCATTTTCCCCCCGAATAACATTAATTGATTTTTCTTTTATATATATACTGCCATTTTCTATAAGAATTCGATTTTTTATGCTAATATTATCATAATTCAACTTCATTTTTATTTCACTACCTCATCATATCCTTTTTTACAAGCAAGTATAACTGGAATAACGAAAATAATACTATTCACTATGATATAATAATTCGTGATATAATAAAACTCTGAAAAAACAGTATTTATCATCGTAACCATCAATCCGATAATAATAAATCCCAAGCATTGAACTGAAACATATTTTTTTACAATACTTTTCCGATTCACATAGTAATTTCCCAAATCATACATAATATTCAAATTGTATTTTATTACATTATTCAACATCAACCAAATAATAATAGAAAAAAAGCATGCTATAATCATATTGATTTTCAACCATTTTTTAAATGC
Organism: uncultured Lachnospiraceae bacterium; assembly: GCA_902786515.1. Taxonomy (GTDB): domain Bacteria; phylum Bacillota; class Clostridia; order Lachnospirales; family Lachnospiraceae; genus UBA2821. The sequence goes on along the minus strand of CADADA010000030.1, from coordinate 11,438 downwards.
ATCTGTTTTCTGTTGTTTATAAAAACTTTCTTCAAAGCATTTTGAAATATAGCAATTCGACGGATACTCCCTAACTAATAAATTCAATAAGTTTCTTTCTTTTTTTTGATCAATGTTAATCAATATATCATTAACTGCATCATCGCCATCAATTTCATCGATATACTCCATTTGATTAGTCTTAAACTCATCATACGTTTCCTCTTTGTAACAATAATATCCATATGCAGGATTACTCTCATCGTACGAAACTATAATAATATCATAATAACTAAATCCGACTATTTTATATTTACTGTTACAAAAATCCACTATATCTCCAATAGCATCATCTACCGTATCCTCGCTATATCCAAAGTATTTCTGTAACATTTTTTTTGATATAGCTATTTCTGAATTCCCATCTTTTGGAATATCTCCCTCTGTATAACTCAAACAAAATTTGTCACCATATGTTTCTCTATACTGTTCAATATACATGTTAGGGCAAGAAAAAATCGACACCTTACTTGTTCGTTCATTTAGAACTTGTAATTTCAGTCCATCTAAATATTGTATATCTGGTATATATATTTTTTTCACATCATTATTTTTTTTTATGAAAGGAATATCATCGTAACTCACATATTTTTCATATTTTTCTTTATCTATACTGATATTTTCCGCTTTTTCATACATCTCATTTAGTTGATCGTGCCCGCCTCCTGTATAATAAACCAGTATACTATCATGGTACTGCCCTATTTCATCACCTATCATATCTTTTAAAGAAAAGTTCGTATACCATGTTAAATTTATCAATATAATAAGAACTACAAAAATAGATATGATAAATCCATGATTCTTACACATCCCAAAAAACAGTTTAAAAAAATTTAGTTGTTTGTTACAAGGAATACAAGATGTCTCTTCTTCATTTATATTATGTAACAAGTCCGAAACAACATTTATCACACCATTTTCAATTATGTATTCTTTCTTTGGTTTTACACATATCCTTGGATCATGAGTAACCAAAATGATTTTTTTATATAAAGACTCTTTCTCAAGTAGCTTTATCAATTCTTTAACTGATTTGTCATCAAGGTAATTTGTAGGTTCATCCATAAAAATATAGGGCGTATTTTTCATCAATGCAACTATAATATCTATTTTTTTTTGTTCCCCCCCTGAAATGGAATTATATTTTTCCTCTAAAATATTTTGAGATAACGAGAACATCTGTATATAATATACTATATCTTCCATTTTTACATTTGTATTCATTTTTTTAATATAGTCCAAAACACTGTTCTCACTATAATTATTTTTTTGTGCAACATACGAAAACAAATTGTGTTTATTTTTCTTAAATGCTTTTTCTTCATCACTATTTAATGCAAAATGTGATATATTTTCATCAAATAAAATAGATTCTAGCAACGTAGTTTTGCCACATCCATTTTTTCCACCTATTATATAAATACCATTTGCACCAAATGTTAGTTTAACGTTATGCAATTGTATATACTTTTTTTTGATTTCTGAATTTTTATATATCATTTTAATTATTACCTTTTAAGGGAAAAGAAACATATAGCTAAATTTCTTTTCCCTTCATATTCACTTAATTACCAGTAGAATCATAGCTATCAACACTCCAATCCACCCTTAAAACAGATTTAGATTTCTTGTGCGATGTCCTTTTTACCTTTACATCATACTTTTGTGCATTATTACTCCTTGCTAAACGCCAATCTCCATGTTTACCACTTGTTCCATTGGTATCAAATGTCACAGTATTTACACAGTCTCCATATTTAGATGATGTTGTTTTTTTATAATAGAAATCATATGACGTGCCCGATTTACCTGATTTCTGAAAAGCACCATACCACACTGAACCAGCTGATGCCGACAATGTCGAAGCTCCCGCATTACTCGTTGAGTTAAACGTTATTTTAAATCCATCTGCACACACCGCACTAGAATCATATCTAGAATTATATGTTGCAACACTAACTACAACTGTAACAACAACACCAATAACTGCAACAACAACCGCAACAATCTCCCAAACTATTCTTGCCTTTTCTATCGGTTTATTCATTTTTACAATCCACCTTCCTAAAACGTCAAATTATGCTTACTTAGATTAAACTACATAGCCATGAAAATTATAAATACAGTATTATAATAAATATGCCCATATTGTAAACAAGTTTATAAGTATTTTTATTTAAAATGCACATTTTCCCATAAGTATACCAAAAAAAAAAGTCAACAGAATTTATCGATAAATATTGTTAATATTTTTTCATAAATTCCATGACAGCAAGGGAATCATTTGCTCCACTGTCAAGGATTCATTCACACATATTTTTAAAGATAAATAAATCTAAACTGTCATCGTTGTGCACACCTCTCCTATGTTTTACTTTTTTGCACACAAAAAAACCCCATGCCTTGTTGCAAGCATCCAGATAACTTGTGATTAGTTTATGATAAGTTTTCCTTATCTGTATATCGCAAATATTATTTCACCAACATATATGAGCAGTAACAACAGTCCTTCCGGTCTGGCAATACGTTTCTTTGTTAACGAAAAAATGTATGCAATTATAGATATCACTAACAAAATCCCCATATCACAGAAAGATGCCTTATTCACTGCTATCGGGTGTATCACCGATGAAACACCTAAAATAAAAAGCATGTTAAATATGTTAGAACCCACTACATTACCAACTGCCATTCCTGTTTCGCCCTTTCTCGCCGCTACAACAGATGTAACCAATTCCGGTAAAGATGTTCCAATTGCAACAATAGTCAATCCTATCAAAGTCTCTGACATTCCAAACATCCTTGCAATAACTTTTGCGCTTACCACAACAGCTTCACCACCGGCTACTATAAAAGCAATTCCGATAATAATGAGTAAAATACATTTCAAAACGGGTACATTTATCGATGTCTGTTCCTCTTCCGGATTTTTTCTTGCATTTATAACCAATACAATAATATATCCCACAAATACCAACAAAAGCATAATGCTTACAACCCGATTAACATTACCGGCTACATCTTCCATAGCAAGCGTTTTCATACTTCCATTCATTATCGACGTAAAACATGTGGCAACCATCACCATTATGACAGATATAATCGAAAGCAAAAAATCTCTTCTATTGATGTCATCTGCCACCGGCAATGGATTAATGACTGCACATAACCCAAGTACACATAGCAAATTAAAAACATTTGAACCGACAACATTACTAATAGCAATCTCATTTGCTCCCGAAATTGCTGCAGCAGTACTAACCGCAAGCTCAGGTGCACTGGTTCCCAATGACACAATGGTCAATCCGATAATTACACCCGGAATATGAAAATTTTTTGCTAACGATGAACTTCCTCCAACAAACCAGTCTGCTCCCTTAATCAGAGCAACAAATCCTACAATAAGTATTATAAAATATAAAAACATCATCAAAACCTCCTTTTTAGAGCATATCATATAATACAGTTTCTTACAAGTGAACATATGAGAATATAGTATAGTCACTTGTGATGATGTATGCCCTCAAAAAAAAGTTTATAATATTTTTGATTGGTTATTTTCAAATGTAAACCATAAAATGTTTATCGGAGGTATTATTTATGAAAAAAATTATGAAAATTTCAGTTACCGGCGTTTTAACGCTTCTTGTTGCGTCACTTTTTTTAGTGACACAGCTTCCTAAGACAACTGTTTATGCAGGCGAGCTGTCAAAGGTTGCAATTACTTTTAAAGAACCCGCAGCGGGAGATTCTGCTGCCATAATTCCTGAAATTAAATCTAATGGAGACTATGAAATTGATAGTTTTGGATATTATGAAATCAGCAATACAGAACAGAATTTTACAGGAACATTTGAAGCAGGTCACACCTACTTAGCCTCAATGAATGTGATGTTTGCTAAAGGTGATAGTCTGACAGATGACGTAACTATCACAATAAACGGAACAAAACTGTATTCTTTACTTGATGACAATAACGAAGGATTAAATGTTTATATTGATGTATCATATGATGATTACGCAGGTGCAATGCTAACATATACTTTTACCATTCCAAAATCAGGAAGCAGTAGCGTTGCTAAAGCTCCTACATTAAAAGTCAAAGCTACAAAGTCTACTCTGAAATACAGCAAAAAGCAGCAGACCGTAAAACTCACAGTTGCTACCAACAGCAAAGGAAAAGTATCATACTCTACAGCTTCTACTTCAAAGAAACTTCAAAAGTATGTGAGTGTTAATAGTAAAGGTGTTGTTACATTCAAGAAAAAAGCACCAAAGGGAAATTACAAAATCAAAGTGGCAGTTGCTGCAAAAGGCAAATACAAGAGTGCTTCCAAGACGATTACTATAAAAATCAAATAGCAGCTTTAAGTAAATATCAGCCAGTGGCAAAAACAATCTGTCACTGGCTTCATTACTATTTCACAACTTTAATTTTATTTATTTTACTCCATTTTGTTTTATTCTTGTTAGCCGAAACAGCTCTTACACGAATATAATAATTTGTCCCTTTCTTAAGTTTCCTGATAGTTGTATTTGTTCCTTTAACCGTATATTTTTTCGTCGCACCATTTTTATCAAATTTTTTATTTGTGCTTATCTGTACCTGATAGTATTTTGCATCCGATACTTTTTTTAATGCGATGTATATTAATTTTCCTTTTTGATTTTTCACTTTTGAAATTACCGGTTTTGTATTTTTAAATTTTTCTGTACGCTCATCCTTTATTTCAAACGAAACTACACGACTATCTTTATAGTATGCTCCAATACCTGTTATTTTTATATTTGCAGTTCCCGCATTTATATTATCTGAATATTCAAGCAAATAGTCTTTTCTAAACTGCAAAGTATAATCACCATCTGTAATTACTATATCCGGTGCAACAGCTTCTTTAGTGTACTTCTGTACAGGTATGTCTGATACATTTATACTTTTAGAATTAATAGAAACTGCATTCTTTTCAAAATCAGCATGAGTTTCATCGTAGGTAATCTGTGATACCTCAGATATCGTACCATCATACCCGACTTCATCTGTATATACTTCATGGTTCTTTTCATATTCATATGTATAAGAGCCTGCACTTTCATCAAGTATCCCTTTTATACTGACTGTAAGATAGCTATTTACGCCTGCTTCCTTCAAATCAATAAGTGTTTTGTTTGCAAGCTGATTTCCTGCCTCATCAAGTCGATAAAATTTATATGTCTTATCTGCCTGTGGTACTATGATACCATATCCTGATTTCACACAACTGTCCATCAATGTACACTGAGTAGTATGAAGTGCCGGACTGGCATTTCTACAATTCGCGCACACAAGCACACCTCCCGTTACTGTTTCTTTTTCTGCCTTAGCTTCCACTACTCCAAAAACCAACGAAATATCTGCCAAAAACAGCAATGTAACAATTAAACTCCAAGTTTTCTTCATAATAATACCATCCTTTCATTGATAAGTTTTATCCTTCTTTCAATTCTGACACGTAAATTTTTCCATTTTTCAGTTCTCCTTTCACATCTACCCATAACCCATATAAACGTGTTGTTTTATTTAAATATGCCCACGAAAGATTATTTCCATTCTCATCAAACGGATAAAACTTCCACGAGTCCCCCTCTTCTACATTTATTCCATAACCGCTGTCGCGACATGAATACATAAGCATACATGGCAGGTCATGCTCAGGCGGATTTTCAAAATCACTGCAATCCTGATCTATAAGCACACCTCTGAACCATTCTTCCGTCTCTTCAGAAACCGGTTCCAAATCCGTAGTGGTTTCCTCTGTTTTAGTTTCATCTGCCTTAGTTTCTAAATTCTTTTTTTCAGTATCTTTTTCTTTTGTTTCCCTTTCAGTAGTGGCTATAACCTCTGTCTTTCCGGCTTTTGTAGTATCCTGTTTTTCTTCTGATGTCGCCTTTAAAACTGTTGACTCATCTTTCCCGGTCTGTCCCTCGGTTGTCGATGAATTGCTCTCTATAAGGTTTTCAACCGTATCCTGTATCTCACTCTGATTAGTTACACTTCTTTCACCATCTGTATCAGTTGTCACAATATCCTGTACAGTTTCTGAATTTAAGCTGATATATTCTTTGGTCTCAGATGACTGTTCCGTTACCTTTTGCGTGACTCTTATTTTCTTTTTTTCAGATGACTGTTCCGACTCTCTATTTACAATCCGTGAATCAGAAACGTTTCTCCTACTATGCTGTTTTGTCGCAACTACCTCAGATATTCCGCTTACAATCAAAAACAGTAACACTAAAAATATAAATATCTTCCCTTTCATTTCATCACCTCTTTCATGCAATATGCAGTTTTCTGCTGCATTTACTCAAAAACGAATTATCATGCGTCGAAACAATAAGCAATTTATCTTTATCTGATGAATATTCATCTAAAATATCCCTGACTTTTGCCGCACTCTTTTCGTCCAGATTAGAAGTCGGCTCATCTGCAATTAAAATCTCCGGTTCTGTAATTAAAATTCTTGCAAGCAAAACCCTCCTGTATTCTCCACCGGAAATCTCTGACGGAAACGACTTTACTATATTTGATATTCCCAGGCTTTCTATGACCTCATCCACCTTTTTCTTATCCGTTTTTTCACCTCTAAGTTCCGCAGGACAACAAATATTATGTATAACATTCAGCTCGGGAATCAGTGTATTTCCCTGCATAATATAACCGATTTTTCCTCTCCGCAATGCAATTCTTGAAGATTCTTTCATCTCGCCATAAATATCTTTACCATTGAGAGATACTTTTCCACCGTCAGGTTTAAGCATTCCTGATATAATATTTAATAATGTAGTTTTTCCACATCCCGATTCGCCGGTTATGCAAAGATACTCTCCGGAAGAAACTGTAAAATCTGTTTTTCCAAGTCCATTTTTTCCAAAATGTTTTTCTATATTTTCAACTTTCAAAATATTCATACCTGTTCCTCCGCTAACTGTGCCGGCTCTTTTTTTAATATCTCTACAAATGAAAAGAATACTGAAACAGCCAACATTGTTATAGTTACTGCAAACGTCTTTAATATGGTTAAACACAGTGAAAATGCATCCGCTGATTTATAAGTGACCGGCAAAACCTGACGAATCGTTGGATATAACGGATATGCAAATATCAAAACCAACACTATTCCTGCCGTAAAACCTGTAATAAACAAATACACATATTCAGTCATAAATATCCTTATTATAGTCCATTTGCCGGTACCGACTGACAAAAGACTTCCTATTCTGTTTTTACGTTTTTCAGTGTTTACGGACACAAGTGTAAACACCGCCGCAAGAGATACCGTAACCACAAACACATTCATTATATTAGATATAACTTTGAATATACCAATTTTTTCAGTCAATTCACTAACCATCGAATCCGGTGTATATGCTTTTATACTGTCCCCATTATTTAACTGCTCAATCATTCGTCTTGTCTTTTCAGCATCTGCGTTCTTCTTAAGATTTACCATTACCGTTGAGACGAGATCTTTTTCTCCACTAAAAATGTTTTTATATTTTTTTGATGTGGTTATAGGATTTGCTGCATCGTATGATATAAAAACACTTTTATCATATCCTGTTCCTGTCTCTTCAAGTACTCCTATTACATCAAATTCATTACCGTAAATGTCAAATTTGTCTCCCTTAGAAAGGCCAACACCCGAACCGGCTACAACATTTTTTACTCCCAGCGAGTTAATTTTATTATTTTTAAGTAATTTCCCAACAGTAAAATCTGTTCCGGGATCAATCGCTATTACCTGTACTCCACCTGTCGTACAGCAGTCCAGTGTCAATGTAGCAAGGTACAACTCAGGGCTCACCGATTCTACATCATCCAATAATCTTATCTGGCTTACAGGATCTTTTTCAAATGATACCGTACAGGCCGTTCCTTTAAACAGTGCTTCCTTTGCAGATTTGTCATAGCCCGAAGGAACAACCATTATATCTGCCAGATGTTGCTTATTTATGTATTTAACACCGGCATTCATATTATCAATAAAAAATCCTGTCATAAAAACGCTGACTGTAGTTATTAAGAAAAATATTATAAATAAAATACTTCTGAATTTTTCATGTATTATATTTTCAATTGCAAATTTACTCACTGTTACCATTTTCAAGTCTCCTTCCATTTATTATAGAAATTAAAATTGAAACAATTGAGAAAGCTGCAATCAAAAGAGCTACTACTGATAAGAAAGGGCACGTTCTTGTATTGCAATTCATTGATAGTACCTGACACCTTTCTGCATGGCATGAATACACTATCTCAATCCCTGCAATAATATTTGTAATATCAAAAATGAAATCATGTTTCACATCACCTGCGTACACTCTCAATGCATTCAATGTAAATATAAGTACCAAAATTCTAAATGAACTCTCCGTAGAGTAATTGCACACCATTGGCATTTCACCCTCACAAGGATGAAATATGGTCCGTATGCCTATTATTCCTAAAATTGTAAGTACCGTAACAGCTATTCCTGCTATCCTGCTTTTCATAAAAATCACCAACCTGCTTTTTTTCCGATTTAAGGATAACTGTATTCTATACCATCAGGTTCTGTTCGTCTAACACACGCTTCCTATTATTAGTGATAAACTCAGTCTATCGCACAAAAAAACTCCATTTTTTCAATGGAGTTTTTTTTATATTTCCTTATTAAGCTGTCAGGTCCTCTTCTCCCTGTAATGCATCAAATCCCTCTTCTCCGGTCCTTACTTTGATAACATTTTCAACATCATAAACAAATATCTTTCCATCACCTATACTTCCCGTATACAATGCCTTTTTCGCAGCTTTAACTACTTCTGCAACAGGAACTTTACTTACGATGACTTCAACTTTTACCTTTGGAAGCAATACCATATCAAGTTCGACTCCTCGATAATAGCTGGCATTTCCCTTCTGTACACCACATCCGAGTACATGTGTAACAGTGATACCCATTACGCCAATCTCGTTAAGTGCTTCTTTGAGTTCTTCAAATTTATTCTGCTTACATACAATTGATACTTTTGAAAGTTTAACATCTGATGATACATTTCCTTTTCCTTCCAACACCTGAACAGGTACAGCTTCATTGACAGAGACTTTTTTACCTGTTTCAGATACATGTGCATATGCCCTCATGTCTGCTGATGTCATGAAACCTGCATATGCTGACTCAAGACCATGTTCGCATGAATCCAAGCCGACTATCTCTTCTTCTTCCGTAACTCTGAGTCCCACTATCGCTTTGATTGCAACGTATGTAATTGTGATTGTAATCACTGTCCATGCTGCAATTGCCAGCAGACCCACCATCTGTACTCCCAATAGTTTCAATCCGCCTCCATAGAATAATCCCTTACCACAAATCTGGTTTGCTCCAAATGTTACTCCATCACCAAATCCTCTGGCATATGCCGGTGCAGACTCTGTAGCAAATAATCCTGTTGCCACAGTTCCCCAGATACCATTGAGCATATGAACGGCAACTGCTCCCACCGGATCATCTACATGAAGCTTATAATCAAGTAACCATACACCAAATACTACAAGTACACCTGCAACTGCACCGATTACAATCGCACCAAACGCATCCGTCACATCACATGACGCTGTTATTGCAACAAGACCTGCCAGCGAAGCATTCAGACACATTGAAACATCAGGCTTCTTATATTTTATCCATGTAAATACCATACATACAACTGTTGCTATCGCAGGAGCGATTGTTGTTGTCACAAATATCGAACCAAGTTCTTCTACCGACTGTGCTGCCGCACCGTTGAATCCATACCATCCAAGCCATAATATAAATACTCCAAGTGCACCTATCGTAAGATTGTGTCCCGGAAATGCATTTACTTTAGTTATCTTTCCCGCCTTATTTTTTGTAAACTTTCCAATACGAGGTCCTAATATAGCTGCACCTATAAGCGCTGAGATACCACCTACCATGTGAATACATGTTGAACCTGCGAAATCGTGGAATCCCTTCTGTGCTAACCATCCGCCGCCCCATACCCAATGGGCTTCAACCGGATAAATTAATCCTGAAATCACTGCTGAATAAATACAATATGAAAGGAACTTTGTTCTCTCTGCCATCGCACCTGAAACGATTGTTGCCGTAGTGGCACAGAATACCAGATTGAATACAAAATTGGACCAGTCAAAATCCGCATAATTCGTAAAAATGTCAAATCCGGGTTTTCCTATAAGCCCCGCTACATCTTCACCAAGAAACAATCCAAAACCTATTAAAATAAACATTACCGTACCGATACAAAAATCCATAAGATTCTTCATTATGATGTTACCGGTATTTTTCGCTCTGGTAAAACCTGCCTCCACCATCGCAAAACCTGCCTGCATCCAAAATACTAATGCAGCACCTGCAAGAAACCATATACCAAATATCACTTCGTTTGCATCCATAATTTTTCCTCCTATCACCAACATTTATTTTGAGAGTTAAAATCCTGCGCAGAATATTGATATCGGCTTTTGACCATCTGTGGTCATACCGGTAAACAAAAAAGGCGCTACAAACATACCAATTGGTATATTACGTAGCGCCTTTGCTCTCGTTGAGTCTAACTATAAACGATTAAAAATCATTTGTCAAGAATTTTTTTCACTTCTTCATCTACTTTTTATTTTACTTTTTTCAATCCAATTACGCTTGCTACTTCCACATATATCATGCGTAACTACTGTTCCACATCATATTCTGTCTCTGCCATGTTTACCCATAACATTATTTTATTCACGTTAAAGTATGGCACAATTACACTGTCTATTGTTGATTTTATTGCCTGTGCAAATAACAATAACCTCGTTTTAACGATAACCCGCTCTCGCTCCATTCGGACGTAGCGGTTTTTACGTACTATTTTTAATTTTTCTATGATAGATACGTAAGGCTAATCTATGTTACGTATAATTTTCGGGTTTTTAGAATATCATACGTAGTAAATGATGGAATCCTACGTATCACTTTGAAGTTTTTATAAAATGATACGTAGTAAACAGCGAAATCTTACGTATCATTCTTGAGTTTTTATAAAATGATACGTAGTAAACAGTAGAATCCTACGTATCATTTTGGAGTTTTTATAAAATGATACGTAGTAAACAGCGAAATCCTACGTATCATTTTGAAATTATCAGAAAATCATACGTAAAAGAAGCCGAATTACCACGGATTTCGCTGTGTAACGTGTCAGTTATTTATTATTTGCTCTACTATGCTCGTTTCACTCGCCAAGTACCGACGTCCGAGGGCACTGAAAAACACACCATTTTTAATAAAAATCTATAGAGAATAGATAAATCCATCATTGCCGAATGGTTCTGATGGATTTCTTGTTTCATTCCC
>CADADA010000029.1 GCA_902786515.1 uncultured Lachnospiraceae bacterium | reverse complement strand
CTTAAGACTTCTCCACCTTTGTATAAAATCATTAGCCAAGGAGTGATAATACACCCTGTGTTGACTGATTTGCCTGTGCAAGCATTGACTGACCTGCCTGAGCAAGAATGTTATTCTTAGAGTAGTTAACCATCTCTTCTGCCATATCTGTATCTCTGATACGTGATTCAGCTGATGTTGTGTTCTCTACTACGTTATCAAGATTTGATATTGTATGCTCTAATCTGTTCTGAACTGCACCGAGTGCTGAACGCTGGTCAGATACCTTCTGTATAGCACTTGCGATTGTATCAATGGCTGCATCTGCATTCTTGCTGTCTGCTCCATCAACTTTCAAACCGTCAATTCCTAATCCTCTTGCGCTCATAGCGTCGATTTCTACAGAAATCTTGTTCTCTTCTGTTCCGTCAGCACCTACCTGAAGGTCAAGTTTAAGAGCATCTGTTACGTCTACATCAGCTTTACGAGCTATATTAAGGACAACCTGCTTATCCGTTACTACTCTTTGAGTCTCATTCCCACTACCAGTTAATGTAGCTGGATCATTCTCAATATCAGTTTTTGCTAATGCAGAACCACCTGCCTTCTTAAAATTACCTACTGCAAAAGTCTGTCCCACTGGATCAGTACTTTTATACTTTGTAGGATCCGCCGCATATGTTTCCTTTACAACTACTGCCTCACCATCTTTTACTCCATCCTTATAATCTTGTGTTTTTACAGTCTGTACATAAGACAATGAAACCTCATAGTCACTTCCTAATAAATCTTGCAAATCCTGTAATGACTTAAACGAGTCTGCTTTATCAGTTGAATTTGCTTGCTTATTTGGATCATAAGTATACGTCTTACCATCAATAGTTATTGAATTACCAGCTGAAATCTTAAGTGTTGGATTTGTTGTATCAGTTGTTACATCTGACAATGTGAACTCTACTGACTCTCCCACAGCATTTATAGTATTAGTACTATCAAACTGTGTTTTCAATTGTGACGCTTCTGCTGATTTAAAAGTAATTCCTGTAACCGCATTCTTTGTACTATCAGTTTTATTACCATCCAGCTTAGATTCTACACTTAATTTTGCACCATCAGCACTTCCTGTAAATAATTTACCAAGTTCATCATCTTCACCAATAGCTTTAGCAAGATTTGCCGCTGTTCCTTCTGCATCCTGTCCAACCTTAAATGTAACATCCTTAGTTCTAGTCTTTCCATCACCATCTTTATATGTAACAGTAGCAATATCTTCCGTTCCATCACCTAAGTTAGTGTTTCCATCTTTGATAGTTCCTTCAAAGATATTTCCCTTAGCTGCAACAGTTGTTGCCTTCTGTGTTTTCTCTGATCCAGTCGCACCAATCGTTGCCTCAGCCTTAACCTTAGCACTCTTATCCCCAGAACCCTTCAAAAGATATGTTTCATTGAACTTTGTTGTCTCAGAAACTCTATCAATCTCAGTTGTCAACTGATTAATTTCGTCCTGAATCGCCTTACGGTCAGATTCTGAGTTAGTCTCATTTGAAGACTGAACAGCCAATTCGTTCATTCTCTGTAACATTGAATGAATCTCATTCAATGCACCTTCAGCTGTCTGTACACAAGATACTCCATCCTCTGCATTCTTAGAAGCCTGTGAAAGGCCTTTAATCTGTTTTCTCATCTTCTCTGAAATAGAAAGACCTGCTGCATCGTCTGCTGCTCTGTTGATTCTGTAACCTGAAGACAACTTCTCCGTTGACTTTGCCTGTGCTCCTGAAGTAACGTTTAACATTCTGTTGGCATTAATCGCCTGCATATTGTGCTGTACTACCATAATATCTACCTCCGTGTAAATAAAAATTTTATTTGTCCGGGAATCCGTTCCCCGACGTGTTACTATATAATAAGCACGCCCCCATGGCCGGCACGCATTATTATCACAAAATTAAAAATCAAACCCCGACTTCTTTTTATCTTCCATGATAATAGCTCTGATTTTTTCCTTCGCCTCGATGGATAAATCTCTGTCCCTTTCATAGCGTCTGCCCTCATTCTTATCCACAAGACCATGCTTCTCCAAAGCCCTGCTTCTCGCAATATTCAATTCCTTTGGTGCATCCACCAGAACTCTCAAATTGTTAGAGGATCCCCCTGTGAAAATCACTTTCACATCCTCGCCAATTTGCAGATATTCCCCCGGTTTTACGGACAATTTCAACATAATCCATACCTCCTTGTATGATACGCTGTGACATATCTGTTTCATATGTCTACTTTATCAGATTACCCCTGCGATTTCTCTATTTCGGTAACGAACTGCACTTTTACGGTAATGAAATTTAAACAAACCATTGTATTCTTATGATAAAATAAAAATGATTTTACGATGAGGGATGAAAAAGATGGAAATTTCGATTATGATACTTGAGGATGATATCATGCAGGCAAAAATGCTTGGAAGACAGATAATAGAATATTGTGGAGAATTTAAAGTGTATATGGCTGCAAACATAGAAAGTGCCATGACCTACATAAACTCTGCCATAAAATTTTCTGCATTTTTTCTTGATATTTCCATAGGTCAGCATCCGGACAATACAGATGGACTTCATTTTGCAAGCAAAATGATACACTCCACAAGGCACAAAAATATCCCCATCATATTCGTGACAGGATATCCGGAACACATTTTTACGGCAATAAACAAATATCATTGCTATGCATACCTTACAAAACCTTATAGCAAAAAAGATGTATTCCGGCAGTTAGACAATCTATTTTTGGCAGACAGCAGCTTCACGATAAGAACTTTAGACAGGATTCAAATCAAACTAAACTTTAATGATATAATATATGTGCAATCTTATGGACGAATACTTTACTACACAACAAAACTTGGAGAGTACCGTTCAAGACAGTACAACTTAAAAACACTATGCAATATTTTGCCTCCGAATTTCGGAAGATGCCATAAGTCATACGTGGTAAATAAAAAATACATACAGGAAATAAGTCAAAAAGAACAGATTGTTAAAATTCGGGGAACGAACGAAACAATACCTTTAGGAAGGGAATACATAGATTCAGTTTGCGATAGAGGAGAATAAATAATTATGATACACCATTTGTTAAAATTCAGAATTGAAATTTACGGAATAGAGATAATTACATTTATATTAGTATTGCTGGTAATTATTGTACTGACACATATATTAGAAAAGCATGATGAAAATGCGAATTTTGACAACGAATTAATTTTGCAAATCCGGAAGCAGCAGCATTTATACAACAATAAAATTGCATCCATTTCTAATCTGACTAAGTTGTGTACCGACTATGAGTCCCTGTCCCGGGCATTAAATGAATATGTCGCTACAGTTGATAACTCTGATGCGGATACATACATGTTCATTCATTTCAAAAATAAATTTCTAGCGAGCCTTTTATACAGCAAAAAAAATGAAGCCTCCGCTAAGGGAATCTCCATTAAGTATCAATTTAGGGATTTCACATTTAAAAACAGATGCTCCGATATAGAACTGGTGGACATCACCGGTATATTGCTTGATAACGCGGTAGAGGCCTCCAATGCCGACGACACCATATACGTAACGGTTTCTATGGATAAAAGTACAAAAAAATATCGTCTGTGCGTTGAAAATCCGGGACCGGACGTCACTCCACAGTTTTTAAACGGAATATTCTCAAAAGACTTTACAACAAAAGGAGAAGGACACGGTCTTGGACTGTCAATCCTAAAGGAAAAATTGGATAAAAGGAATGGAGATATTACGGTGTCAAATCATACATATGAGGGGATTAGATATATCGTGTTTGAGGTTATTGTGTGAGCATCTCAAGTGCCTTTTCGGCAAGCAGCTCATCTGCAGTAATCCATGTAATATCCGCAGTTTCGTTACACTTTTCCCTAATACTTTCCGGTGCAATTCCGTGGTCGGCAGCTTCAAGCATCGACACGTCAAATTCACTGTCACCTGCTGCAAAAACAAAATCACCGCCAACTTTTTCCTTAAACCGCTTAACAGCAGTTCCCTTATCCAGATTCTTTGGAAGAACATACACCTTTTCGCCATTATTTAACACATCCACCAGAGATACATCAAGCGTATTTTTCAAATCACATACAACCTCTTCCGGATTACCGCATTTTGTAAACACGAACAATTCCCTGATATACCGTAAATCAAACTTTCGTCTGGCATCATTTTCAAGAAAATCAAGAGCATGTCTTATCTCGCAGGACGAATCCTGAATCATAGCACGTGACTCCTCATACCAGCTAAGATTCTCCTTTCCGCTTTCAAGCAAAACGCCACCATTACATACCAAAGCATACTCAGGCGTACCGATGCCCAGATTAATTCTCTCATACTGTTCTATAGTTCTGGTTGTGGTGGGTACAAAAAGTACCCTGTCCACAACCTGCTGCAAAAGTTCATAGGTACGTGAAGTTATAAATGAAATCTCACGCCCCTGATAAATCTCTACATTTTTCTTATCAGAACCAATATCATGCTTATAGGAATATATAATTGTGTTGTCCAAATCCGAATGAAATATATGCATGTTTCTATTTTCCCTTAACAAAAATCTTTCTGACCATATCTACAGGTATCATGGTAACTGCCAGTAAAACAACAGTAATCCATCCCTTTATACCAAATGGAGTACAACTGAACATTTCACCAATCCACTTAAATACATTTACAGGAACCAATGCTGCATTAACTATCAATGCCTGTACAAGAATAATCGTAAAGAACACTTTTAAAAATCCTGTATTCTCATCAAGTCCTTTGAATATTCCGTACTTCTCATCTCTGACATTAAAACCGTTAAACAGCGCACTTACGATGAATAATACAAAATATCCTGTTAAATGCTGCTCTTCATTTTCAAAAATATTCCCAAAAAATGGCAGCTTAAGGTATACAAAACTTACTATAATCAGCCATGCCGCCATAATAAGAATCTGCGAAGCCATCGCTTTGCTGATAATGCTTTCATCCCTGCGACGAGGTTTTTCTGTCATATACTTTTCAAGTGCCGGTTCGTTACCAAGCATGATGGCTCCAAGACCATCCATAACCAGATTGACAAATAACAAATGCGTTACCTTAAGCGGTTCTTCCACTCCAAAGAATGGAGCAATCGCACTTACTACCACAGCCGTAACATTTATTACAAGCTGGAATTTACAGAATTTCAAAATATTATGATAAATTGTTCTACCATACAAAATAGCATCCTTGATGGATTTAAAGTTATCATCGAGGATAACGATTTCTCCTGCTTCCTTGGCAGCCTCTGTACCACTTCCCATGGCAAATCCGACATCTGCACGCTTGAGAGCCGGAGAATCATTAACACCGTCACCGGTCATACCGACAACGAGATTCATTTCCTGACAAAGTCTTACCATACGGGATTTATCCGTCGGAAGAGCTCTTGCAATAACTCTGATATGAGGAATCATTTCCTTAACCTCATCATCTGACATCTTATTTAATTCTGCTGAAGAAATTGCCTTATCTTCAGCACTCTGTATAAGTCCTGCATCCTTTGCAATCGCAACGGCTGTCTCTAAACGGTCACCGGTAATCATTACTACCTGTATTCCTGCCCCCTGCACTTCCTTAATGGCATCTCTGGCTTCCGCACGGACGTCATCACGAATTGCAACAAGACCGATTATAACTACGTCATCATTTATCGCATTTTCTGTCATATCCTTTTCAGAATACCCAAATGCAAGCACTCTCATTGCCTTATCTGCAAGCGCATCTATCTTCTTATTGAGTTTAGCCATATCAATATCTTTAACATTACCATCCTCATCAAGATACTTCTTTGCATTTGCCAGCAATCTTTCAGGCGCACCTTTATACAATGTCTTTCCGATATTTTCAATTCTTACCTGACTGAATTTATTGGTTGAATTAAATCCCTGATGATTTGTCACCTTACACTCGCTGCTTTTTTCAAGTGCATTAAAAGTTTCTTCACCGAGGAACTTCATCAAAGCCTGATCAGTTGCGTTACCACCAATCACCTTGTGGTCATTGTCAAACATTGACTGTGAATTTTTACCGATTGCAAGGTCAATCAGTCCCTTTACTTTTCCGTGTTTTCCTAAATCCGGAATGTCTATTACATTTGAACTTCCAAGGAAAAATTCTACAACCTCAAGACTTCCCTTTGTGATGGTACCCGTCTTATCACTAAATAAAATGTTAAGTGAACCTGCTGTCTCAATACCTTCTGCCTTACGCACCAAAACGTTATGGTCGAGCATCTTACTGGTGTTCTGCATCAACACAAGGGAAATCATAAGTGGAAGTCCTTCAGGTACTGCACAGACAATAATAACTACTGCCAGTGAAACGGCATCAACCACATCTTTAATAATCTGCTCAAATCCCAGTGAAAAATAAGCAGATACACCGCCCGCACTTACTATAAAATATATAAGATATAATAACGCAATTACGGTGGCTCCTATATAACCAAAGGTTGAAATCTGACCGGCAAGTTTTGCAAGTTTGACTTTAAGTGGTGAATCGGGTTCATCCTCCTGCATCTCTTCTGCCATCTTACCCATCATGGTCTTAAGACCAACTTTTCTGACGTCAAGAATACCTTCTCCATCAAATATTACCGCACCTCTGAATAATGAGTGTGCATCCACAAAGGTATCACCGGTAATATCCTCCGGAAGTTCTACATTTTCCTCTGCCGCAGTCTTTTTACATTCCTCCACTTCACCATTTAAAGCTGAGTTATTCACTTTCAGATTGCCGGAAACCAGTATTCCGTCTGCCGGAACCTTGTCTCCCGACTGAAGAAGCACCTTATCTCCAACAACAACATCATCGACGTTGATAACTGCCACTACACCATTTCGGTGCACCTTACATTTATCTTTTTCTGCACTGTCTTTCAGTTCACGGTACTTTGTGTCACTTGCGACACCGGTCTTTGCAGATACAGTCGCAACGATAAGCACCGCCACAATTGTTCCCAGTGGTTCATAGATTTCAGCATATCCGAAGAAGAACATAATAATCATAAGCGCTGCAATTGCAAGCAGTATCTTAATCATCGGATCACCAAACGTCTCTTTAAATTCCTGCCAAAATGTAGTAGGTTCCGAATCAGGTATCTCGTTGGAACCATACTTCTTTCTAGACTCTTCTACTTCTTTGTCCGTTAGTCCATTAAATTTCATGTTGAAAACTCCTTTTTTATTCTCCATTTATTCAAAACAATTGGGAGAAACTTACCGTCTCTCCCAACGATTTTCATAATTACTGGTATCTCTTAATCAGTTCCGGTATTCCCGGGTCAGTTGTTCCCTGACCTATGGCATTGAACTTCCATTCTCCGTTATGACGGTATATCTCACCGAAAACCATCGCTGTCATTCCTGAATAATCCTCAGTAAGATTGTACTTCAATATCTCTGAATTATTACTTCCATCCACAACTCTGATAAATGCGTTCTGAATCATGCCAAAGTGCTGATTTCTCGGAACAGCCTGGTATATATTTACCACGATTACCACTCTGTCGTATTCTGCAGGTAGTTTTTCCAAATCTATAACTATCTGCTCATCATCACCGTCACCTGCTCCCGTAAGATTATCTCCCATATGCATGACCGTGCCGGTAATATGTCTGAGATTAGCATAATAAATCAAATCTTCACTCTTCATCAGCTTTCCGTTTTTCAACAGCAAGGCAGATGCATCGCAATCTATAGGCTTCGGCTTTTTAGAAAAAAGTCCGCCTGAAGGACGCTTCGCCTCATCCCATCCAAGCCCTACTATAACACTCTTAAGTCCGGCTCTTTCTTTAGACAGGCTTACTTTTTGTCCTTTTTGTAAACTAATAGACATATCAAACCTCCATTATTCCGCATCAATGCCATAATGTCCGCATAATGCTGCAAGACCACCCTGGAATCCGCTGCCTATAGCATTGAACTTCCATTCTCCGTTATGCTTGTACAACTCACCAACAACAACTGCTGTCTCGATAGAGAAATCCTCTCCAAGGTCATATCTGATTAATTCTGTGCCTGTACTGTCATCTACTATTCTGATATAAGCATTTGAAACCTGTCCAAAATTCTGATTTCTCTTATCAGCTTCATATATAGTTACAGTAAATGCTATCTTCTCAATATTTGCGGGAATCTTTTCAAGATCAATCATAACCTGCTCATCATCGCCGTCGCCGCTTCCTGTAGTATTATCTCCCATATGTTCAACAGATTCACTGCTGTGTTTTAAGTTGCCATAGAAAATAAATTCTTTTTCTGACGGACATTTTCCACCTGCATCACACATAAATACCGATGCATCCAAATCAAATGCTGCTCCGGTATCGAATGCATTGACATCCCATCCAAGTCCAACCATTACTTTCTTTAATCCCGGATTTCCTTTTGTTAAATCCACTTTCTGTCCTTTTGATAAATTAATTGGCATAATCTTTACCCTCCTTGTTGTATAACCTTCTATTTCTTTGCAGGCATACTATATTTACTATTAAATTCCTGCTTTATATTTTCGAGTCTGACCTGATCCTCTGCCCTCTTCTTTCTGGCATCTTCCTGAATCTGTCTTGTCTCGTCAATACCATTTACTATCGTACGCCATGTAGTCTCAAGTGTCTCCACATTGATAGAACTGCCTGACGTCATTCTTGCAATCATCTTAGACTGCTCAACTGTATTGTTTGCATTCTTTATCAGCAGTTCATTGGTCTTTTCATCCAGTGCCGACATGGCATCTGCCTGAATACGCTGTCTCTTAAGCATTATCGCCTGTGCCAGCGCCTGTTTAAATACAGGCAGTGTTATTATAAATGCAGAATTAATCTTTCTTACAAGATTCATATTACTAAATTCCATAGTCTTAATCATAGGAATTGACTGCATTGCCACACTCTCGGCCGTCCTTAAGTCCTGAGTTCTCTGTTCAAGCATCGCCAATGCCTGATTAAGATTTGCAAGCTCAAACTGTATTGAATTATCGCCTGTCGCCTCCATATCAGCCTGTCTCTGTGCGATGTAGGCCTCTATCTCACGGCATCCCTGCTCACCGGCAAGAATATATCTTACCAGTTCATGATAATATTCCACATTTGCATTAAACATATCATCTAATTTCTTATTTGACTGCTTAATCTCAGATTCATATTTCTTTAACTGAACATAAATTTTATCTACCTCATCACCCATAGTATGATACTTTTCCAGAATCTTATCAAGCTGTTTTCTCAAATTTCCGAAAAGTTTACCAAAAAGTGTAGGATTATCTTTTATTTCCTCAATATCAAACTTGTTCATTATCTTAGCAAGTGTATTTAACATGTCACTTGATTCATCAATCTGGGACATGCTCATACTGTTAAGCACGATATCAGATGCCTTTGAAATCTCCTCTGCCACTTCCCCACCAAATGATACTATAGAGTTCAGATTATTAATCTCAATCGTACTGACGATATCATCTACTTCTTTTGAATTCACCAGTTCGCGGTTCATCTGCTCTCTGTCCGCAACTATGTCATAACTTTCAACTACTTCGATTTCATTTTTCTCTTCTGCTACGACAACAGGCATCTGTGCCGTCGTCTGTTTTCCAAAATCAATTGCCATATTTATCCTTCCTTCCTTTTCCTTTATCTTTTTCCAAATAGTTTTTCCCGCCATGAACTTGAATGCGCAGCCGATGCTATCCTTGCAAAATCCGGCACATTCAAGTCATATATATAATCTCCGATTTGATGTTCTTCCATCGGTATTTCATTTAAATATTTTTCTACAGTCTGATATCCCGTCGGTACAAAGAATATTATATCAAATCCCAGCAGATTCAGATATGATGTCATAATCGTCTCTTCAAGTGTAAGTGAACTTTCATCAGTCAAAATGTATATAAGCTTTGGATTCTTTTTCGTAAAATCAAACTTTTGAATCATTCTCAAAATCTCTTTTGGAAGGTTCAATGCTGTTGACACAATCGTGTATTCAGTTCCATTTATAAAAGTTCCCTTTATAATCTTGCTGCGGATAAGAACCCCAAGCTTCTCAATCATATAATCCTGCATTTCTTCACGCAACACGCTGTACCGGTACTGTGGATTTGCCTTAATCTTATCCGCCCTTAAGCGGCCTTCCTTCCAGAAATCCGTAGCAAATTGCTTGATTGAATTAGGCGTAGTATTCTGTATAAATCCGGATTTTTTGATAACAAATGTATCTTCGGTTATCAAAGTCTTAATACTTCTCCAATATTCTTGCACATCCTGATCTTTTACTCCACAGATTTTTGAATAAATCACGGGAATCGTTACCTTGCCGTCCATCACATCAAAGCTTGGACGATACTTAAGCTCCTCGTCCCACAAAATAGCAATCTCTTCATACATTGTCCGAAGACCTATTACATTTGCTCTCTCATACTGCCTGTTTCTGTAAAGTCCCGAATCCTGATACATAACTGTATCAAGTTCTCTTTCTGCATGATATGCGGCTGTTCCTATGCTTACACCCGCACTCTCTTTTGGAAATCTGCTGACCTCAAGAGACTCCGTATAATGCACCTCATACAGATGTTCATCTGTAAGACAGCATTTCCTGTTAAGATCAGGAACCAGAATAAGCACGTCCACCGGAAGTCCGGAAAGCATTTTCAAAAACAACGCCTCATCTTCGTCCCTGCATCCTCCCATATATATAAAACAACCGATATCCGGCATCTTCCAGTTAGAGAACAGTTCGGTCTGATAACGCTTCAACCTGCATAGCAGGTAAACTGCCCTGCTCGTAAGTCTGTTCACATTCATCCCCGAAACTGACGATACTTCAAGCATCACATCCACAAACGCTTTTACCATTATTCTCTGTAACAGCTCATTTGCAGTATATTTGATATTGGAAGACAAATCCATAATCATCTGCTCTATATTCTGATAATTGCCCCGTCTTATGTTCCTGATTTCTTCCGGTTCCGGCTTTGGAATCACGTCATCGACTATAACTACTCTTCTTTTATCACGAAGTAAAGTCTGATGAAACTGATATAATTCATTTAGATAGGTATACTTGTCCTCTACACCACTTACTCTGCAAAAGCAATTATAATAAAACCGTCCATCATTTCCTCTTGACGTAATACTTCCTGTAAAATCTTCCTTCCAGTTTCCTTCCAGCCATGCATTAGTACAATTGGTTACCTCCGGTTTTCTTCCATAGAGTCTTGCCTTACCCGCCTCTTTTTTCATCTTCTCGCGAAGCGCCTTTAAAGAATAATCCTTCGGAAATGCTTTCATATCGGGCAGTTTTAAATCAATGGAGAAATTCGATTCTTTATCTATTTTGAGATAAGCGTCATCTCCGTTATATTGTAAAAGTACGACATCACATCCTGCGTTTGAGATTATTGAAATCAGCATTAATTCATAATAGCTGATATCTCCCTCATATAAAATCTTTGGAATCGTCTCGTCTCCCAGACTATTCACAATTCTCTCGAATTTATAATAAAGCCAGCACATAAATTTGATGTATGCATTTTTTATCATGCTCTCAGTCTTACCTGACTTCCTTAAAGCATCGAGTAAATAGCTGATAGAATCAGCAATATTACGTCTCGGATAATCTTTCATCCTCGGAAGCCATTTTTTCAGACTGTGGAATATAAATTCCCTATCCTGCTCAAAATCCATTCCCATCATTTCTGAATAAAAAGAAAGATTTTTTTCATCCGGATTAGGAATCTTACCTTCTATAATGACACCCGACTTTCTCGCCGCATCGTAGTAATTCTGTATAAATTCCGCTATCTCTTCCGTATAACCGTTAATCCTGTAAAAAAACACAAGATCTCCCTCTCTCTTGCTATGTTCAAGAAAGAAATCATTCAATTGTGTTATTTTTTTATGTGTAAACATCGATACTTTTCACCTTCATGCTACTTTGGTTATATAGGATATTTCATTTTAACATTTTTTTAACATTTTTTCAAGGAAATTTGGATTGATAGATTTACTTTTAGCAATAATAAAACACTCTCAACAAATTTTTTTGTTAAGAGTGCTCTGTTTTTATAATTGATCGCATAACTTATGGTATATTATATTCCGAATCTGCTTCTCTAGGCAAAAAATAGCCTTTAATGCAATTAGGATTTACTACACATATCTGAATATGTGTTTTCTCTCGAAAAGAAGAACCATCATAAACATGACCCCCTTCAGTAAACATACATCTTACAGAATCAAAGCCTTGCAATTTTTCTTCACGCGCCATTGCATGAATTCCTTCAATTACAGCGCAATCAAGATTTCTCATCAACCAATCATTATTAGAACCTACATTTTCATTACGCGGAAGCGGCTTCCCTTCATTCTTATATGATTGCTTTAACCAATCATATCCTAAAGAGAGCATTTCAATATGTTGACGATTTGTGAGATCCAAACATCTTCCCAAGTCAATAATTGCTCCTAATACTGCTGGCGTATGCACATTAGATTTTACTCTTTTCGACAACTGAACAGCCCATTCATAGGCACGAACAGGATCACTTTCCCAAAAATATACCCCATGACCAAGCCAGTCATAATCATTGGTACTCGGCTGCAAACTTCCACCGTTAACGACACTATCACATATGTTTTTGTCACACCCATGAAATGCCAAAACTATATTACTTATCTTGCTATACATCATGCTCCCCCAATTTTGCATACGGTTCGGTAAGTTCACCCGACTCTGTAATAATTCCAACTTTCACTAAATTCTCATGTGCCATTTTCTTCACTTCTTCTTCAGGTAGTGTCTCCATGGCTTTTATTTCTCTTTGGAATGCTTTTGATAAGAGTATTATTTCATCATTAACGCTCATAACCTTTACACATCCTTTCAATTATCCAACAATATTTTTAATGTAACAAGTTTATTATAACATGAAACAAATTGTCTAACTACAAATTTCTAAAAATTATGAGTTTTTTACAATACCTTTGCGAGTTTCTGGTCGATAACATTCTTCGTTACCGCGCCCTCAACTCTTGCTTTTACTGTACCTTCTTTTACAAACAGTGTAGTCGGTATTGACATGATTCTGTTATCACTAGTTGTCTTCGGATTCTCATCCACATTCATCTTCACTATCTTGACTTTGTTTCCCTGTTCCTTATCTACCATATCAAGTACCGGAACCATCATCTTACACGGTCCGCACCAGTCAGCATAAAAATCCACAATCACCGGCACGTCGCTTTTCAGGACTTCATTCTCGTAAGAATCATCTGTAACTTTATAAATCATTTCTCTATACCTCATTTCTCATTCTTAGGATTCAGTATTATACATACCTCATCCCATGATTTTTTTATGTTTATTATACACCTGTTTAACTTTCTTCTGCAATAAATATAATCCGACAAAATTCGCAGGATTTTTCTTTTACACATCATAGCTTTAAAATCACCTGTTTATTATCATCTTATGTATCGGATTGCCCATTGATGAAAATTTTTCTTCATATTCCGTCATTATATTTCCTTCATTCATATCACTGTTATGAAGGTCAAACGTATGCGCTATGAGATTCCAGCCGGCTTCTGATACTTCCTCGAGCGAAAAATCAAATAAATCCCGGTTGTCAGTCTTAAACTCAATTTTTCCATCTTTTTTTAAAATATTGTCATAGCGTTTTAGAAACTGTCTCGAGGTCAGTCTTCTTTTGGCATGTCTGTCCTTCGGCCACGGATCAGAAAAATTCAGATAAATCCCTGACACCTCATCTTTTGCAAATACCTCCTCGATATTCTCTGCATCCATACGGATAAAGAGCAGGTTATCAATATCAAGCTCTGCTCTTTTTTCCAAAGCCCTGATTAAAACACTTGAATATTTTTCAATACCTATAAAATTCCTGTCCGGATGAGCAAGGGCCATATCTGTAATGAATCTTCCCTTTCCCATTCCTACTTCAATATCTATAGGTCTGTCATTCCCGAACACTTCATTCCAACGTCCCTTGTGCTCCTCAGGATTATTTATGGTAAATTCACTTGCTGCAATTTCTTCTCTTGAACCTTTTACGTTTCTTAATCTCACAAAACTGCCTCCAATTACTATTTTTTACAATATACAAGTGCGATTATAACAATTATATTTCTTATTTTCAATGTTTTTCTTGACCACTCTCCTATAAAGTGCTACAATTCGGGTTTGTGAGCATATTCACACTGCACGCGAACGAGTGCAATGCACCGATTTCGGTGCATTATTATTTTATCAGATAGGATGGATAAAAATGGAAACACTAAAGCCAAAGTTATTTGAAGTAATGAAAGACTATTCAGCTAATCAGTTCTTTAAAGATGTAATAGCCGGAATTATCGTTGCAATTATTGCACTTCCACTTTCTATAGCACTTGCAATTGCATCGGGAGTTACGCCTGAAGCAGGCCTCTACACCGCCATTATTGCAGGATTTTTTATTGCCTTCTTCGGTGGAAGCCGTGTGCAGATAGGTGGTCCGACTGCTGCTTTTGTAACCATTATCTACGGTATTGTTACAGAATTTGGAACCTCAGGTCTTATCGTCGCAACGATTATGGCCGGCGTAATACTTATAGTGATGGGAATTTGCCATTTCGGCTCTTTGATTAAATATATTCCTTATACTATTACAACAGGTTTTACATGTGGTATAGGTGTAAGTCTTCTTGTAGGACAGTTTAAAGACTTTTTGGGACTTGATATTGAAAAAGTTCCATCTGAATTTATCGAAAAATTAGTATGCTACTGTAAAAACATTACCACAACAAGTATCCCGACTCTTCTTATTGGTTTGCTCGCAATCATAATTATGCTTGTATTTCCATACGTTACAGATAAAATTCCGGGCTCCCTGATTGCTATTATCGTTACAACTTTAATCGTTAAATTCGGTAATATCAATGTGAATACAATCGGTTCTGTGTACGGAGAACTCTCACATTCCCTGCCTGTTCCTCAGATTCCGGATGTCAGTTTTGGGATGATTAAAAGACTTATCTCACCTGCTTTTACAATCGCTTTACTTGCAGGAATTGAATCTTTGCTATCATGTGTTGTTTCTGACGGTATGATTAGCGATAAACATAATTCAAATGCCGAATTAATTGGTCAGGGAATCGGTAATATTTTTTCAGGTCTGTTCGGAGGCATCCCTGCAACAGGCGCCATCGCCAGAACCGCGGCAAATGTTAAAAATGGCGGAAGAACACCTGTATCAGGTATGGTACACTGTGTAACTCTGCTTATCATTCTCCTTGTACTTATGCCGACTGCCGCCCTGATTCCTATGACTACGCTTGCCGCTGTACTTATCATAGTTGCATGGAATATGTGTGATTGGAAAACATTTTTCAAACTGGTTAAAACCGCTCCAAAGAGTGACATAATTGTTCTCGTGGGAACATTTCTTCTGACGGTTATTTTTGACCTTGTGGTAGCCATCGAAGTAGGCGTGGTTGTCTCAGCTTTATTGTTTATGAAGCGTATGTCTGAGGTCACGGCAGTTAATTCATGGAAATATATAGAACAGCCGGATGTCAGCAATGAGGAAGCTGAAAAACTTATGTCAATTTCAAAGGAAATCCGTGTTTTCGAGATAATGGGACCTATGTTTTTTGCCGCAGCAGAAGAGCTTGCATCCATTAATTCTAAACGATATACAAAGATTATCATCATAAGAATGCGTGGTGTGCCTGCATTAGATGCCAGTGCAATGCGCTCACTTAACAGTCTTGCAGACAGGGCGGACAAAAAGGGCATCGAGCTTGTATTCTCACATGTAAATAAGCAGCCTTTATCTGTAATGAAAAAGGATGGATTTTTTGACAGACTCGGTGAAAACCAGTTTAAAAAGGATATTATAGAAGCTCTTGATTATGCAGAAAATAAGTTGAAATCTAAATAATAAATAATGATACAAAAATCTTGATGTTGATAGAGTAACTAATAACAGTGCCATGCTAAAGTGACGGCACTGTTATTTTAAATTATGGCAAAAATTATAATTAATATAATGACTTTAAAATTTTTGTTTATTTGACTTATTTTGAATTATATACTAAGATTAACATGTTAAACATTAATAAAATTTCATCAATATTCCGCAATTCATAAACTTTATTTATGCAAATATAATAAGTAGTAATTGCATTACCAAGAATTATATACTAGAATACAGTCAGTAAACAAGTGTTGCAGGTTGGTGTTGACCTCTATTCTTTAACAGAATGAGGGTTATGCCGGTGAACAGAAATAATAAAAATTTATTTTTCGATTTTAAGGACTTAATGCAGTTCGGCATGTTCATTTTGGCATTACTGACATTCATTTATTTAATTTGTCACTAATGTTCTAATACATAAAAAAACCACCCCAATACTTTGGCTAATAAAAGGTGGAATTTCTATCACAACTATTGGTCAACCCATCTTGTGGGCGATTGTTTTCTTTTCATATTCAATATAACTCACAGACTCACCGGTTTCAAGTATAAATATTCTTATGTCAGTTTCAAATTGTCCGGAATGATTTATACTTTCTAGTGTAATAATAATGTAGTCAATGAAGACTACTTGATTAACAATTTTCTATGTAACAACACCCATTGTCTATATATTTTTTTCAAATACTTTCCCACAATCTTGACAAATAAATTTCGTCTTTCCATCTTTACCTTTTATTCCAGTTCCTGCACCTACTATAGCTCCAACAGGTCCGCCAAGCAAACCACCAACAGTATTACCTACAATAGCTTTTCCAAAGGAAAATTTCTTTTTCGTGTTAACCGGAACAACATTAGTGCTACGACACGTCCACCTAGGACACCTAACTATTCCCATAAAGATCCCCCCTCGTTTTACTTGTTATCAATATACTTAGGCATCAAATACAAACTTTTTTTACCTGTCCAACCATTAGTTTCAACCTTTAATACTTTACCATACAAATAAAAATAGCTTCCGCTGTTATAATTTATCGCATCCAAATCTATATCATTTGAAAACAATAAATAGTTTTCTCCTCCGTAATTATTTTCGTAATCTCTGCATAAAACACCAAACGAAAAATATGTAAGGGAAAGATTATTTTCCTGCCATAAACTATCAGCCATTGCATCGTATAAATCTTTCATTAATATTTGTTCTAAATATACTTCAACTTTTATATAATCGTTTTTTGATACTCGGTCGTCTTCTATATCTTCATAGTAAATTTGTTTACAATTACTCTTATATTCCTCTTCCGATAAATTATCAATATCTATAGAAGCTTCTGTTTCATTATTAATCTCCGTTATAATCTCTTTTGTATTATCTTCGGAATTATTATAATTGGAAGAACTAGCATTCTCCGTATTTGTATTACTAACACCCTCGTTATTTGTTTTATGAATATTATCTAACTTTTTACTACACGTAACCACCGTAAATGGTATACCTATAAAAAACAAAAATAATATTAATACCGCATCTAAAAATAATCGTCCAAATGATTTTCTTGGTTTCTTTTTACAAACTGGACATATTGGTGCATTTCTAGGAATTTCAGATTTACAATGACTACATTTTTTCATCTTTGTTACAGTATTGTTTGTCATATATTCTCATCCTCCTTCTCATAACTTATATAAATTATTTCACATTTTATAAAAATATCAATGAAAAAATTTAAAATAATAACATTTAACGTCAATTATTGCTTTACACAAGACTACCACATATTTTTTTGAATATCTCCCCTCAGATAAAGGTTCCCCTTCACATTTTCCTTTATAGGGGTGATATGTTGCTTTTTTACCATGTACCCGATATTCTGTCTGGAACACTCTAATAATTCACAGCATTCCACAGTGTCCAATAGATTTTTATTTGCAAATTTTATAAAATCATCCCTCGAGAGCGGTATCACCTGTCCCGCATCATAAAGAGTCCCCGCTGCAATATCAATTGAATCATTGAACGTGACACAGTATCCTCCCGGTCCAACCATACAAGACTGATATAACTGGTCAAACTCTAGTATTTTATCAACCCCTTCTTCATTAGCTATATCATTTAAATTAATTTTTTTCACTACATCATCCATAAAAAAACACAGTAATTCCCTGTTATTGCACGGAAAACACTCTATCACATTTTTTTTTCTTCTGTGAACAGCATAGTTTGGTAATCTATCCATTCTTTTGATATATAAGTAATCCTGAGAACATTTTCCCCGGGAAATCTCTAAAAATTTCATCTCATCGTATGATTCTAATCCATGATTTTTTAATATATCACCAATATTTTGTCTGTCTCTGGGAATAATTCTTTCACGTACCCATAAACGACTCAACTCTCTTGGAATTGTATATATATTCTTTTTCACCAAAGCGCTAAAAAGTAATGGTGCTGTCCACTCGTCCAAATAATCCTGAAGTTCAATGATGAACTGTTTTTTCTTTTCATAGTAAATTAGAACACCGATTGAAAATTTATTTTCAAAATCTATTATCTCATAAATTTTCATAAATATCGTACCTTCCATAAATCATATTCCATATTCTATCCATAAAAGTCTCTGATAAGACATCTTCTAAACCATCAAATATAAATTGTCTGTCCGATTGGTGTAATTGATTAAGAAAAATATCTCTTTTATTTTTAATCAGTTTCAAATTTTCATAACATGAATATCCACCAATAAAATTCTGACATCGTTTATCCTCATAGATATCAAATTTCATGGCATCCTCATCAGTAAAACAGGAACAAAGCAAAGATAATCCATGATCAAACAGTGGTGCAATTCTAAGGGTATGTGTTCTTGAATTTCTTAACACTTCAATATTAGCACCGTGCCTGTCCCTGTTAAGAATGATATAATCAACAGCGAGCATTGTATCTACATATTTTTGCCACTGAAAACGTTTACAAAAATCATAATGTGATTCCCCTTTACAAGCATTTGTCCTATAAAAATCCTCTATAGCTATTTTGCTTTCTCCACTTTCTTTAAAATCTAAAGATGAACATATATAAGCACTATATACATGATTTTCTATTTCAATATCAGCATTAATCAACTCATAATTTAAATGTTCTACCCCTAATAATGTCAATAATCTATCAACTATGATTTCATTTATACACTCATGTCCTATAACTCCATTTAGTGGATCAAAATTTGACAGTTTATAATATGTTTTTTTTCGGTTCAAAATTGATTCTGACTTTAAAAAACTTCCGGCAGTCCCACTGGAACTTCTAATATGAGACCACTGTAAATAAGTAAGATTTTGTTTTTCCTTTATAATTCTCAACTTGTTTCTCCCCTTTCTTCTATGTCATGTTTATTATTTTGCGTTTTTGTTTGTCGCTCGTCATATATTTATATTTTATTATATATCGTTTTTTGTCACACGTCAAATAAAAAAGCTGTGCAAACAATAAAATAGTTACACAGCATAATCCTACATACTATCATACCACTTTGGGTCTACTCATGATTCCGAGAGTTCATTTATCATAAAAAGCAATTGCATTATAAAGAATTATATATTAGAATACAGGCAGGAAACAATCGTGTTGCAGGGTGGTGTTGACCTCTATTCATTAACAGAATGGGGGTGGTGCCGGTGAACAGAAATAAAAGAAATAATAAAGATTTATTTTTCGATTTTAAGGACTTAATGCAGTTCGGCATGTTCATTTTGGCATTACTGACATTCATTTATTTGATTTGTCACTAATGTTTTAATACATAGAAAAACCACCCCGAAACTTTGACTAAAAAGGGTGGAATTTCTATCATCAATATTGGTCAACCCATCTTGTGGGCGATTGTTTTCTTTTCATATCCAATATAACACATAGACACATCGTTTTCAAGTATAAATTTTCATTACAATCCATATTCTATTAAGAATCTTAATTACCTTAACAAAACGGATGATACTTTGGTAACATCATCTTATGCTCAGAGCAAGGGATGGAAAGAATCTACCAAAGGTTGTTCTGATACATCTGATGAATTAAAGAAAGAAGTAATTCAGATTGAAGCTGTTACTTCTATAAGATCATGCCCAACAATAAAAATGAATGCAGACAATACACTTTGTAAAGAAATAAGTATATCTGGATGTACATTTTATAATGTTATAAGAGCTATAGGCCATCATTCTTTAACAACTGGTGTTGTAAACGGTAAAACAGTTACTATTTCTAATAACAACTTCACAAACGTTATTGGTTCAGGTATAGTTTTACCTAATATAAAAGATTTTAAAATATCGCTTCGAGAACAAGCGGATATTACACATGTACATATTCACCAGATGTACCTTCGCCTACTGCATCTTCATTTACAAATAATACATATTACAATGGGGATCAGGCTAAGTACATCAATCTTGCTTATAACAGCAGCAGAGTAAGATTGTATTAATATATAATCTATTAAAAAGAATGAGACACAATTTCATATATGTAAATAAATGAACTAAAAATGTCCCTTCGTTTTTCGTTAATTATAGTAACGAACCGAAGGGACATTTTTCAATATGCTTTATATATATTTTTTATCGTTACTCAAGCATTCTTCTCTCCACATATGAGCATCTTAAATAATTAGGATTGCTGTAATTATTTCACAAATCCACCTCCAGATACCCGAATCACGCAGGCTATACTTACGTAATTTTAAACGCATCAACATTTTGGATGCCAAAAATTGTATCTCCATCAACATTTTGGATATGTAAATCCTGTATCCCATCAACATTTTGGACATTAAAATCATATATCCAATCAACATTTTGGATATTATATCATATAAAACTAATCCACGTAAATCATTATCTCACGTTTGTCACTCTCTATCAATCCTCCACTTCAAAGCCCTCTCGAGATACTCAATATACTCTGCATCTTTGCACATTCCTTTTCCCGGAGTATCTGAAATCTTTGCTACCGGATGTCCGTTACACTCTGTAGTCTTCATAACAATATTAAGGGGCGGAACTTTAGTATCATTTGCAAGATAAGTTCCTATTCCAAACGCAGTATTTATCCTGTCCTTAAACCTGTCATACAAAGCACTTGCCCTGTCAAAATCAAGACTGTCAGAAAAAAGCAGCGTTTTCATCTTAGGATTTATTCCCAGACTTTCATAATGCTTAATCATCTTTTCGCCCCATTCATACGGGTCTCCTGAATCATGTCTCACTCCGCTGAACATGGTTGCAAATGTCAGCTGAAAATCTTTAAGGAACACATCTGTTGTAACAGTATCTGTAAGTGCAATTCCGTTAAGTACTGAGTATTCTTTAATCCATGCATTTAATGCATACCAGTTTGAATATGCCGTATTATGTTTATTATCTCCCTGTCCAACACACATAATATATTCGTGAGCCATGGTTCCCACCGGCTTAATTCCATATTTTTTCGCCAGATATACGTTAGAAGTTCCAACAAAATTCGAACTGCACTCTTTTGATGTTTCAACAAGTTTTTCTACTGCCAGTTCCTGAGCCTGCGCAGACAGGCGTCTTCTTAAACCGAACTCTGAAAATGTACCAAGATTTATATCCTCCTCACGAAGTCTCCTGCATTTTTCATCTAATCGTTCTCTGAATGATACCATTAAATCCTCGTAATCATATGCCATTCTAAAATACACTTCATTCACAATAGCAAGTGTCGGGATTTCATACATCGAAGAATTAACCCATGTTCCCTTTGCTTCGATGGAAAGACCACATTCCGCTTCATCTGTGATTGTAAAGTCATCATATACCGGATGCCAAAGTCTTAAAAAATCTACATAGTCCGGTTTTAACCATTTGATATTTCCAAGATACGAAAGTTCGTCTTCCGAAAATTTAAGTTCGCAGTATGCTTTAATCTGCTCTTTAATCTCCTGTACCATATCTGCAGTAAAATGTACATCTGTATTTCTGCACTTAAATGTCCAAACTGTTCTGTATGATGGGAATTGATGATAAATAGTCATCCCCATACTGAATTTATAAAGGTCTGTTTCTAATAAACTATTGATAATCTGTGGTAATCTCATAAATTTTTTCCTCCAATTTTTAAATATTTTTCAAAAAAAACGGAATCATATATATTGGTTTTAAATGAAGTGTGCCTATTTTTCCCACATCCTTTTGTGAGAATAAATACCTCTGTGCTATTTGTTTTGAATACTTTTTTTCAAACTGATCTATTGATTCATGATTTTTTACTGCAGAAGATTTAACCTCAATTGGTATCACTTTGTTCTTTGATGTAATCAAAAAATCAATTTCATAAGAATGCGTACTCTCTTTCTTTTTCCATGTATGATAATACAAATCTCTTCCCGAAGCTTTTATCATTTGAGCGACAACATTTTCATATAAATATCCCAAATCCGCCGGTAATTTATCACTTAACAATTTCCTGTAAATGTCTTCCACACCATTTTCAGAATCATTAAATAGCATCGTAGTAAAAAGTCCTATATCTGATAAGTACAATTTAAAGCATTTTATGTCTTTTGTCTGCATCAACGAAACACCTGGATTCGTCACGTTATAACAAGGTAAAACAAGTCCTGACTCTATCAATTCAAAAAGTCGTTCTTCATCTTTTCTGGTTTTTTGCTTTCCTGTAGCAGACATAATAACATAATGCTTTTTCTTACCCGACAACTGACTTGGTACTGATTTATACATATCCGTAATCCTGCCGGAAGCATCTATTTTCTTTAAATCGTCATAATACAAGTCCAATATTTCCCGTTTAACTCTATCGACAGATTCAAAATTATTTGTTTCAATATATTTTTCTACCGCCTGCGGCATTCCTCCTACTGCCATATAAATTCTAAATTCCCGCATCGCATTTCGATTAGCAACATTTCCCATTTCAATATTACTCTTGTATGCCATATCAATCACATTCGGATTCTCGCCTGTTGCCCATAAAAACTCTTCATAATCCATTGGATAAACGTAAATTTTGTGTTCTTCAGAAGGTATCAAAATATCTTTGACATTTTTCTTTATTGAGATGAGTGAACCTGTTTCAATATAATCATATCTGCCATCTTTTACCAAATGTTTTATAGCCTGTCTTGCCTTTGGAAACAGCTGTATTTCATCAAAAATAATGGCTGACTTTCTTTCAACTAATTCTACTCCTGTTTCCATTTGAAGTCGTAAAAAAAATCTATCTAATTTTGAAATATCGTCAAATGCATCAAGTATTTCTTTACTCGCAATCGAAAAATCAATCAAAATATACGAATCATATTCATTACGTGCAAATTCCTCAGCTATCGTTGTCTTTCCCACACGTCTTGCACCTTCAAGCAGACAGGCATATTTACCATTCCACTCTTCCTTCCAGGATTTTAGTTTTTCATATACTTTTCGCTTAAACATCAACCGTCACCTCCAAATGCATATATACTCATTCTATCTCTAAAATATAATAATTTCAACATTGTTTTACGCAGAAAATATAATTATTTCAACATAATTCTATACTAAAAGTATAATTATTTCAACATTAATTCACACTGAAAATATAATTTTTTCAACATCTTAGTTAGTCCTTTTTTATAACATTAATATGGCAGGCCTCCATTGCACTGATTGCGGTATCATGAGACTGTGGAGTAACTCCTGCACATGCAGCCGCATCAACTATAATCTGCTTATTTGGTAATACAGCCTTTGCAATCAAAACGTTGGATATAACACAAATATCAGTGCAAACTCCGATGAATTCTACTTCCCTGATACTTTCTTTATTCTCTTTAAAATACTCGGCCAGTCCCGTTGAGCCAAAGGTCTCTTTTTCAATTATCTTATCTGCATATTTGTCTGCTTCCAG
The DNA here is from genome assembly GCA_902786515.1 of uncultured Lachnospiraceae bacterium. Lineage (GTDB taxonomy): Bacteria > Bacillota > Clostridia > Lachnospirales > Lachnospiraceae > UBA2821. The sequence goes on along the minus strand of CADADA010000029.1, from coordinate 15,164 downwards.
CTCATCGATAATCTCCCATCCCTCACTGTTCCTTATGCAGTGAGGTACCGGAAGATGCTTCCCTTCCTCTGTTTCCATGTAATCATCTTCATGTGTATCTTTAGTAAAAATTATCGTCTTTCCCTGAATTTTTGCTTCTTTTATTTTTTCTTTTACATAAGGCACAATCTTCAATGCATCGTCATTTTTTAATGCTCCACTTATAAAATCCTTCTGCATGTCAACTACAACTAAAATATCTTTCATGCTTATTCCTCCATTTTAAAACTATATTCTTTACATCTTCGTCCTTTTGGCGTTCTCGATGTTCTTTCATCACCTGTTTCCACTACATATTCAGAAATCATATCCCTGAAACTCTTTTTATATAACTTTTGTCCTAAAACTGTCTCATAAACTGCCTGTAATTCAGGCAATGTGAATTTTTCATCAACAAGACAAAATGCTTCACCGCTATATTTAATCTGCTTTCTCAATTTCTTTAATGCCTCAATAATGATTTCCACATGATCAAATGCTAATGAATCTTGACTTTTTAGTGCCGGAATATAATTTTCATACCTAATCACGCCATTATAAAAAATTTTCTTTTTCAAACTGTAAATGATTTTCACCTCTTTCTCTTCGTTTGAGATAATGATTTCTTCATCTGTAAATTCCAAATCAAACCAATCCGCATCGTCTGCATCGTCTAAGCCTTCCACTTCCTGTAATTCAGAAATCAACGCTAAATATGCAATGGTGATTACCCATGCTCTCGGATCTCTTCCCGGCTTTGTAAATGTATACACCTGGTCAAGATATACATCCTTAAGTCCTGTTTCTTCTTTAAGTTCTCTGGCTGCTGCCTGATGGGCTGTTTCATTTTCCTCCACAAAACCTCCCGGCAATGCCCAGCAGTCTATAAATGGATGGTCTCCTCTTTTTATTAGTAGGATTTTCATTTTAGTATAATCTTTATTCATACCTATAATGAGTACATCCGTTGTAACACTCGGACGCTTGTAATCTCCCTGGTTGTATTGTTCCAGAAATTGTTTTTCTGTTAATCCTTCTTTATTTCTTTTTTCCATCGCTCCTCCTTAGGTATTATTTCAACACTTAACTATATAATTATTATACACAGGTTAAGCATTATGTCAATACCTATTTTCTAGAAGCAGTATATTTTTTACCTAAAAAGGCACCATAGAATGGACATATCTGTCCTTTCCATAGTGCCTTTCTATCAGACAATTATTGAACCAGCTCAAACAATTCTTCAATAATTATCTTCAATTCATGCAGTCTTTCCTGACTAACATTTACATGACTACCCTCTGCAATATATTCACAGCTTACTTCCAGATTTTTCGCAATTTTATATAACACTACTGCCGAAAATCCTTTGCCGTTACATTCAATATCATACAAATGCTTTGATGAAATGCCACATGCTGTCGCAAGATACTCTCTGCTAAATCCTCGTCTCTCCCTTTCATTTCTAATCCTCCTGCCTGCCAAGCTGTAAAAATTATCCATTTCGTACCTCTCACTAATTCTTCTGACTAAGTATCTTTTCCCGAACAGTAGTATACATAAATTAAATGGTTTTGTCAAATTTATTTAAACATAATATGTGGTTTAGTTTACAACAAAACAGTCTCGTGATTTTCATGACAACACTTATCGTGGTAGTGTAAACTATTTCGTAACTCTGAAAAATCCCTTTTTACCAATTCGAACCTGATGCATTTCATTGTTTTCTAAAGAAATCAAATCATGCTCATCTTTATTTTTCTCACCATCAATAGTTACAGATGCCTGAGTAATTAATCTTCTCGCCTGATTTTTGCTGATATCAGTCATACACTTGCATACCATTTCAAGCAAACTTATCGTGTCCTCGCCTGCAGAAACCACAGGTGCATCGTCTGGAAATGCCTTATTGCTAAATGTATTTACAAATCTCTCTTTCGCCTGTAAAGCAGCTTCCTCTCCGTAAAAAATCCTTGTTACTTCATATGCCATGAATAATTTTGCATCCATCGGACGATTCTCAATGTCTAATGCATCAATATCATCTAATGATATTCTTGAATTATTTATTAAAATAATTCTAATCATTTCATCAGGCTGTCTCATAAGCTGTCCGAACATATCAATATTATTTGATTTTAAGAATACGCCCGTTCCATTAGTCTTTGACATGAGTTCGCCGGTTATCGGATTTTCCATCAAATTTACAGCAACCACAAATTTTTCTTTATTTTTATAATCTTTTATTAAAGTTCTTCCCATAAGAGCATTGAATATCTGATCTGTTCCACATAATTCCACATCAACATCCATGGCTACACTATCATATCCCTGGAACATCGGATATACAAATTCATTAAGGAAAATAGCTTTTTTCTTTTCCATACGTTTCTGGAACATATCACGCTCGATAAGCTGCTGCACTGTTGTATGCGTAAACAATTCAATCATATCAATAGGCGACAACTTATCTATCCACTCACTGTTATATCTTACATGAGCCGGATTCTCCTTATCATCAAAATTAATAATTCGTGATATCTGCTGTACCCAGCTCGATGCATTTTTTCTGGCCATATCTCTTGTAAATAATGTTCTCGCAGAATCCCTGTCACTAGGATCACCGATACATGCCGTAAAATCTCCAAACAAAACATTAACGTTATGCCCCAACTGTCTGAATTCCTCTAACAACATGAAATTTTTCGCATGACTCAAATGCAACGAATCACCTGTCGGGTCTGCTCCAATATAAAATGTCAGTCTCTTATTCATCAAAGCTTCCTTAAATTGTTCCTTTGATGGGAGAATTTCTTTAATAATACCTCTTTCAAGTATCTCGTCAATTCGTTTTTCTTTTTCTGTCAAATTCATTTTGCATTTTCCTTTCTACTCTTTCTAATAAAACTTTTTTAGATAATAATCAACGGAATAGTCATTTCTTCTTTTGTATAACCGGCGTGCACTCCTATAAATTGCTCTGCCTCCTCCTTAGAATTAAAAATGGTTAAATCTGTCGTCCCTACAGCCAGATAATCTCCAATCATTGCATCGACATTTTTATGAGGCACTCCCGTTCCAAATAACTTTTTGTCGTATACTTCTTCCTTGGTTAACAAAATAAAATCATTTCCAAACGCCTTCTCAAACTCTCTTTCAAATTCTTTTCTCTTTTCCTCTTTCACAAAAAGATTTAATGCACGCGGTTCAATTGAAGGCATTCTGACCAGACACTCCACGATGGCAGGATAATCCGTAATCGATACATTTCGTCCATCTATATGCCCGTGGTCAGCCGTCACAATGAGTAATGTATCCTCTAAATTTTCACTCATTCTGGCTATCTCATTTTCCAGTTCAGCAATTACTCTCTTTGCTTCTGTACTGTAACAGCCATATTTATGCATCACATCATCCGGTTCATTCCAGTATGCGTAAATATATTTTTTTGTGTCCTTTCTACATATGTTTGTAATCTGATTACATATATCATGAAAATTCTCTGGATAAGGCGGTGCAAACGGTGTAACGTTATACGCTTCTTTTCCTTCACGAATCAATCTGTCAACAACAGTTTCATACCCGCAATACTTCCAAGGTATGTTCTCTTCTGAAACAGGTTTATCCGTTCCTTGTTCCGTGTTCAGGAAAACCGTAACATTCTTATCTACCTGAGGATAATAAAGGTCCCACCCAAGCCAGGCACTCTCAATAGGTTGCAATCCACTTATAATCGATGTGGTTGCAACAACGGTTGTAGGCGGAAACACTGTACTTATCGATTCTTTATAATGTGTTCTCAGAAATCCGTCTTCTTTAAGGTTTTCATTCATAATATAGGTTCCCAATCCGTCGAGCAAAAGTATAACCACGTTCTTATATTCATTCTTTAGCAGTTCATCTGCACTTGGAAGTGTCGGACCTACCGGAGCTGCTCCTAATCCCTTTAGCACCGAATTTGATAAATTTGCGATGCAATTATTGTAATCATGTAACTGTCTCATAATCTTCACTCCTTTTTTATTATACGTCCGGGGGATTTATCCCATTCGAAGCCCCCACTCCGAATGAATTCAAGTCTCGCCCCACGAGACTTGGCGCGGAGCGTTTATCTCAGTCGGAGATTGTAGTCTCGACTGAGATAAAAAAACCACTTACCCAGAAAAGATAAGTGGTCAGCATATACATATATCCTATATTCTGAAAATCTATTCTTTTCCGTAACCGTTATTTTTACATACGAGACTAAGACCATATACATAATAAGTGTACATAGTCTCTCTATAAACGTATGCAGTTGTGGTTACAAATCTACTCATTTAAAAAATATCCTTTCAAAATATTACTTGATAGTCTACTATCAATACGTATAGTTGTCAAGGTTTTTTTCGCTGAAATCCTTATATTTTCTTCGATTAACCTCCATCTGATGGTCCTGATACCACGCAAATGCTTCTTTTAGCCCATCTTTCATGGACGTTGTTTCCTGCAAAATCCGGTTCTGTCTCTCCACATCTAAAATATATTCATATTCATAGAAACAGAAATACTCTCTATATGGTATATCCTCATATATATTTCGAAATGCAACTTCTTTTCCTGCTGCCTCATAACAAAGAGTTACCCATTCTTTGATAGTTATTCCTTCTTTATTACCCACATTAAAGATATGCTGCTTAGGTCTTTGAACCATAATTTCATCAATCATCCTGCACAAGTCTCCCACATAGTAGAATTGAAGTTTCATCTCTCCATCTTTAGGAAGATTGAATGCTTTTCCTGACAATGCTTGGTCGAATACGAATGCCTCACGGTATACATTATTCATCGGACCATACAGGTATGGCGGTCTTAATATATACGCTTTCTTATCAAATTTCATTAGTGCATTCTCTGCCTCAATCTTGTTTGTTCCATAGTCTCCCCAGATAGAATTCTTACCAAGTGGTGCTTCTTCTAAAAAAGGCTGTGCGGTTGTCTCCGGATAAACTGCACTGGAGCTGATCAAAACATAATCATCATAACTATAAATTGCTTCTGTAAGACATTCAACATCCTCTTTTGTATATGCAGTGTCCACAACAAGATTAAAGTGAATTCCATCTAACAGATTTCCAATCTTATGACGATCTGCTTCTATCAGATGTACTCCATCTGACTGTGTTTTTGTATTTCTATTTAGCACATACACTTCATATCCTTTTGCCACATAATGTTCTGCGAGATATCTGCTAACAAATACAGTTCCACCGGTTATCAATATCTTTTTCATATTACTCTTATTCTCCTTCGTTGGTGGTAATATTGTACCATATTTTTTATAAACTTCACTGTAAACTATTCCAACCCTGGATGCATTAATTATCCTTACAATTTAAACTGCATAAAATTAATATTAAACTCAAAACCATATGAAGAATATAATTTCACAACCATATCTAACGCGGTTATTTGAATAGTTCCACAACCATTTTTTTGCTTCTGCAATAATCCTATTCAATAGTTCTTTAGCAATTTCATTTCTTCTATATTGAGGATTAGTATACATTTTTCATAATGGCTTACAGACACCGTATTTCCCATATTAGCCGCAACTACTGATGTGATATGTTTCTTGGCTGCTTCAGTAAGTCCTTTTAACAAGTGAAAGCGTTCACTTATCTGGATAATTGCTTCATTTGCCTGTTTGATGGAATTCCGTCTCTTAAAATATCTGTTGCATTTACCGAACTTACGTTTAACGAAACATCAACGATTTTATCCAGAAGGCGATTACCCTTTTTCGCTTTTCTTCCCCCATAATAGGAAGATCCTGAAAACTACGTTCCTACGAACTGTGTTTTTTTGTAGATAGATATCCACAGTAAGGGCAAAGTAATTCTTTTATGTTGGAAACAACTCTGATGATAATGATATCATCTAAAAATTCATGTTCTATATAATCTAATCCTGAGTCTAAAAGTTTAATGAATTCATCCATATGTGCTTTCTCCATAATAAAAATATTTTTCTTTAAGTATAACACACATATGAATGAAAAACATCTGTTATAAACTAATATTGGAAAGAACCAATTTTTTCACTATTTTCTAAACGTTAACTTTGATAACTCTTCTAATTCGACTCTTTCTACCATACTCACTATGAAGCCTTTACTTAATTACCAGCCCCCTCATACACCTCTAAGCCCTCATGCCAAACTTTCAATGCTATTGTCGAAAGTATACATGTACAAAGTATTAAACCAACAGTACATACTATTACCGATTCTTTTTTCAAAAAATAAGCAGCCGGAAAATAAGCCGTGAAAGCAAACGGAATAACAAATGTAATAATTCCCCTTATGAAACCTGGATAAATACTTATTGGATATTTCGCAAAGTCACTAACAGAATACACAATACCTAAAATACCATCACTCGTTTTGAACCAAAACGCCAATGACGAAAATATTAATTTAATTCCGGTATATATTATTGTTCCACATATAATAAATACTATAAAAATACCTAAATATACAAATCTAAGCTTTATTCCTAAGTTGTTAACCGAATAGCACAACAAGCATATACCAATGATTAATTCTCCAAATGCATCTGTCTGAAACTTCTCTGCCAGCAAATAAAACAATGGATTAATTGGTTTCAAAAGATACTTATCAAACTCACTGCGCACTATTATACGATTACTCAACAACCAAAGATTATCCGTCAACATATGATCTAATCCTCTTGGTATTTGAGCAATTGCATACACAAGAAGCACTTGATTATAGTTCCACCCATTTAATTCCGGTATTTTATTAAATATTATATTTAATGTTAAAATACCAATAACCTGTGAGACTAAAAATCCTGATAATCCAATAAGGAAATCCACCTTGTACTCCATCAATGTTTGCAATGATTGTGCCGAAAGTCTCCTGTATAGTTTCAAATATTTCTTTATTGTTTTCATCATCATCCTCCTAACATTGTGAGATGATTAGTCGCCTTATTCCATAATAGGTGACTCATAAAATATAATATAATAATCCACACTATCTGAATCCCAAAAATTTTAACCAATCCTATTCCTTCCACTTTTCCTAAATAAATCATCACGGGCGTATAATTTATTGAAGCAAAAGGGAACAGCTCTAATATACGTCTTGCTAAATCTGGAAAAAACGCTAGCGGAATGACTGACCCGGACAAAAAATTAATAATGGAATATTTAAGATTTCTTATTCCCCAAATATTTGTCACAAAGAAAGATAATATACCAAAACAAAAATTAAACAGATACAATACAACAAATCCCATAAACGCGCTCATTATAAACAAAACAAAATTCAAGATATTTATCGATAAATCCTTATTTATAATATAAATTGCAACAATCATCCCTATCCACATTGGAAATGCAGTAAATAATGTCCCCGAAACAAAATCAGCTAATGCATCAAAAAACAATTTGCAATGCATGCTTATAGGCTTTATCATGTCAAGACCTATCTTTCCATCCCGGACTTCATAACTTATATTAGCATCTGTAGAATTTGCAGTCATATTTAAAGTTATAGAACTCATGAAAATATATACCATCATTTCTGTGACAGAAAACCCATTTATTACTGATGAAGATGAATTGTCAAAAACAGCTTTCCATAAAAATAATGCTATTAAACATTTTATTACCTGCCCAACTAAAGTCATAAAAAAATTAAATCTATACATTATTTTTTGCTGCAATCTACATTTAGTGAACGGAAGATATGCTCTCATTCTCTTAATTCTTCTTATCATACTTCCACCTCATGTTCATATATCTTTTTTACAATTGTCTCAATATCCGTTTCTTTTATATTCATATCAATAACATCTAATATAGACATCATATGTGAAACTAAATCTGAAACACGAATTTTATTACCATTAAATTTAATGGATAAATTTTTGTCTTTAAACAAAATACTATAATCATCACTTGTTACATTAAATTTTTCTTCTATGACTTTTTTTACAATTTCAAAATCAACCCGTTCATTAATACACATTTCTAGAGTTCGCATATATCCAAACTTTTGCTTTATGTCCCGTATCTTACCATCATAAACTTTTTTACCCTTATCAATAATTATTATTCTTTCACACAATTCTTCAATATCACTCAAATCATGTGTGGTAAGCAAAACAGTGGTATTATATTTCCTATTCATCTCCTTTATTGCATTTCTTATTTTTTCCTTAACAACTACATCAAGACCAATTGTCGGCTCATCAAGAAAAAGTATTTTAGGGTTATGTATTAAGGCTGCTGCCAAATCAGCTCTCATTCTCTGTCCAAGTGATAATGTTCTGACTGCTCTATTCATAAATTCATCCAGTCCTAATATTTCTTTAAGCATATCTATTCTTTCATTATATTCATTATCACTTATTTCATAGATATCCTTAAGCACCAGAAATGTTTCAGTAAGTGGTAAATCCCACCATAACTGTGTTCTCTGGCCAAACACCACACCAATATGATTGGCATTTTTCTGGCGATTTTTGTAGGCAATAACACCATTTGTCTTACATTCTCCGCTTGAAGGAACTAATATTCCAGTCATCATCTTTATTGTTGTAGATTTACCGGCACCATTAGAACCAATATATCCCACCATCTCGCCTTCCTTTATATTAAGACTCAGATTATCAACTGCAATTTTCTTTTCAACTTCACGTTTAAAAAGTGATTTTACCGCACCCTTTAATCCCGGTTCTTTCTTGTATACATTAAAGCTTTTGCTAACATTTTCTAAATTTATCATTTTTATGTCCTCTTTAATCACATAAATATATCATAATAGGATTTTCATAATCCATTATTTTATTATCATCTCTCAAGGCAAAATCTACGGAATTGTAAAAGTTCCTAATACTGTACATATAGAAACACAAATTTTTACCTCTGGAATCTAACATTCTGAAATTAGATTTATCTATTTCTATTACAATTTCATTTTCACTGCTACTTATGACTTTAAACAACATATTCGGAGTCAGTGCAGTTGCATCCCACTTACCATTATTTTTGCTAAATTCAATCATTTTACGCGGAATAGTTCTATCTAAATCAAATATCATTAACGTAGATTTAATATTCAACTCATCATCATACTCATCAAACAATAATTTAAAATAAACTTTATCATCTGAATGACAGAATTGATATAAATGATTTATATTGTTTTCTTTAGATTTTAAACCTGGCAACATTTTTCCTTCCATGTTACAATCAACACATTTCGGAACAAGTACTTTATTATAGTAATTCTTATTTCTTGAACTGTATGCTTTACAACTCTGCTGAAAACATATCTCATTAAAATGCCATTTTCTATCTAACATTAAATCTACCGGTTCGACAATCCAATCACGCATCCATCCATGTATGTGATTTTGAAATATATCTTTATTATACGTAATCTTCTCTATTGAAAATTGTTTTACACATTCTTCGCTGAAAGTGTTATTGTAAAAATAATTAACCAGATTTAGTACTGCAAACATTTGATGTGTCTGTTCATTTTCTGCCGTAAATTTAACAATATAATCCCAATCCAGATTTTCTTTATACTTTTCAAAAAACATTCTAATATCTATCAAATCTCTGATACGCGCTATTGCAAACTCAAGTTCGAAGTTACAATATGTATTTGTACATAATAATATAAAAGTATCATTAAGTGAAAATGTATTATAATTCTCTCCATCTATATTTAATTCCATCTTATTATTCAAAAACTTTTTAATTATATCAACATTTTTTATCGAACTTGTTCCAAGCTTTATTTCAACACACATTTCTTTTCCCGGTGCATATTCTTTAAAATATTCCAATTCATAACACTCTAATGGCAGTAAATCCGGAATATCTCCATTTCCTAAATTACTACGATAGCCTAATCCCTTCATAATTTCATTTACTTTTTTAAAATTATTAATGTCGACAATCAAATCACAGTCAGAAAAGTCTCTCTGATACATGTCCTCATAAACCAACGCAGATATTGCAAATCCCTTTATAATAACAAAATCAATATTCTCCTTTGCAAATTCGCTCTTAATTATCTTCAAATATTCTAACTGACAACTTTTCTTTTCTTTTACATCTTTCAGTCTTTCTTCAATTTCATCTCTACACTTGCCCTTAATATAATCTTTATATATTTTGTAAAAAGGCGCTGCTATTCTCTGTTCATATGCTATTTTACATAGATATTCATAATCAAGTTTTTCCGCTTGCTCCGTAATATCTTTTTTTCCTAACAAAACTTCCGGCAATTCAAAAAGACTCTTTACTTCCTTATTTTTGTATTTTAAATCAATTTCTTTATTATTCATCGTTATCTCCTAATTCTCCATTATATTTTTTTTTCTCTTTTTATTTTTTTATTTAAACTAATCAGTTCTTCCTCTGTTAATAAACCTGTACCAGGACCTTTATACCGTATTTTATTTTCAGCAAAAGTCATTGCTAAACTCAATGCCAATTCAGCAGAACAATTTTTACAATAAAAATGTATAAATGAAGCAAAAAAAGCATCACCTGTCCCAAAAACACAGTTCACTTCCGTAACATTTTGAGGCATATACTGAACTATAACTTCCTTCATTTCATCATACATTAATGCTCCTTCATCCCCCATTCCTATCACAATAATTTTTGCATCATATATATTTATAAGTTGTTTTAAAAACTCTTTTTCCTTACCTATAATCTTTTCATTACTCATAAATAATATATCTGCATTCTCCATAAAAAATTTATTATACTCATCCTCTATATTATCCTGATCATGAATATCAACAGCAATAGTTTTTTTCATCTTTTTTGCCATCTCAATAATTGGCCTCGCATAATTTATGTTACTTGCAATAACAATATCTGATTCTGAAATAACATTTACACAATTTACTGACAAATCCGTTTGTTGAACATCTTTCAAATCTATAAAAAACTTTCTAAACCCATTGTCATATGCAATAACAGTATGCGAACTATCTTTTAAACCCAATTCAACTAAATCCGTACTTATCTCACTTTTTATCAATTCATTAAAAACAACATTTCCTATCACATCCTGCCCAATTAAAGATACAAAACAAACCGTTCTGCCCAGCTTTTGCAACACTTTTGTAATGTTTAAACCATGTCCTCCTACATAAGTATCAATTCCCCAAAAAGTAAAATCATTTTCCTGTACGGAGACCCTTTTACTATTCACTTTAACAGTTTCCTGCAATTCTGCCGGTCCTACCACAACCACATTATTCATGATTTTTCTTCCTCATCTGTTTAAATCTAGTGTACTTCCCCGTAACCTTCGTGTTTTCCAATAAAAGATTGCACTGACGTAATTGGGATAAACATTCTTCTTTCGATTCTTCATTCATGTATTCTATCTCAACTTCATAATCAACACATCCTAAGTATTCATTTTTATCTAAACACAATTCTGCCTGTTTTATTTTTTTATTATATCTTGTGGTTTTTAAATTTCCTATATATGATGCATCGTTAATCTTTTCGCCTGCTAATTCAGATAATTCAGAACCTGCAATTGTTGACGGAACACCAAGTATCTCTTTAGAAAATTCTTTTTTTATATGTATCCCCTTATCCTCAGATATTGGTATTTTTACTTGTAAATAATTTTTACCCTTTTTTTCTCTCACTCTTATTGTTATATTTTCATTTTCACTATCGTTATAATAATAATTAACCTGCTCTATAACTTCATCCCACTTTATTCTTTCTTTAGCAATGTTATATTGTTCCTCAGTAATTATAAATTTCAATTCGTTTTCAATCATGCTTTCTCCTCTTTAAATAAAGTCATGTTTTATATCATAAAATTCCACAGTATGATCCAAATACTCCCACGTTTTTGAAAACAAACCCACATATTCTATATCTTCATTTTCACAAACAGAATAAACACACTCCTCATCTCCTCCTGACAAGTTTTGGCACAAGAATTTTATATCACTTTCGTTAATAATAACTTTAAAATATGTATCATTTTTTCCTGCTTCTTCATAACTGAGTCTGGAGAACTTATCAAATTCATCACCATCTTCAGGACAAAAAACTGATACATGCTCTCCTCTTACATTTCCAAACAAATATTTTTTTCCCGACCTAAACTTAATAATAATGCCAGCATGAGTATCTTCACCTATTCCTGTGTCAAAAGCTAACCTTGTTTCCAGACTACCCTTTTTTACATTTGAAAGCAACAATTGTACCGAATTATCCTGCATTAACCATGTATCATATTTCTTTTGTTTACTGTGTTTTATCTTAATTCCTCTTTCAGTTTTTGTGATATCCGAACCAACGTTATCTAAAATAATAAAATCATCAATTATCTGATCCGTCTGAAAGCTTTCATCATCCAGCAATTCTATAACTTCACTTAATTTTTTCATAAAATCTAATTCTTTCTTTTCAATTATATCAAAATCATAATTTAAAATATCTAAATTAGCATTAATCTCTTTATCATGTAATATTTTTCTTCTTAATATCTCCCACTCCTTATTAATACTTTCAAACTCATGCTTAAGTTTAGTTATATCATTAGTATCCAGTTTTCTAAAACGATGAAGCATTTTAAACAGAACATCTGAAAAAACATTTTTAAAATCCAATGTTTTTATAATTTCATCCATTTTTCTTTTGTAACCATTATCTTTTGTCATGTTAACTATTTCTTTTTCCCAATGAATAACTTTTAATTTGTTATCAACTGCTAATCTTATCAGATTATTCAAATATCTTAATGCTGTATATTCACGTATATCATTTTTATCAACGATATCCAAACCAAATATACATTGCTCATAATTAAGAGTGAGTGATGCTGCTTTATTCATTTCGTACATTTCAGTTGTCTGACTAATAAAATCAGTCAAAATTGTACTACTTCCATAATCAATATGAATATTATCCAAAATGTATAACAAATTCCTATCTATATCATAGCCTTTAACAACCATACACTTATATCTGTGTTCTAAAAGATACATAGGATTATATGTCAACTTAATTAAATCGCAAGGCACTAACACCGGTTGACCATTATCTATTGCTTTCTTTACGCATACAATCATTTCTTGAACTTCATTAAACTTATACTTTTCAATTGAAATTCCTATATATTCTTTTACATACTTATCATAAAATTCAATCAAATCAAGTATTTTTTTATCTTCTGTATCATCAATATAAATTGCGACATAACTCATAAGCAACAAAAATGCCTCTTCATAATTGTTTCCAAATGATTTAAAAGCCGTCATCCATGGTCTATATGTACATGTTAAATCTTTCCAACAGTATTTATCATCATTTGATATAATTCTATTAATAATGTTGTTATTCAATTTCTTCACCTCTATTTATTCATATTGCTCAGACTGACTCCTATATTTTTGAATAAAATTTTTAACTTTATCATCTTTAAATAACACAAACCATTTCTCTGCCTTCTCTATTGATACTAATCCTGAAATAATAAGGTCGAACATTACCCAATCAGGAAAACATTTAGTAATACATTCCCTTTCTATTTCCTTATTGTCCTGATAGTTTTCTTTCAGAAATCTTAATGGCTCAATATCCTTATTCTTCTCTACAATACTTAATTTATTAACAAACTCAAGTATTTGTTTCTCATCGTTAACGTCAAAATCTCCCAATTCTCTTATACCTCTCATTCCACATCCAAAACTTGTAAAATGCCCGTCTTCCACAAGTTGATTCTTCCTGAAATGTACAGATACTGTCCAATCCGATATCGAACAAGGAACCTTTCTCTCTTTGTTTTCTAAATAAAAAATCATATGCTCATAATGTTCTGATATATTATTTAGAAGAGGATACTTCTCTACATTCTCTGCAATATATTTTTTAAACCTTTTAACAATCTCTCCTTCCACTTCATTATGTTTTGTTGCATAACTAGTTACGCAATGTGTAGGCATAACTAACATTCCTTCATCTATTTCTTTTTTATATTTTTTTTGAATATGCTCAACAAACTCCGGGAAGTATTCAATATTATCTAAGCTCAAAGTACATAATATCATTACCGGAATCCTTGCTATGACGGCTCTATCCAAGTTTTCTAAGATTTTATCTAATATAACTTTATTCCCTCTTATTCTGGGTTCCATAGCCTTCTCATTTACCCCATCTATGCTTATTGCCAAATAAGCCTTACCATGTTCTTTGATTTTTTTCAATTGCTCGTCCTGGATATTAATACCATTAGTGTTTATTCTAATCCATTTATCCTTAAATATTTCTAGCACATAATTTATAATTTCTGGATATAAGAATGGTTCGCCACCTGAATATTGAACTAAACACACCTCTGGATAATTACTATCAATTAATTTTCTTGTTTCCTCTAAATTATTTTTTGCAATTTTATATTCTTCTTGTGTTAAGCTTTTGTACTCCTCTTTTTCCCAATCACAGTATGTACATCGTAAATTGCATTGATTTGTCATTCCTAATGTTTCTAATAAAAATTTCATTTTTTCTTTTTATATGATTATTAAATACTATAACCACTTTCCCTTTCTCCGTAATGATATTAAAAAACTTCGCCCTTATAAGATCTTTTAAAATTATTTATATATACTTTTCTACTTATACATTAGTCCTTATTTTCTAATAAATTATTATATATCCATTTTGCAACTCTATCTTTATTATTTTCGTATGTAACATAATCAGCACTATCAAGCACTCTACTCTCGGCGTTTGAAACAGTGTTATTACATTTAAGTAAAGAATCGTCTAAATCTATAAATAATATATACGCGTTTTTATCCTCGTTTCCAATATAAGCTGTTCTGCTGCTCATAAAATCCAAGATCCACATTTCGGTTTTATCAAAGCACATATAATGCGGTCTGTTACATTATTAATCTATTTCCGACAAAAACATTTTCCATTACAACCACCATACCATTTGTTAATCTGTATCCATAAACATTAATGGGGCTGTCGCACTAACAATTAAAAAATTGTTAGTGCTCAGCTCCTTTTTGTGTCTAAATTAGGGAGATTTTATTAATATTCTTTGTTAATTCGCATCA
>CADADA010000028.1 GCA_902786515.1 uncultured Lachnospiraceae bacterium | reverse complement strand
CAGACCAGAGGTTTGCTTACAGCTTCCTTCAGATTCCACCTCACGATGGACACCCTTGCTGTTCGGCTATATCCTTCCCACTGTCGGGCGGATTAGGGATTTTCACCCTTTAGAAACGTGCGCCGTCGGGCGCACATAGGAAACGGTTCGGAAATTCCGAACCGTTTTTATATTTAAGTCATTATGCAAGCTTGTTAATCTCATCCTGTACAAGACAAACTAAGATAATCGGACAAATAAGTCCAAGAATCATGTACACTACTTTATTATCCTGTGTCTCTATACCTCTGGATGCCTTGATTGCATTTATGTTACTATCTGCATTCAAACCAAACAAGATATATCCTACATAGAAAAACAACAGTAAAAACTGTACAATTACAGGCATATTACTTGACTGTCCTTCTCTATCTAAAGCATCCATGGTAACATATGTCCAATATAATGCATAGATTCCGCATGTCACAATTGATAGAATAATAACCATCGCAATGTTTCTGTTCTTTAACATATCTTTTTTCCTCCTTCTTATGTGCTTATATAATTCTAGCATCTACATTGCTATATGTCAATTATTTAAACATTGCTAAAGTTTTCTGAGTCCGTTCTTAACAACCAATATTAAGCATTTTTTTCACTTAATTTGGAAACTATACTCCCCTCATGAATTTCAATAATCTCATCCGATAAAGCATCCAGTTCTTCCCGGTCATGACATGCCACAATAATAATACGCTCTTCACTTCTCAGATTAAACAAAATCTCTCTTATTTCTTCTACACCATTTTCATCCAAAGCATTAATCGGTTCATCCAGCAGAATAATCTCCGGCTTTTCCATAATCGCCGCTGCAATACCTAATCTCTGTTTCATTCCCAGAGAATAAGTTTTATATTTCTTTTTATTGTTCGGATCTAAACCCACCAGTTTTATGACATTTTTGATTTCCTCTTCTCCGATGATGTGATTAATATCTGCTAACGCCTTTAGATTTCTGTATCCTGAAAAACTATCTATAAATGCCGGATTCTCAATCAAGACACCGACGCTGTCCGGAAAAGACATATCCTTCCCCAGTTTTTTTCCGTTAATTACAATTCCCCCTTTTGTGACATTGATGAGTCCGCAAATAGCTCTCATAAGCATTGTTTTCCCGGAACCATTTTTGCCTCTTAGACCGTATATTTTCCCGCCTTCAAATTCCAGATTAATATCTTTTAACACCTCTGTCTGACCTATTTTTTTCCAGACATTATTGATTTCTATCTTCATAACAATCCTTCCTATCATCTAATTATCGTATATATTTTTCTTCCTAATCGTAAACGCTCCAATAATAATGGACACTATAATTAAAATTAAAGATCCGGCAATTACCATTGCATAGGAATTATTTAAAATCATATTCATTGAACGTGCTGCCATAGAATTACTTGACAGTAAAAAAGGAGATTCATAAAATACTCCTGCAACACATAAAAAAACTACCATTGCATAAGCGATAACTTCATTAAAAAGAAACATCAATGCCATTTGCAAAATTGATACGGATATTGCAGTAATCAGTGGAAACACAAATACTATCAATGCCATTTGTGCATTATTAAACATTGAAAAATCATCATTATATAATATCGCTGCCTCAGGTCTCATTCCTACGATACTTCCACCGGTTAGCAACGTCACTAGTAAGACCACTAAATATCCTGCCATATAAGTAACCGTTGTAATCAAGACTCCCCATATTACTTTGCCAAACCACCACTTTGTTCTGCTTTTAGTCCTTACCAGCAAATTAATTCCATACTGCTTCATATCATTTAAAGGATACCCTCCAATGATATAAGCAAGATAAAACTGTATTACCATCCAGATAATCGGCATCGAAAATACTTCCCCTGCTTCTGCCAAATTTACAAATGGCTTGCATCCATAAAAAACATATGTGAGATTTTCAAAAAAGGATATATTACCTATTTCCTTTAACCTTGCCAGAGTAACTGCCCTCGTGCCTTCGAAAAAAAATATTAAACTGAATGTCAATATTTTTGTAAACAGGCAACAAATCCCTGAATATAAATCATGCTTTAATATTCCTTTCATGCTTCTCCTCCATTCATAGGAACTGTAAGTTCGATTCGATTAGGCCACCCCTTAATCCGAATTCTCCATTCACATCCCGACCATCGCTCCAAATTAGTATTAATAGTTGTTGTTACGCCAACTCTTACTTTTTCACTTTTTTCCACCGTATCATCAAAATCTTCATCATTTACATACCATAATGAATAATAATCTACTCCATTTGCCCATAATCCACAATTTAGAACCATATCCATAATCCCTATCTTCTGTGTTTTATCTGTTGTATTTTCCACATCAAAATATACTACTAACACGTTTTCGTCTGCTTCGTAATTATCTTCATCGCCATATTTTTCCATATAATCCTTTCCTGTCATGATTTCTCCTGCCACCGCTGAATATTTTAATCCATTATTTTCCACCGTTTCACCGGCTTTTACTATACACAGTTTACTTTCCGGAAATTGAGAATTTAAATAATTGAATCTTATGATATATGCAACTATTGTAATACATATCAACATACAGACTACTATAACTTTTTTTCGGTATTTCATTGAACCCGCCCTCCTGTTTATTCATAATTGTTTTTCTTTTTAATACCATACACAATAGACAAGATAGATATAAACAACATTATGAGTATTAAGATTACGATTTCCTTTAAAGAAGTGCCTGGCTGCGGCTGTGCCGGACTTAAAAAATTTTCCGGCATCCACGCAGACTTATCGATAAAATCCATAATCAGCCCCAATGCCTGAAAAACAATAAATGGTATCATGAGAACACTAAACTTATTATTTACAAGCCATGATAAAGAAAGTGCCAATGTATTTAATAATCCATAGACTATAAAATCCAGCATCCAATACATAGCTAAATATACATAAGGGGTTGAATAAAATATATTACTCCACATATTTTCTTCCAATATTCCCACATAACCAATGCCCGGATATGGGACAATTGAAGGTAACAATAATGCTGTAATTAATACATTTACAATCTGCGGAATCACCGCAACCACTCCTGCACTTATAAATGCTGTCGTATATTGTGCGACATAGTAGTTACTTTTTTTACTCCTTGTAAAAATATTTTTTATATATCCCTGCTTTCTATCTTTATATAGCACCATCCCGTATGGCACTGCCGCTATTAATGGAATAATAATAAAATAATATATAGGAAACATACTTCCAATTGTCAGACTTAAACACTTTTCAAATACTGTTAATGGAAAATATTCCAAATCTGCCGGATTCAAATATTTCAATACAGGAACCACATCTGCAAAAATCTGAGCAATCGCAATCAGGCATCCTGCCATGATTGCAAAAAACATACTCCTATTGATAAATGCTCTTTTCAGTTCAATTTTTATATAATTAATCATTTTTAACCTCAATCTTACTCATTTTCTTCTATTGGAATTATCACAAAATCAGTATCAGAATTTGAATTTGACAGTTCAAGATACTTCGGTTTACCTATGCTCGCTGCATCCAATATATATCCGATGCGAAATGTTTTTGTCTCCTGTGGTTTTATTTTTATTATATTGGCAGACCTTCCTCTTCCTGCATTGCTGTTATATCCAAGCTCACCGGATGCAACGTACAATTCACCATTCTCTTCCCAGATTACTTTGATATCCGCCGCACAATATTTCGACGTTTCATTCATTAAATTTTTCACCTGATACTCAATATAGGCTATCTGTTTTTCCTCTATTACCTGATTGTATTTAACTCCCGCTTCCTCTAATGCAATATCATTCCACTGCTCCGCATCTTCCTCAAAAGCATTTGTTGTATATACCTTATTTACCGTAATGTCAAAATCTGTGTCCCCATCCGCTTCTTTAATATTAACCGTATTCCCTACAGCTTCCTGCTTCTTAACATTAGCCAGATATTGAATATTTGGCTCCTTCTCTGTCGGCATCTCCCAATTAGGATCAAACGATTCTTTTGTCTCGTCTGTCACATCGTTTGTGTTATTTCCTGTAATATTTTTCTGGTTTTGATTCGCATTACCACATCCGCAAACTAATACCATTACTGCAACCATTAAACATAATTTTTTTCTCATAACAATCTCCTTTTAATTAGTGCATAGCAACAAATTTTAGTTTATCACTATGCACTATGCTTACTAATTATTAAATACTATCAGGGCTCCATACCCCAGTAGCCGAAAATTTATTTGCATAATCAGGATTTGCTGCGATTGCTGCATAACTAAATCCTGATTCCCTAACAAAATTTACCATCTTATGTCTTCTTCCCTTTACAAACTTATAGGTGTGTCCTCTTGAAACATCAATATATTTTTTGCTGTTTTTGCTGGACAGCGCTACAACATGTGCTGTATAAGATCTTCCTGAAGGCATAGTTTGGCAATACATATATGACGAGGTACTATCAAGCTTTGATCTTGTACTTGTACGTGCCTGCATGTTTTCAAAGGTAAAACTAAATCCAGTATCATAATAATTTCCTGCTGCATAGGTGTTTACACCACCTATTGATAATAATGTTGCTGCACATAATGCTAATGGTGCAATCTTCTTTGTTACGAAATCCTTCTCAATTAATTTCTTCATTCTAAATATCCTTTCTCTCATCTGTTATTTCATATCTAAAAAGCTGTATACTTAACCATGGTGCTTTTTAGATCTTCCTTAGTAAACTCCAACGGTTTGCCATGACAATGTGTCTACCTGCATATGATTGTTAAACGTTATATAACACTAAATATGTATTTTGTGTAAATGATTGCACGTTTTTACAATCATTAGTTTTATATCATAATAACAACAATATCGTCAACAATTATGTTCTGAATGTCGTTTATAGTTTCCATAACTTTATTTTTACGTCGCCATACCTATCCCCTTCTCTTTACAATACTCTCGATATGCTCTCTTCACTCTCGTCCTGTTTCTGACCGGAATATTCAAGATTTCACCCGTATCCAACAATATTTTATCTGTAATATCTATTACAAATTTGAAATTAACAATCGTACTTCGTCCTATGCGAAAAAAAACACTATCATTCAATATATCCTGCCATTTATTGAGACTGACTCTTACCATCTCATTATGAATAACAGCTTTATCGTTTTTGCAGTCCTTCACCTTTGATTCCACGATTGAATAAATATGTTCAGCACTAATCTTAACAATATTTCTTCGATCCATTATATTCTTTTTATCTCCGTCACACACCACGATTTGTCTTTCATTTGTTTGCCAAATTTTGTCTGTTGTCTGTTTTTTCATAATATATTTATACTACCTTTCCAAAAATAATGCTTCTTCTAAATCCTGCCTGTCAATAAATAATTACAAAATAATAGATAAAGAAAATTTCGTTTTCTTTATCTATTACTATCTTAACAAATAAAATTTTTTATTCAATACCGTTCATACCATATTTGCTACCGTTTGTAACCCTTCATAAGTTAAACAACATTCAGTATTATAAAATGAACAAAAAAGTCTCTCCTAGTATAGTCGTTTTAAATTAACCCTACTTGAATGAGGCGTAGCGGTGGCTACGTCGATTGACGACAACGCCGCAGATGGAATCATAGACAAATATAAAGTGGGTGTATTTAAAAACGACTATACTAGTATATAGATGTATTTTGTGTAAATAAATGCTCGTTTTTACAACCTATATTCTTATATCATAATAACAATAATTATGTCAACAATTATGTTCTGAATGTCGTTTTTCTAAATTCTGTTTATAGTTCCGTCATCTGTCACACTGCATGTCAATTATTTAAACATTTTTATAGTCTTCTGAGTCCTTTCGGATAATGATTCTTTACTTTTCCTCCTGATGCCTTTCCCCATCCGGTTGATATTCCGTTCACTGCCATAAGAACCCAACCCTTAAAGCTCTCATCACATTCTGTTATTTCTCCGGACTGGTATTTAGCCGCCTGCTCAATATCCATATTGATAACCGTAACTTTAGATTTTATCCCATATTCCCTTTTTTCATCCGCTGCAAGCGCCATCGCAAGTGCGTGTGCAGGTTCAAAGCGGTTTTTCTTATTTTCTCCAAGCTGAAGTCCCGGACGCATCACCTTCAATCCTGATAAATCCGGCATTTCTTTAGGAATACAATACAATTGATTTCCAAAACTTATGATATCACCTGTTATATTAATTTCTTTTAAGCATTCTTTTTGAAATTCCTTCCACAGCACTGTATCTGTTTTTTTACTTCTGTTTTCTCCGGTATTATACTTTTTTTCTTCCCCTCCGGTTTTTCTAATTTTTGCTACATAATGTCCTTCTCCTCCAACCTTATGTGGCCACAAACGAATTGTCCTGTCAATATTCCCGCATCGGTGCTCACCCAACCATTCCGTTCTTCCTGCATCAAATCCTTCATACATTTCACACTCTAATATTTCTGTATCTTCCTGATTCTCAAGCAGCCACGCTATTACCTGCTCATTTTCCTCAGGCGAAAATGTACAGGTTGAATACACCATAATTCCCCCCGGTTTCAGCATTTTATAGGCATTCAATATAATTTCTTTCTGTCTCTTTGCGCAGACAAGGACCTGCTCTTTGCTCCATTCATCACGTGCTGCCGGGTCTTTTCTAAACATTCCCTCGCCGGAACATGGGGCATCTACAATTATTTTGTCAAAAAATGCAGGAAATCTTTCAGAAAGTCTGTACGAATCTTCATTTAATACAACAGCATTAGAAATCCCCATTCTCTCAATATTCTGCGACAGGATTTTTGCTCTCTGTGAATTTATTTCATTAGATACGAGTAATCCTTTTCCTCTCATTTTACCGGCAATCTGCGTGCTTTTCCCACCCGGTGCAGCACACAAATCAAGCACAATCTCTCCCGGTCTGATATCTGCCATCTCACTGACACTCATAGCACTTGGCTCCTGTATGTAAAACAATCCGGCTTCATGAAGCGGACTTTTCCCGGGTCTTGCATCAGCATCATAATAGTATCCTTCCTCTGCCCATGGTACTTTTCCCGTGATAAATTCAAGCTTTTCAAAGGCTGTATCAGACACTTTAACAGGATTTCTCCTCAATCCGTATCGTCGTTCTACAGAATAACCAGATAAAAATTCTTCAAACTCTTCTCCAAGGAGTTCCTGCATCTTATCAAGAAAATCCTTCGGCAATCCCAGTGTATCCATTACCTAAATCCGCCCCTTTCATCATTCCGCATTTACGCTTTCCTGCGCAGTATCTGATTCCGCCGTTCCATTCTTACTATATCCCGGCGGATTCGGAATATAATTTCCGTAAATATAAAAGTCATCAAATATAACGTTCCACCTGTTTGCAGCACCCGCTGTCACTGCAATGTATTTATCTTGTCCCCTTTCCGCATAACTTACAAGACAGTTTCCTGCTTCCATAGTATATCCGGTCTTTCCGGAAATGATTTTCACGGTATCCACCTCATCACCATACATTCTGCTAAACATGGTGCTGGTAAGTAGAATTCCCTCCGGATGAATCTCATTCGCAGCCGTAGTATACTGGTATGTAGAAAGAATCTCTGCACATGTCTCGTTTGACATTGCATACTTTAGTATCATAGCCATCTCAAGAGGCGTTGTATAATGATTCTCATCATGCAGTCCTGAGGTATTCATAAAATGCGTGTTTTTAAGTCCCATTTCCTGACACTTTTTATTCATCAGATCAACAATACCGTTTTCAGAGCCACATACAAGTTCTGAAAGTCCTACCGAACAATCTGCCCCCGAAGCAAGGACTAGTCCATAAAGCATATCTTTTGCCGATACCACCTCGCCCGGTTCAAATCCGGCCCTCGATGCCTGTTGTCTTGCGAGCGGGTCAATTATTTCAGCCGTCATTTCAAATGTATCATCCAGACTTTTCAGGTTTTCGACTATTACTATAAGTGTCATAACCTTTGTCATGGATGCAGGGAAAATTCTGGTATCATATGATTTTCCCGCAATTACTTCATTCTTATTCACATCCACTAAAGAGACATACGGGCTTTGAACCTCCGGAGAAAGCATGTCCTGATAAGAAGCGCTCTTTTTAAAATACACAGCTTTCTCAAACAATTCGCTTTCGGTTTCAGGTTCAGTTTCTTCTTCAACTGCCTTTTCTGAATACTTTTTAGATGTATCTTCTTTAACAACTACTTTTTCCTTACTAGTATTATTCTTTTTAGAATCCTGCATTTTAAAAACAATCGTTCCCGCCGCAGCCCCAATAGCAATCACCAGCAAACAGGCAATCACAATTATCTTAATCTTCTTTTCACGCCTTCTTCTATCCTTCTGTCTCTGTACTATCTTTTTGCAAATATCTTCGTTTTCCATACCAACTCTCCATAGCAATTATTATAATATCATACCATACTATTTTAACAAGCTGAGTGCCCATGTCAAGAGTTATATACATCAAAAAAAGATGTCTGCGAATTAACTTCGCAGACACCTTTATTATTAGTTTATTTTATTACTGTGCTTTTACAGAAATACTCTCACTTGCTCCGTTATAGTAGAAGTAAATAGTTGTCTCTGTATCTCCAGGTGTTACTGTAAATGTTGCAACGCCCTTTGTGTTTAACTTCTTAGTTGCAATTCCTGTTCCACCGAGCACGTCAGCTGATGATGAATATGCAACCACATTACCTGATGCAGCCTGATCACTGCTATCTGTAACTGTTACTGTAATCGTCTTATTGTTTGTATTCTTTTCAACAGTCACCTTATATGCTGTCTTTGGTGCAAATGTAGCTGACTCATATCCTGATACAATGCTTCTTCCATATCCGTCTACAAGCTTGTATGTGATACCACCATTTACATAATCTTTAACTGTTACTGTAATAACACCAGTGTCATCAACTATTCCCTTGCTGCTTGACTTTAATGTAAGGATTACGATGTTGTTGTTGTTTCCAATCTGTACTCCTTCAACTTCGTAATTTACATTGTCCTTTGAAGACTTAACAACAAACATATCTTTGTTCAACAGTTCTCTGTTAACTGAGCTTGAGAACGAAAGTTTAATCTGTGGATTCTCAGTATTTGCTGCATCCAATGATGCTCCTACAAGACCAAACTGTGCATCTGTTGTTGTCTTATAATACAACTGGTTACCATTAACTACAGTTCCATCAACCTCAGCTGAGATAATTGTACTATCTGTTGCTGCAACGCTTGCTCCAGGTGCCTTGAGTGTTACCTTTACAAGACCATTTGCATCTGTCTTAGCATCAACTGAACCATCTGTAGCATTTACACCCGTAATAGAGTACTTAACTGCTTCATTCTGGATAGGGTTTCCAAAATCATCCAATACTCTGATGTATGCAACTGAATCTTCAACCGCACTTAATGAGTTGCCCTGTGGATATACAATATCAACCTTCTTACCACTCTGTTTCCATGAAACCGTAAGCTCTAACTTAGCTGATACTGAAGGAGCTTCTTCACCGATATTAACAAAATCGTCAACCTTCTGTCCTAATACATCAGTGATTGTAAATACTACATCACTTCCGTTGTCCTTGAATGAGTTATTACCGATTTCACCAATAATCTTTGAAGAACCAACTTTTTTAGTGTACACAAGTGCTGCACCGTTCGGATATCCTTCTGTTGTCATAGTCATATCTGTATCATCAGACTTAGACATCTGTACAGCTATATTCTTGATTTCTGATACTTCATTAGTTGTCTTATCATTGTCGTCATCTAAATCTCCAACTACCTTATATCCGAATATCCAGTTGTTACCAACTTTTCTTTCATCAATTGCTGCTACTGTCTGAGCACCATTTAATGTAGTAGTTGTAGTTCCAAGTACCGGTTTTTCCCCTTTTGATGCTCCCTTTACAATCTTATCTGTAAATGAAAGACCAGGAGTTATCCAGTAAATATTTGCAAGTTCTGAAACTGTTTCGTTCTTTCCAACAAGTAATTTTACGATATATCCCTGGCATTCAGCTCCAAGATGATATACATGTCCTTTACTGCTTGAAGATGTAAATCTGATAATTGCCTGTCCCTGTTCATTTGTAAGAGTTGTCTTCTGCTGAATAGTTACATTTGCATTATCATCTACTGTTCCCTGAACAGGATTCTTAAGCTCCTCACCGCTTAATGTGAACTTAACGTCCTTATTCTGTGTTGATACCTTGTTACCATTTAAATCATATAACTGTGCCTTTACCGTTACGTACTGTGAAGCAAGTGCATAGAAGTCATCGCCTGCCACTTCAAGTTCGCTCTCAGGAATTGGAGCCCACTGTACAGATGTGTAAAGTACAGAACCATTTGTCTCATTTAACTGACTGGTAGTAACACCAGGAATTGTGATAGTTGCCTTAAGGTTTGTACGTCCTGACTTAAGAGAATCTACGACAGCAACATTACCATCCTGTTTTAATTCTCCAACTGTCTGTGTTACTTCTTCTTCACTTGCCTTTACAGCAGATACATACTTGCTTGGAAGTGAAATATCGTTCTTATTTCTATACTGTCCGTTTACATTCTTTACTGTTGTATTTGTAGGATAGATTGATCCATCCGGATTCTCCCACTGATTTTCTGTAGGATACAGGAAGTAAGAAACAACCTTACCATTTTCATCTGTTACCTTTATAACCGCATCACCAGTGTTAGGGAATGACGGTACTTCATATACATATGTATATTTTGTGCTTAAATAATTATTATCTTTGATGTATGTCTTAGCTGTATCATATGGCATTTCCATATATTCACTGTAGTATGTATTAGATTTTTCCCATTTAACTGTTCCTTCTAACTCTACCATCTCAGCTTCACGGAATACATCTGTCTTATAAAGTCCTTCTACGTGGTCGATTATAAAACCATCGTTTGAATCTTCATTTACCTGACCTTCTGATATCAACGCTACCTCTACATCAACGTCTGTGTCTTCCTGAATAGGTATCTGATATGCAAAGTCATCTTTCATATTTGAATCATCTAATGAGTATGTCTCAATTAGCGCTCCTGAAACAGCATCATATGTGTTGATTTCAAGAACTGTATATTTTGACAATACCATTTTTGAGAATACAAGTGATGCATACTGTAATCCTGCTGGAACATCCTCTACCCATACAGTTGTATCTGTGTTAGATGCGTCATTGTATACCTTGTAATCTGTTGATGATTTCTTTATTTCCTTATAGTAGCTGTCAATCTGTGTATCTGCATTCTTAGCAGGTAATACGATTGAAGGAGTTGCTGAAAGATATACTCTGTGGTCATACTTGTATGTAGTTCCATCTTCTTCAAAAGCACTTACCTTCTGGCTGTTTACATATTCATCATTTCTTCCACCATTTGTAGAGTAAGTATCTGCTACACCATTATCCCAGTCAATATCATTTACATTTTCACCCGGCTCAAGGTCTGAGATACTGAAATAACGATTATTCATTACTTTTATACCTTCTAAGTAGATACATGCAAATGATATAGAAGACTCTGTCTTAACATTTGAACCTGTTACTGTAGCTGTTAACTTATAGCTCTGGAATATATGATCTGTAGATGTATATGTATATCCACCTTTTTCACCGATTGTGAAATCAGCATATCCGTTTGCATCTGTTGTAAGCTTAGCACTTACATAGTTGTTGTTATCACCAGTTATTCCAAATACATTAGCAGCATTACCGTACTGTGGTTCCATTTCAAGTGTAACGCTTGTATTACCCAGTGGTGCACCTGCCGCATTTGTTACAAGAACCTTTACATCCGCATTTGTACCTGTAAGTACCGTATTTTCATAATTCTCAAGACTATTTGCTACAATTATCTTAACATCTGAAGCATTTCCTGATGTATCTTTTGCTACAGTAATAACTGCTGAAGCTGTAAATCCTCCTTCTGCAGTTGTAACTGTAACAGTAGCTGTTCCTTCACTGATTCCTTTTACAACACCGTCATTACTTACTGTCGCAACCGTCTCATCACTTGATGTCCATGTTACGCTCTTGTTCGTAGCACCTGCAGGTGTTACAGTAGCTGTAAGTTTCTGTGTTGCATTAACATATACAGTAGCTGCATTTGTGTCAAGGCTTACACCTGAAACCTGTACACTTGCAGGAGCAACCGTAACTACACAAACAGCTGACTTTCCGCCTGCAGTAGCAGTAATTAATGCAGTTCCTTCTTTAACAGCCTTCACCTCACCTGTTGAACTAACAGTCGCAACAGAAGTCTTACTTGATGACCATGATACTGTCTTATTTGTAGCATTGCTTGGTGTAACTGTTGCTTTCAGAGTCTTAGTCTCTCCAATGTTAAGAGTTGCCTCTGTAGCATCAAGTGTTACCTTTTTAACTGCTCTATTCTTTACCTTAATATTTACATAAGTAGATTTTTTCTTCTTATCTTTACCTGTAACAGTAACTGTAATCTTAGCAGAACCGGCTTTCTTTGCAGTTACAACACCCTTGCTGCTGACTGCTGCTACTGCTTTTTTGCTTGACTTATAAGCCACGCTCTTCTTAGCGCTGCTTGGATTCGTAGTTACTTTTAAAGTAGCCTTCGTTCCAACATAAAGCGTCTTTGTCTTCTTTGTTACATTAGAGTTTCCGATTTTAACTGTAATTGATTTAACAGTTTTACCGGATGCTGCGTAGGTCGTAGTTACATTTGATGCAAATACACTTGTAAATGCTACTGCAACCGCCATGGCAACTGCAAGAAAACGTTTCAATTTTTTTGCTTTCTCCATAAAACATTCCTCCTGAAAATAAATTTTTTATTCTTTGTTTACTTCTAAACACACTAATATTACACCTTAGTTTTACAAGTTTCAACCTTTTTTGAAGTTTTTGTGAAAAACGTGTGAATATTTCTTTCACAAAATGCTATTTTTTTAATATTTTACATAATAAACATTGTCATTTCTTTCATTTATAGATATACTATCATTTAGTTTACTGTATAGAAAATACCGATTTATTTGAAAGGATTGAATTATGTTTTTTTTAGCTCTTGTAACAATATTTTTTTTAATAATAATGTCAGGTTATTTTATATATACCAAATCCATGAATAAAAGCGAAAACATAAATGATGCTTTTTTTTACACTGTTCTTATTGCCTTTACCGCTCTAATTATAAAATTTGCAAGTTCTGCTTTTTATTATGAGCGTGGTGATATGGGTGCCTTCGTAACATGGATGAGGAATCTGAATACCAATGGTTTTGCAGGATTTTATACAAAATACGGACTTTGCTATCCGCCTCTTCATATTTTTCTGGTATATTTCGCAGGCATCATATGCAGGATATTCCACATTGCCGACTTTAGCATTGCTCAGATTCTCTTAATCAAGAGTCCTGCCCTTATATGTGATGTATTGACCTGCCTACTTCTATACAAAGTAGGTAAGAAACACTTATCAGACAAGACAGGCATGCTTCTATGTCTAATATACGTGCTTAATCCTGCCGCAATCTTTAATTCCGGTGTATGGGGACAGATGGACTCCATCTATACCCTTTGTATTGTTGTAATGTGTTATCTGATATCTGAGGAAAAACTGATGGCTGCTTATTTTGCATTTGCCGCTTCTATCCTGTTTAAATACCAGGGTATCATCTTTGCACCCGTCATTCTCTGTGGAATACTCGATCAGGTAATTCTAAACAATTGTACATTAAAAAAGTTCTTCAGTCATCTATTTGTAGGACTTAGCGCTATTTTAACAATGCTTGTCTGTCACCTGCCTTTTATATTTGGAAACGGAAATGCAGCCGGAAATGCCGATACCATTACCGCCTCTTATGGCGAGGCACTTACTGCATTTCAGTTTGCTTCCGTAAACGCTTACAATTTTTGGGCGATGCTTGGTCTTAACTGGCACACTCAGGAAGACCGTTTTATTAATTTGACTTATAACCAATGGGGAACCATAGCTATCATTCTAATAGTTTTAATCGCTGTCGGTACTTCATTTGCAAACAAACACTCCCGCACAAAATACTACAGTGTGGCTACATTTATCATAAGCACCATGTTTATGTTCTCGGTAAGGATGCACGAAAGATATCTTTTTCCTGCAATTCCTTTAATACTAGCCGCATACATTGTAAAGCCGTCACTTCTGCTATTTATTTCTTACTGTGGTTTGACATTGATGAACTTATACAATTGCGCACATGTTTTGTTTTATTACAACCCGGCAGCCTTTAATCCGAAAGCGTTCCCTATTGTATCAATCTCCTTTGGAACTCTTATCTTTTGGATGCTATTTTGTTTTGACTTTGTAAAAACAAACTATCTCAATACAAAGCAAAGTAAAATTGAATAACTAAAAAAACAGATTTACACAATACTATGCTCCTCGTTATCTTTAGTGTAAATCTGTTTTTTATCTCTACTACAATTTATTATAATTATGCTTGTATTAATTAATCTCTTTTATACAGGTCTCTGGTATATACCTTGTCCTGCACGTCTTCTAAATCTTCCGTGAATCTGTTTGCAACGATTACGTCAGATATCTTCTTGAATTCTTCAATGTCTCTTATAACTCTTGAATTGAAGAAGCTGTCTTCTTTCATTGTTGGTTCGTATAATACAACCTCGACTCCTTTGGCTTTTATCCTCTTCATGACGCCCTGTATGGCTGATTGTCTGAAGTTGTCTGAGTCTGTCTTCATTGTCAGTCTGTAGATACCTACTATCTTTGGATTGTATGCTAAAATCTGCTCGGCAATAAAGTCTTTTCTCGTCGTATTAGCTGCTACTATGGCTGCTATAATGTCGTTCGGTACATCAGCATAGTTGGCAAGCAGCTGCTTTGTGTCTTTCGGCAGGCAATATCCGCCATATCCAAACGATGGATTGTTATAGTGGGTTCCGATTCTCGGATCAAGTCCGATTCCCTCTATAATCTGCTTAGAATCCAGTCCCTTTACCTCTGCATAGGTATCAAGTTCGTTGAAGAATGATACTCTGAGTGCAAGGTACGTATTAGCAAAAAGTTTGATAGCCTCTGCCTCTGTTGAATCTGTAAACAACATCGGAATGTCTTCTTTTATGGCTGCATCTGCCAGAAGGTTTGCGAATTTCTTCGCTCTTTCTGACTGTTCTCCTACTATAATTCTGGAAGGGTGAAGATTGTCATACAATGCTTTTCCTTCACGAAGGAATTCCGGTGAGAACACTATATTCTCTGTATTGTATTTTTCCTTAACGGACTTGGTGTATCCTACAGGAACCGTCGACTTGATAATCATGGTTGATTCCGGTGAAATCCTGCAAACTTTTTCTATAATATCTTCTACTGTGCTTGTATCAAAATAATTCTTCTTTGGATCATAATTCGTTGGCGTAGAAATGATAATAAATTCTGCACCTTTAAACGCATCTTCAGGGTCTATCGTTGCTCTTAAGTTCAATTCTTTTGTCTTAAGATACTCAGATATCTCTTTGTCAACAATAGGTGATACCTTATTGTTAATCATATCTACTTTTTCCTGAATAATATCTAACGCAACTACTTCATTCTTCTGTGAAAGTAATACAGCATTAGATAATCCTACATAACCTGTCCCCGCTATGGCAATTTTCATATTAGCACCTCTTCTTTAATTAATATTTTTGTAATATTCTTAGTATACATTCTTTTTTGGCTTGTGTCAATTATTATGATACTACAAATACTTCTTTAAAATATCAATTTTGTCAAGTGCCTCCCATGGAAGGTTTAAGTCATTTCTTCCAAAATGACCATAAGCGGCTGTCTGTCTGTAAATTGGTCTTCTTAAATCAAGCATTTTGATTATTCCCGCCGGTCTTAAGTCGAAGTTTTCTCTGATAATCTCAACAATTTTTTCATCGCTGATTTTACCTGTGCCGAATGTGTCTACCATTACTGATGTAGGGTAAGCTACACCGATTGCATATGACAGCTGAATCTCACACTTGTCCGCCAGACCTGCTGCAACAATATTTTTTGCAACATAACGTGCCGCATATGCTGCTGAACGGTCAACTTTTGTGCAGTCTTTTCCTGAGAATGCTCCACCGCCATGACGGGCATATCCGCCATATGTATCTACGATTATTTTTCTTCCTGTCAATCCGCTGTCACCATGAGGTCCTCCGATAACAAATCTTCCTGTAGGATTGATAAAGTAATTTGTGTTATCATCAACCAGTTCTTTTGGAAGCACCGGCTCGAATACGTATTTTTTGATATCTGCATGTATCTGTTCCTGTGTAACTTCAGGATCATGCTGTGTAGATAAGACTACAGCATTTATATGTATCGGCTTTCCTTCCTCATCGTACTCAACGGTTACCTGTGTCTTTCCGTCAGGTCTTAAATATGACAATGTGCCATCTTTACGTACCTGTGTAAGTCTTAGGGCAAGTCTGTGCGCAAGTGCTATCGGATATGGCATGTATTCTTCTGTCTCATTTGTTGCATATCCAAACATCAGTCCCTGATCTCCTGCTCCGATTGCATCTATTTCTGTATCGGTCATTGTATGCTCTCTTGCTTCGAGTGCTTTGTCAACACCCATTGCGATGTCATCTGACTGTTTGTCCAATGCAACCATAACAGCGCAAGTATTTCCATCAAATCCATATTCTGATTTGTCATAACCGATTTCTTTTACTGTATCTCTGACAATCTTCTGAATATCTATATTGGCTTTTGTTGAGATTTCTCCCATTACTAATACCATTCCTGTGGTTGTACATGTCTCACAGGCAACACGGCTCATTGGATCCTGCTCCATTAATGCATCTAATACCGCATCTGAAATCGCATCGCACATTTTATCCGGATGTCCTTCTGTTACTGACTCTGAGGTAAATAATCTTTTTTCCATAAGTAATTCCTTTCTTTTAACTAAGTATTTTAATTGAGCAAAAAAACAGCCCACAAAAAGTGGACTTGAATTCAAGGTATCAAATCCTCTTATTGGTCGATCTAAATCGCTCAGGCTGGCACCTTCCGTCTCCTTGGGGTTGCCGTGGTTTCACAGATCCTTGTATCTCCACCACTCTGAATAAGAGAAAAATAATGTTATTTAATTTATTATCTGTTGGGTATCATACTCTATATTGTAGAGCATGTCAATAGGTTTTGGAAAAAAACAGTTACTATTCACAGCCGATTGCAGAAAATAAACATTTTCGTCGTGCTTGCACGTAAGAAGATGTTTATTTTCTGTAATCAGCTGCGTAGCAGGAACCTTTCCCGTCATGAGGATTTCAGGTGCGTAGCACCGGGAGAGCTGCGAAGCAGCGGGAAATCCGAATGTCGGGAGAGGGGCTGTGAATAGTTACTATTCACTTTTATCATTCGCTCTACTACCTGCTCTCAGCTCCTTGAAAAAGTTTTTAAGCATCATGCTGCACTCCTCTTCCATAATACCTGTCTCTATTTCTACCTGATGATTAAACTGCTTCACCTGTAACAGATTCATAATTGAACCGGCACAGCCCGCCTTTGGATTCATGCATCCTATATATACCTTTTTTATTCGTGCCTGTACAATTGCACCTGCACACATCTGACACGGTTCAAGTGTCACATACATTTCACAGTCATCAAGCCGCCAATCACCAAGCTTTCTTGATGCTTTTCTTATCGCATTTAATTCAGCATGTGACAATGTGTTTTTGTCAGTAATTCTACGATTGTAGCCTCTTGCAATTATTTTGTCCTGAAATACAATTACACACCCTATGGGCACTTCACCGATTGCTGCTGCCTTTCGTGCCTGCCTGATGGCTTCCTTCATATATTTTTCATTCATTGTTAAACGCCTTTCTTTTTTTCTCGCTCTCACCCATTTGGGCTTTTTCCCGGTTTTAGGTGAGTTTGCTTGGTCTTCATTTTTTATGACTATACTAAGCAACTGATACACTTGGTTGATTATGAGTATTCATACATCTGCGACAGAGGTTTTTACGTACTATTTTCAATTTTTCTATGATAGATACGTAGGAGAAATCTATGTTACGTATAATTTTCGGTTTTTTAGAATTTCATACGTAGTAAATGACGTAATCCTACGTACCATTTTGAAATTTTTTTTAAATAGTACGTAGCGAACAGCGTAAGCCTACGTATCATTTTGAAATTTTTGTAAAATGGTACGTAGTAAACAGCGTAAGCCTACGTATCATTTTGAAATTTTTGTAAAATGGTACGTAGCGAACAGCGAAAGCCTACGTATCACTTTAAAATTTTTGTAAAATGGTACGTAGTGAACAGCGTAAGCCTACGTATCATTTTGAAATTTTTGTAAAATGGTACGTAGTGAACAGCGAAATACTACGTATCATTTTGAAATTTTCAGAAAATCATACGTAGCGAACAGCGTAAGCCTACGTATCACTTTGGAATTTTCATAAAATGGTACGTAGCGAACAACGAAAGCCTACGTATCATTTTGAAATTTTCAGAAAATCATACGTAAGAGAAGCCGAATACCCACGGATTTCTCTGTGTAACGTGTCAGTTACTTATTATTCGCTCTACTGTTTCTCACCGATTTTGGCTTTTTCGCAGTTTAGGTGAATTCGCAATACAGATGAACTTCCTGTTCCAATCAGAAACTATTTTACCACATATGTCATAAAATATGGTATAGTAGTGATAATAATTATTGACAAGGGATGGAATGTGATGAAGACTACATATGAAACTGAAAGATTATATCTTAAGATACTTACGCCTGATGATGCAGGTGCTGTTCTTGATTTTTTATCTTCCAACAGAGAGGTTTTTGAACCATATGAGCCTTCCAAACCTTCTGCGTACTACACTCTGTCATATCAGGAAAAAATGCTTCAGGCGGAATATCAGGGGTTTTTGCAGTTGCAATACATGAGGTACTATGGCATAAAAAAAGAAGATGGTTCCATCGTAGGCACCGTCTCCTTTAGCAGTATCCTTCCGCAGCCTTTCAGCTCATGTGCTGTGGGCTATAAAGTTGATGCAAAAAATCAAAGACAGGGGTATGCAACAGAAATGCTTACCTGTGCGCAAAATGCAATGTTTACTGATTTTGGCATTAGGCGTATAGAAGCATATGTACTGCCGCAAAACATTCCGTCAATCAGTCTCTTAGAATCTTTGGGATATAAAAACAAAGGGATATCGGCAAAACATCTTTTGGTGAACGGTCACATACGACACCTGAACCATTATTCTTTGTCTTCTTCATCCTGAAGTCTTTTCTGTGCTTCCTTAAACTTCTCCTCTATCTCATTCCAGTCCATTCTGATTCTTTCATCCATAGTCTTCATGACATCTGAAATCTCTATCTTTTTTCCCTCTTCCTGATGGCTGAGGTCGTAAATCTTATTATTCTTAAAGCTTAGTACGATCGGCTTCATGATATTTTCGGAATTTTCTTTTATCACGAGACCTTTTTCTCCGTTCGTCAGCTCAATACATACACCGGGATTAAGAACATTGATGCCTTTTAATAATGCGCCGACAGCTTTTTCGTCAAACTTATCCGAATCAGAGATAAGATATTTCACTGCAACTACGTCGGAATACGGCTCCATTCCTACATTCATCGCAGTGAGTGTATCAAACACATCTGCGACCCGGAGTACCTTTGTTCCGTCAAGAACACGCTGTTTCTCAACGCCTTTCCCCGATATAAATTTGAAATTCTGGGCTACAATAATTCTTGTGATAGATGGAATATTATAATCCTGCTGAATCAGCTCGTTTCCTTCTATCTCACATTTATTGATTGTATATTCATCCTCTTCGGATAAATCCCCGCCTTTTTTCAGGATTTTTTCAGGAATCATGATTCGTCCGATTTCATGTATGAGTGCAGCTGTTACTACATTTACCTGTTCCATATATGACATATGCATATTTGTGGAAATGATGGCACAAAGTATGGCAACGTTCAGAGAATGTTTGTATCCGTAATCCTCCGGACTTCTTATACCCTTTAGAAAATTAATCTTGGCATTTTCCCTGCCAAACTTCCTGATAATATCTTCTGCCATCTTCTGAATGTCCGTTACACCATTACCGGCAATCATATCTGCCATCTCGTCCTTGAGTTTGAATACTGCCATTGCCTGAAATCTCTCAAATTCCATGTCATCAGCTGACAAAACAGGTGCCGGCTCCGCAGGTTCTAACACATATACACCCAGAAGTCCAAAATTCTTTATTCCTTCCAGACCCTGTCTGGTTAATTTCGTATTGATATCATACAGCAAAACGCCCTTACCGTTATATACCGGTCTTGCCAGTCTCATTCCTTTTTTTAGTTCTTCCGGTCTTATAAATAACACAGCTCTCGCCTCCTTCGTATCTATATCGGCACAAAATCAATCTAAATTCATACACCAATATCCATTTTCTTTATCACCTGTATTTTCAACATATCTGGTGAATCCAAACATATTCGCCATTAATTTGTCATTTTTCTCATTTTTGCCGGGAACGCCAAGCATATATTTTTCCTTCTCATCCTCTACGTATCTGGCTGCAACAAGGTACCTGTAATGATAATATCCATGTAGCAGAAAACTGTTTTGTCCAAGCTTCCAGTATTTCTTCGGAAGACAAACTATATCGTTTGGTTTCATTTTAATGCATTCCTTAAAACCGGCAAACGGGCGCATCTTCACACACCTTTTTTCCAGCTCTTTCCAGAATCCCATGTGCTGTTCATGATGATAATTTTCATAACCTTTATCGGAATTTCCGGGATAATAATGAAATTCCGGATTCGATTCTTCTATCTCCATCTGCGCAGGCGCATCTTCTTCCTCTACCTCTTCCGTCTCAGGTGCGATTTCTTCCTGTTCACTTAAACGGGTCTGCATTTCCTGATATGTTTCAAATAATTCGGGAACAATCGGCTTATCATCCCATTCAGAGGCGATAATTTCATTCTCCGCCTCATCCCCGGATAATACTATGTACATTCCGCACATATCCTCAATTCCATATCCTGTGCCGCCGATATCGTCTGCTCTTAAACTTCCGGCATAATAACCTTTTCCCGAAGCGACCTTCATCTTTCCTGCAGGAATTCCCACAATCCGCTCATTCAAACGCATTATCATATAAATGTCACAGTAGGCGGCGCCTCTTGTACCGGGCATTCTGATAGTAACATAGAGCCTTAGCAGATTATTTCTGGAATCTACTTTGGCGAACCCACAATTATTCATCTTCTTACCATCCCTATAGATATTGAGGTAAGAAATCATTCTCATATATCCTGCCATAAACATCCTCCTCATAAATACATTTCTATATCTGTACAAATATAAATATGAGTGATCTACGGCTTTTATTACTGTTTTAAAATATTCGCTAACGTTACGAATTGCTCGAGCGATAATTTTTCGCCCCTTATGCCTTCATCAAGTCCGGATTCCCGTATCGCCTGCAATATCTCATCTTTGCTATATGGCAGATCCTGCGCATTTTTAAGTCCGTTTTGCAGCGTCTTTCTCCTCTGATTAAATGAAGCTCTTATGATTTTGAACAATAGCTTCTCGTCTTTTACTTCATACGGATTTGTCTCATGTTTCTTTAAATGAATTACAGCAGAGCCCACATTCGGCCTTGGCATAAAGCAATTCGGCGGAACGTTTGCAACTATCTTTGCATCTGCATAGTATTGTACCGCAAGGGATAATGCTCCGTAATCCTTGGTACCGGGTTTCGCCTGCATACGCTCTGCCACTTCTTTCTGTACCATGACGGTAATGCTGTCTATCGGTACCTTACTCTCAAACAGACTCATAATAATCGGAGTCGTGATGTAATACGGAAGGTTGGCTACCACCTTTACCTTCCTGCAGGAACCATATTTTTCAATTACACTTCCTATATCAACTTTTAGCACATCATCATGGATAATCTCTATGTTATCATATTCGCTTAAAGTATCGTTCAAAATCGGAATCAGCATGTCATCTATCTCAATAGCTGCCACATTTTTAGCATTCTCACAGAGATACTGTGTAAGGGTACCTATTCCGGGTCCTACTTCTATCGCCAGATCTTCACTGCCAATATCTGCCGCCTTCATGATTTTATCAAGTACATGCGTATCAATCAAAAAATTCTGACCATATTTTTTTTGAAAAACAAACTGGTATTTTTTTAAAATGTTAATCGTATTTTCCGGTTTACCTAAAGTCGCCATACTACTCTCCATTCCGAGCGCTTTGTGCATCATCGATTCTATACATTTCTAACGCATTTTTACATGTTATATCCACAACTGCTTCCGCACTGATTCCCTTAATTTCTGATAAAGCCGTGACAACGTAAGGAAGGTTCAGGGAAGAATTTCTCTTTCCTCTGTTTGGTTCAGGTGAAAGATACGGACAATCTGTCTCAATGACTATTCTTTCTATAGGAACATGTTCTGCCACTTCTTTTAATTTTTTTGCATTTTTAAACGTTAAAACGCCACCTATTCCAATATAAAATCCCATATCAAGGTATTCTTTCGCTATCTCCGGACCATATGAAAAACAATGTATTACTCCTCCGTCAAGCTTTCCATAATAATTCTTCACGATATCAAGCGTATCTTTTGCAGCATCTCTACTGTGAATCACCACAGGCATATTTTTTTCAACCGCTACCTCCAATTGTGCCTCAAAACAAGCTCTTTGAGCCTTCTTATCTAAAGGCTCATAATGATAATCCAGACCGATTTCTCCTATCGCTACCACTTTTTTATGTCTGCAATACTCTGAAAGCTTTTTCATGTTTTCTTCTGTATTTTCTTCAGGTGATTCCGGATGTATCCCCACAGCAGCGTAGATAAAATCGTATTTTTCCGCCAGTCTGACTGAATTTAGAGATGTCTCCATATTTGCACCAATATTTGTGACATATCCTATTCCATTATCCTGAAAGGAAGACAGTAACGTCTCCCTGTCTTCCTCAAATGCTTCATCATCGTAATGCGCATGACTATCAAATATCATATTAACCAATCTCCGAACCTGCAATTATATCTTTATCAACAGTAAGGAGTGCAAGATTATTTTTGTCATCTTCTGCCGCAAGAATCATTCCCTGAGATTCATAACCACATAGCTTAGCCGGCTTAAGATTTGTAATGACGGCAACCTTCTTTCCAACCATCTCTTCCGGTGAATAGAACTCTGCTATACCAGAAACAATCTGTCTAACCTCGTCACCCACTCTTATCTGTGAAACTAAAAGCTTCTTTGACTTCTTAATCTTTTCACACTTAAGAACTTCGCCCACTCTTATCTGTACTTTAGCAAAATCATCTATGGTAATCTCATCCTTTTTCTCGACTTCAGGATACTTGACCGGTGAGTTTTTCGCCTTAAATTCTTCTGCTTTTGCAAGCACTTCTTCTAAATCCATTCTTGCAAATAAAATCTCCGGTGAATCCGTAACCTTATTTCCTGATGGATATTTCCCAAATTCATCCATATCATCAAATTCACGTTTTACCGTATTAAGCTGTGACAATATCTTCTCTGAAGTCTCAGGCATAAACGGCTCTAACAACGAAGCACCTATCGTGATACTCTCAACAAGATTATATAACACGGTCTCAAGACGTGGCTTCGTGCTGTCATCCTTCGCAAGAATCCACGGAGTCGTCTCATCAATATATTTATTACAGCGCTTAAACAGTGTAAACAACTCAGTTATGGCATCTGCCACTCTAAGGCTGTCCATCTTATCAATCATCTTATTCTTAGTAGATAGCACAGTCTGTTTAAGGTCTGCATCAACTTCTTCCGTAACGTTTGTGTTATTCACAATACCATCGAAATATTTATTTGACATTGAGATGGTACGGTTTACCAGATTTCCAAGTGTATTGGCAAGGTCTGAATTAACTCTCTCTGTTACCAGATCCCATGATAAAATTCCGTCACTTTCAAACGGTATCTCATGTAAAACGAAATATCTTACCGCATCTACACCAAATACTTCCACAAGGTCATCTGCATAAATAGTATTTCCCTTGGATTTACTCATCTTTCCATCGTTCATGAGAAGCCATGGATGTCCAAATATCTGCTTTGGAAGTGGTAAATCAAGTGCCATAAGCATAATCGGCCAGTAAATCGTATGGAATCTTAAAATATCTTTTCCAATGAGATGCAAATCTGCAGGCCAGTATTTTTCAAACTTTTCGTCACTGTCACCATCAACATCATATCCTAATCCGGTGATGTAGTTTGAAAGAGCATCTATCCACACATATACTACGTGCTTGTCATCAAAATCAACAGGTATTCCCCACTTAAATGATGTACGTGACACACATAAATCCTGAAGTCCTGCAAGAATAAAGTTATTCATCATCTCATTCTTTCTTGACTCCGGCTGGATAAATTCCGGATGAGTATTGATATGCTCAATAAGTCTGTCAGTATATTTTGAAAGCTTTAAGAAATATGCTTCCTCTTTTGCAGGCTGACATTCCCTTCCACAATCAGGACACTTACCGTCATTTAACTGTGAAGCCGTAAAAAATGATTCACAAGGTGTACAATACATTCCTTCGTAAAATCCTTTATAAATGTCGCCCTGGTCATATAATTTCTTAAAAATCTTCTGAACCTGCTTCTCATGATCTGTATCTGTTGTTCTTATAAATTTATCATAAGATGTATTCATCATGTTCCAGATATCTTTTATCTGAGATGATACATCATCAACGAATTCTTTAGGAGATATTCCTTTTTCCTCTGCCTTTAATTCAATCTTCTGTCCATGCTCATCCGTACCTGTCTGGAATCGCACATCATAACCCTGCTGTCTTTTAAATCTCACTATACTGTCAGCAAGAACAATCTCATAAGTATTTCCAATATGTGGTTTTCCAGATGTATATGCTATCGCTGTAGTTAAATAATATTTTTTCTTTTCCATTGTGTATAATCCGCCTTTCGCCCATATTTTTTGCACTTTCTTAATAATACATTTTTTAGAAGTATTTTTCAACCATTAAATATACTAAGCTCTTTTTTCTATGTATTCCAAAAATTCATTACCCGGCAGCGGCTTTGAAAAATAATAACCCTGAAGATATTCACAGCCCATCTCTTTAAGTCTTTCCATCTGCTCTTTTGTCTCAACGCCTTCAGCTACTATCTTAAGATCCAGTTTCTGAATCATAGAAACACTGCTTTCAAGTACTGTTCCCGCCTTTTTGTTTGTAAATGCCGACCATACAATGTTCTTATCCATTTTGATAAGGTGGAATGGCAGGTTAATGATGTAGTTGATATTTGAATAACCTGAACCGTAATCATCCAGCGAAAATGCAATACCTTTCTCGACAAGGTTCTGCATATTGCAATTAAGCATATCCGCAGAGTTTGTTGCCGCCGTCTCTGTAACCTCGAGATTAATCTGCGAAGGTCTGAGTCCATATTTTTTCATAATTCCCTCAACTCTGTCTACCATGTCACGTTTCATACATTCTACCATCGACACATTAATCTCTATAAATTCTATTCCTTTTTCATGAAGATCGTTTTCCATCATGAATTTACAAACAGATTCCAGTACAAAATTTCCTATCTTGACAATCGAACCGTCAGATTCCGCAATCGGTATAAATTCATCCGGAGGAATAAATCCCATATCTTCATCAATCAGTCTTACCAATGCTTCTGCCGATAATATACTGTCTGTTTTTGTGGAATAAATTGGCTGATAGTACACCTTAAATGATTCATTTTTAATTGCTCTGTGTATAGCCTTTCTGATATCATTCCTGCGCTTGCCATATCCGCTGCTTGCATCTTTTGCATATACAATTCTGTTACCCGGTTCATGTTCTTCCTTTGACAGATATTCCGTACACTGTAAAATATCATCGACTTTTTCAAAATCCTCAGGACATTTGATAACACATATATCAACAGCAACCGGAATCTCTACATAGCCGCATACCCAGTCTTTATTACATACTTCCAATACTTTTTTCGCAAGTTCTTCAGCATTTTTTTTGTTGCCATACATAAAAAGATAGAAACTACTCTCATCTATTCTGTACATTTCCGTATTGTATGATACCACTTCTTCTTTTATATCCTGAACAAATCTCTCCAAAAACTCCTGAAGAACTGTCACACCAAATGTCTTTTCCAGAAATTTCCATTCATCAATCGTAATTGACACAATCTGAAACGGATTCTTCGACTTAAAATAGATGTTTGCTTTCTGTACAAACATCGTCTTATTAAAGATTCCAAGTTCTTTGTCAAGTATCTCTTCGGGACTTTGTACTCCCAGGTACAATACCATCATGCTGAGTGCCAGACCAAACGAAGCTATGGTCATCTTTGGATACATAAACTGCGTTCCAACACCACAGATTGTAAGAAACATAAAAATGTACAGGCACATCTTCCTGTAATGGTTCA
Organism: uncultured Lachnospiraceae bacterium; assembly: GCA_902786515.1. GTDB lineage: Bacteria > Bacillota > Clostridia > Lachnospirales > Lachnospiraceae > UBA2821. The sequence goes on along the minus strand of CADADA010000028.1, from coordinate 20,990 downwards.
GCACACGGCTGTAAGAATGAATGAAGAATACTGAAGCAATAAAATAAAATGCAAGCTGGAAATACACCAATACAACAGCCGCAAATCCTACACTCACTTTATCTCCGTTTATCTCAAATGCCCAACTAAAATACGGATTCATTGCAATCACAAAATATAATGTTATTGTGGGAATACTAATTATAACTCCTGCACACGTCTTGAAAATTGAATAAATACGTTCAATAATTGAGAGAATGTATAACAAAAACAAGGCAGGAATGGCACAGCAGAATACCAAAAAACCATATGTCAAAATCATGAACATATTTTCATTTATGTCTATCAGTCCATTATTGTACAATCCAATCAACAAATCACATATGGATGTTCCAAGTGCAAGCCACATAATCACAGAAAAAAAACGATTATGCAGATTTATCACGTTCTTTTTCATATAGAACATCATAAGTTCAGTAACAATTATAACGATTGCGCAAATATCAAAATATACCAAATATTCCATACATATTCTCCCTAATTTTTTCTCTTCACATATATTCTAATTTTACACCAAAAACCTTTAAATCTCAATATATATAAGCATTTCCGGCAATAATTTTTTCTCTGCATTGATTTATTTTTCTTTTCATATAATCTTATTAAATCTAAAAAATGGTAAGTTTGTTTATGAAAAAAATTTTATTGTTACTTTTATTGATTTTTTCAATTATTTTGTATGGCTGTGGCAGTGAAAACAGACAGTTTGACGCCTTTACGGATTCTGTTTTTGAAGAAGCTCTAATGGGCAATACCTTGAATCTCCATTTTCTTATTGCCGATACCTCAGATATCGCCCCTTACAAGGTATCGCTTGGCGATTTCTCTGAGAAATCTTTTAAAAATGCGTCCATTTCGCTAAAATCACAGATTAAGGAGTTAAATTCTTTTAAGTACCAAAATCTTTCAAATGACAGACAATTTACTTATCAGATTCTTTCTGCGCATTATAAGGACGAACTTAAATACAACGATAATTTTTACATGAATGAGTACTTAAGTTTTTCGTCCGGATGGCAGAACACTCTCCCTGCTTATTTACTTGAATTTAAGTTCAGGAATAAAAGAGATATAAATGATTATATGAAAATCTTAAAAATTTCAGGTAATTTTTTTGACAGTCTACTGGACTTTGAAGAAGAAAAAAGTAAGCTCGGACTGTTTATGAATGAATTTCAAGCTGATAACACTGTGCTGCAATGCAATTCTTTTATAAAAGACACCGAAAATCATTACCTGATTTCTTCTTTTGACGATAAGATTAATTCCGCCAAATTTCTTTCAGATAATGAAAAGCAGGCTTATATAAGACTTAACAAAAAGTATCTTGATAAGTATTTTTTTCCTTCCTACAAAAAGATTTCTGATACCGTCACCCGTTTGAAGCACACAAGCAATAATTACGGCGGTCTGTGCAACTATCCGGGCGGTCGTGATTTTTACGAGGGACTTGTGCGCAACAATACCGGCTCTGATAAATCCGTGGATGAAATTGAAGACCTGCTTGAAGATGCTCTTGCGGATGACTTCTTAAAAATCAGCCGCATCTTAAAGTCTGAAAAAGATATATCAGGATTATTCGCGTCGTATGATAAAGGATATGTGCACCGGACTGATATTCTTCCAAATCTTTATATAGATATGCAAAAAATTTTTCCGGAACCTGTAATCCATTCTGACAGTTACAGACTTGAAACTGTTCCGGAAATCATGGAAAATTACGAGGCTCCGGCTTACTATATGATTCCTCCAATCGACTCTATAGGTGATAATGTTATCTATATCAATAACAAGTATTATCCCGATGAAGATATGAGCCGTCTCATCCCGGTTATGGCTCATGAAGGTTTTCCGGGGCACATGTATCAGACTACATATTTCAGGAGCATGAATCCTCCAAACATCCGGCTTTTGCTCAGCTTTCCGGGCTACACCGAAGGGTATGCGACTTATGTGGAAACCCTATCTTATTATATTGCAGGTTTTGATAAGCAGGCTGCTGATTATTTAGCGGCAAACACTACTTTTTCTTTGGAATTGTATTCATTATTCGATATTTATGCGAATTACGACGGCAAGTCATTTAAAGATATATTAAAAATCGGAATAGGTTTTGGAATGGACACTGATTCGGTACTTAGCATTTATCAATATGTTATCGATAATCCTTGTAATTATCTCAGATATTCCGTGGGATATCTGGAAATTCAGGAACTAAAATCCGAGTACAAAAAATATCACAGGAAAGATTTTTCACTTATGAATTTTCACGAGTTTCTGTTAAAAAAAGGCCCCGCACAGTTTGAGATTATACGTCAAACCATGCAGGACCAATAGATTTACTATTTTACTCTGGCACCTGCTGCCGTAGTCATTGATGATTTTAATACAATATCACCAGATGTCCTTAAGGCACGAACTTTGAAATAATATTTCTTTCCCGGTGTCAATGTTCCAAATGAATATTTATTTGCATCCTTTGTAATTGTGTGTACCAGTCTGAAGCCTCCCGACTTTTTAGTCGACATGTATATCTGATATCCGGTTGCTCCGACCGCGCGGTCCCACTTAAGTGTTACACTTCCCGTGGTCAGGCTTTCTGCACTCAAATTTGTCACTTTACCAGGTCCCGATACGCCCTGTATCACATTTGAGGCTTTACTGTAAATCACGCCTGATTCTGTCTTACGGACAGCTATTACTTTGTACTTATATATCACACCTGATTTTACATCAGTATCAACATAATTTGTTCCGGCACAACTTGCTATCTTTACGTACTTGTGCGTAACTTCATCACGTCTGTATACTTTATACGCACTTGCATTTTTGATTGCATTCCAGCAGAGTTTTATGCTTGACTTTGTAACCGGAGATGCTGTTATGCTGTCAGGTGTGCTTATGTAAGTCTTTGCAATCACTGTATTTGAAAATTCTCCAAAATACTCTACACCGGCTATGCCTGTGTATGCACACACTTTGTAAATGTACTTCTGCTTTGATTCAAGGTTATTATCCTCAAATCTCGTTCCTATGGTTACCGCTACTCTGGCAAATTTTTTGTCTCCACTCTTTTTGCGGTAAACAATGTATCTGGTAGAGCCTGCCACGCCATCCCATGTTATGACTGCGCTCGTTCCGCTCTTGATTTCTTTTTTTACATTCTGTGGTGCAGGAAGATATACGCCCTGTGTGGATATATCAACTGACGGCTTGTTATTAACATTCATTCCCGTGCCGGTATAACGGTAGTTGACATCCACTGCAGTGTCGATACCTGCTATGCGTTCTGATGAACTGTACTGCCACATTCTGTATTTTCCGGAATATGTACAAACATTTGAATACTGTGCAACCCATTTTTCCCATGCCGCAAATCTCGGGTCTGTTAAAATGCTTGTAAACCAGTATGTATTTGCATACACACCTACATCATATCCCGCACCTTTTATGATGTCGCAAAATGTCTGCGCCATATCTCCCTTTACTGATGCCGATACTGTTCCGGTCGTGCCTGCATCTTCCAAATCATAGTAAATCGGGTATGTTAAGTTATAGTTTTTAACTAAACGCAGTACATGATACGCCTCTGATGACGCCTGTGCAGTACTGGTTGCATATGAATAAATATATACGCCAAAAGGTATACCCAAACGGGTACATTCATTTGCATTTCTGACCCATTGTGTATCATCCTGACTTTCATAATTGTCACCATAACCTACACGCAATATCGCAAAATCTATCTGTGATTTTACCGTATCCCAGTCAATTGTACCATTATGTCTTGATACATCTATTCCAACAACTTTATTTTTTCCGGTCACACGCTTGGAGTCTTCACTGACGACTCCTATGGAAGTGTATGCTTTTACCTTGAAGTAGTACTTTTGTCTGTCTGACAGTCCTGATATCATTACACCGTTAACATTGTTGACATTTATCACTTTGTATCCGCTGTCTTTTTCTGTAGAATAATACAGGTAATATCCATCCGCTCCCTTCACTTTACTCCATTTCACATATAACATGTTAAGTCGCGGATTATATGCTTTTACATTTTTCGGCTTTGCTAACTGTGTAGCCGCATTGACTTTCAAAGTGTTTCCATTAAACGAAATCATAATGAACAACACTAATGCGCAAAATATCACCCTTGCGTACTTCTTCATATTTTCATCCTTCCTTTAAAATTATGATAAATTATTACAATTACGAAAATTATTATCGCAAATTATAACATAAAAATCAATACAATTTTAAAAAAACTATTGACAAATTTATCCCATCGCTGTAGAATCACAGATAATAATAAAACCGATGAGCAAGAGAAGTAGTTAGGATAACGTGTTTACAGAGAGTCGCAGGCGGTGTGATTGCGATATCATGGTCTTAGTGAATGGACTTGTGAGGGTGGCTTGAAATCTTTACGAGAGTAGATGCCAACGGGAATCCCGTCCGTTACCATAGGGATACATATGATAGTATGTAAGTGAGTGGGTATTTTTATACCAATATGGGTGGTACCGCAGAAGTGATTATTATAGCTTTTGTCCCTGTTTCAGGGACAAAAGCTTTTTTTATATTACAGGTTCTAAATTCTTAGCCTGATTTAAAACTTGTTTGAAATCAGACTAAGAATTTAAGACCCGCCCGACATGAGCAAGGAGTGCTGCGAAGCGGCACGGATTGCGAATGGCGGGCAGGATTGTGAGAGTGCGAAGCACGGAACAATCCGTAATATCATCACCCGACATGAGAAAGGAGTACTTTTATGGCTATACCAACATCCGATAATATCAACCAATACCAAGGAACCTACAATATGGTTCCAATCGCTGAGGAAATCTATGCTGATGTAATTACACCGATTACACTGCTTCGCAGACTTTCCACAATCAGCAAAAACTTTTATCTGTTAGAGAGTATCGAAAACGGTTCGAGGTGGGGAAGATATTCTTTTCTCGGGTTCAATCCGTTAATGCACGTAACATGTAAAAATCATACAGTAACAATAAAAAGTGGTGATATCACCAACACGGAGACAGGCGATGCGATGGATATCTTACGCAGGCTTCATGGAAAGTACAAGTCACCTCATATCGATGGGATGCCTCCTTTTACCGGTGGATTTGTAGGATATTTCTCTTATGAAATGATTGGTTACGCGGAACCGAAGCTTAACCTGAAAGAGAGTGATTTTAACGATTATGACCTGATGCTTTTCGACAAGGTAATCGCTTATGACCACCTCAAACAAAAGATTATTATTGTAGTCAACATTAATCCTGAGGACGGTTTACAGGCCTACAATGCAGCATTACTCGAGATTAAAAAAATAATACAGCTTATTTATGACACTACTCCACTCCCGAAGGAGATTGCACCGGAAAATGTAGAATTTAAATGTAATCTGTCAAAAGAAGAGTATTGCGGCATGGTTGATAAGACAATCAATCACATCCGTGAGGGAGACATTTTCCAGGGTGTTATATCCAGAAGGTTTGAGACCGAATACGATGGAAGCCTGTTGAATACCTACCGTGTACTCAGAACGACAAACCCTTCACCATATATGTATTTTATCCAGAGTGATAATGTACAGATTGCCGGCTCATCACCGGAGACAATGATTAAGCTGCAGGACGGAAAGCTCACTACATTTCCGGTAGCAGGAACAAGACCGCGTGGTGCTGCTCCCGAAGAAGATAAAGCACTTGAAAAGGAGCTTTTAAATGACGAGAAGGAGCTTGCCGAACACAATATGTTAGTTGACCTCGCAAGAAATGATGTGGGAAGAATCGCTAAGTACGGCAGTGTGTATGTTGAAGATTATATGAGTATTCACAGATTTTCAAAGGTAATGCATATAGCTTCTGTCGTATGCGGAAAGATCAGGGATGATAAAGACGGATGTGACACGATTTCCTCACTGCTGCCTGCCGGAACGCTTTCGGGTGCTCCTAAATTCAGGGCATGTGAGATTATAAATGAATTGGAACCATGTGCCAGAGGCGTCTACGGTGGTGCTATCGGATATCTTGATTTTTCCGGTAATCTGGATGTATGTATCGCCATCCGTACTGCCGTTAAAAAGGATAACACTGTATTTGTGCAGGCAGGCGCAGGAGTTGTGGCTGATTCCGTACCTGAGAATGAGTATCAGGAGTGTGCAAATAAAGCTGGCGCCGTTATAGATGCAATTAAAAGGGCAAGTGAGGTGAATGATAAATGATATTACTTATTGATAATTATGACAGTTTTTCATACAATCTGGTTCAGTTAATCGGAGAAATCGCCACGGAGGAGATTCGTGTAATACGTAATGATGAGCTGACAGTTGATGAAATAGAAGCACTTTCGCCTTCACATATTATACTTTCGCCGGGTCCTGGAAGACCTGAAAATGCAGGCGTATGCGAAGAGGTGATTAGGAAAATGAAGGAAACCACTCCGATTCTCGGCGTATGTCTGGGACATCAGGCTATTTGTGAAACTTTTGGTGCAACTATTACATATGCAAAAGAGCTGATGCATGGCAAAAAGAGTGTGATTACGATTGAAGACGACCCTGTATTTAACGGAATTAGCAGTAATGCAACTGTTGCAAGGTATCACTCTCTTGCCGCAGATAAAGACACGATGCCGGATTGTCTGAAAGTTATTGCAACGGCCGATGACGGCGAGATTATGGCAATAAGACATCTTGAATATAAGATTTATGGTTTTCAGTTCCATCCGGAATCTGTACTGACTCCCGAAGGAAAAACGATGGTTAAAAACTTTTTAGAAATATAATAGAAATGAGGTATTTAAGTATGATTCAGGAAGCAACTAAAAAAATATCAGAAGGAAAGGATTTAACTTATGACGAAGCAATTGCAGTAATGCATGAAATTATGAGCGGTGAAGCGTCGCAGATGCTTACTGCTGCATATCTGACTGCATTGAAGATGAAAGGAGAGTCTATTGACGAAATCTCTGCAAGTGCAGAGGGTATGAGAAGTCACGCACTTAATCTTGATTATGACGGCAAACTTTTAGAAATAGTGGGAACAGGCGGCGATGAAGCAAATTCATTTAACATTTCCACCGCTTCATCCATAGTAGTATCTTCTCTTGGTATTCCTGTTGCCAAGCACGGTAACAGAAGTGTATCAAGCAAGTGTGGAGCTGCCGATGTACTGGAGGCTTTGGGTGTAAATATTACAATTTCTCCCGAGAAAAATGAGTCTATATTAAAAGAAATCGGTCTTTGTTTTATGTTTGCACAAACATATCATACCGCTATGAAGTATGTAGCACCTGTGAGAAAAGAGCTTGGTTACCGCACACTTTTTAATATCTTAGGACCTCTTACAAACCCTGCGAAAGCTAACTATCAGCTTCTCGGTGTATATGATGAAGCATTAGTTGAACCTCTCGCAAAAGTTCTTATCAAACTTGGTGTAAAAAAAGGAATGGTTGTATACGGTCAGGATAAACTTGACGAAATCTCATTAAGTGCAAATACAACCTGCTGTGAAATTCAGGATGGAGAACTTTCTTCTTACGTATTAAATCCTGAAGATTACGGTTTTAAGAAATGCTCAAAAGATGATCTTGTAGGTGGTAATCCTGAGGAAAATGCCGTTATATTAAAGAATATTTTAAACGGCACCGAAAAAGGAGCAAAGCGTGATGCAGTTGTACTTAACTCTGCTGCGTGTGTTCACATGATTAAAGGCGTTTCTTTTAAAGATGCCATTAGTCAGGTAAATGAAGCTATCGACAGTGGTGCTGCCATGAAACAATTAGAGAAATTTATAGAACTTTCCAACAAATAAATGGAGTAAAAAATATGTCAATATTAAATGAAATTGCTAATCATACAAAGTTGCGTGTTGAAAATGATATCAGTTCCGTTTCAAGAGAAGAAATGATTAACAGAGCATTGAATTTTAAATCAAAGCTTCCCCCGTTTTCTTTTGAAAATGCTTTAAAGGAACCGGGAATTCATTTTATATGTGAAGCTAAGAAAGCTTCTCCTTCAAAAGGTGTAATCGCCGAAGATTTTCCTTATAAGGATATCGCGGCTGCCTATGAGGAAGCCGGAGCTTCATGTATATCCTGTCTTACGGAACCGGAATATTTTAAAGGATGTGACAGGTATCTGACCGAAATAAAGGATGTAGTTAATATCCCGGTTCTCAGAAAGGATTTTACCGTGGATGAATATATGATTTATCAGGCAAAAACGCTGAATGCCGACTGTGTATTATTGATTTGCTCTCTAGTTGATGAAGAAACTTTGGAAAGGTACATCAAAACCTGTGATTCACTTGGTTTATCCGCATTGGTAGAGGCTCACGATGCCGATGAAATTAATATGGCAATAAACGCCGGCGCAAGAATCATCGGTGTTAATAATCGTGATTTAAAAACATTTACGGTAGATATCCACAATAGCGAGCGATTAAGGAAACTTGTTCCTGATGACATCTTATTTGTCGCTGAAAGCGGAATTAAAACTCCTGAGGATATAAAGGTTCTACGGGATGCAAATGTCAACGGTGTTTTGATTGGCGAAACTTTTATGCGATGCAATGATAAAAAAGGAATGTTACAATATCTTAAAGGTGAAAGGATTGATTATGAAAATGAGTGAAGGCAGATTTGGTGAATACGGCGGACAGTATGTTCCTGAAACCCTTATGAAAGCTGTTTTGGAACTTAATGAGGCTTATGACCATTATAAAAACGACCCTAATTTTATAAAGGAATTGGATGATTTATATAAGAACTATGCCGGTCGCCCGTCACTTCTGTATTATGCTGAGAAGATGACGAAGGATTTAGGCGGTGCTAAAATTTATCTGAAACGTGAAGATTTGAATCACACCGGTTCTCACAAGATTAACAACGTGTTAGGTCAGATTCTTCTGGCAAAGAAGATGGGCAAGAAGCGTGTTATTGCTGAAACGGGTGCCGGACAGCACGGCGTTGCCACTGCGACCGGTGCAGCTTTAATGGGTATGGAATGTGAGATTTTCATGGGAAAACTTGACACTGAGCGTCAGGCTCTAAATGTGTACCGTATGGAACTTTTGGGTGCTAAGGTTCATCCGGTTGAGAGCGGAACCGCTACCCTTAAGGATGCCGTGAATGAAGCCATGCGTGAATGGACTAAACGTGTTGATGACACTCTGTATGTGCTCGGTTCTGTTATGGGACCTCACCCATTTCCTACTATTGTAAGAGATTTCCAGAAAGTTATCAGTAAAGAGATAAAGGAGCAGATGCTCGCTAAGGAGGGCCGTCTTCCTGACGCCGTTATCGCCTGCGTTGGAGGCGGAAGTAACGCAATGGGTGCTTTTTATGAATTTATCGAGGATAAAGATGTTGAATTAATCGGATGCGAGGCTGCAGGTCTCGGAGCTGACACTCCTAAAACTGCCGCAACCATCGCTACCGGTTCTACCGGTATTTTCCACGGAATGAAGTCTTTGTTCTGTCAGGATGAGTACGGTCAGATTGCACCGGTTTATTCCATTTCTGCAGGTCTTGATTATCCGGGTATCGGTCCTGAGCACGCCATGCTTCATGATACCGGACGTGCAAAATATGTACCTGTTACAGATGATGAAGCTGTAAATGCTTTTGAATATCTTTCAAGAACGGAAGGCATTATTCCTGCTATCGAGAGTTCTCATGCCGTTGCATATGCTCTCAAACTTGCTCCTACTATGGACAAAGATAAAATTATTGTAATAAATATTTCCGGTCGTGGTGATAAGGACGTTGCTGCGATTGCAAGATACAAGGGGGTAAATCTCTATGACTAAATTATCTGACGCTTTTAAAAATGGTAAAGCTTTCATCGGTTTTGTCACCGGTGGAGACCCTGACCTTGAAACGACTGAAAAATTATTGTTTGCCATGGAAGAGGCCGGTGCTGATATTATTGAAATCGGAATCCCGTTTTCTGACCCGATTGCCGAAGGTCCTGTTATTCAGGAGGCAAGTCTCAGGGCTTTAAACGCCGGCTGTACTACTGATAAATTATTTGATTTGGTAAATAAGGTGAAAAATGATATACATATTCCACTGGTTTTTATGACATATATTAATCCTATTTTCACATATGGAAAAGAAAAATTTATGAGCAGATGTCGCGAATGTGGCATCAGTGGTGTCATTGTTCCTGATTTGCCTTTTGAAGAAAAGTCGGAACTTGCTCCTTTCTGCAAAAAGTATGATATTGACCTTGTATCTTTAATCGCCCCGACTTCAAAAGAGCGTATTACTGAGATTTCTAAGGAAGCTGAAGGCTTTGTATATTGTGTATCTTCTCTTGGTGTTACCGGTGTGAGAAGTGAAATCACGACCGACATCGGTGCTATGACGGAACTTGTCCGCAAGGCAACAGACACTCCTTGCGCTATCGGTTTCGGTATTTCAACACCTGAGCAGGCAAAGAAGATGTCAGAAAATGCAGACGGCGTAATTGTCGGAAGTGCTATTGTGAGAATCGTCGCTGAATACGGCGTGGAGTGTATCCCTCATGTGAAGGATTATGTGAAGTCTATGAAGGATGCTATTTCATAATTTTATAGCGGAGAAGTCTTAAGGGCTTCTTCGCTTTTTTTAATAGCTATACCGGTATATGTAACAGTAGCTGTTGAATTACGACATTTTTCTACGGACTAAATTGAGATTTTCGGCATTTAGTTCGTAGGCGCTGCCTTTTTTCTACGGACTAAATTGAGATTTTTGGCATTTAGTTCGTAGGTGCTGCCTTTTTTCTACGAATCAAATTGTGATTTTAGGAATTTAGTTCGTAGGAACTATCGGTATGCTACGTACTAAATTCAGATTTCTGGCATTTAGTTCGTAGGTGCTGCCTTTTTTCTACGGACTAAATTGAGATTTCTGGCATTTAGTTCGTACGAACTGTCGATACATTACGAACTAAATTGAGATTTTCGACATTTAGTTCGTAGGAACTGTCGATGCACTACGGACTAAATTAAGATTTTCGACATTTAGTTCGTAGGAACTGCCGGTATGCTACGTACTAAATTCAGATTTTCGACATTTAGTTCGTAGGCGCTACCTTTTTTCTACGGACTAAATTGAGATTTTCGGCATTTAGTTCGTACGAACTGTCGATACATTACGGACTAAATTGAGATTTTCGGCATTTAGTTCGTACGAACTGTCGATACATTACGAACTAAATTGAGATTTCTGGCATTTAGTTCGTAGGAACTGTCGATACACTACGGACCAAATTGAGATTTTCAGCATTTAGTTCGTAATCTCTGTCGGGATTCTACCGACTAAATTAAGATTTTCATCATTTAGTTCGTAATCTCTATCGGTACACTACGAACTAAATTGAAATTTTTCAGTTTCAAGGCGGAGTGAAATCATATCCGAAATACAAAGTCCGGTTAATTTAAAACGACTACACTAGCAAGAACTAAAAAATTGACCGTACATCAAGTAACGGTCAATTTTAGTTATCTCTATACTGCCTTTAGTCTGAACTTCTGTGCATCGTGCTCACTTGAGACTTTTTCAATTCTTGCACCAAGTCCTCTAAGCTTTTCTTCAAATTTTTCATAGCCACGCTGGATATATACTATATCATCAACTGTGGTAAATCCTTCCGCTGCAAGTCCTGCAATTACCAATGCCGCACCTGCTCTCAAATCGGGTGCACTTACCTCGGCGCCCATGTATTTTTCAACTCCGACAATGAATGCCGAATTTCCTTCTACTTTAATATTGGCACCCATTCTTGTAAGTTCATCCACATATTTAAATCTGTTCTCAAAAATGCTTTCCGTAACTACACTGGTTCCGGTCGACAATGCCAGTGTCACTGCAATCTGTGGCTGCATATCTGTCGGGAATCCCGGATACGGCAATGTCTTTACATGTGTCGCCTTTAGCTCCTCAGGTCCGATTACCCTGACTGCGTCATCATATTCCTCTATACAGCAGCCAATCTCTAAAAGCTTAGCCGTAATAGCCTCTAAATGCTTTGGAATAACATTTTTAACAAGCACATTACCACGGGTTGCCGCTGCAGCAAACATGAATGTTCCCGCCTCTATCTGGTCCGGTATAACAGAGTATTCTGTGCCGTGAAGCTTCTCCACTCCTCTGATTCTGATAACATCAGTACCTGCACCCTTTATATTTGCACCCATGCTGTTAAGCATATTCGCTACATCAACAACATGAGGTTCCTTTGCCGCATTCTCTATGATAGTCTTTCCTTCTGCCATCGCCGCTGCCAGCATTACATTTATGGTAGCTCCTACAGATACTACGTCCATATAGATATGATTACCAATGAGTTCCTTTGCTTCCGTCATAATCATACCGTGGTCAATCTCAACTTCTGCACCAAGTGCCTTAAATCCCTTAATATGTTGATCAATAGGTCTGCTTCCTATGTTGCATCCTCCCGGAAGTGCAACTTCTGCTTTGTGATATTTTCCTAAAAGAGCTCCGAGAAGATAATATGAAGCTCTAATCTTCTTAATATATTCATAATCAACTCTCACGGATGAAATCGTACTGCTGTCAATCTCAACACAATTCGCATCTCTTCTTACGACTCTTGCACCAATTCCTTCTATCGCCTGAATAAGTACGTTAATATCTCTAACATCCGGAAGATTATCGATCACAACTTTATCATCTGTCATAATAGCGGCAGCAACCAATGCCAATGCTGCATTCTTTGCTCCACTGATATCTACATCACCTGTAAGGGGTATACCGCCCTTTATAATGTATTGCTCCATATTTCACCTCAAATAATCAACTTATTCCATCTATTCTTATTATATGCCTAACTTTCATCATCGCATCTGTGAATCCGTCTGCGCGAACTCCATAATTTATTTCACTACGTATGATTATAGCACAAACAGTTGATTTGTAAATTACTAATTTTTATTAATTCAGATAGTCAAGCGGATTTACCTGACTTCCGTTTACTATTATCTCAAAATGAACATGTGGACCCGTGCTGTCTCCCGTATTTCCGCTTAATGCCACTTTTTCTCCCTGCGATACACTTTCACCCACAGAAACAAGCATCTGGCTCAAATGTCCATATCTCGTATGCATTCCATTTGAGTGTGCTATTTCTACAAGGTAGCCGTATCCTCTTACCCAGCCTGCTGTGACTACTTTTCCGTCACATGAGGCATTTATCGCCGTACCTATAGGACACGCCCAGTCAACTCCTTTATGCATTGTTCCCCATCTTCTCCCAAATCCCGAAGAAAATCTTCCTCCGGCGAGGGGCTTTATAAATGTAGGAGGGACAATAGTTCCAACCTCTATAACCTTAGGTGTGGCTGGCGTTATAACGCTCTCTTCTACTATCTCTCTGCTAATCTCTGCGTTATTCTCATATACAACTTTTGCCTTTACCTGTCTGTATCCGGTAGTTCCTTCTGACAATACTTTCCTGTCTGTAGTATACAGATTGTCATTATACACATATTCTTCATCTGCTTCATAGCTTTCTTCATATGTCATCTGCTTTGTAACTATAACAGAAAGCTCCGGTTTCGGCACAGTCACTGTTATCAAATCTCCTATGCCAATCACTGAATCTGCTGTAAGTCCCGGATTCATACCAAGAATCTCTGCCATGTATAAGTCATATTTTTCCGCAATGGAAGAAAGGCAGTCTCCCTCTTCCACAACGTAGGTTTCATTTTCTTCTTTTTCTTTGGTAACTTCCTCTATCGCCGTATCAATATCGGTAATCTTATCTGAGTCTGTATATGTCTCCAGCACCTGAATGTTTTCAGCAAACGAAATGTCTGTAATACCGTCTTTTACTGACTCTCCTGAATCTTTTGTTTCCTCCGGTACAGCCGGTGTCGTAACACCGTTCGTCGCCATTACTCTCTCTTTTTTGGTTACTTCAGTACTTGACCGGTATGCTACCGCCTTCATGTATGAGTACGCTCCCGTATCTTCCCGGACCAGATCAATCTGAAAACTATTCTCTGTATCATATGTAGATTTTGCTGCATTCAACAGCTTCACAACGTCATCCTTTGACCTCAGAGTAACCGTATAATCATCTATATTGACTACATATGCATCTTTTAAGTCCTGCTCCGGTTCATCCGCATCTTTAAGAATCCGGTACATCTTATCCTCTAACTGTGAATCACTAAGTCTGTTTCCTATAAGACCTTTTTCACGCTCTATCTCCATATCCTGCTCAATACAGGTAAGTCCCTCTGCCTCCGCATTTACACGCAGTCTGGCGTGGGCAAGCGCATCATAAGCCTGCTGCCTGCCGGCAACAGAGCCTATCGTTTCGCCATTAAGTGTTACCTTATAAAAACTATCGGCTTTTCCATGTGAATACGAAAAAGCCGGATAAATCGTTAATAGTCCGAACGTGGCAGCCACCGCTGATAAAGTATATACCACTTTGACTTTACTTTTAAACTTTTTAATTCTGAACATTACCCTCAGGCACCCTTTCGCTTTTAAATTAAAACCTTAATTCTCCGTAATGTTCTTGATTGTAACAGCATTTTTTATATTTGTAAACACCCTGATTTAAATTTTATTCATTTTTCTTTCTGTTTTCGAAATATACAAATGAATCTATGGCATCAAGAATATTGGCAAAATCCTCTCTCGGTGCCACATCTATATATTTTTTCAGGATTTCTGTCTGGGCATCATTACGATATCTGCTGTAAAATATATCAAACAAATTATGTCCCCTCACAAAAATCTTGATGTTTTCAATATTTTTCTTGATATCTTCTTTGCTGCTGATTCTTATGTTAAGATTTCTGCACATCCTTTTCATGCTCGGGAGCTTATACAGATAATCTTTATATTTTTTCCATAGTATCACATAAAAATCTTCCTCATTTTTGATAACGCCAATCTTCGCCATCACCTTCGGGTCAAGAAAATAGTTTTCAAATGAATAATATTTCAGCACAAGTACGTTTTTCGGTGTCACTCTTGGAATATTATCCACATCCTCTTTTGCTCTCTGACTGTAATAACTGCATAGCTGTTTTACGAGGTGTTTTGGATTTTTGCCGTCACTGTCTCTAATCATCAAAAACTGGTCTTTTAAGTATAATTTATTGATGTATTTTAAGTTCGCATATGTTTTTATATTCGTACAGCTATTTGTAGGGATAATGGATATTCTCTGCAGCATCCCGTCTTCATCATATATTTCTGAATAGTATTTTTCCAAAAGCATCGGCAGCCTGTTGCTGTCCTGTTTTCCTTCCACTATGAACACAAAGCTTACATTCATCAGGTCATTTGCCGTGTATCCCAAATCATCAAGTATCTCGTCTATATCTGTGTCCTCGTTCACGATTGTATAATATTCTTCATCTAACATTACCTGCTTAATCTGCCTTGAAGAGAAATTAAACAACATATTCGGCGAATGTGTGGAGAATATTACCTGATTCTTTTTTGATAGTCTGAATAATATTTCGCTGGCGGACTTTTGTAACTGTGGATGAAGGTAGGTCTCCGGGTCCTCTATCATTACAATACTTGGCACTACCCCGTTTTCCTGTATATACGTCTCAATCAGTGATAAAAGGTAAATGCTCCTCAGGCCTGCACTCATTGTCTCTATCTCACACACAGCATCCCTGTCCTCGTGATATACCATTGTTTTTATTTCAAACAAATCATCAGAACTATAGTGCACTTCATATTTTACTGACTGTGAACCGGCTCCGTTTTTCTTGAAACACTGGTTTACCGTGTCCGCAAACTGGTCCAGTTTCATGTTAAATACCTTGTATTCCATTAGTTTTGCAGTTTCGGAGAGTGTCAGCTCCTCAGGTGTTTTTTTATTAATCACACCCATACAGTCAAAGCAGTTGTTGCATTTTTTTGTTCTGTCAAACATGCACAGATGCTCTTTGAGCATATCTAACTGCTCATTTCCCTGAATCCTGAGCAGACTGGATTCAAATTCTTTGATATTTCTCTGATTGTCAATAAAATATACTTTTGGAAATATCTGTTGTATATATGGATTATTTTTCTTTATACCATCATTATATTTCACTTTTCCTTCTTTGTTCACTATGTAAGTAAATTTTAATTTTCCATCTTCATAGGAAGGAAGTTTTGTCTGGAAATCTTTCATCCATAATTCGTATTTTTTATACTTTGAAACCACACCGTTTCTATTCAGCAAAACCAGGTCTTCTTCATCAATATCCAGAGTTATGGTTATCTCTATGTTCTTTCCACGTGTATTAAAGTTTTCCGGCTTTATCGTGTAATTCCCGGAAACTGCCCTGATAGCATCCAGCACAACGGTTTTTCCTGTGTTATTTTTTCCCACAAGTATGAATGCGTTATCAATGTCATTGATTTCCATGTGTCTTACCGATTTAAAATTGTCAATAATAATGGAACTAATCTTCATAGGCGCCTCCAGTTTTTTTATTTCTTTTTCTTTTTTATCGGATTTTTTTCTGAATAACAAAAGCTTGCATTTTTATATTGCATGTATCACATTTTGTATGGCTGTGCTATAATAATGACATCAAGCGAAAGGAACAGTTTTTAATGTCAAAACAAAATTGGAAATCCGGAAATATGTTATATCCCGTTCCTGCAGTTATGGTAAGCTGCGGGAGAAAAAATGAAATACCTAATATTATAACGGTTGCATGGTGCGGAACAATCTGTACGTCACCAGCGATGCTCTCTATATCGGTACGCCCTGAGAGATACTCGTACAACATAATCAGGGATACAAATGAATTTGTAGTGAACCTTGTAACTAAAGACCTGACGTATGCAGCAGATTATTGTGGTGTTAAATCCGGAAGAGAAGTGGATAAATTTAAGGAGACACATCTTACCCCCTTAAACTCACAGCATATTGCGGCACCCGGAATCTGCGAAAGTCCGGTAAATATTGAATGCAGGGTAAAAGATATTATTGAGCTTGGGTCCCATCATATGTTTCTTGCAGAAGTGATGGGAGTAACGGTTGACGAGAAATATATGAATGAGACTGGAAAATTTGAACTTAGCAAGTCCGGTTTGGTTTCATATTCTCATGGGGAATATTTTCTTTTGGGCGAAAAAGTTGGAAGCTTTGGTTATTCTGTAAAAAAATCAAAACCGAATAAGAAGAGGTAAAACCTCATCCTTATTCAGTTTTATTATTTAATGCAATTATTATAAACAAGCCTGCTATGAGCGCAATGATCGCTGTTGAAGCCATCATAGCCAACGGGTAATAAAGTGTACTGCCAGGAATATAATCCTCCGCTACTACAAATGTAAATATGGTTCCTGAAATAATTCCTGTTGTATTGTTAAACGCAATATGTGTTAATGCGGCAGGCAGCACAGAACCTGTTGCCTTCACAAGTGACGTAAGAAACAATCCCATAAATATGCAAAATGCGCACATCAACAGTATTCCTACAAAAGGATACCCTCTGTAATCCGTCCCAAAGTTATGTCCGCACACTATCAACGGAGCATGCCATAATCCCCATATGATTCCGCTTATTATTACCGCTGCCCAAAGAGGCATTTTTTCTTCAAGCTTTGGTGTCAGGTAGGCTCTCCATCCAAACTCCTCACCAAAACCCAATATTATGCCAAAAACGCTTACTCCCGCACAGTACAGAGCCGTGGCGACTGTCTTTATATGATTTGTCTTTGTAATAATATCAATTACCCGACAATCCGGCAGAAATGTTGCAGATGCAACCAAAACTGTAAGATATCCGCAAATGACCGGAAAGCACAGAGCAAGTATAATGTACCGGACATTTCCTTTGATATCGAATTTTATTCCTATGCCTTCAAATCCCTCCCCGGTAATAACTCTGGTCAGAATATTAGCGATTGCCGGAGCAAGCATAGCAACCGAGCAAAGCAAAGCATAAAAAGCACCATCAACTGTTTTACCATATACAGCCATATACACAAACGAAAGCACCCACGGCGGTACAAATGCCAGTCCAAGAAAAATAAAAATACGTAAAGTTGTAATTTTGTCACTTTTCATAATACTCACCACCTTTTAAATACAGTCGGCAAGATATCTCAAAAGAAATATAATAGAGTGTCAAAGCACATGACGGAGAAAACAGGATGAAATATGAACCATTGTCACTTAAAAAGCTTTCAACCTTCAAAAGCAGCTCCTCCGTCGAACCAAATACCGACAAATCTCCAAATAATCCGTACACAATAAACCCAAATGCAAGAAGAACAATAATTATCATTCTTATCATATTGCCGTACCTGCTGCCAAAAGCAACGATAAATGGCATTTCTACTGCACGATATATCAATTGAAAATACATCATAAGCTGGAGACCCATATAAAAAGATGAGACATTTGTTCCGGTCAGGGCCTCAGCAAGTTGAAAAAGCAGACTCAGATATGTAAACACTGTTATCATAAAAAAGAGAACAAACAGATATTTCGACCCAATCTGCTTTCTGATGCCATTCTCAGCAGAAGCAATAAACGAAATCCACTTTTTCGTTTCATCATTCTCAAAGCTGCTTTCCTCAAGCATGCCTGACACTAGAATTATACAAACCGATGCAAGGATAAGCATAATCTCAATATATTCGCCGTGTGTAACAGAATCAGATATCACCACAATTGTTAAAGCTACGACAATGGGCAGCATAATCAGCAGTTGTTTTTTTCTTGTAATTATTTCCTTATAGATAAGACCAAACATTAATACTCATTCCTTTCGGGTAACCAATACACGCGAACCAAAAAAGAGGCAGATAAACAAGCCGGCCACAAGCATTATTGCGCACAACGGAAGAACATATTTTCCGACAGGTGCAAGCTCAAATCGCATGGCGTCAAGAATGTCGATATCCTCTCTTCCTTGATATTTTTCCATCATTTTCATAAGAAAAGGCGTATATGCTACAGCCACAAGCGTGACGACAGTCACCAGCATCGCTTCAAATGTTTTCCTGCTTTTTGCTATCATCGAGAAGAAAAGCATCAGCAAATGAATACTACATAGAAAAAGTATTATCTCTAACATTATCATATATGACGATAATGGAGTACTATCACCGCCTACCGCTCCGAGGAGCACAAGGTATGTTATATTAATCACATATACTAATGCCTCAATGATTAACAAAGTTATCACTTTCCCGCCTATCAGCTTTTGCATTTTTATCGAAGTTGTCCTGCAAAACTTCAAAAAGTGCGACTCAATATCATTGTACATTGTGTACGACGGATTATATAAAAACGCAAGCACCACAGGTGGCAGATAACGAAAAATCCAGATATTATCCTGCAAATGTCCACGCACTTCCTCTTTAGCCGCAAGATTTCCACACTCCATACTGAGCCGCATGAGTATAAATATAATAGAAATCATCAAAAACATGCTGCCTGAAAGTATCATCTGTTTTTTTGAAAGTGTTATTTCTTTGTATATTATTCCTTTCAAACAGACCACGCTCCTTTATCTCTGCGAACATAGAAGAGCATAATCTCTTCAAGTGTAGTACTGTCTATGATAATACCAGAATATTTTTTCTCGCAGAGCTTCCTGTCTGCTACCAGAGCCTCCACACCAAAATCACTGACACGGGCACTTATAATGTCATTTTTATCAATCTCTTTCAAATCAGATTTTTTACATTTTATAACTGCGTGAGACTGAATTATATCGTCCTTTACTCCCGATAGAAGAATTTTTCCATTGTCGATAAAAGTTACACTATCCGCTATCTTTTCCAAATCTGATGTAATATGTGAAGAAAGCAATATTGAATTAGAAGCATCCTGCAAATATTCGAGGAAAATATCAAGTATCTCATTTCTCACAACAGGGTCAAGACCTGTTGTAGCCTCGTCCATAATCAGCAGCTTTGCATGATGAGACAGTGCCGTAGCGATTTGAAGTTTCATCCGCATCCCCTTTGACATCTGTCCTATCTTTTTTCTTCTCGGTAAATTGAACCGGTCCAGATACTCATAATATACTGCTTTATCCCACTTTGAAAAAACATCAGCAAGAACCGTCGAAAGCTGCGCGGCTGTTAGTTCATCATGGAACGGTATGTCATCAAATACTGCCGATATCTGAGATTTTATTTCATATTCATGTTCGATATTATCAAGTCCAAGCATTTTTATACTTCCACTGTCCCTTTTTATAAGGCCGAGAAGTAATTTAATCGTCGTGGTTTTTCCTGCACCATTCTGACCTATAAACCCCATAACACTCCCCTGCTGCACATTAAAGCTGATATCATCAAGCTTAAATCCGTCATAAGTCTTTGTAAGATTACTAATCTCTATTGCATTCACAACAAATCATCTCCCTCGTATAGTACTCGCAAAATATCCGAAAGTTCCTGAACCGTAATACCGCACTGCTTAGCTTTGTGAGCCGCCTGCGAAAGGCTGTATTCAATCTGTTTCAGGCTTTCTTCCCGAAAAAGCTCCTTGTTCTTCATCGCTACGAAAGAGCCTTTCCCCGTAAATGATTCTATAAAACCGTCTCGCTCCAGTTCTTCATATGCACGCTTAGTTGTAATAATGCTTATGCGAAGCTGCTGGGCAAGTGCACGCATAGACGGAAGCGGCTCACCTTCTATCAGACTGCCACTCATAATCTGTTCTTTTACCTGATCTGTTATCTGCTCGTAAATAGGTTTTCCGGAAGCATTTGAAATAATAATATCCATTTCGTGCGTTCTCCTAAAGTGTATATATACATTATACCAGGTGGATATGGATATGTCAATGAAGTGTTGCTACAATTGTTGGTTCGGAAGGTAAATGGATCGAGTAGGAGGGGGATTTGAATAATCCCCCGACCTCTCACACCACCGTGCGTACCGTTCGGTACACGGCGGTTCCTTAGTTTTCACATACTTGCAGA
>CADADA010000027.1 GCA_902786515.1 uncultured Lachnospiraceae bacterium | reverse complement strand
GTTTCGATTTACAAAATCCTATATGGAGCATGAGATTGTGCGTGGCATAAGAGAAACTGGCGTTAAGAGAATTCGTATTCATGATTTGCGACACAGCCACGCATCACTGCTGGTGGAGCTTGGATTTCAGCCATTAGCCATAGCAGAGCGGCTTGGACATGAAAAGATAGAAACAACATTAAATACTTATTCACATTTATATCCGAATAAGCAGGCAGAACTGGCAGACAGATTAGAACTGGAGAATGAGGAGGACGAGCTATGAGCGGAGTACACAAACACCCAACAATCAGCTTTCGTGTATCAGACAGAGAACGGGAGATGATTGAAGCAAGGATACTTGCAAGCGGTATGCAGAAAAAAGATTATTTTGTCCGCTCCTGTATTTATAACAGAATATGTGTTGTAGGCAAGAGAGAGGTCATTTACAAGCTTGTAGAGGAATTGCAGAATATGCAGACAAATATTTCTGAACTGGTAAAACAACTGGAACAGCAGGATGTAACACTTACCGCTGATGGTTTGGAAGATATGCGAAATGACTGTATGGATATGTTGCAGGCGATTGTTTCCATGCTGGATGGTGCTAAATATCTCTGGCAGGGAGCACAGACGGATAAAGAAAAAAGTCCTGACAGCGGCAACTGTTAGGACTTGCGGTAACAAAAGAAAACCTCTGTTACCTATGTATTCACAACTAGAGTATAGCAGAGGTTCTTCTTAGGAGCAAATAAAAGATTTGAATATGGAGGACTTTTATGGAAGGACAAAAGGCAGAATTAAAGATGATACGGATGTCGGAGGTAGAATCACAGGAAGTGAAATGGCTGTGGTATCCGTTTATACCATATGGAAAGCTTACAATCATTCAGGGTGATCCGGGAGATGGAAAAACAACATTGGTGTTAAACATAGCAGCCAAGTTATCTAAGGGAGAATGTCTAGAAAGTGATATGGATGTACAGGAGCCGGTAAATGTGATTTATCAGACCGCAGAGGATGGACTGGCAGACACAGTAAAGCCAAGACTTGAACTTGCCGGGGCAGACTGTGAAAAGATACTGGTTATTGATGAAAGCGATAAATCACTGTCTATGGCAGATGAAAGGCTGGAAGAGGCACTAGCTAAGACTGGAGCAAAAGTATTGATATTAGACCCGATACAGGCTTATCTCGGTGGTGGTATGGATATGAACCGGGCAAATGAAGCAAGAGATATGACAAAGAAGCTGGGAGCATTAGCGGAGAAATATCAATGTGCAATTCTTCTTATCGGTCATATGAATAAGGCATCAGGTAACAAAGCGGCATATAGAGGTATGGGCTCTATTGACTTCTTTGCAGTGGCAAGGAGTGTGCTTCTGGTCGGCAGAATAGAGGGAGAACCTAATACAAGAGCAGTTGTTCAGATAAAGAATAATCTTGCGGCATTTGGACATCCGAAGGCATTCATGCTATCAGAGACAGGCTTTCACTGGTTAGGAGATTATGAGATCACAGCGGATGAAGTACTTGGTGGAATTGCACCAAAGGCGAATAAACTGGAACAGGCAAAGCAAATGCTTCGTGAAATGGCAGAAACTTCTAATATGGTGCAAAGCAATGAAATTTTTGAAATGGCTGATGAACAGGGCATTTCAAAAAGGACATTGGAAAATGCCAAAAAGGAGCTTGGTATCCGGGCTAAGAAAATTAACAATTCATGGTATTGGGAGTTGGATAAGGTAAAGTCGGATTAAGGCAAGAACGCAACAATGCAGACTATATAGAAATTGCGGAGATGAACCTTGCAAGGTTGCAAAATCTATAGATAGTGCATTGTTGCGGACTTGATAGTAAGAGGAAAGGATTGATGGATTGATATGAAAAATGTACAGATTTCAGAAGAACTTTTCGTTGCGATAATGAGATATTTTATGCTGGAGCAGGTGGAAATGGCACCTCGGATAAAGCAAGGATTAGAAAAGAAGCTGGATGCAATGGTAATGAGAGAATTATATACAAAATATAAGACCGCACCAACGGAAGAAGAAAAGGAAAGGGCACGAAAGGAATATTTGGATAGGCGAGGTGTACTGGAGAGTTTTCGGTGGTAGTTTTTCCTAAACATATATAACGGCTGCGTGTCACGCTTCCGTTAGAATGGATAAGGAAAATATGGTGTGGTTGACACAGTGGAGGCTTGCGTACACTGACTGCCGCAGGCAGAAAAGCTCCCGGCAGGGCGCAAAACCTGACTGGTCAGGTTGCATTTTTGATGCCGAAGGTGTCAAAAGTGCTTTTGCGTTACTTTCGGCGAAAGTAACAAAGCCTGCGCCGTATCCGGCGCTAATATGACAGATAAAAGGAAGGAGAAAAATGCCTATGGAAAGAACGATTAGTGGGATGGTAGGAAAAGGTTCCGTTAATCACAACACCCGAGCTTTTACAGCTAAAAATGTGGATAGTGATAGAAGTGGTGCTAATGTTCATTTTTGTAATGAAGATATAAAGCAGGTTTATCATAAATTGTTTGATGAAGCACTTGAACGATATAATGAAAAGCAAAAACGTAAGGATCGAGTGATTGATGATTATTATGAAAAAATTAGACAAGGCAAGCAGGAAAAACTTTTTCACGAAGTAATTTTTCAGATTGGAAATAAAGACGATATGAATGCCAAAAGTGAAGAAGGGCTTCTTGCTAAGAAAATATTAACAGAGTTTATGGATGAGTTTCAAGCACGAAATCCTAACCTGTATGTGTTTTCTGCTTACTTGCATATGGATGAGGAAACACCACATTTACACATTGATTTTGTACCATATATTACTGGTAGCAAGCGAGGATTGGATACAAGAGTATCGTTAAAATCTGCATTAGCTGCAGAGGGTTTTTCAGGTGGCACGAGAGGTGCGACAGAGTGGAATCAATGGATTGCAGCAGAGAAGCGGGAATTGGCTATGGTGATGGAGCGACATGGTGTCAAATGGCTTCAAAAAGGTACACATGAAAAGCATTTATCGGTACTGGAATTTGAAAAGCAGGCGAGAGCTAAAGAAGTAGCAGAATTAGACAGTCAAAAGCAGGAAAAGACCACAGAGGTTGCTAAATTGAATCAGGCAGTATCCACTATGAAGCAGGAACTAATGACCACTACAATTAAGCAGGTAAGGGCTGAGGAGGCTGTTGAAAAAGCAAGAGAGGAAGGTATTGCTGTTCAAAGGGATAATGAAACATTAAGTGCAAGCAATCGACAATTGCGAGTGGAGAATACAAGCCTTGAAATAAAAAAGGTGGAACTACGGACGGATAATCGACACTTGGAACAGCAACAATGGCAATTGCGGACAGATAATAGCGAGTTGGAGATGAAACAGAGTGTTTTACAGTCCGAGAACCAACGATTGGAACAAGAACAGAATAAATTGCAAGAGGATAATGAAAAGCTGGAGCAGAAGCAAACTTCGTTACAATCGGATAATCAGGCATTAAAACAAATGCAGGATAAGCTACAGAAAGATAATGCCCAGCTTGAAATACAACAGGAGAAATTGAGAAGCAGAATTGATCAGATGGTGCAATCAGAGAAGTTGTTGCAACGTGATGTTCGAAAATATGATGAAGAACCTGAATGGCAACTTCCAGAGCCGGGAGCGTTTGCAAGTGCAAAGTCATTTCGGGATAAAGTAGCTTTGCCTCTTGTGAACAAATTGAAGGAACTGGTAAAAAGCTTGACAATCCAATGTGTTAGATTAAAAGAGGAAGTTCTTCAACTGCGAGATAAAGTTAAGCACCTCACAAGTGATGTAGAATTTTACAAAGGAAAAATTAGAGATATGTCTGTTAAAACAGAATTATTGCAGGAAAAAGCTGACGATCTGGAGCGTGTGAAACGATATGCCGGTGCGGAGCAAATTGATACTATTATCGGTAAGGTAAAGGAGAAGGAACTCATGGAGCATCAGGTAAGACAGAATCACAGGTCTTATGGAGCGAGATAAACGAAAGGATGGATTGATATGATGAATGATAACAGATTAGATAACATTGTAGAATGTGCCTATAACATGGATAACGGATATGTTGAGGTGTGGTATGTTGACGGGAATATGCTTCGAATAAAATGTGAGGAGGTTGAGGCTGCTCTGCGGACGACAGAGCAGTCGCTGGCGAAGCTACACAAATTGTTGGATAATAAGCCGATAGAGTATGTGGCAATGGCTTTATCCGGGGAAATGCAGGCATATTGTGATATTGAGGATGAAATGGTTAAGGGGATGTTTGGAACGATTGTGCAGGGGTATCTCAAGAAGGGATATAACCGGGCTACAGCGGAGATGATGGCAAGGGAGTTTTTTCGGTATGAGAGTTAGGAATGGTAAATTAAAGTGATAATTTTTAAAGCATATATTATTATATTAATAACTTTATTGTGAAATATGTAGATTTTAATCGAAATATGGACTATAATAAAAGAAATATATGAAGGAAGGGGAACATAATGAAAAAAGTAATCTATCTAAATGATTCTATTCATGGATTAATACCTTTATCAGAATATGAAAAAAGAATTATTTCAAGTGTTGGGTTTAATCGTTTGCATGATGTATATCAAAATTCGACAGTTTATTTAACTTTCCCAACAAATAGAACAAAACGTTTTGAACATTCTATAGGAACTATGAAATTATGTTCAGATATGTTTTTTTCATCAGTTTTGAATGCAACTCCCGAGAATTTAAACATTTTTTATGAGATGTTTAGTGTTGAGTATAAAAAGATAATTACTGAGATTGCAAAACAACACGAATTTTGTGAACAAAAATTGGGAGGCATTACGCCGAATGATATGCCTAAGATAGAATTGGATAAATTCCGTCATTCTTTGATACCACACAATGTTACTGATAAATATCAAATAATACATTTGGTATTAATTCAGGCAATCAGAGTAGCAGCGTTATTGCATGATATAGGACATCCCCCATTTAGTCATATTGTAGAAAATGCTTTAAAATCGGTGTATAAAGATGGAAGTAGTTTGGAAAATAATCAAAAGCGGTGTATAGAGTTTTTAGATACTATGTCTAAGTATTTTGAGGATAACAAGAAATTACATGAACAAATGGGAGATGAAATCAGTGATAGTATATTAAGAGGAATTATCTCTAATATTAATGATGAAGATGAAGCATATAATGAAAATTTATATGAAATTCTTGTTTATGAAAGTGTAAAGAAAATATTCGGAGAGATTGCTCCATTTAAAAGCTTACATAGAATTATAGATAGTAGTATAGATGGAGACAGGCTTGATTATGTTACAAGAGATGCTTTGAATTCAGGAATGGATTCAGGAAAGATTGATTATAATAGAATAATTAATGACATGCAAATGATCATTGATGACGGAGAAATATTTTTTTGTGTGCCATTGAAGGCAGTTAATTCTGTAGAGGATTTTATTAAACGAAGATATAATATTTATAAAGATATAATATATCATCATAGGGTAATAAAAACGGATTATTTGTTGGAATATTCAGTAAAAGATTTGGTGAAAAAATATTTGAATACACAGACGGATAGAGATGATATTAATAATAAAATTCTGATTCCGTTTGATATTTCTGGGTTGTGGTTTCCGTTAGGGGAGTCAACAACGGCAGAGAAGGCAAATGCATTATCTCAGTGGAATGACTCTTGGTTAATGACGGTTTTAAAACAGATATATTATACAGAGTATTATAGAAATAAGGATATAAAACCAAATACAGATGAGTATGTTTTAAAACAAAGATTATCAGAACTTTTACGAAATACTAAGTGCTATTACTCCTTAATAAAACGTGGCGAAAATTTTAAAATAATTGATGACGAAGTGAAAAAAGTTTTATCAGACAGTAAAGGTGAAATAGATGAATTGGTTGTGAAAATTAATCAATTATCTAATGAACTGGAGAAAGATACTTTAACTCAAGGAACTACAGTTGATATAAAAGGCACCTTAGATTTTATAGATGAAATACTAAGTAACATATCAAAAACTCCTAAAGGATTTATTTTATCATTTATTTCAAGGAGATATAAGGCAATTAAGATAGGGTCTTTTGAAGATTTTGTCAAAAAAGTGGTAGAAACAGAAACACAAAAAATCTTTACAAACATAAAATGCTATGATACTATAACTGTATTTAAAAATATTTCTATAGGTCTTGATAGTCCTATATATTTTTATGATTATAATGGTAGTGTATGCACCTTAGATGAAATAAGTGGTATTTCAGATATTTTAAGGCTTGATTCGGATTATCTTCCGGTTTTTTATATTTACATCATGCTTGAAAATGGAGAAAACATAGTAAAAGAAAAAAGAGACAGTTTTTTACACAGCATAGGGATTGAACTTGGGAATAAACTAAAGGAACAAATTGTTACAGAGTTAAATAAACAAATAAATCAAATGGAGGAATGACTATGTGCAAAGTGTTAGTAAAGGATTCAAAAAAGGATGTAGACTTTATTATTTATAACCATTTATTTTCTAAGGATTCATCATATAGATTTACGGTTGGACAATTAGTTGTTGAATTACGTCAGTATAACTTGGAGATATCTTCTGAGTATGTTGAGAAAGAGGTAAACTCTTTTGTAAGATCAGGATTGATTAATCAAAATTTTAGGTGCTATTCTGTATGTGGACGGTAGTAAGGAATGGCTCCAATTTGGCTCTAAAAATTTTAGACGAGGTACACAAAAATGCAAAATAAGGTGAATATGAATAATAAAACACACAAATGTGTACTAAGAAACAGCCAGATAAATCTCTCCGCCCAAGAGTTCGAATAGTAAACACAGCTTCAGAAACAGCGAAAACAAGCCGTTTCTGAAGCTTTTTTCTTTTCATTGATACCTATATGATACCTGTTTGGGCAGTACTGGACATATTTTGGAATACTGTAAAAGGTATTTTAGGTATTTCTATTTCTTACAAATCTTTTTCTTTTCAAAATTTCCCATTTTATAAAAATTCGTAATAATACTACGACTTTTATTTCGAAATTCGGAATATCTCTCGGTTTTAATCAGCTTTTGGATAATTTATCATTTTAGGTGTGGGAGAAATCAACTGCCACTAAGTTGGGGAGTAACTCCTACTGTATACATCTAAAATGCGGATATAGAAACAGATATTATGGTAAGGGAGCGTATCTTGTCCCCAAAGGGAGCCAGAGAGTGCATTCTCAATCATTAGTTTGGGAGGTAAGCTTTACAGAGGAGGCAAGAGAACTGATTGTTCACATTTTGCCGGTGAAAGAGAACAGATAGTTCCTGAAATTGATTAGGTGACTGCTTTATAATCTGAGCATGGAAGTGGTGTAAAAGACTATGGAGCAAAAAATAGTCCTGCAAAGGCTACTTTTTATGAAAAGATCGTCCTGCGAAGTCGAGAAGAGAATTTTGAAATGAGCTATCATATTTGTAGAAGGCAAATTTGAGATACATACCGGTACAGCCGGGGGAAGGAGGTGAGACACCTATGGAAAAGAAGATTTTTTACAATGTTGACGAGGTGGCAGAAATGCTGTCCATATCACGTTCACACGGATACAAGATTATCCGCGAGTTAAACCATGAGCTGCAGGAAAAGGGATACAGAACCATTACGGGTAAGGTTAGCTGTAAGTATTTTGACGAGAAGTTCTATGGTTTGCAGACAGCTTAAGGAAGGAGAGTGAAGCAAATGGCTGCTTACAAGGATGAAGAGAGGGGAACATGGTATGTTTCCTTTCACTACAATGATTGGACAGGCAAGAACAGAAGGAAGCTGAAAAGAGGATTTAAGACCCGTAAGAAGGCACTGGAGTGGGAGCAGAAGTTCCGACTCCGGCAGGCAACCAGTCTGGATATGGATTTTGGTTCTTTTTACAGGATTTATGAGGATGACCTTAAGCCCAAGCTGAAACTGAATACATGGAAGACGAAGGACACCATATTCCGCAACAGGATTTTACCTTATTTCAAGGATAAGAAGATGAATGAAATCAGTCCGGCTGATATTATCAAATGGCAAAATGCGATTATGAAGCTTAAAACACCGGATGGAAAACCGTTTAAGCCAACTTATCTGAAAACCATTCAGTCGGAGCTTTCGGCACTGTTTAACCATGCCATAAGATTTTATAATCTGCCGGATAATCCCGTGAAGAAAGCCGGAACCATCGGAAAGGGAAAAGCGGATGAAATGGAATTCTGGACGGAGGAGGAATATCTGAAATTTATAGAACAGGTAAAGGATAAATCCGTATCCTATTATGCGTTTCAGGTGCTTTACTGGTGTGGTTTAAGAAGTGGGGAATTGCTTGCACTTACTGCAGCGGATATTGATGTGGAGAGTAAGGTAATACACATTAATAAATCCTACCAGAGAATTGATGGGGAGGATATCATCACTGATCCGAAGACACCGAAAAGCAGGCGGGATATCGTGATGCCGGATTTTCTGGCTGAGGAAATGAAAGAGTATCTTTCAAGCCTGTATGGTTTTACAAGGGACAACAGGATATTTATGATTACCAAATCTTATCTGCACAAGGAAATGACCAGAGGCGCAAAAAAAGCAGGCGTAAAGCGTATTACAATTCACGGATTAAGACATTCGCATATTTCATATCTGATTAACAGAGGCTTTTCTGCGGTTGCCATTGGGAACAGGGTAGGGCATGAAAGTCAGAGTATTACGTTTCATTACGCACATATGTTTCCAACGGAACAGCAGGAGATGGCTGCAGTACTTAACCGTGAATTCTGTGAAAGAACAGGAAGTTTGGAGAAGGGAGATGATGTAAAATGAGCAACATTCATAAATATCCTACCGTCAGTTTCCGTATATCTGACAGGGACAGAAGGGAAATTGAAGCAAGGATAAAAGCAAGCGGAATGCTTAAGAAGGATTATTTCATCCGTTCCTGCATTTATAACAGGATATGCGTGGTGGGTAAGAAAGAAACGGTTTACCGGCTTGTGGAATGCGTAAGGCAGATGCAGGAGGACATGCATATTCTGGCTGAAGAACTTTATAGAGATGGACGGATAAAAGGAAAATGTTCTCCCGTGGACGGCAGAGAATATGATGATCTGGATGAACTTGTATTTGATTATGTGGCAATGTTAAATGCTGTCATTGCAGTGCTTGACGGAGCAAAATATCTGTGGGAAAACACGGATGAAAAACAGCCCCATGCATAAACACAGGGCTGTAAGCCATAGGCAAAAGCAGAGCCTTTGCTATATGTACTTCGCAACTACAGTATAACAGAAGGCTCCGCAAATTTACACAATAATTTTAGCGGAGGAAGAACATGGAGGAACAGATACAACTTAAGATGATACAGCTGTCACAGGTGGAAACACAGACGGTCAGATGGCTGTGGTATCCATTTATCCCATATGGAAAACTCACCATTATTCAGGGTGATCCGGGAGACGGGAAATCAACTTTTATATTAAATATAGCCGCAATGCTGTCGAAAGGACAGGGATTTGATGCTGACATGGAGCAGGGAAATCCCGTGGATGTCATATACCAGACGGCAGAGGATGGACTTGCAGACACGGTAAAGCCACGACTGGAGTCAGCCGGTGCGGACTGTACCAGAATATCCATCATAGATGAGAGTGAAAAGTCAGTATCCATGACGGATGACAGACTGGAGCAGGCAATCAGAAAGGAGAATGCAGGGTTTCTGATATTAGACCCGATACAGGCATATCTTGGATGTGGTACGGATATGAACAGGGCAAATGAGGCAAGGGAAATGACCAAGAAGCTTGGGAGCATCGCAGAGAGGACAGGCTGCGCCATTGTTCTTATCGGTCACATGAATAAGGGCTCCGGTGCAAAGGCGGCATACAGAGGTATGGGTTCCATTGACTTTTATGCTGTGGCACGAAGTGTGTTACTTGTGGGAAGAATTGAAGGTCAGCCAAACATGCGTGCCGTGGTGCAGATAAAAAATAACCTCTCGGCATTCGGACATTCCAAGGCATTTGAACTGACGGAGGAAGGCTTCCGGTGGATTGGAGATTATGAAATAACTGCTGACGAGATTCTTGGAGGCGTAGCACCCAAAGCATGCAAGCTTGACATGGCAAAGCAATTTCTTCAGGAGCTTGCGGATTCCAAGAGCATGATAATGAGTAATGAAATTCTTGAGCTTGCGGCACAGGAAGGAATTTCAAAGAGAACACTGGAAACCGCAAAAAAGGAGCTTGGAATTAAGGCAAAGCGGATTAACGGAAGCTGGTATTGGAATCTGCACAAAGGTGGATAAAGTAACACCGAAACATTGCAGAGTGTCAGACTTTGCATTCTTAGACTGCAAGGTTGCAAAATACAAAGTCACTGCGATGTTGCGGTCTTAAGCCGGAAAGGAAGGATTATTATGACAACATTTGAAAAAATTGGAATTGAATATAAAGAGTATGACGGACTGCTGTATCCTGTTTTATCCGTAAGTGAGGAAGCTGTTAAGCCGATTCATATAGGAAAATACGGACGAATGTGGATTGAGTTTATAGAAACGGAACATCCGGACAGTTACAGAAATCTTGTGAGGTTCGGACAACTGTGGGATAAGGCAACGGAGATTGATGAGGAGGCATATGAGCTGTTGGAGGCAATCGAAAGTAAGTGGTTGAGCAGTCATAAGCCAAAGAACAGGCAATCGTTTTGGGAGATGTATCAATTGCGGACACAGGCGAGGATGATGGCTGAGGAGGTTGTACTGCACCAGATGATAAGGCAGTATCATTAGGCGTCGGAATATCCGATTATAAAAGGTGTGACAAAAGGGAGTCAAAATGAAAAAGGTGCGACAAAAAGTGGAGTCAGAATCGAAAAGGTGCTCCACAAAGTGACGCACCTGTGCACAGAGTATTTTATGAGGTACGTCACATTTTGACTCACCTTTTGAAAAAGTGCGTCATTTTTTGGAGTACTTTTCGTAAAAGTGCGTCACTTTTTGACGCACCTATATGAAAATACGCAGATATATATTACCCTCGGAGAGCCCCCGATGTTTTGGCTTGCCAAAACTGCTAGGGGGTTATCATCTGTGGCGGAGCAAAGATGATAACAGCATCTCCGGGAGAAGTTACAGATAAGGAGGAGTTGCATGGGAGGTATTTCTTATGTCGCTCATGTGAGCAATGGGAAAAGTGCAATTACCACGAAACGAAAACTGGAAGGAGTGGCAAAGCACAATCTCAGGAAATATAAATCCGACGAGTACAGTGCAGAAAATATTATGCTACTGTACGGAACGGAAAATCTGGTGAAGGATGTCAAAAAAGTATATCATGATGAATTTGACCGGGTTCTGAAGGAATACAATGACAAACAGACCAGAAAAGACAGAAAGATTTCAGATTATTATGAATATGTATCCGAGAAGTCACAGGATATGGCGGTGGAGATTATCTTTCAGGTGGGAGACATGAAGTATTGGCAGGAACATGGGGACAACAAGATTTTTATGAAAAGAATCTTCAAACTGCTGCTGGATGAGTTACGGGACAGAATGCCGGATTTTAAGGTAGCAAATGCAGTCATCCATTTTGATGAAGAAAGTCCACATATGCATGTGGTCGGTGTGCCTGTTGCAACGGGATTTAAGAAGAGTCTGCGTAAACAGGTGTCAAAACGCTCAGTGTTTACGCCATATACGCTGTCAAAGATTCTTCAAGGAGATTTGCGTGAATTTATCGATGAGAAAGTATCGGTTGTTTTCGGAGAACAGATAAAGGAGAAATCAAAAGGAAGAAATCACGATCTTACAGTTGCAGAGTACAAGGTTGCAAAGGAAACAGAGAAATTGGAGCTTCTGGGAGATGATATTGACAGGAAGGAGAAGAGTCTTGCCGATATAAAGGGTTCCATTGAGCTTCAGAGTGCAATCCTTGATTATACAAAGGATGAGCTGGAGGAAAAACAGCATCAGGCAGACAAGGCGATAAAGGTTCTGGAACAGATTAAGCGGTTTGTTGGAATGTTTCATCTGCTTGCACCCACTATTGAAGAATATGCAACTGCCGTGGAAAGGGACGGCAGACTTGATACCGGTAACAGTTACAGGGGAATACTTTATGAACTTGGAAAACTGCTGGAGCGGTTCAAGGAGATGATAAAAGAAGGCTTATGTTGGTTCCCGAGACTGATGAGGTGGAAAACTTCCGTTGGTGAGGTTGCACCTGTATTTCGGGA
The DNA here is from genome assembly GCA_902786515.1 of uncultured Lachnospiraceae bacterium. Classification (GTDB taxonomy): domain Bacteria; phylum Bacillota; class Clostridia; order Lachnospirales; family Lachnospiraceae; genus UBA2821. Next base: position 30,652 of record CADADA010000027.1, on the reverse strand, counting down.
TACGGATAACGGGTACAGCTACTCCGTATGCGGATATATGAATGTGGAAACGAAGGTACAGTATTCAAAGGAAACCTTACAGTGTGAGATAAGTGCAGAAATGCGTGTAGGAACCATGGAAACGCTGGATGCCAATATAGAGGCTATGGAAAGAGATTTGGCTGAGATATTGAGGTTGAGCGGAGAACAGGAAAGGCTGTGGAAAGCGTATGAGGATTGGAAAGGGAGATAGATAGGAGTATGGGGATGGGAAACTTGTGGTGGATAGGGCTCATCCCCTTTGTACGCTATATAGTATATAGTCATTATAGAAAGCAAAAGTAAATGCAATAGATAACAAAAAAACAATACTTGAATACATGAGTATTTGTGCTATAATTTATATGTATATTAGAGTTTTAAAGTACGGGAGACCAGTAAAATGGGTGTTAAATTATTATTGAATGATTATTATGATTTACTTAAGTTAATGCATGATAATGAGGCAATTATTCTGGATGAAAAAGTAATACCATTGACACAGCAACAGATAGCTACAAGTTTAAATTATAGTAAGATGAAAGTGAATAGTATGTTTAGCGTACTTCAAAAAGAAGGATTTGTTGAGCAAAAAACAAGGGGCAAGTACGTTTTAACGGACACGGCAGAGAGTATATTAAAGACAATAGAAAAACTTGATGCTTGATGTATGGCTTGAAAGGGTTAGTAGGAGGCAATATGGATTTAGATAGATTAAAGGATTTAATAAGAAAATATCGTGAAAATATGCAATATTATCATGATACAAAAAATGCCTATAATGAAACTGAATGTAGAGATGAATATATAAATCCATTGTTAGAGTGCTTTGGGTGGGATGTGCAAAACGCTCAAGGAAAATTACCACAGTATAAAGAGGTAGTTGTAGAGAAATTTTCCAACAGTTCAGAAAGACCGGATTATACTTTGACTTTGAATGGTGTGTCAAAGCTCTTTGTTGAGGCAAAGAAACCAAGTGTAGATATTGTTGTGGAAGTAGAACCAGCTATGCAAGCAAGAAAATATGGTTGGAATGCAAATCATGCTATGACAATATTAACAAATTTTGAAGATATGTTGATATATGACACTACATGCAAACCCGAACCTGATGATAATGCAAGAACATCTTTATATCGTAAATATTACTTTGAAGAATATGCCAATAAATATGATGAGATAAGTGCTCTTATTTCAAAGGAAAGTGTTTATAGCGGGACTTATGATAAATTTGTGGAGGAAAGCTTTCAAAAAAGTGATAAGTACAGCACGAAGATTGATGAAATCTTTTTAGAGCAGATAAATTCCTGGAGAGTAGAATTAGGAAAATATTTATATACCAATAATGCCAAATATAAGGATGAATGGGTTTTAAACGATGTGGTTCAGGAGTTTATAAATCAGATTATTTTCTTACGCATATGTGAAGATAGAAAGCTTCCATTATACAAAAAGTTATACGAGATGATTGAAGATAAAACTGAATTACAAAAAGTTTTGACGGAAACATTTAAAGCTGCTGATAAAAAATATAATTCAGGACTTTTTAAGGGTGAGAATCCAATATTTGATTTAAACGCTGATGTTATTTTTAATATGATTGAGATGTTATATTATCCCAAGACACCGTATTTATTTAATGTCATCGAGCCAAGTGTATTGGGAAAAATATATGAATCATTTTTGGCGGAAAGATTGATAATATCAGATGGAGATGTTACTTTAGCCAAGAAAAATGAGTATAAAAATAGATCAGTTGTTAGTACGCCTATTGAAATTGTTAAGTATATGGTAAAAAATACATTAGAACCTATATGTGAGGGTAAAACTCCGACGGATATATGTAAATTGAAAATATCAGATATATCATGTGGTTCTGGTGTATTTTTAGAGGAAACATATCAGTTCTTGATTGATTATTGTGAGAAATGGTATGAAGAAAATGAGCCTACTTATTTGCTCGAAATGAATGATGGGAAGAAAAAACTACCTCTTGTTGATAAGCGGAAAATAATGACAAATTGTATTTATGGTGTGGATATAGATATTCATGCAGTTGAGGTTAGTAAGTTTTCACTTTTGCTTAAATTGTTAGAGGATGAGACAGAGCCATCAGTTAAGGCAGTAGCCCCTATTTTACCGAATTTAGATGAGAATATTCTTGCTGGAAATTCCTTGATATCAGATGCAGATATTAGCGGAATGGATTTGTCTATTGATGAATTGATTAACATTGCTCCATTCGATTGGAATATGATTAACAATGGCGAGAAATTTGATGTTATCATAGGAAATCCTCCGTATGTTAAGACTGAGGATATAAATGTACTATCTGGAGATACAGAGATTTCAATATATAAAAATAAATATAAGACGGCATATAAACAATTTGATAAATACTATTTATTTATGGAGCGAGCTCTTGAATTGTTGAAATCATCAGGAAAGTTATGTTACATAGTTCCGAATAAGTTTTATAAAATTGCTTCTGGACAGGAACTTAGAAACCTTATCTGCAATAACATATGTGAAATTGCAGATTTTGGTGATGCTCAGTTGTTCCCTGATAAAACGATATATAGTGCAATAGTTACTGTTCGAAAAGCAACAAGCCTGAAACTCAGATATTCGTACATTAAATCAGTGACGGATTTGTGGACTGGTCATAATGTTAAAAGTGTTGAGATAGATAATAGTAGTTTGTCTAAGAATCCTTGGAGTTTAACCGTAGATACTGATTTTATGCAATTAATAAGCAATGTAGAAGGAAAGGCGGTTCCGTTATCTAAAGTAGCTAATATATTTAATGGTATACAAACAAGTGCAGAAAGACCAGAAAAATTTTCTGATAAAAAGGAAGTTTATTGGTTTGATTACTCTTGTATAGAATTAGAGGATGAAAATAGTATTTCTATTAACCGATTTGGAAAGCAATATAATATTGAGAAGAGTATTTTAAAACCTTATTTTAAGCCGACAAAGGCGGGAGAGAAGGGGATGAATACATACTCCGTATTAACTACAGATAAGCGTATTATTTTTCCATATGATGAAAATGGCAAACTTATTGCAATTGAAACTATGAAGAAAGAGTATCCGGGGACTTATAGATACTTGATGGATTGCTATGATAGATTAGTACCAAAATGTTTAAATAATGGAATTGGAAGAGATGTTCCAGATGCCACGGCAGAAACTTGGTATAAATACGGAAGAACTCAAGCTTTAACAGCATTTATTAACACGCCTAAGTTGATTGTTAGAATATTAAGCAAAGAGCCAATGTATGCATATGATGAAAATGATATGTTAATAGCATCTGGGGGAACTGCTGGATATTGTGCAATCAGCGAATTATCAGATAAGGAATATGATTTGGAGTATATACAGGCATGGTTAGCGCATCCTTATACAGAAAAGTATTTTCAAATGCAAGGAAGTGATTTCGAAAACGGATTTACCGCAAGAGGTACTTTTCTACTAAAGAAATTGCCATTTATAAAACTTGATTTTTCGGATGCAAAACAAAAAAAGTTATATGATGAAGTAGTACTTAAAACAAGAAAGATATATGCTCTAAATAAACAAATGATGAGTCACCCAGATAAAGCATCAATTAATATATTGGAAAAGGAAAAGAATAGAATAATTGTGGATATACAAGAATTGATAGGTAAAGTATATCGACAGGAAATTTAAGGTGATTAGATGAAATTAAAAGAGAATAGTTCTGCTCAGAAACTAAGAGGTGCATATTATACACCTCTTCCACTAGCAGAGATGATGGTTAAGTTGTTTGTAAACGATAAAAGTATCAGAACAGTTTTGGAACCAAGCTGCGGAGATGGAGTATTTATAGATGCTCTTGATGATGTTTCAATGATAAAACAACTTGAAAATGTTACAGCGATAGAAATTGAGCAAGATGAGGCAGAAAAATTAGAAAAGAGAGTGAAAGGATCAAAGTTAGTACAGGTACTTAATCAGGATTTTTTTGATTATTATGAAAAAGAAAATGGCAAGAAATTTGACCTGATTTTAGGGAACCCTCCGTATATTAGATACCAGTATTTAGAAGAGAATCAAAGAACACTTATGTCAGACATATTGGTATCACAGGGAATGAAATCCAATAAACTTGTTAATACATGGGTTGGATTTATGGTCGCTTGTGTTAATCTTCTTGAAGAAAATGGGAAAATTGCATTTGTTATTCCTGCGGAGATTTTACAAGTAGCATATGCAGAAGATTTAAGGTTGTTTTTAGCTGACCATTTATCAAAGATTACACTAATTACCTTTGAAGAATTGGTGTTCCCAGATATTGAACAGGAAATAGTAGTTTTTGTTGGAGAAAAGGGTGGTGAAGAAAAGGGCATTAGGATTATAGAATTGAATAATCTTGATGATTTGAAGAATTTTGATATTGATACGAATGGTTTTCAAAAATTGCAGCATGTACATGAGAAGTGGACTAAGTACTTTACCAATACAGAGGAAAATGAACTAATTTTAAAGATTCGTAATGACAAGCGATTTCAGAAATTGTCAGATTGTGCACTGATTAATGTTGGTATAACAACTGGAAATAATAAGTATTTTTCTGTTAATAGTGAGATTGTTAAGCAATATGAATTGGAAAATGTAGTTCGACCTTTGATAGGGAGAAGCGCACATGCGCATAGTGTTTATTTTGAAAATGCAGATTGGAAAGAAAATGTTGATGCCGGTAAAGCAGCATATCTAATTGATTTTCCGGAAACCGATTATGATAAATATCCTGATAAACACAAAGAATATATTCATATGGGTGAGGAAAATGAGGAAAATAAAGGATATAAATGTTCTATTAGAGACCGATGGTATAGAATACCTTCTGTCTGGGTACCAGATGCATTTTTCCTTAGAAGAAATAATCTTTATCCCAAGTTTGTATTAAATTGTTGTGATGCGGTATCTACAGATACAATGCATAGAATTAAATTCAATGAAGGGATTGAGCCAGAAAGAGTTTTGTTGTCTTACTATAACAGTATATCCTTTGCATTTACAGAATTATGTGGAAGGAGTTATGGTGGAGGAGTTCTTGAAATACTTCCGGGAGAAGTGGGAAATATACTAGTACCGAGGTTAGATAATATACCGATTGGAATAGTGCGTCAGGTACTTAAAGAGGTTGATCAGATTGTAAGAGCTGATGAGTCAATAGAAAAGGCATTAGACATGGTTGACGAGGAAATATTGATCAATAGAGTTGGTATTGATGAAAAGCTATGTACGGATGCACGAAATATATGGAAAAAGTTGCAGAGAAGAAGATTGAAGAGAGGATAAGAATATGTCATTACAAGAAGAAATTGCAAAAAAATCTAGTGAGATTTACAGAGAAGCATATCAGATGTCTATAGGTGAATTGATTAATTTATATAGAGATGAGGAACTTGATATTCACCCAGAGTTTCAAAGAGTATTTCGATGGAGTGATTATCAGAAAACAAAATTAATAGAATCAATTATGCTAAATATACCAATACCGCAGATATTTGTTAGTCAAAGGGAAGATGGAACGTGGGATGTAATTGATGGAGTACAAAGATTATCAACAATATTTCAATTTGTAGGAATACTTAAAGACGAGGAAGGAAAATCTATTCCACCATTAGTTTTGGAGGCTACTGATGATTTGCCTTCTTTTGCGGGAATGAAATGGCAGGGAGAAGGGGAATTATCATTTACTAAAGAACAACAGCTGACACTTAAAAGGGCTAGATTGGATGTAATTATTATAAAAAAAGAAAGTGATTCAAACACCAAATATGAGTTGTTTCAAAGATTAAATACAGGAGGGTCGCTGCTAAGCGATCAAGAAGTGAGAAATTGTTTGGTAATTATGAGTAATAGGGAGATATATGAGCTTATAGATAAATTGTCAAATATACCATCATATGAAAAGTGTTTAAAGATTAGTGAAAGAAAATCAGGAGAACAGTATGATCAGGAGATGGTGGTCAGGTTGTTGGTTGCCAATCATATTGATTGGGATAAGATTTCTAAATATAAGGAGTTTTCTGAGCTGCTTGATAAAGAAATTCTATGTATTTGTGATGATTCTAATTATGACATAAATGGCACCATAAAAAAGTTTGAAATGACATTTGATTTACTGTCCGGTTTATTTGGAGAAGATGCATTTAGAAAATATGAGGGAGAAAAATATACAGGACCATTTTTAGCATCTTCGTTTCAAGTAATTGCATATGGAGTAATGTCAAATATAGATAGTATTCTTATGTTAGAAGATAAAAATGAATGGATGAAAGCAAAGGTTAAAGAATTATATTTAGAAGAGGTATATATTAAAAATACAATACCGGGAGTCAAAGCGATACCTAGATATAAAGAATTGTCAATCTGGGGGAAAGAGTATTTTAAAAAATGAAGATAAGAACAGAGGATGAATTCCAAGATGCGGTGGATAGTGAAACTGCATGGAGAAAAAAGGAACTTTCAGCTATTTCGTCCAATATTGCAACTTCAAAAAAGACAGCAAAAAGTACAGCGTTAAGAGCAGGAGTGGCCTTGTTATATGCTCATTGGGAGGGACTAATTAAAAATTTGGCTACTTTTTACTTGTGCTATGTGTCGTTTCAAAATTGTACATATGATGAATTAAAACCCAATTTTATGGCATTAGCCATCAATAAAGAAATTAAGTTGTTTACGGAGAGCAATAAAGCATCGTTGCATAATCAGGTCATAAATAAAATAAGGACAGAAGGCAGTAACAAGGCAAGAATTCCATATGTGGATGTAATAAAAACAGGTAGCAATTTAAATTCGTCTGTATTTACAGAAATAATGGAAACTATAGGATTGGATTACTCGGAGTATGAGCCAGGTTTTGTTATGATAGATGATGTGCTTTTGAAGATGAGAAATGAAATAGCACATGGAGAGAGAATTGAAGGTATAGATTTAGACGAAGATAGATTTAGGGAGATATATGATGTAATAACAGGATTAATGGACAAATATATTACACAGATAACTAATGCGGTTTATTTAAAGAAATATAAGAGGTGAACCGCTCTTTGAAGAATTCGGTGACGGTATAAAGGTTACAATGTTCAGAAAAGTAAGCAACACTCAAGAAAAAGTAAGCAATGCTACGAAAAATATGTGCAACACCCTTAAAGAAGTAAGCAATGCGGCTGGAAAAGTAATCAATAATGCTCAGAAAGTAAGCAACACTTTTGAAAAATATATGCCATTATTCAGAGAAGCGGAAATAACAGATAAGTTTATCAAGAATATTGAACAGGTATTTTGCGCATGCGGTACAGGCGTTCCATTTGGACAGGCAAATGTTCAGGAATGGTTAAGTTGCTCGAAATCAAAGGCAACAAATGTTATGAATGCGATGAAAGCTGCAAAAGTGATTAATAAAGTAACTGGTTTTGGATCAGGTAGATATGAGTTTATAGAGTTGTAATAAAAGTTAAACGGTATAATGTCTGAAGAATTGAACTGCATTGGAGGAAACTATATGTTATTAAAAGAGCATTTAGAAGAATATACAAAAGAACAGTTATTAGAGCAGGCAAGAAGCTTTGAATTAAGAAAATGTTCAGGACTTCGTAAAGCTGCACTCATAGAACGGATTCTTGAATGTTTCTGTGCAGAGGATATGCTTCGAAGCAGATTAGCATGTTTGACCAAGGAGCAAATGATTCTTTTTCGCAAAGCATGTGACACACCGCAGGATGTTTCTATAAATGAAGCAGTGGATAGTATGCAGTTGCATATGTACTGGCTCGGAGCTTTTGAAGAAATATCAGACAGATTTTGTGTCTTTGAAGAAGTGTCTGCAGTTTTTAAACGAATTGATGATGAAGCATTTAGGGCAGAGCAATTAAAAAAGGGATGGATGATGAAATGCGTTCATTTTTTTATAAACTATTATGGAATTGCGCCTGTGGAAGTTATCTACGAGTTATACAAATTAAAGGTTAAGGATACCATAGATGAAATGATTGCCATGCTATGGGAAATGCCGATAGATATTGTGGAATCGTGTATTTTCCCCATGAGAAGCTTGGGATTACAAGATTGGCCGAAGGACGATCCGATTTATTCCTCAAAAGGATTGTTTATACATATACCAATACTGGAGAATGATGAAGTGGGATATCTGTTGGATAGCCAAATGGATAAAGATTTTTATATACCATCGGTACAGCAGATTGAAGAAATTTGTAGAATAGGATATGAGGAAAGTTCATTGGCGTATAAAAAATTACAAACATTTTTTATGCGAAAACTAGATTTACCATATGAGCAGGCTGTTTCGTGGTGTCTACAGGTATGGGCAAACAGTTACGAAGGGGAATCACCTGCGGATGTGATTAGTAAAATGACAGAAGCAGATGTGGTGTTTAAGAGTGAAAAGCAAATGAATGAGTTTGTGGGTTTGCTTATGGAAGCTCATAACAACACAAGAATGAAAGAAAACAGAGGTCATAAGCCAAATGAACTGATAAGAAGAGAATTTAGCGGTGGAATGCCGACAATCGTGCCGGGAAGCTCTCATGCGGCGGCGATGTTAAGAGATGTAGCACCACAACTAAAAGAGATGGGGATACCTGTTGATTTGGAAGGAAATGCGGATATTATATCTACTTCACTCTATCCTGATGGATTGGGTGGAAATGTTGTGAATGTAGAAAAGAAGATATATCCGAATGATCCATGTCCTTGTGGGTCAGGAAAGAAGTATAAGAAGTGTTGTGGCAGAAAGTAAAAAGCTCTTGCACATTCCTTTTAGCAGAGTCATAATACCAGTAGGTACATTGATACCCATTCGTGATACCCAAATGATACCTGAAATTTTGAAAACAGAAAATAATCGTGAGAAACAGACGAAAAGATGTTGTTTCTGATAGCAAAACACTTACTCATACACAGGAAGTAACATAACCTGTAGGGAGTTTGAGTAATTTTCAAAAGCTCGCAAAAGCCTATAAAATGGGCATTTGCGAGCTTGTTTTTTGTCTTGTGGTACTAAAATGGTACTAAAGTGAGCTGTGCGTGAATAGTTTCATTTACGCCTGAGGCCATGTTATTTTCCACTCAAAATATTCATTAGGAGAAATCTCTCCACTATTTAATTTCGTTTTCATTTCACACCATTCCGAAAGGAAATCATTTACCAATCCATATTCAAAAGTTAATGCGACAGGTGAGCCTGTACTGTCATAATCATCTTCGTTGTAAGTTGGTCTGGCAGCCTCGGAAGATTTTGCAGGTGTCATTGCAGTCAGATGAATCAGGTTGCCGGGAGCTGTGTACTCTGGGAATCTTGTACCTTTTCCACGTGCCGGGAGAGATGTGGCACTTTCTTCAAGCCAGAAAAGTGTTTCAATGATATCTTCAGCAGCACCTAAACTGTAGTCAGAGATTGCTTTGTAATTACAGTGCAATGCGTCGGCAAGCTTTTGAATCATATCATCACCGGGAATGCGGGCACCGGTTTCGTATTGAGAGATGCGCACAGACATATTTTTTCCCTCAAAACCGAGAGCACCACCCAGGTCATCCATTGTCATTTTGCGGAATACCCGTATTTTCTTTATTCTTTCACCTATTGTCATAGTGTAGTTCCCTCCATTTAGATGTGTTATGGACTTTTAAGGAGAGTATAACACGAAAAAAATGAAAAGGGAAGTTTTTCTATACAAAAACATTAGAAAAACTTCTTGACAATTCAATACGATATGGTATAGAATAATCACAATCTATTTATCTATACAATACGGTATTGAAAAAAAGAATGAGCGATATCGGAATACTAACAGACATTTGCCAAGACCTTTCAAGAAGCGAGCGAATGAAGACACTCCCCTAAGTGGACTGAATACCTCGAGCAGGAGCGGGCGGTATTATCTGAAATAATCTTTCGGGTAATGAGGCTGGTTGGAACACCAGCAGAGCCGATATGAGAACGCCAACATTTTTGAATGTTATGGAATGTAGAAGGTTGAACGGAAAAACATACTTACAATTCCTACAGACAAATACATAATACAGAATTTATGCAGCAGTTATTGTGACTGTATCATAAATCTCTGTATTTAAACACAGGAAGAAGGGAGGCGCAGTGCATGAACGAGAAGTTTTTAAAAGTAGATGATGTGATGCAGATATTGGGTATTTCAAAATCGGCTGCTTATAACATTATGCGACAGTTGAATAACGAACTGAAAGAAAAAGGCTATGCAGTTATTCGTGGCAAGATTAGTCGTAAGTATTTTGAAGAGCGATTTTATGGAATGACAGAAGCTGTATAACAGCAAAAAATATTAGTACACAAAGCCGGTGGGACTTAAGATGTCCTATCGGCAATAGGAAAAGGAGATGATGAGTATGCCAGCATATAAGGATAGTAAGACTGGTACCTGGTTTGTCAAATTCTATTGCAAGGACTGGACTGGGGAAAATAAGCAAATAAAGAAAAGAGGATTTGCAACAAAGAGGGAAGCTTTGGATTATGAGCGTAATTATAAGATTCGTCAGGAAAATAATCTGGATATGACATTCGGAGAGTTCTGGAAGTTATATACAGAAGATGTGAAGAATCGGGTTAAGCTCAATACCTGGCTTACCAAGGAACATATTGTGGAGACAAAAATCTTGCCGTACTTCAAAAATCTGAAGATGAATGAGATTACAGCAGGAGATGTGAGAAAGTGGCAGAACGAGATGGTAGGATTTCGATATGAAAATGGTGAGAGTTATTCTCAGACTTACAGAAAAACCATGCATAATACGCTGAGTGCAATTTTTAACCATGCCTGCAGGTTTTATAATCTGAAATCAAACCCGGCGAGACAGGCGGGAAATATGGGAAAAGAGGAAAATAAGGAAATGCTTTTCTGGACTACTGAGGAGTACAAAAAGTTTTCTGATGCAATTGTGGATAAGCCTATATCATTTTATGCATTTGAAATGCTGTATTGGACTGGAATGAGATTAGGTGAGCTGCTAGCTCTTACAACGGAGGATTTTGATTTTGATAAGAATACAGTTCGTATCAATAAATCGTATCAGAGGTTGCAGGGGCAGGATTTTATTACAACACCCAAGACTCCAAAAAGCAATCGAACGATAAAACTTCCTAAGTTTTTGTCGGAGGAGATGCAGGATTATTTTGCAATGCTTTATGATCAAGAACCTACAGAAAGAATCTTTCAGGTGACAAAAAGTTTTCTCCACCATGAGATGGAGAGAGGCTCAAAGCTTGCAGGAGTAAAGAAGATTCGAATCCATGATCTTCGTCATAGTCACATTTCACATTTGATCGATCTTGGATTTTCAGCTGTGGCAATCGCTGACAGAGTTGGTCATGAGAGTATAGATATAACGTATCGCTACTCGCATTTGTTTCCGTCAAAGCAGGTGGCTATGGCAGATAAATTGGATGAGGTCAACGCAAGCTATGAAGATGGTGTGCAAGATGAAGTTATGGAAGATGTTGCGGTAAATGAGGTTATTGAAGATAAAGTAACGTCGGAAGAATCAATCGAGAACGATAATAAGATTCTTAATATACAAAAGTATCTTGCAGGATAAAAACAAGGGGATGTGGTGGCATCCCTTGGGTAGGAGATGAATCAAATGAGCGAAAAGAGATTAGATGCAAAAAACAGATGGAGAAATGTAGTGGTGGCGTTTCGTATGTCACCGGAGGAAGCGCAGGAGCTTAATGTGAAAGTTGCGTTGAGCGGTCTTTCCAAGCAGGATTATATTATACAGTGCTTATTAAATCATGAAGTGAGAGTGGTTGCAGGAAAGAAAGTTGCAAGAAAAATGGAAATGTATCTTGAAGCGATGCTAGAAGAATTACAGTTTTTGGAGGAGGAAAATTTGAGCGACATTGATTTTGAAGAGATGCTCATGCCATTGAAGCATATTTTAACTATTTTAAAAGAAATGGACTAGAAAGGATTGGAGGAAGCGAGATATGAGAGAGATTAGAATTGACGGAACTTTGATTTTGGCTGTGGATCATGGTTATGGAAATATAAAAACAGCTAATACAGTATTCAGTAATGGATTTGTGGAGAGAGATACAGAGCCTGTAATGAGCACAGATTATTTGTATTATGGTGGCAAATATTATGTGCTGGATCAGGGGCATAAAAATTATACAAAAGATAAAGTAGTGGATAATGATTTTTATATTCTTACGATTGCAGCAATAGCAAAGGAATTATATCTGAGAAATATCAGATGTGAAAAGGTTCACCTTGCAGTTGGAGTCCCACTTAAATGGATGGATTCACAAAAAGAGTCGTTCAAGGAATATATGCTTCAGAATTCTGAAATTACATTTGTGTACAAAGGAAGAATATTTGAAGTAGAAATAGAAGGGTGTAGTGTTATGCCACAATGTTATGCAGCCGTTGCCGAAAACTTACCAGATTTTAAAGGATTAAACATGATCGTAGATATAGGAAATGGAACAATGAATGCAATGCTTTTGCAGGATGGTAGACCAATAGAGAATAAAATGTGGACAGAATTATTTGGAGTTAGGCAGTGTGTTTTGAAAATTCATCAGACCTTGTTGGATAAGTTTCAGGAAGATGTTCCAGATTCGATTATCAACACTTTTTTAATGGATCGTTCAGTAGATATTGATGCGGAGTATGATTATTGGATGGAGGCAACAGCAAGAGAGTATGTACGAGAGTTGACCATGAAAATATTTGATTTAGGATACAATGAAAAGACAATGAAATTGTATGTCTTGGGCGGAGGAGCAAAGCTTTTGGAACATTTCAGCATTTTTGACAGAAGCAGAATCACATTCAACTTTGACATCAATGCAAATGCAAAGGGCTATGAGTATTTCTGTTATGTAGCCTTGAAAAAGAAGAAACTTGGAATAGCCGGATAACTGAGAAGTGAGGGCAGGTGAGACAATGAAGAAGAAAGAACAGAAAATCGTCAGATTTTATTCTGATAATCCTGAGCATCGAAAGGCGTTTGACATTCTCCAAAAAATTAATGCTGAAAAACATTCTTCCATACAGGATTTCATAATTTCAGCAATAAATCTTCTTGGAGATATGGAACTAAATGAAGAATGTCCGGCAGAGGACAAGAAAGATTGGGAAGAACCGCTCATTGAAAGAATAGCTGAAGCGGTTGAAACAATCATTGATGAAAAGCTTCCTCAGATTATTGCTTCATATCTTCTTGGGATTCAAACAGGTCAAACTTCAAATCCTTTGCCTGCTTCACATGTTTCTGATTTACCAACAACAAATGTAATGTCTGCGGCTGAAAGAGTAACAAAAGAAGCCTGTGAGAATGAAAATGGCATGGAAAAAGATGTTGAAGCAAATGACATGCTGGATTTGGACAGCTTTTTCTCGTGATAGCATGACTGCTATCACAATTAGGTGAAAAGATATCAAAACAGGCACTTATGATAGCAAAGAAAATTGAAATGGTGTAGTGCTATCAAAAAGTGCCGGAAAGATATCTATATTATAATACCTGCTATCAAGTGTGATAGCGGTAAAATATATCGGGTGCAGGTGCTCCTGCCAAGACGAAAAATGATGTAAACGCTGAAGGCGTTTATATATTTTTTGGGGAAAAGGTCCGACCTTTTCCGCATCTTGCAAAACCAGTGAACACTACTTTTGGAAAGGATGAAAGAGCAATGGGACAGATAAGAAGAAATTGGTTTAAGACAATATTTTTAAGACACGAAAGGGGATATGATTATGGCAGATGGAAAGAAAAGATACAAGTCTGATAGGAAAGATTATAAGATTTCGGTGAAATTGTCGGAGAAGGATATGGATATTCTGGATGCAGCAGTTGGAAAAAGTGGAAAAACTGTAAGCGAATATGTGCGGGAATTAATTCGCTTAGGTGGCAATGTTGACTTTCGATATCCAGAGGACAGGGCAAGAGTTATCAGGATTTTTTCTGGTATTGCAAATAATATCAATCAGGCTGTTAAGCTTGGAAATACACAAGGAGAACTGTACTTCAGCGATATCGATAAGTTGCAGAGAAGCCTTGATGAAATCAAAAGCTTATTCGGGGAGGTGTTGGAAACATGGCGATTACAAAGATTCTGAATATTAAGGAATCAAAAGGCAGAAATCCGGCATCGCATTTGGAAAATGCTTTGCGATATATCCAAAATCCAGACAAGACAGAAGAATGTGTTTTGGTGGGCAGTATCAACTGCCTGCCGGATACAGCATTTGAGCAAATGGTAGAAACAAAGAATATATTTCACAAGACAGGTAACAGACAAGGCTATCATGTGATTATTTCGTTTTCTCCGGAGGAGAAAGTTACGGCAGAACAGGCAATGTATGTATTGGAACATTTTGCGAAGGATGTACTTGGGGATGATTATGAAGCTGTATTTGCGGTTCATACAGACAGGGAACACATGCATGGTCATTTGATATGGAACAGTGTGAGTATAACAACTGGGAGGAAGTATAATTCGCCGAGAGGAAACTGGAAGAATCATTTGCAACCGATTACGAATAAGTATTGCAAAGAGTTGGGACTTGGTATTATACCTGCGGAATATAGTAAAAACCCAAAGAACATCAGCAGGGATAAATGGGAAAAAGAAATGTCAATGAAAGAAATTATCCTGCGTGACGCACAGATGTGTGCTTATGCCGCTGGAGATGTTGAACACTTCAAATATCTGATGAGAAGACTGGGATATATATTTAAGTCAGGTGTGTGGATGGAAGTGCAGGCTCCGGGATACAGATATTATCACAGTCTTGCAAAAATGGATGAAATGTTTTCAGAGAATAAGATTAGATATTATGTGGATATGCCTTGGATGGTGCATCCACATTTTTATTCTAAGAATATTCGGTATTTGAAACACACAAATCTTTCAGAATTTCAGAAGAAATACTATGCCAAAATGTACCGACTTCGTATGGTGGAGCAGAACAGGTTCAAAGTCAATGCAGTAAAATACGCAGAGGATTTGAAAAGGTTTCATCAGTTGCAGGATGAGTATTTGATGCTGGTGGATAACAATATCAGAGACTTTTCTGATTTGCTGGATTATAGAAGTGAACAGGAAAAGAAAATGAAGGAGATAGATGATAAGCAGCATGAGATTTATAGGCTTAGTTCCGGTAAAAAGAGAGCAATTAAGACTGAGGAACAGTATCGGGATTATCAGTTGTGGCATATGGATATGCAGAAAGAATTGGATGTATTGAAGCAACAGAAGAAAGATGCAAAAAAGCAGATTGGTCTAGTGGATATGGCGATAAAGGAAAATCTGTATACTGCGTATCATGATGTGCCGGAAATGGGAGAACTTATTGATGAGGAAGAAATTGTGATACCTCAGAGGGAAGAAATGGCAGTTCATAAAGGACACACGGATGAAGTTGATGTGATGGAAGTGGAAAGAACAGAAGAAGGAGTTTCGGTTACAGATGCGGCATTTCTTGAGGGAAAACAGGGGAAGGATGCTTCGGAAGATATGTGTGTTGCTGATTTAGAGTATGTCGGAAAGGCGGGGGATGGTGAAACTTATCCTGATGTGCCTGAACAGAAATATCGTGGAAATGATTTGAAAGAATCATACGAAAACTTCACAGAGGAAATGTATGGCAGTAAATCGGAGCCTGCAATGGACATGGAAGAGGTAGTGGCTGAGACGAATGTAAAAGATAAATCATTTTATTCGTATGCAGATTATCAGGTCAGTTCTGATGAGGAGAAGATACGAATGGCAGGCGTTAATGAAAACGATGATGTACTGGCAGTATATGAGAAACTGAATAGCTTCTTTAAGCAAATTGGTCACGAAGCTGATTTTGACAGGCTGTATGAGGAATCAAAGCGTTTAGTAGATGTTGTTAAAAAGAATGTTGTGGCAGATAAGGCAGAAAAGGTAGCAAGAGAACTTTGGGCTTATGGTCCATATAAATACCTTAAAACTTCTGTGAAAGCAAATGCTTTTAAGTTCGATGTAAGTGATGCTGGTGGAAATTTGAAGCTTTTTATGAGTGTGCTGGATAAATTGGGGGTGAAACTTGATGGGGTTCAACTGTATGAAGAGTATCAGAAGATTTATGATGAGACTGTCGGCGGGAATGATGTGCATGAAAAGGAACAGGAAAAGCAGTGGAATATAGGCAGAGGGAGATAGTTCCTCTGTCTATTTCATGAACTATTATGACGGTTTTGGATTACATTATTGAAGAGAAAGAAGAGGTACAAAAAGCAGGTACAAAAAGCAATCAATAGAAAAATAGATATACTTAGTAATACTCTATGTTTCGAGAACTCAAAAGTTCTAATTGTAAATATGAAAGATAGATGATATAATTATTTTCGAGAAAAAAGGACTATTTGGCGTGATAAATCGGAGGAAAGAACATGTCAGAAAATCAGGTGAAAATATCATATAAGCCCTTATGGAAACTATTGATTGATAGGGAAATGACGAAAACAGAATTAAGAAAGAGAACGCAAATTGCACCAAGCACATTTACGAAGATGAATAATAATCAGCAGGTATCATTGGATATACTGGCGAGGATATGTTTGGAGCTGAAATGTGGGTTTGATGATATTGTGGAGATAGAACATTAACAATAGGATTATGATATTGCAAAACGAAGTTGTATATGCAAATAAATAGGGGCAATTTATTGATAGAAAGGAAGCTATAAATGACAGAAAATAATGCTAACATTGGTTTTGAAAAACAAATTTGGGATGCGGCTTGTGTTCTTTGGGGACACATCCCGGCAGCAGAGTACAGAAAGGTAATCGTGGGGCTTATATTTCTTCGATACATTTCGAGTGCATTTAAGAAACGATATGAAGAACTTGTTGCGGAGGGGGATGGCTTTGAGGATGATAGAGATGCTTATGTAGAAGATAATATATTCTATGTGCCAGAAAAGGCTCGTTGGGACAAAATTGCCTCTTGTGCGCATACTCCTGAAATTGGGACTGTTATTGATGAAGCAATGAGGGCTATCGAGAAAGAAAATACATCTCTTAAAAATGTTTTGCCTAAGAACTATGCAAGCCCTGATTTGGATAAGAGAGTATTGGGGGAGGTTGTTGATTTATTCTCTAATATGGATATGGGCAACACAAAGGAAAGTAAGGACTTACTTGGAAAAACATATCAATATTGTATCAAAGAATTTGCTGCGTATGAGGGTGTTAAGGGTGGAGAATTCTATACTCCTGAAAGTATTGTTAAAACAATCGTAGCAATTCTAAAGCCATACGATAACTGTCGTGTATATGATCCATGTTGTGGTTCTGGAGGCATGTTTGTTCAATCAGCAGATTTTATTGAAGCACATAGAGGAAACAGAGATTCCATTTCTGTATATGGTCAGGAGTCAAATGCTGATACTTGGAAAATGGCTAAAATGAACATGGCTATTAGAGGGATTGATGCAAATTTCGGACCTTATCAAGCTGATACATTCTTTAATGATTTGCATCCTACATTAAAAGCAGATTTTATTATGGCAAATCCACCATTTAATCTTTCTAACTGGGGGCAGGATAAATTGAAAGATGATAGGCGTTGGAAATATGGAACACCACCGGCGGGGAATGCCAACTATGCATGGATTCAGCATATGATATACCATCTTGCACCAAATGGAAAAATAGGTTTAGTACTAGCTAATGGTGCATTATCTTCTCAGTCATCAGGAGAGGGAGAAATTAGAAAAAATATTATTCAAGATGATTTAGTAGAAGGTATTGTTGCGTTACCTACTCAGTTGTTTTACAGTGTAACAATTCCTGTTACGCTTTGGTTTATCAGCAAAAATAAAAAGCAAAAAGGCAAAACACTCTTTATAGATGCTCGTAAGATGGGACATATGGTTGACCGTAAGCACAGAGATTTTACGGAAGGCATTCAAGAAGATGGCAGCCTTGGAGATATTGATAAATTAGCAAAAACATTTGAAGATTTTCAAAATGGAACACTTGAAGAAGTAAAAGGTTTTTGTGCAATAGCAGATATTCAAGATATTGCAAATCAAGATTATATTCTCACACCTGGTAGATATGTAGGTATTGAAGAAGTAGAGGACGATGGGGAACCTTTTGAAGAAAAAATGAGTCGCTTGACCTCTGAACTTTCTGATATGTTTGTTAAGTCTCATGAAATTGAAGAAGAAATCCGTAAGAAACTGGGGGCGATAGGGTATGAAATATAGTTTGTCATCGCTGTGCGAATATAGAAAAGGTAAAGTTAATGTTGATGGACTAAATAAAGACACATACATATCCACAGAGAATATGTTACCAAACAAGGGAGGGGTCATTCGAGCTACGTCGTTACCTACTACATCACAAACACAAGAATATAAAAAAGGAGATGTGTTAGTTTCGAATATTAGACCATATTTCAAAAAGATTTGGCAGGCAGAATATGATGGTGGATGTTCAAACGATGTGCTTGTTTTTAAGGCAAACGAAAACACAGATAAAGACTTTTTGTATTATGTTTTAGCAGATGATGCTTTTTTTAATTATTCGATGGCAACATCAAAAGGAACAAAAATGCCTCGAGGAGATAAAACATCTATAATGCAATATGGGGTTCCCCATTATGATATTGTAGAGCAAAAAAAAATTGCGTGTGTATTGCGCCTGCTTGATAAAAAAATAGAATGTAATAATAAGATAAACAATAATTTAGTGGCTTAGATTTCAATGTCCGATACATCAAGCTCGCCGGACATTAGCTTAGGAAGTAAGGTGTCTCGAAGTTGAGCCAGCTGTTCACTTTCTTTGCCATTAGCAAATATCTGGTCAAAAACCGTTTGGCAATAATCATCAAACGCCAATACTTTTTCTTTTGGTGGAATAACAATAGGCTCTGTTCCTAAGAAGCCAGATATATCAAGGTTTTTGATACCTGTTGTACCGTTTTCGTAAGAGAAAAATACGCCTTTATCATATAGGTATTGCCAATAATAATAGATAAACATACTGTAACCGGAAATCGGCTTAATAGCTCGACAGAAATTAGTACACACCATTCCGCTATCATAACGATTAAGCAATGACTCTGAGATTGCAGTACAACGACCAGTAGATTGAGTAGGGCTTCCACCTGAAATTTCGACAACAATATCTCCAGCGGTTAATTTCTTTGAAGCATAATTCTTAGGTAGTATGTATCGAGAAGGCATTTTACCTTTGTTTCCCGCTTTAACCTCTGGAATATCTGCACCTCTAACACAGTAAACTTTTTCAGTATTGTTTCCAGTAGGTGCTTCCTTACCCCAATCACCGCTTAAGGTAGATTCGATAAGCTCAGAGAATGTTCCATTAGACCAATTTTCGTTCTCAGGATTGTCTATAAACCATTCTTTGAATATAGCTTGAACTTGTTGCTCTAAATTATTGTTTAGCTTATAACATATCCCATTACTTCCGTGGGTGGCAGGAGTTAATATCGGGGGACTTCCGCCCCATAGTTGTTCTCTAATAAATATTCGAAGGAGAATTGACTGTGAAACAAGATATAATCAAAGATGTTATTCAGGGTATGTTACCTTTCCTGAATAATGCGCAAAATGAGAAGCTGCAAGAAGTGTTGCAATATACCCTTGCAAAGTATGAGGTAACTGAGAAGCAAAACCAAGAGAATAACTCGGAACAGAACTATGTGGAGCTATTCTTATCGGCAAAGCGAATTGAGGGCTGTTCCGAGAAATCTCTTAAATACTACAAGGCTACTATTGAAGCAATGCTCGATGAGTTGCACAAAGATGTCAAGCACATTGTAACGGACGACATTCGAGGATACCTGACCGAATATCAGGAAAAGAAGAAGTCAAGTAAGGTTACGATAGACAATATTCGCCGTATTCTTTCCAGCTTCTTCTCTTGGCTGGAGGACGAGGATTACATACTGAAAAGCCCGGTCAGACGAATACATAGAGTTAAGACCGGCACAAACATCAAGGAAACCTATTCCGATGAAGCGTTGGAACTTATGAGGGATAACTGCACGGAGTTGAGAGACTTGGCAATTATTGATATGCTTGCTTCAACGGGTATGCGTGTCGGAGAAATGGTATTGCTTAACCGAAATGATATTGATTTCAACGAGAGAGAATGTATCGTGTTTGGTAAAGGCAGCAAGGAACGAGTGGTTTATTTTGACGCTCGAACTAAGATACATTTGCAGAATTACATAGAGAGCAGAACGGACGACAATCCGGCACTATTCGTGTCGTTGAAATCGCCACATGAAAGGCTGAAAATCGGTGGAGTTGAGGTTCGTCTGCGTGAATTTGGAAAGCAATTAGGGTTGCAAAAAGTACACCCGCATAAGTTCAGGCGTACACTTGCAACAATGGCAATAGATAAAGGAATGCCCATTGAGCAACTACAACAGCTCTTGGGGCATAGGAAGATAGATACGACCTTGCAATACGCAATGGTCAAGCAGAGTAATGTTAAGATTGCTCACCGAAAATACATTGGATAGAGAGGATAACGATTATGGCTGAATGGCAGACGGTTAGACTTGGTACGATAGTTTCAACAAATCAAAGCACTTATTCTCCAAAAGAGGATTGGCAATTTGTAAACTACTTGGATACCGGAAATATTATAATGAATCGAGTTGATGAAATACAGTATATTAACACTTCTACGGACAAGTTGCCGAGTAGAGCAAGAAGAAAAGTAGAATTGAATAGTATTATTTACTCAACCGTAAGACCGAATCAGTTGCACTATGGAATTATTAAAGAACAGCCTGAGAATTTTTTAGTATCAACAGGATTTGCGGTAATTGATGTTGATTTTGAGAAAGCAGTTCCTGATTACATTTATTATGTTTTGACACAACAGGAAGTTACAGAACATTTACAAGCGATTGCAGAGCAGAGTGTGTCAGCCTATCCTTCTATTAAACCATCAGATATTGAAAATTTAGAACTTCTTCTTCCCGATAAAAAAACACAGGGAAAGATTGTAGCTATTCTTAGTTCAATAGATGAGAAAATAAAACAGAATAATGAAATAAACAATAATTTACTGGACCAAGCACTAACTCTATATGCAACATATTTTGCAGAATCAGATAAGAACGGTTTTATAGGTGATTACTGCACAATCAAGTCTGGATTTGCATTTAAAAGTTCTTGGTGGACAGAGAATGGCGTTAAAGTTATAAAAATTGGCTCAATCAACCAAGATAATTTAAATCTTGCAGAATGTTCATATGTTGATGTCGATAAAATTGATAAAGCCAAAGACTTCAAAGTTGGAGCAGGAGATTTACTAATTGCAATGACAGGTGCTACAATCGGAAAATTTGCAATGGTTCCTTATTGTACCGAAACCTTACTGGTTAACCAACGTGTCGGAAAATTTTTCCTTGGCGATAACCCGGTAGAAAAATTACCATTCATTTATTGCACATTAAAGCAACCCGATGTGTACTATGAAATAGTAAATCGTGGACAAGGAAGTGCTCAGCCTAATATTAGTGCTGCTGATATTATGAGTATTCCTTGTGTTATTCCAACTGCTGATGTTCTAAATACTTTTAATGACACTGTGCAACCATTATTTGACCTAATCATTACTAATCAGCAAGAAAATCAACGCTTATCGGAGCTTCGAGATACTTTGTTGCCAAAATTAATATCAGGAGAACTCGATGTATCCGACATTCAATTTTAAGCCGCTAAATTATTGTTTACCATATTTGAAGTGTTTTGGCTTGCAGTGCAAGGGTTGCTTGTACCAATTGCTAGTTCATCGCTTATAGTCTTATTTACTGTATCTGTAGTTAAGAGTGTGATAAAAGCGAAGGGAGATGACGATATGGGAAGTAAAGTTAAAGAATTTATAAGTGTGAATTTGGACATTTTATATACTATGAGCACTAATATAGCAGGCGGTGCACTGCTAGCCAAAACACTTCAAATTACAATTGCTTAGCCTGAAAAAGGAGTGAAGAAAGTGGCATATAAGGAAATTGATGAATCTAACATAATATTAATTGATTCTGTTAGTTCTTTTATAGAAGAAATAAAACGAATAAAAGGGATGAAAGAATCTGAAGATGGAACCTCTACCGAGTTATATTTTAGAGGTCAGGAGACAGAATTTTGGGATATTGAACCGAGCATATTTAGAGATGATATGCTAAGTATAGAACATAAATTAATGCAGATACCATTACAGAAGTCACCGACAGAGTTCAGGGAATTAAATTCGATGTTTGATATTATGACTAAGTATCAACATTATGGAATGTGTACTCGTCTTTTGGATTTGACTACGAATCCTTTGGTTGCTTTATATTTTGCATGTAAAAAGCATGGCGTAGAAAAATATGCTACGGAAGATGGAGAAGTAGAAAAAGAACCATATGGGGTAATTTATTATACAGATAAATACTATCCTTCACAATCTACAGATCTTGAAATTCAAATCGTATCTGCTCTGGCAAGTTATGATTTGGAAAAAGAAAATACTTTGTTTGAAGTTCTTGAAAGGCTATATCATGACCGAATTATAGATGAAGAAACAAAAGACAATTGGTTAGTAAATTATAGAGAATTTGTAGAAATAATACAAAATAATTACATGGTAATGCCAACTTATACAAATGAAAGATTGAGAAAGCAAAGTGGAGTATTTCTGCTGACTAGTTTATTTTCATTTAATAAAGACAATGAGGTTAAGAGATCAGTTATATCTAAAGCTAAGAGTAAACTAAAAGAAGAATTTAATGATGTGTGCTTTTATATTTCAGGGGAAAATAAAGAAACAATTTTGAAAGAACTGGATTTGTATAACATAAATGAAGCTACGTTGTTTCCAGAATTAGAGCACCAATTAAGTTACATAAAATATGCAAATCGTAATCAAGTTAATCCGGTTACAGATTTTACAAAATATGAAGAAGATTCTGCAAGTACTATGCAGGATATAGGAACAAAACAACCGGAACTTGAACAATATATTATTGACAATTTTGCTGATAAGTTTAAAGAAGTTATTGAAAATGATGATATTAAGAAAGTATTAGACATAATACAAAGTCATTTTACGGTTGATTGGTATAAGCGTAAACCAGTGCTCAGTAAAATGAAGATGTCAATTACAGGATATTATTTTATTAAATGTCAGTCTAAGGATAGCGCAAAGCAAAAGGCAGAACAGATTATGATATTATTGAATCAAATCGTTGAGGATTTTATTATGACAGCGAATGAAAGAGGTGATTAAAGTGTCCACTAATTATACAGAAGCCGATTATGAAAATTCTGTTATAGAATTATTTAGGAATGACTTAGGATATGAATATGCTTATGGTCCGGATATTGAAAGGGATTTTCATAGTCCGTTATATGAAGAAGTGTTAGAAGATTATCTGTATCGTTTGAATACAGGTCTGCCGTCTGACGCCATTCAGGATGCTATATTTAAGTTGAAAAACTTTGAAAATGGTGAACTTGTGCAAAAGAACGCTGTTTTTATGGACTATTTGCAAAATGGTATTCCGGTAAGATTTTTTGTCAATGGAGAAGAACGTTCTTCTATTGTATATCTTGTTGACTATAAGAATCCGTACAACAACTCTTTTATTGTGGCTAATCAATGGACATTTATTGAAAATAGCAATAAACGTCCGGATGTAATTCTGTTTTTAAATGGATTACCAGTTGTTTTAGTAGAACTAAAGTCTCCATCTCGTGAAGAAACAGATGCGTCAGAAGCATATAGACAGCTTCGTAATTATATGCTGGAAATTCCGTCGATGTTTATTTATAACGCTATTTGTGTTATGAGTGACCAGCTTACTTCTAAGGCAGGAACTATCACTTCTGGTGAAGACCGCTTCATGGAGTGGAAAACTAAGGATGGAAGTTATGAAAACACTCAATATGCACAGTTTGACACTTTCTTTGAGGGAATGTTCCAAAAAGAAAGATTGCTTGATATTATAAAGAATTTTATATGCTTTTCGAATGAGGGGATAAATAGTTTTAAGATACTTGCAGGGTATCATCAATACTTTGCGGTTCGTAAGGCTATTGTATCAACACAGAAAGCTACCATTACCGATGGTAAAGGTGGTGTGTTTTGGCATACACAGGGCAGCGGAAAGTCGTTGTCTATGGTGTTTTATGCTCATTTATTACAAGAAACATTAGACAGTCCGACTATCGTTGTACTAACAGATAGAAATGATCTTGATGATCAGTTGTATGGTCAGTTTGTTAAGTGTAAAGATTTTTTGAGACAAGAACCGATACATGCTGAAAGCAGAGAACATTTGAAAACTTGGCTTGCTGGCAGACAGGCAAATGGAATTATCTTTACAACAATGCAGAAATTTGAGGAGTCTTTTGACGAACTTTCAGAAAGAAGAAATATTGTTGTTATGGCAGATGAAGCTCACCGAGGACAATATGGACTTGCAGAAAAGATTAAGATAACAAAGAACGAAGCAGGAGAAGAAGTTGCCAAAAGAGTTGTAGGTATAGCTCGTATTATTCGTAACAGTTTGCCTAATGCAACATATATTGGTTTTACCGGTACGCCTATATCATCAGCAGACCGTAGTACGCGTGAGGTATTTGGAGATTATATTGATATATATGACATGACACAGGCTGTTGAGGATGGAGCAACAAGACCAGTATATTATGAGAGCCGAGTTATTAAATTAAATCTTGATGAGAATACATTACAATTGATGGATGCAGAATATGATGTAATGGCTGCAAATGCGGATGCGGAAGTTATAGAAAAAAGTAAGCGTCAACTTGGACAGATGGAGGCTATTCTCGGTAACGATCAAACTATCAATTCTCTGGTGTGTGATATTCTGGATCACTATGAGAACAATCGTCAGAATCTGCTTACTGGTAAAGCAATGATTGTTGCATATTCCAGACCGATAGCAATGAAGATTTACAAAAGAATACTAGAACTTCGTCCTGCTTGGAAGGAAAAAGTCGGAGTTGTTATGACATCTGGCAATAATGATCCTGAAGAATGGAGAGAAATTATCGGTAACAAACAGCATAAAGATGAATTGGCAAAGAAATTTAAGGACAACAATAGTCCTATGAAAATAGCTATTGTTGTTGATATGTGGCTTACGGGATTTGATGTTCCATCATTAGCTACAATGTATGTTTATAAGCCAATGTCCGGACATAATCTTATGCAGGCTATTGCTCGTGTAAACCGAGTGTTCAGAGATAAAGAAGGAGGACTTGTTGTTGATTATGTAGGTATAGCTTCTGCTTTGAAACAAGCAATGAATGATTATACAACTCGTGATAAAAAGAACTATGGGGATACAGATGTTGCCAAGGTGGCTTATCCAAAATTTCTTGAGAAACTCTCTATCTGTAGAGATTTATTTCATGGATATGATTATTCAAGATTTACAACAGGTTCTGATCTTGAACGAGCGAAAACTATCAGCGGTGCTGTAAACTTCATAATAGCGAGAGGTAAGGAAGAAGAAAAAAATACTTTTATTAAAGAGTCGTTAATGCTTCATCAGGCACTTTCTCTCTGTTCTTCTATTGTTGATGAAGACATGAGATTTGAAGCAGCTTTCTTTGAATCGGTCAGAGTTCTTGTAGGCAGATTGATGAATAATGGTACTGGTAAGAAAATTTCACTTCCTGAAATAAATGCAAGGATTAATGAACTTTTGAAGCAAAGCATAAAGAGTGATGGCGTAATTAACTTATTTTCAGATGTAAAAGAGGAATTTTCGCTCTTTGATCCAAAGTTTCTTGAAGAAGTATCAAAGATGAAAGAGAAGAATCTTGCAGTGGAACTTCTTAGAAAATTGATTGCAGAGCAGGTACATATTTACAAAAGAACTAATGTTGTTAAATCCGAGAAGTTTAGTGAGATTATTCATGAAGCAATGAACCGTTATCTTAATGGTATGCTTACAAATGAGCAGGTTATTGAAGAACTTCTCAATCTTGCAAAACAGATTGCAGCAGCACAAAAAGAAGGCGAACAGTTAGGACTTACTGCTGATGAATTGGCTTTCTATGATGCACTTACAAAGCCACAGGCAATTAAGGATTTCTATGAGAATGAAGAATTGATTGCTATAACAAAAGAACTTGCGGAAACTCTCAGAAAGAATAAAACCATTGATTGGCAAAAGCGAGAGTCAGCAAGAGCTAAAATGCGTATGCTTATAAAGAAATTACTGAAGAAACATAAATATCCACCTGAAGGCATGGAAGATGCTGTTCAGACTGTTATGACACAGTGCGAACTTTGGACGGATAATAATGATATGAGTGAGGAAAAGATTATTAACTTTCGAGATAACTCGATATCGTATGCTCAATCAAATTATACACCCATGATGGTTGCTGAAAGTGTAGCAACATATGAAACAAAGAAATAAAAGGAAATGTATGATATATGGCTAATACAATACAAAAACTAATTTATTATTTCTCGGCTGTAGCACCGGTGTGCATAACATTTTCATTAGTTTGGATTATTCAAGGTAAAGGAATAGTGCTTCCGGTGATATTAGTATCAACTTCGTTGATGGTTGTCGTTTTATTTAGTGTAGCATTTAGATATGGATATAAAAACATTGCACCTACGACAATTAGAGTTACCGATATTTCTACAGACGATTTATGGCTACTAGGGTATGTTTTCTCATATTTGTTACCATTAGCTAATATGGTGATAGATGAATGGAATTTATTTATATTAGCTGGGATAAGTTTGACAATAGGTGTAGTGATTCCCTTTATAAATTGTGCCATTCCTCATCCATTGTTGTTTTTTAGAGGATATCATTTTTATAATCTTACTACAGAGAATGGTATATCATCATACATTTTGATAAGTAAAAAGAAAATACGAAATAAGAAGGAGATAAAACTGGTAGGAAGAATTTTTGAATTTTTGTTGATTGAGAAATAAGGAGGTATGATTAAATGTTCGAAAATAGCTCTGTTATGGTATTGAGAGCAAATACAAAAGAAGATGAAGTATATAAAATAGAGGTTGATGCAGAAACTCAAAATTCCATAATTACTTCCATGAGTAATGCATTAGATGAATTAATTGCAGAAAAAACACAGATAATATTTGATGGCAGTTATAAACCGAACGAAGATGAAATATTAAAAATTGAAAACTATCAGTTGTCTGACGAAATAAAAGATGCAATAAGAGATCCATTGGGAGTGCCGAGTTTCAAAAAAGATAATGATACATTTCCAGAAATAAAAGCAATATTTGTTGGAGAGAGGACAGAAGATGGAGAAACAGAAAAATTCAATGTAGTTTTTCAAAGATTTAGAAAAGAACAATATATTTCAACCAAATGGTGTAATTTGTTTTTTGAGAATAATACTTTTTTTCAGGAAAAAAGATTTGGAATTAGTATCGCAGATGGAGTCGATTGTTATTATACTGATAAAGAGTTGCAATTTTCGTCATTTTATTATGCTAGACAGATATTTGATTTAAGTGAATGCTATCGTTCCGCAACAGATAGTGAGGTTGAATCCTTTACGACAAGTTCGAAATTAGCACTTGATAATTCAGAAGCGTTTAAAGGAATGGCTAATACTTGGATAAGAAGAAAAATTGCTATGATTAATGATTCTCAAGTTTTGGACAATTATTCGGCAAAAGAGATAAAATCCCGAGCAAAGCTGGTTGGAGTAGATATTGATGTAAAGGATAAAAAGATTGTAATTCCAAATGACAAAGAAAAAATCAAGATAATACTTGGTTTTCTAGATGAAGAAGCTTATAAAGGACCATTTTCGCAAAAAACTTTTTTGGCTAATTCTAAGAGACAAGTACATTAAAAAGAGTATGTGAGTAAATTATTAGAAACTTAAGGTATTATTAATCGAAGGAAGTGAGTTTATGGACATAAAGCAGCTAATTGGTGAAACCACAGATTACGACAAAAAGCTTGCACTTGAAGAGAAGAAACCTAAAAGCTGGTGCAAGAGTATCAGTGCATTTGCCAATTGTTTTGGTGGCAAGTTGATATTTGGTGTATCGAATGATAATGAGTTGGTGGGGCTTGCAGATGCTGAAGGTGATGCCGAGAAAATTAGCGAAGCAATAAAAACACATTTGAATCCAATACCGGAGTTTAAGTTGTATTTTGAAAAAGATGGCGAAAAGATTTTTGTTATTGTGGAAGTTATGAAAGGGCAGCAGACACCATACTATTATGAAGGTGATGGACAACTCATTGCATTTATGCGTATAGGAAATGAAAGCGTTCCGGCAACTCCCTCACAGTTAAGAGAATTGGTGCTTCGTGGCAGCGGCGAAAGTTACGATAGTCTGAAATCAAGATATGATTTTGATAATATGTCCTTTACAAAATTAAAATCAGTATATAAACAGAGAACGGGGAATACATTTGAAGATACAGATTATGAATCTTTCGGACTGATTGATGAAAGAGGAAATCTAACGAATGCTGGAGCACTTCTGGCAGATGAATCACCGGTACGTCATTCCAGATTGTTTTGTACAAGATGGAATGGACTGACTAAAGCCTCAGGAATAGTGGATGCACTTGATGATAAGGAATATACTGGCAGTCTTGTTACATTGTTGCAGGCGGGAACTGATTTTGTGAGAAATAATTCCAAGAAAGCATGGCGTAAGGTTGGTGACGGAAGAATTGAAATGCCTGATTATCCAGATAGAGCAGTGCTTGAAGGTGTAGTAAATGCATTGATTCATAGAAACTATATGGAGATAGGTAGTGAAGTCCATATAGATATGTTTGATGATAGAATTGAAATATATTCACCTGGCGGAATGGTAAGTGGAATATCTCTAGAGGGAAAGGATTTGTTAAAAATCCCGTCAAAGCGAAGAAATCCGATATTAGCTGATATATTTAGCCGTTTAAAATATATGGAGCGTAGAGGTAGTGGATTTAAGAAGATATTGGCAGATTATGAGGGACAAGTAGAATTTGATGAAACCAAGATGCCGGTCTTTGAGGCAAATAATGATGATTTTACATTAATTTTGTATAATTTGAATTATGGTTCTAATTATGCAATACATGCAAACGAAGAGAAAATTCAAGGTGATACCCAAGATGATACTCAAGGTGATACCCAAGATGATACTCAAGAAAAAATCATCAAAATGATAAAGGAAAATCCGCAAGTATCAACGGCAGATATGGCAAAGGAATTGAAAATTGGAATTGCAACAGTAAAACGAAAAATCAAAAAAATGTCTAATGTATCATATGTCGGAAGTGGTTACAGTGGACACTGGGAGATTAACGAATAGAAAGTGCATTATATTATTCAAGCTATGAAAAGAGAAAAATATTTTTTGAGCTAAATTAGATCAAGTAAATATATTTTAGTCCAAGATGAAAGAAGAAAATGCTGATAAACAGAGGTTTTTCTTCTTGAACTAAAGATAAAATTAGCTCAAGAGTGAAACAAATAAGTCGAAGAAAAAATATTAGAAATGTGTGAATCAGGTGGCATCCAAGAGTATTCTGGAGTTAGTCTCAAAGAAGTCTCATGAGATTTGAGACTTGGTGAGACTAGCATGAAACTGAGGAGGATTAAAATCATGGACATAAGCAAAAAAGATTGGAAATTATTTCGAGAAAGATTATCAGACTGGCAGGAAAATTATATGAAAGGTCTTGTCAAAGAGTATGTGGATTTTCTGAATGATGATACAAAGCATGCATCAGAGAAATTCTGGGAACTGGAAAAGCGCATAAAGGAAGATAAGCATCATCCTGGAGTTATTATGGAGATAAGCAAGTCAGATGCAATATGGGATATCGTTCGTCTTATAAGACTGAAGGTGATTACATATGATGATTTATCAGAATTCAGTGACGAATTGCAACAGGAAGTAAAAAGAATACTTGAGATAAAATTGTCACTTATGGACAATCTGGAAATCAAACCTAATTATGCTGCCCTTGGAAGAAAATATGGTATGGATTGGAGGACGGTAAAAAAATACCACAATGGTTACCAAGGGAAGCCGAAAACAAGAAACAAAAAAAGCAAATTAGATAAGTATAAGGATGTGATTGTTGATAAGCTTTCAATAAAAAGAATTACTGTACAGGGTGTATATGAGTTTATGGTAAAAACATACGGCATCAATAGTATTGGTTCCTACTCAAATTTCAACAAGTATGTACGCTCAAATAATCTCGTACCAGAATCTAAAACTGAAGGACATCCGAGATTTGAAAAAAATCCTGGTGAGCAGGCACAGGTAGACTGGAAGGAGGATATTAATATATATAATAAATATGGCGAATTATTCACCATAAATGTCCTGCACACTACACTTAAATACTCAAGATACAGTCATCTTGATATGTCAATCCAAAAAAGATTTGATGATGTTTCAAGAGGATTAATTAACAGCTTTATAAAATTTGGTGGAGTTCCAAAAGAATTGCTTTTTGACAACATGTCAACTGTAGCTAATGTAAATGTTAAACCTAAGAAGCCGACAAACGCAATTCTGAATA
>CADADA010000026.1 GCA_902786515.1 uncultured Lachnospiraceae bacterium | reverse complement strand
TCTTTGTTTTTTTTCAGTCATAATAATTTACTCCTTTATCTGTTACTTTTATATTATATGACCTTAAAAAATCTGTCCAGTTTATTGTAGCCTATCCAGAGGTTTCTTTGGGGAAGATTAAGGATTATGTGCATGGTACACATGAGAAGAATGTTGAATCTGAGAATCGAGATGGACCGTCCATGGACCGTCCACGGACGGATGAGGGTGGACAGCAGATGTCGGTCCAGATTGATGAAGATGATAGAAGGTTATTAGAAAGGTATCAGGCGGTTTTTGAGAAGTATCATATATCGCTCGAAGCAGCAGAGGAAGGCGATGTTCTGATTAGAAATATGATTTCGTCAGATAAGCCATACTCCAGGCTTACAAATTATGTGTTGAATGGAAAAGAGTTATCCCCGGCACAATTAAACCTTGTACTTAAGGCAGTGAAGGAGAAGATCCCTGAAGAATACATAATGAGATTTGCCTTGCCGGAGATAAGTGCAATGCAGATGGAGAAGGCGATAGAGATATATAAGTTGAGGGAGAAGGGTGAGAAGAAGTACAGGGTAAAACAAAAAATATAAGAAATATAAAAAAGGTATTGACTTGGAGTTAACTCCAAGTAGTATAATTATCTTAGCGTAGTAAAAAGCGAGGTGATAATACTATGACAATCAAAGAGGTGTGCGAGCAATTTGATATTACTCCGGATACGCTTCGATATTATGAAAGAGTCGGAGTTATTCCTGAAGTAAACAGAACCAAAGGTGGCATTCGTGATTATACCGAAGAGGATATCAAGTGGGTTGAGAATGCTGTTTGTATGAGAAGCGCAGGAGTTCCTGTAGAAATGTTGATAGAATACGTAAAGCTTTTCCAAGAGGGAGATGGAACTATCAAGGCAAGACGAGATCTTCTTGTTGAAGCACGTGTTGAGGTACAGGCGCAATTGGATAAATATCAATCTACTATGGATAGGTTGAATTATAAGATTTCACGTTATGAAGAAGCAATTAAAACCGGAGTGCTTACATGGGATAATTGCGAGAGTAAAAAGAATTAGGAGGTATGCAAAAATGTTTGAAAAAACTATTAAACTGGCAAATGGTGTAGAAGTTCCACAGTTAGCTCTTGGAACATGGATGATTGATGATAGCGATGTGGCTGAGGCAGTCGGCGCAGCTATCAAGATGGGGTATAGACACATTGATACAGCACAGGCGTATGGAAATGAGCGTGGTGTAGGTGAAGGCGTAAGAGCCTCTGGGATTGACAGGGACCAGATATTTGTTACAACAAAAGTAGCTGCGGAGCATAAAGATTATAAGTCTGCTGCAGATGGTATCGAAGAATCATTAAAGAAGCTTGGGCTTGATTATATTGATATGATGATTATTCATAGCCCACAGCCATGGGTAGAAGTGAATCAGTCTGATAATCGCTATATTGAAGGTAATCGTGAAGCATGGAGAGCGTTAACAGATGCTTATAAGGCCGGAAAAATCCGAGCTATTGGTGTTTCTAATTTTCTTAAGGAAGATATCGACAATCTTTGGGAAGTATCAGAGATTAAACCTATGGTAAATCAGGTGCTTTGCCATATTTCAAATACACCAATAGATTTGATTGAGTATTGTCAGAGTAAGGGTATTATTATGGAGGCCTATTCTCCTGTTGCGCATGGTGAGGCTCTTAAGAATGAAAAGATTGCTGAGATAGCAAATAAATATGGTGTGTCCGTACCGCAGCTTTGCATTCGCTATGATCTTCAGCTTGGAATGATTACACTTCCAAAGACAGCAAATCCGGAACATATGAAGAGCAATGCTGATGTAGAGTTTGAAATCTCTGCGGAGGATATGGAAATACTTAAGAATATCGAACACATCAAAGATTATGGTGCGCATGGATTCTTCCCTGTATTTGGCGGAAAGCTATAAGTATTATTATGAGGCGGTGAATAACAATGAAATATGCGACAAAAGAATCATTTGAAAAAGTAAATATGTTTGGACAGGGAGCACCTAATGATGGGTTTGCACAGTATTTTATAGGTGATAGTTTTCTTAATCCTCTGACGGATTTTAAGAATGGACAGTTTCCTCTTTTTAACGTAACCTTTGAGCCAGGATGTCATAACAACTGGCACATTCATCATGCAGATAAAGGAGGCGGACAGATTCTTATATGTACAGCGGGGGAAGGTTGGTATCAGGAAGAAGGAAAGCCGTTGCAGGAATTAAAAGAAGGAACAGTAGTGGTTATTCCGCCAAATGTCAAACATTGGCACGGAGCAAAAAAGGATAGCTGGTTTTCTCACATTTCTCTTGAGGTCCCGGGTGAGAATACAAGTAATGAGTGGTTAGAACCGGTTTCTAGTGAAGATTATGAAAAACATTGATAGGAGGATGTAAATCATGAATAAAGCATTAGTAGCATTTTTTAGTGCAAGTGGAGTAACAGCAAAAGTAGCGGCGAGACTTGCGGGCACTATAGGAGCGGATCTTTATGAGATCAGACCGAAGCAGGAATACACAAGTGCAGATCTTAACTGGCTGGATAAGCAGAGCAGAAGTTCTGTTGAGATGAATGACCGAAGCAGTAGACCGGCTATCGATAATACGGTTGAAAATATGGATCTGTATGACGTTGTGTTTGTAGGGTTTCCAATTTGGTGGTATAGAGAACCGTCAATTATTGATACATTTATGGAAGCATACAGCTTTGATGGTAAAACGGTGATACCGTTTGCAACTTCCGGCGGAAGTGGTATGGGAGATTCATCTAAAAACATGCAGAAACTGGCTAAGGACGCTAAGGTTGTTCAAGGCAAGAAGTTTTCGAGCGGAGCGTCTGAAGAGGAATTGAAAGCCTGGGCACAGGAATGGATCTGAGATAGGAGAGCGTTTATTATGATAACGGTTAATCTTTATTATACAGGGGAAAACGGAAGTGCCCGCCGCTTTGCTGAAGAGATGGAAAGTAACGGTACTGCGGATAAGATTCGGGCAGAAGAAGGAAATGTCAAATATGAATACTTCTTTCCTATGAAAGATTCTGAGACAGTTCTTTTGATTGATGCATGGGATAGTCAGGAAGCAATTGATAAGCACCATGCCTCATCAATGATGCAGACTATTATTAATCTACGTGAGAAGTATGATCTTCATATGAAGGCTGAAAGGTATGTAAGTCAAGATATGCCGGAATCAGAGAGTCGGTTTATTCGAGAATAATTACATGGAAGGAGAAAGAGTATGCCTAAAGTATTGATAATCAATGGTAGCCCTCGTGTTGGAGGTAATACGAGTATGGCCTTGGAAGAAATGGTAAAGGTATTTGAAGCGGAGAGGGTAGAATCAGAAGTTGTACAGATTGGTAATAAGGATATTCGTGGTTGTATAGCTTGCGGTACCTGTTTTAAGAAAGGTCAATGTGTATTCGATGATGTAGTAAATGAACTGGCACCGAAGTTTGAAGAAGCAGATGGACTTGTGATAGCATCCCCGGTTTATTATGCCTCGGCAAATGCGACATTAATTGCGTGCTTGGATAGATTGTTCTATAGTACGCATTTTGATAAGACAATGAAAGTTGGCGCGAGCGTTGTTGTGGCAAGACGAGGAGGGCTTTCTGCAACTTTTGATGAACTGAATAAGTATTTTTCTATTTGCGGTATGCCAATAGCATCAAGTCAGTATTGGAACAGTGTACATGGAAGAGAACCTGGGCAGGCAAGTGAGGATTTAGAAGGGCTTCAGACTATGAGAACTCTTGCAAGGAATATGACATTTCTTATGAAGAGTATTGAGTTGGGTAAGAAAGAATATGGATTACCTGAAAAAGAAGAATGGCAACCGACACATTTTATAAGATGAAGAATGAATAATACAAATGGCTTCTGGACAATTTGTCCAGGAGCTAATTTTTTTGAAAGGAGAGATTACATGAGTGAAGAATTAACAACTTTAGTACAGGTATTAGAACTGTACGGCAAAGGTATAGGAACATTAGGAAGAGCAATCAAGTTTACTGCCAAAGGCGCCAAGAGCGGAGTAGATTATGCTAAGCTTAAAAATATGCAGCGTAAAATGAAACTTCATTATGCAAGTGAAGGCAAGCATGACACCATGAAGGTCAAGGATTTGGAAGAACTTACCGGAGGGAATTATAAGATTCTTAATAATGAACTCTCGGAATCTTGAGTAGTTCATGCCAGCTAAACTCTGGCAGGCACTTTGATAAGTAAAAAATGTGGTATTATAGTCAAGTGGTGTCTATTTTTGTGATCATATGGTTGTAAAGATATATGACATTTAGGACATATCGGCTGTTCATTGTTCTTAATTATGATAAAGGAGTGATAATATGATTCATATCAGACCAGTTTCAGATTTGAGAAATAAGTTTACAGATATTGAGGATGTTGTTAAGACGGGACAGCCCGTATATCTTACAAAAAAATGGTTATGGTTCAATGGTTGTTCTTAGTTTAGATGCTTATTCAAGACTTACAGATGATGTTGAGTATGCTTTGGATGCAGCAGACAGGCAGGCTAAGGAAACTGATGTGAGATATACACATGAAGAGATGTTTTCTAAATTGAGAGGAACTACCAATGGATAACGAATATGAATTAAGATATTTGCCTCTCTTTTATGAAGATATGTACGAGAAGGTTACTTATTATAGGATATATGTAAAGAACTTTACTGTTTACTATGTTGTCATTCCTATGGGTGATAGGAAAATTATGGAAGTAAGAAGATTTTTATACAACAGACAAGATCGAGACAGAATTGTATAATGAAGAATTATTTTTGAGTTCTACCGTACATTATAAGGGATAGTTAATAATCTTAGCTGTCCCTTATAAATATTTAGGGGGGTATCAATAGTGCTTGTCAGAGATGGCAGGCCTCTTTTTTGATTTTGAAGCTATACAGATGACCGGTTCTATGATGGACTAACTTATGCAAATCGTATAAGTGCTTATATATTAAAGGTTGAAGAAAATGGTTAAGAATAATATCGAGATAGATGTAAAAGTTAAATGTATGGAAGAACATAAAACACAGGCGGATATTGCTAAGAACGTATGGACGCCGGCATCATATGTGAACAAGCTGATCCGCAGAGATGAAGAAGTTTTACGAAACTTATAAGGATGATGAATTTGTGACAACACTGTTGTCACAAATTAGCTGGTCGAATCATCTGGCGATTCTTTCAAAAGCAAAAACGGAAGAGGAACTGTGAATAGTAACAAAAAATTAGGTCGGAGTGTTACAAAAATGTTTGACCACAACAAAAGCGAAAAAGTAAAAAACGACTATACTCGGAGGTTCGTGGGAATCACTTCAATCGATAATAGCAAATGTTCTTCCCGGCTCCTTCTCTTTTCAATTCGCCGGATGACACTAACTTTCGCAGTGCACCTTCAATAGAACTGATACTGAGGTAAGGACAAAGTTCCCGGATATCCTGTTTGGTAAATCGACCAATCTTATTAAATGTGGCACGTCTTACAGTTTCAAGTGCAGGAAGTTTTGTTTCTACCAAAGCAAATCGGTCTTCAAAGTCTTTATAGGCTGAAAGAACAGTTCCAAGTAAATATTTGATAAATGGAACGGTATCTTCCGTACCTTCGTGCCAACCAATCCGTGCCTTGCCAAGTGCGTCATAATACAAATCTTTGTTTTTGGCAATTTTTGCTTCTAAAGAGATATATTTTCCTACATAAAACCCGCTTCTGTATAACAGAAGTGTTGTCAGCAATCGGCTCATTCTTCCGTTACCATCGTTGAAAGGATGTATGCAGAGAAAATCATGGATAAAAACAGGAATCGCAATTAAAGGCTCCAATTCCATATTTCCAATTACACGGTTATATTCTCCACAGATTTTATCCAATGCCTCCGGTGTTTCGTATGGAGCAAGAGAAGTAAATAATGTTTCCACATGACCATCGGGATATGTGGTACTGATATAATTCTGTACACTTTTTGTTCTGCCTGCCATTGGATTGTTCATATGGCTATACAGAATCTTATGAAGTTGCAGAATGTAGTTCTGTGAAATAGGAATCGCATCAAAATTTTCGTGGATAATACTTAATACATCACGGTAACCCGCAATTTCTTGTTCATCACGATTTTTAGGTGTTGTTTTCTCTTCTACCAGCTGCTTAATACGGGTGCTTGTTGTTACAATACCTTCAATTGCATTAGATGCTTCTGTACTTTGTATCTTTGCAATCTCGACCAGTTTATCCAGTTCCTTCGGACGCTGTTTCAGATACATTTCCTGTTTTCCGGCTTCTTTGTATATTGCAGCAATCAGACCAAGGATGTCAGAATCCCACTTTTGATTTTTGATTTCAGAATAATTAAAAGGTCTCATTGTCTCACCTCCGATACTTTTCCCTTAAATTATATCGTAAATTAAGGGAAAGTCAATGCGTTGAGGGAAAGTTCACTTAATAGTATGTTAGATTTAAGGGAATTTATTCTAAAATCAAAGATATTTACTCGGAGTCAACCGACTCGGTTATCACCAAATTAAGGGTTTACATGTAGAGATTATAATGTTATACTTAACTCGGATGAAACCGAGTCGGAAAGGGGCGAATAAAATGAAGTTTATAGGAAGAGAAGCAGAGTTAAAAAAATTGGATAATGAAATTTATAATGACGATTTAACATTTACCTTAATATATGGAAGACGTCGGGTTGGAAAAAGTGAACTAGTCAAGCAAGCTGTCAAAAATAAAACTGACAAGGTAATTTATTATGAATGTAAACAGGTTGCAGAGGCGAGTAATGTTTTAGGAATAAGTGAAATAATAGAGGAAGCATTTGAATTACCTAAGTTGGGATTTGAGAATATTGAAGCTATTTTAAAATATATCTTTGAATTGGCAACAAAAGAGAAGGTAATACTAGTATTAGATGAATATCCGTATTTGAGAGAATCTGTTAGAGGAATGGACAGTATTTTGCAGGCACTTGTCGATAAATATAGAGATAAAGCAATGGTATCATTGATTATATTAGGTTCATATGTTGATGTTATGAAATCACTTTTAAGTCATTCAAATCCGTTATATGGAAGAGTGGACTTGACCATTGATTTAAAACCGATGGATTATTATGATTCAGCTTTGTTTTATCCTGGTTACACAGAAGAGGATAAAGTAAAAATCTATTCTGTATTTGGAGGTATACCATACTACAACAGATTAATTGATGACAAAAAAAGTGTAAAAGAAAATATAATTGATTTGATTGCTTCTTCAGGGGCAAGATTGGAAAATGAAGTATCAATGTATTTAAATGCAGAGATATCTAAAATAACAAATGCTAATGAGGTGTTCGAAGCTTTAGCAAGAGGTTATTCAAAGTATAGTGATGTTTTGTCACAGTCTCATGTATCAAGCGGTCCTACACTTGTTGATGTACTGGATAAACTTATAAAGATGGAAGTTGTAGTAAAAATGACTCCAATAAATGATGAGAACAATAAAAAGAAAGCAGGATACTATATTTCTGATAATCTTTCGTTGTTTTATTACAAGTATATATTTAAATATTCGTCTCAAATGAAAATAATGGATTCGAATGTTTTTTACAGTAAATATATAGAGAAGGATTTTGAGGAAAAATATGTTCCTCATATGTTTGAGTCAGTATGTCGTCAATATTTAATTCGCAAGAATAGAAAAGGACAAATAGAACCTGTTTTTGAGAAAATTGGAAAATATTATTATGATAATCCGATAGAACGCACAAATGGCGAATTTGATGTTGTAACTCAGGATGAAAAAGGATATGTATTCTATGAAGTGAAATTTAAAAATAAGCCGGTTACTGACGAGATGATTGATAGTGAAATAAATCAGGTGAAAGAGACGGGATTGAATTGTTATAAATATGCTTTTATTTCCAGATCAGGTTTCAAATGTAAGAAAAGAAACGACACGGAATTAATTGAACTAAAGGAATTATTTTAAATGACTGTTTGCAATTATAAAAATTACAATGTGGCATTTAAACTATAGCATATTGTGGTAAAGGTTTTCAACAGGTTTTTATTATCGTAAATGGTTAAGTACTAAAAGATATGGGAGACATTGATTTCATCATTGAAACACCTGAAAAATTTTTCTTCTAGTCGCTTACGGGTTGACCTGTTTTATACCTCTACATGATATTATTTACTTACAACAAAGAGATGAGCTTCACTGCAGGGAAGCTTCAAATAGTAAATATCAGGAGGTAATAACAATGAGAAAAGGATTAACAGAAATAATTTATATTTTGGATAGAAGCGGATCAATGAGCGGCCTTGAGGCAGATACAATAGGAGGCTTCAATTCAATGATGGAAAAACAGAAGAAGGCAGAAGGAGAAGCTTTGGTATCAACATTACTTTTCGACAATCAGTGTGAGGTGCTTCATGACAGGGTAAATATTAAGGATGTCCCTAAGATGACAGATAAACAATACTATGTCAGAGGATGTACAGCACTTCTTGATGCAGTAGGCGGCGCAATTCATCATATTAAGAATATCCACAAGTATGCAAGAGAGGAAGACAGGCCTGAAAAGACAGTATTTGTAATAACCACAGACGGAATGGAAAACGCCAGTTGTAATTATTCATACAATAAAATTAAGAAAATGATTGAGAAACAGCAAAAAAAGGATGGCTGGGAATTTATATTTATCGGAGCCAATATAGATGCTTATGGAGAAGCCGGAAAACTCGGTATCAGGAAGAGCAGAACTGCAAATTATGTTCATGATGAAATGGGAACCAAGAATGTCTATGCCGGAGTTGCAAGGGCGGTTTGCTCGGTAATGAGTGCATCATGTCTGGATAAGGTAGATGAATGTCTGGAAGAAAGTGGTTGGAACGAAGAAATAGAAGCAGATTATAATAGAAGAGCCGGTAAGAAAGTGGGGAGATAATAATGGCTATAAAAGGTGCGATATTAGGCGATATTTTAGGAAGTAAATATGAGTTTCACCGCCCTGAGAATATCGATTGGAGAAACGTTCCACTTGTTGATAGCGAGAAAGATGGATTTACGGATGATTCAGTAATGATACTGGCTATTAAGAAGGCTTTAGATGAAGTGATAATGGCTGTTGCTGACGAGCTGCCGACTGAATATAGGCTTGAAATTTCAAAAAAAATGTTGATTGAAAAATCCGGCATTATACAGATGAATGATGAGGATGCAACAAGTCTCCTTGTTTCAAATATGGTAGAGATTGGCAGACAATATCCTTACTGTGGATTTGGTGGGAATTTTAATCACTGGATTATTTCAGAAAACCATGAGCCTTATAACAGCTGGGGGAATGGCTCAGCTATGAGGGTGGCTTATGTTGCTGATTTTTTTACAGAACTGCGTGATGTACAAAACTGGGCAGAAAAGACTGCAAAGGTTTCTCATAATCATCCGGAAGGAATTAAGGGTGCAGTTGTTACGGCAACTTGTATATGGATGGCTAAAAATGACAAGACGAAGCAGGAAATATACGATTATGTTTTAGAACAGTACCCTATGGAAAACTATGAATACAGTATAGGCTATAGTCTTGACGAAATTCGCCCAAGATATAAATGGAATGAAAGTTGTCAGGGGTCAGTACCGGCAGCAATGAGATGCTTTTATGAGAGTAAGGATTATGAGTCGTTTATTCGAAATATCTTCAGTCTGGAATGTGACAGTGATACATTTGGGGCAATAGCAGGTGGTGTGGCTGAAGAGTTCTATCATGGTTTTGGCAATATAAATGCGGATGATATTCTTAGAAAATGTTTGGATTCAAAGCTTTATCAGCTCCTTTTCCAATCAGAATCCCAATCAGAAACGACTGAGTCCCAGCTGTCCCCTAAATCGCAATCGAATATAAGTCATTTGTGCTTCTGTTGATGTCTTACTATGGAACCTTTAATTTTTCTATGATAGATACGTAGAGCTAATCTATGTTACGTATTATTTTCGAGATTTTACGATATCATACGTAGTAAATGACGGAATCTTACGTATTATTTTGGAGTTTTTATAATATGATACGTAGTAAACAGTAGAAACCTACGTATCAATTTGGAGTTTTCCTAAAATGATACGTAGTAAACAGTAGAAACCTACGTATCAATTTGAAGTTTTCCTAAAATGATACGTAGTAAACAGTAGAAACCTACGTATCATTTTGAAATTATCAGAAAAACATACGTAAGAGAAGCCACCCCAACGGATTTCGCTGTGTAACGTGTCAGTTATTTATTATTCATCTAGTAGATGTCAAGAGCGGTGTAATCGTGGAATTGTCGGAGCTGTTGGATACGACACCAATCATCTGCTTAGAACCGGTGAATGTGATGCGGATGTATTGGATATACTTGGTGTATTGAAAAAAATGTCTTCTGGGCTGAAAAAAGTTGTTTTGGAACAGATAAAAGTGCTGGCTTCGGTTTGCTAATAAGCATAGCATGAAAAAAATGCGGATAACCGCAAAAATCTCAATTTATTTCTTGCATGTCACATTAATGAGACATATAATACAATAGTATAACTTGTAGAAATAGTGATAAGCATAAGAAAAAGATTTAATACAAAAACACACGAGAGGAAAACTTTATGGCGGCAGAACGCAAAGAAAAGGTAATCAGAGTATTACAGATACTTCAAACAACTGATAAAAAGACCCCGGTCAATGCAACTCAGATTGTGGATAAGCTTGAAAACGAATATGTAATAGGCAAGACGGATCGTCGTTCAATATATAGAGATGTAAAGACGCTTCAGTCTTGCGGCTATCCAATAGAACAGGCAAAGGATAAAAAACAGGGCTGGTATATAGAGAAGCATGCATTTGATGACTGGGAGATTAAGGTAATGATGGATGCAGTTCAGCAGGCAAGATGTGTATCGGCCGCAGAGACTGACAAAATTAGAAAAAAACTGTTAGAACTTACCAGTAAAAGAGGAAGAAGCAGATTTTCTCATATGATGATCCCTATATCCCGTAATGTAGAAGTTGACACAAAATTTGGTGAATATATAGAAATAATGCTTGAAGCTATGTTTATACATAAAAAGATACAATTTCAATACACAGAGATAAATGACAATATGGAGAAGGTTCTTAGACGAGAAGGAAAGGTATATATATTGAATTTGTATATGATATATTGGTCAGACAATAATTATTATCTTATAGGGTCGCATGACAATCATGATGGATTGACGAATTACAGACTTGACCGAGTAGAGAATTTGACAATATCAGAAGAGAATTTGATTGATGCAAAGGAAAAGATAGGTCAAAATCCGGAATTGTATATTCAGGAGTATATTGAAAAGAGCGTGAATCATTTTTCAGGAGAATCCATAAGGATTGAAGTTGAGTACGAGCCAGGTCAGGTTACAAATGCAATCTGCAGAGCTGTGTTTTCAAAGATGAATAGCGTGACACTAACAGGGTGGTTTATGAAGTATGCGAATATGTTTAAGGTGATAAAACCCGAGAAGTTACGGAATGAATTGAGAGAACAATTAAAAGCAGCAGTAAGGAATTATGAGTGAATAGTGAGAAATGCTCACCTAATCCAATACTAATTGAGAAAAAATGTGGAGATGTTTCAATGCCACATATTCTTACACAGATTCTGTGTTTGTTACAGTTCCATGTAGGGTCGACACATAAAATTAGACTTCCTATTACAATGGGATATGCGGATAAGATATGTAAGAATAGAGATTTCGTACCTTAGGGGGAATTGATGATATGTTGTTTTTCTTGTAAGATAAGGGAAATGTAATTGTTAAGTATTCAGGATTGTAGTATAATTCTCATATGTGACGTATAAGGAATCAAGTACACCAAAGATTTTTAGAATTAGTATTCAACAAGTTTAGAACAATAAGCTATATAAAATTAGCGAAATAATCAAAAGTAGATACGATTTTGGCGTTTATGTTGAAGGTTATATAATAAAATTGAAAATTACTGGCTACATGGTAAGAATTAAAAGACTAGGAAAAAACATAAAAACATATGAATATAAATTGGAGGCGATATAATGACAAGTGAATTTATGAGAGATTTGCTTGCAAAAGATGAAAAAATAACAGTAGAATACAAAACCTGTCAGCGAGGTGTTCAGGAAGATGTGTATGAAACGGTGTGTTCTTTCTCTAACAGATATGGCGGGTATATCGTTATGGGTGTGGAAGATGACGGAACACCAATTGGAATTAACCTAAAAATGGTTAAAGATATGAAGAAAAATTTTGTGAATCAACTAAATAATCCCGATAAGATGTCACCAACATTATATTTGTCGATAGAGGAATTCGAATATGAAGATATGACACTTTTATGGGTGTATGTACCACCTACATCTACAGTAGAAAAATGTGCAAACAGGATTTATGACAGAAATGAAGATGGTGACATGGATATTACAGACTCACCGATTCAGTTGCAGAACTTGTATAACAGAAAGAGTAATACCTATGCAGAGCATAAAATTTTTCCATATGTTACCAAGAAAGATCTGCATATGGATTTGATGGATGTGGTTAGAAATTTGGCTAAAAGTAAGAATATAGATCATCAGTGGCTTAAAATGTCTGACGATGAAATTATGAAAAGCGCCGGTTTATGGGAAAAGGATTTTTCATCTGGTATTCAAGGGTATAATTTGGCAGGGGTGTTGTTGTTTGGTAAGGATGATGTAATAAGATCGTGTTGCCCTGGATATATTACGGATGCAATATATAGGGTCGAAAATCTTGATAGATACGATGATAGATTACAGGTAACAACAAATTTAATTGAAGCATATGATCTTTTGATGGAGTTTGTCGCAAAGCATACATCAGATAAATTCTGTTTGATAAATAATATGAATACAAGTATTAGAGGAATTATTTCAAGAGAAGTAATTGGCAATATCCTTGTACACAGAGATTTTTCAAGTGCATATCCGGCAAAGGTAATAATAGAAAAAGATTGGCTAAGAACAGAAAATTGGTGTATTCCAAGACGGCATGGGAATATTATGAGTGACGAATTCACTCCATATCCGAAGAACCCGATAATTCAGCAGTTTTTTGCAAATATAGGTAGAACAGACACCATTGGTTCAGGGGTTAGAAATCTTTATAAATACACACCAATATATTCAGATGGTGGTAAGCCGGAATTGATTGAAGATGATGTGTTTAGAATTAATATACCTTTGGATAAGGTGGCATCAGATGAATCAAATGAGCAGAAAACATTATCTGAGAGAGAACAGAAAATATACAATATGATTTGCGAAAATCGGCATTTATCAGTTGAACAGGTAATGGCAGAACTTGATATATCAAGAGCAACGGTGTTCAGAGATTATGCTAAGATTAAAAAAGTAACAGGTGCAGTTTACGATAAAAAGACTTCAACTTGGACTTTGTAATGAAAAGATTGACTTAGTCTCAATAAAGTCTCATGAAATTTGATGCTTGATGAGACTAAATAAAGTGGCAGAAATGCAATAAAATCAACATTTGTGTGGGATAAGAGGGATTACTAGTCTCAAGCAAGTATCACTTAGTCTCATTTTTGTGATGAAACTATGAGATTTACTTGAGACTAGTAGAGCATTTCAATATTTTTTTTACTTAAAAACAACTAAATTCA
Source organism: uncultured Lachnospiraceae bacterium (assembly GCA_902786515.1). Taxonomy (GTDB): domain Bacteria; phylum Bacillota; class Clostridia; order Lachnospirales; family Lachnospiraceae; genus UBA2821. Next base: position 45,531 of record CADADA010000026.1, on the reverse strand, counting down.
CTAAATATGTTACACTATATGTAGTTTAATTATTGCAATGGAGGTACCGAAAGATGTCACTATCAAAACCATACAACAAGAAAACAGGGAGATGTTGTGCATATGAGACCACATATGAATGGAACGAGAAACTTTAAAAAGTTTGATAATCGCCTTGAGATAGACAGTCCGGGTATTTTTACAGGAATGGTAAAAAAGGAAAATATTTGCTATACACATTTTCACGTAATCCTAAGATTGCAGCATTTTTAAAAGATTATGGCTATGTAAAAGAATACGGTGAGGGTGTAGACCGTATGTGCAAAGAGTTAGAAAGTGTAGGTCTTTCGAATCCGGATTTTAACAACAGTACATTCATATTGAAGAAGGTTGTAATGAGTGGTGCGTATCATAAAGCGTCGATTGATGCGTCGATTAGACAAAACGACGCGATGATTTATTATATTACGGAAAGTAGAAAATGCATAAATATCAGAGAAAGATGCGGAAGATCCAAAAAAGGTAGTTGGGGAACTTAATCTAATGCAAATTGTAGGTTCTGCAGACATAATGAAGATTCTTGATTGCAAAACTACAAAAGCAAGACTGATTCTGAAAGTGATGGAAAACAATGAGATTTTAAAACCTGTACATGGAAGGGACAAAGGCAAATATATGTTAAATGTGCATGGTGAATGAATCATTTTTCAGGAGAATCCATAAGGATTGAAGTTGAGTACGAGCCAAATCACTGCAGAGCTGTGTTTTCAAAGATGAATAGCGTGACACTAACAGGGTGGTTTATGAAGTATGCGAATATGTTTAAGGTGATAAAACCCGAGAAGTTACGAAATGAATTGAGAGAACAATTAAAAGCAGCAGTAAGGAATTATGAGTGAATAGTGAGAAAGGAAGTCATATTTTGACTTCTTTTTTTATTATTTTACCACCAGTCACGTTAATGCGACTGGTGGTATCGTAAAATGGAGGTATCATAAAGATTACATAGAGCCGGATGATTTTTAAGAAAGGAGAATCAGGTATGAGCGAATTAGTAATTGAAAATGGTGTTGTTATTGATGATGCAGAAGCTGTATTAGAAGGTATTTCAAAGCTTAGCGGAAAGAATATTTCTGGCGCAGAGACTTTTAAAAAGTTTATTACAAATGAGAAGGCAACAAAATTTTATATAGACAGCAAGTGCGCTTGTAAGATGCAGCCGGATCGTGACACAGTATATCTTTGGCTTGATAGTGGTTTTATAGATCACTATGGTAATCCGATTATGATTTCGTTGCTTAATTCATATGGAGAATATCGTGGTCATTACTTTGGATCATTTCAGACATTATCAAATGCTATCAGAGGTTTTTTTCCAAGAAACACAGGGATATTAATAGAAATCTTGGTGGGCTCAGAAAAAAGTATGAAAACAAAATTGCTGATCGTAAGGTAAAGCATATTGAGGATGAAAATGGTTTTTTCCTGTCTTTGTGTAATGAAAAAGAATCATTTGGAACTATGAGCCTTGTACTTGAGAATATAAAAGTTGATTTTGCAGAAGAAGAACAGGAAATCGAAGATCAGATTATTGAAAAAGAGGAAGTTAAAGAGCCTGCTTACGACATGAGTTTTCGTGAGAAAGAAATTACAATTGGACTTCTTCTGGAAACCATTGATGGAATGCAGGGTTATATTGATGAGCTTCTTAAAGAAATTGAAAAATTCAATTCTGAGGATAAGGTGAGAATGGCAGAACTTGAAGCAAAGAATGAAGAGTATAAAGCTGCTCTTGTCAGAATGCGTAATTTTGTTGAAGAAGAATCTGTCTGGGAGGATGAAACAGAAGAACAGGGGATTAGTGGACATTCTTTACTTGGAAGAAACGGAAAGATTCTTGTTCTTGGAGCATCCGCCCTTGATCAGAACACCATGAACGGTATAGCTAAGCTTTATGGATTCCATAAGAAAGACTTTGAATATGAAACTGATTATACGAAGGTGGTTAACTTTTCAGGACGTATTAATAATAGCGCAAGATATGTTGCTATCATTTTTGGAGCTTGTCCTCATAAAGTTGCAGGTCTTGGTGATTGGTCAAGCATTATTGAAAAATGCAGACAGTGTGAAGATATGCCTTGCGCCTATGATGCAAGAAGTCATTCCGGAGAATTGAAGGTGACAAAAGAATCGTTTAAAACTGCACTTTGGAATGTATGTAAGGAGTTGAGGCTGAAGCAGGCGGTATAATGTTTTTGTGTTAAAATAAATGATTTATACGAAAAAATAAAAACTATAACCAGCTAATGTTTTTTCTTTATGGAAGTATGTTCTGGTGATATGATTTCAATTAGTTATAATTTGATATTCAAGAAAGAAATAAATATAAGTATATTAGAACACCTTTTTCTCTATATATTTATTGTTTTATTTTTTACGGATGTTATACTTATAAGAAGTAACTAATATATGAACTCACGGAATTTTTGTAGTTTATTTTAACAAAACTCTAGCAAGCACTTTACAGATATAACTTTATAGCGGAAATAAGAAGGTGCTGTTGCCTATTACATCAGCAAGATATTTGGAGACGGTACTATCTAACTTAGTTAGGTGAGTTTAGTCTGATATTCTATTAAAAGCTGGAAGAGGCGGATTATAAAGTGTTAGGAGATGATTAGTCATGAATCTCGAAGATTGGACATGTGCCGTGTAAATTGCAGGAAGTAAGAAGAGTAAATATCTTATTGCAAAGATAATAAAGGAGCAGTGTCTTTTTACTAAAAAAAAGCTATATGGTGCGTATCAGATTGATGGTAATAAAGTATGGGATGTACTTATTAAGGATGATCCTGACTGCCAAAAGATACTGAATGAAAAAAGAATAAAAGATGCAATATCTTTGGAGTCTAAGATTGAAGAAATGAAGTATCATTCATTTTGGAGTGATAATAAACGGGCATATGGGAGAAAAAGAAGGTGATTCGTATTTTTTAGCAGTATTTTGAAGCACCAGTTAATTGTGGTATTCCACTTCATGAAGTTACGAATAATCTTGGTTATAAGACATATATGCATACTAGAGATAATTTGGACAGGTATCCAAAGAAAAGGGTAGCAAAAGTTCATGGACAGCAGGCTATACTTGCATTATCACATGAAGCAAAGAAGTATATTGAAAAAAGATTAGAAACTCTAGGAATGCAGTATGGCTGGAAAACATAAAAATCAGAATAAGGGAAGATAGGAATGAACAACAATGTTTTTAAGCCGCTTCAAGATTTTAGCCGTAAAATGCGAGAAAAACTGGCTGATATCTCATCAGTTGCATTCGCAGCTTTTAGACCATTTTGGGTCGCAGACAAAATTATAAGAAGAAAAACAAGGGTAAGATGGTGATAAAAATGTCTATTGCACATATTAGAGATATGAATGGTGAAGAATTTACACAATCATTAAAAGAGCACAGTAAAAATACGGCGATTTATGCAAAAAGCGTACTTGAAAAAGCAGGTTTTGCTGATTGTGCTTATTTGCTAGGTTTATTACATGATATGGGAAAGGCGAAACAAGAATTTGAAACTTACATAAAAAATAGTCATCGAGGAGAACAGGTACAACGAGGCTCAGTAAATCATACATTTGCAGGAGTTATATATCTGTTAGAAAAATATCATAGCAAAAAAAATCCTTCACATTTTTTGGCAAGTGAAATATTATCATTTGCAATAGGAGCACATCATGGGCTGTTTGATTGTTGTAGTCTTGATGGTAAGAATGGATTTGCGTATCGTTTAGAGAAAGATAAAAATGTAATACATTATAGCGAATCAATTGAGAATTTTTTTCGAGAAGTAGTTGATGAGTTATATATAACTGAATTGTTCGAAAAGACCTCGGACGAAATTTGGAGTTTCTATAATCAATTGCAGAACAAATATAAAGGCAAAAATGAGGGAAATGAAAGGATCTTCTTTGAAATGAGCATGCTGTGTAGATTGCTTTTGTCATCAATCATATATGGAGATCGAAAAGATACCATAGAGTTTATGTCGGATAGAAAAAAAGAAGCATTGAAATTTTCTTGGAAAGAAGAATTGGATTTCTTTGAAGATAAATTTGCCAAAATGATATCGGATTCACCAATCAACAAGGTAAGAGCGGATATTTCAAAACAATGCGCTTCTTTTGCACAAAAAGGTGATGGCATATATAATTTGAACGTACCGACAGGAGGAGGTAAGACACTATGTACGCTTAGATATGCACTTATACATGCGGAAAAATATAGAAAGAAAAGGATTATTTTTGTGATACCACTTTTGAGTATTTTGGATCAGAATAGCAAGGTGATAAAAAGCTATATAAAAAATAATGATATAGTTATGGAGCATCATTCAAACATTGTTCGAGAACGTCATGACGGAAATGAACTGGACGATTATGAACTGTTTACCGTGACATGGGATAGTCCTGTTATTGTCACAACCATGGTGCAATTTTTAAATATTTTATTTTCTCATGAGACATCTGCAATTGGACGGATGCAGGCATTGTGTGACAGCATTATTGTGATTGATGAGATACAGTCATTGCCTAAGAAGATGATATTGATGTTTAACATGGCAATTAATTTTCTGAAAGATTTTTGTCATGCAACGATTATTTTATCATCGGCAACACAGCCAAGTCTTGGAAAAGTCAAGTGGCCCGTGGAGTATGATGAGCCTGTCGATATGGTTAATCTTACAAATGAGCAGATAGAAGTGTTTGGTCGGACGGAAATTGTAGATAAAACGACACCTGCTGGTATGGCATTGGCTGAATGTAGTGAGTTTTGTATGGAACTATTAGATGAAGTAACATCTGAGCTGATTATCTGCAATACCAAGAGACAGGCTTTGGAAATATATAGACAGATTGAGGAAATGGATTATGTCAGGGTATATCATTTATCGACATCTATGTGTAAGGCACATCGAGCAGAAGTGTTGGATAACTTGACTAGTGACTTGAAGATGTTGCGAGAAAACGTGTCTTCATTGCCCTATAAAAAGGTAATGTGTGTTTCAACACAATTAGTGGAAGCAGGTGTGGATTTTTCGTTTGAATGTGTTGTACGTCTGATGGCTGGAATAGATAATTTGGCACAGGCAGCTGGAAGATGTAATCGTAACGGGGAGTTTGGCAGAAAATGTAAGGTTTATCTTGTTAATATCAATAACAAGGATGAGGATTTAAGGTATTTGAGTGATATCAAAAAGGCAAAGGATAGTACGGAAGTTGTCTTGCATAGTGGAAGCGAGTTGGTTTTGAAAAATCTAATAGGAAAAGAGGCTGTTGAGCTTTTTTATAGCAGTGTTTTTGTAAATGCAAAAGAAAAAGACGAATTAAGCTATGTAGTGAAGTTAAAAGACATTAATTTTAAGAAACGATTGGCGTATTTACTGGCAAATAAAGAGAATCATTCTGATAAATGTAATTCTTTTTTACTAAGACAGCCTTTTTTAACAGTAGGAAAAGAGTTTAAAGTGTTTGATGATGAGACGACGGATATCATTGTTCCATACAAAGATGGTAAAAAATATATTGATGAATTGACAGAGATTGCAAATCAGCCGTGTAGAACTTACGAATTGATTGATATTATGGAGAAATTGAAGGAATATACAGTATCCATTTATGATTGGCAGAAGAGTAAGCTGGATGAAAATGGTATGCTTTTGTCATATATAGATGGGAAGATGCTTATCTTAAAAGAAGAAGCATATAGTGAGCTGACAGGAATTCTGATTAGCGATGAGGTGTCAGTGGATAATTTTATTTTATAATTTTATTGTTTTTGTTAAAAAGACAGAAAATAATGGCGTATTTTAATGAGTTTATTTGCAATAATAATATTTTTTTGATATAATTTGAACAGTTTGAATTATTAGAAATGAAGAGTGCAGGTTGAGAGTATATTGAGGCGGAGCGTTTTGTTTCGGCTGTTATGAGAGAACAATTTGATTATACGAAAAGGTAGAGAGAATATTTGAATAAAATTACAGACGAAGATTTTAATGAATTTGCGAATCAATATTCCAATGAATATCTGTATCAAGAAAAGACGAAAATTGTTTTTTGACACTTGGAAAAAATGCAGAGATAGGAGAAAGAGATGGAGTACAGAAATAGTGTGGATTTTGGGATATATGGGGATTATGCTTTGTTCGCAGATCCAATAACGAGGGTTGGAGGGGAGAAGTTTTCTTATCAGATACCTACCTACGAAGCTTTAAAAGGAATTATGCATAGTATATACTGGAAGCCGACAATTATTTGGATTGTTGACAAGGTGCGTGTGATGAATCCTATACAGACAGAGGCAAAAGGAATACGCCCTATTCGCTATCAGGGTGGAAATGATTTATCATGTTTCTGATATCGCAGTATGGAACTACAGAAGGTCCTTTGGTCTATGCCTTGATCACTAAAGATGAGGACAAAAACATTGGTTATGTCCAGTTGGTTCCTATTGGAGAAGGTAAATGGGAAATTGGATATCATGTGTCAAAAGTATTCACAGGTAAGGGGTATGCGACAGAAGCAGTGAAGGCTTTTCTTCCTGTAATGGCCGAGAGGGTAGGTGTTTCTGAAGTGTATGGTGTTCGTCTTTTGGAGAATATAGCATCCGGACGTGTTTTGGAGAAGTGTGGTTTTGAAACCTTCTTTTCTGGAGAGGGCGCATATCACGATGGGATTTATGAAATCAGTAAGAGTGTTTGGAAGGTGTGAATGTCGTTTTGATGGAATTTGTAGATGCATTGATACAAGAGAATTTGGAGGCTATTCGTAGGTGTCCCAAGTCTGATTTACACAATCACTTTGTTTTAGGGGGAAGCAGACATTTTTTGCGTGAATATTCAGGAAGGGATATTCTGCCAATTAAGCATCCGCTTCATTCCATGGATGAGATGCATGCATGGAATTCGAAAAATATAGGGACTATTTTTGAAACGCCTGAAGGGCGACGGATGTTGATTCAAGCTACATTTTTACAGGCTAAAGACGATGGAGTCACTATTCTTGAGATTGGTGAAGATGTCTGGGGGCTGGGGGAGTTTTTCAATGGAAGTATTGAAGAACTTGTAGATGCGTTTGAAACCGCTCATCAAGAAATTGCACCTGATATTGAACTAAGGCTTCAGATAGGAATGTCACGACATTGTGATATAGCATATTTGGAAAACTGTCTGTCACATTTTTGGGGATGTAAAGCATTTTACTCGATAGATCTGTACGGTGATGAGCTGGCACAACCGATAGAGAATTTCAAAGCAATCTATCGAAGAGCAAAGTCTGAAGGGCTTAGACTGAAAGCTCATGTCGGCGAGTGGGGAAAAGCGGAAGATGTGCGCCGTGCTGTAGAGTGCCTTGAACTAGACGAGGTACAGCATGGAATCTCAGCAGCAGAAGATCCTTCCGTGATTCGTTTCCTGAGAGATAATCATATCCGGCTAAATATCACGCCATCCAGCAATTATTTACTTGGAAGAGTTACGGATTTAAAGAATCATCCTATTGCTGAGCTCTACCGCAACGGTATTGATGTAACTATCAATTCCGATGATGTTCTGATTTTTGATTCGGATGTATCAAAGGAATATTTACGGTTGTATCAATGTGGCTGCTTGAATGCAGACGAATTAGACGATATCAGAAAAAGTGGATTGAAACCTGTATGAGGATTTCGTTGTGATGAGTATTGTTGTGACAGAATGAATGTGGGTATGCTTAGCTTAAACTCCGCCATCCTGAAAAATGTCCGAAAAAACTTTTAGACCTATGTTGACATACTCTGACGAATTTCATCATGCAGTCAATGAGCAGTACCAAAGAATTGTTCAGTATTTTAAGCCAAAGTTTTTATTGGGACTGACTGCTACACCGGAACGAATGGACGGAAAAAATATTTATGAAATCTGTGATTACAATGTACCATATGAAATTTCCTTGAAGGATGCGATTAACAAAGGTGTACTTGTTCCGTTTCATTATTATGGAATCTATGACGAAACAGATTATTCATCACTACATCTTGTAAAGGGGCGTTACGATGAAAAGGAATTAAATGAAACATATATAGGAAATGTGAAACGATATGATTTGATTTATAAGTATTATATGAAATATTCCTCGAAAAGAGCACTTGGTTGTTGCTGTTCCAGACAACATGCAGAGGAGATGGCAAAGGAGTTTTGTAAAAGAGGAATTGAAGCGGTTGCCGTGTACAGTAATGCAAATGGAGAGTTTTCAGAGGAACGGGATATAGCCATCAGTAAGTTGAAAAATCAGGAAATAAGAGTCATATTTTCAGTGGATATGTTCAATGAAGGTGTAGATATTGCGTCTCTTGACATGGTTATGTTTTTGCGACCAACGGAGTCTCCAATCGTATTTTTGCAACAGCTTGGTCGTGGACTTCGTATTAGCAGGGGAAAAGATTATTTAAATGTTTTGGACTTTATAGGAAACTATGAAAAAGCCGGAAGAGCGCCGTTCCTTTTAAGTGGATCAAACAATTTTGGAGGAAAATCGGATAGTAATTATATGAATATGGACTATCCGGACGATTGTATCGTAGATTTTGATATGCGTTTGATTGATTTATTTAAAGAGTTGGCTAAGAAATCCTTGTCTGTAAAAGAACGTGTAAAACAGGAATTTTACAGAGTAAAAGAGTTGTTGGATGGCAAAGTTCCTACGCGTATGGAGCTGTTTTCTTATATGGATGATGATATTTATGGGTATTGCATGAAACATGCAAAAGAAAATCCGTTCCGAAGATATCTGGATTTTTTAAATGAAATGCAGTTGCTATCAGAAGAAGAGAAGATGGTTTACGAGGGAGTTGGAAGGGAGTTTCTGGCAATGATAGAAACTACGGATATGCAAAAGGTTTATAAAATGCCTATTTTATATAGTTTCTATAATGGTGGAGAAATTCGTTTGGCTGTGAAAGAGGATGAGGTAGTTGATGCATGGAGAAATTTCTTTGATAATGGAACTAACTGGAAGGATTTTGCCGAACATATCACTTATGAGGATTATAAAAAAATGACTGATAAACAGCATTTGAGTAAGGCCAAAAGTATGCCAATCCGGTTCTTAAAGGCTTCGGGCAAAGGATTTTTTGTCGACAAGGATGGCTATGCACTCAGCATGAGAGAAGATATGAAAACAGTGATACAAAATCCGGCATTTAAAACGCATATGAAGGATATTTTGGAATATCGAACGATGGAATATTATCGTAGGAGATATGAGGCGAAAGCATAGTAAGGAACCTAAAATATGTTGCTTAGAGAGTTTAAAAGAATGTAGAAATGGGAAAACAAGAATATGGTTCAAGCGGAAATGAAAAATGACAAACAACAAACGGCAATTGATAAAGCAAATGATGTGTGGAATGAAATACACACCAGTTATGAAAGAAATGACATAATATATGACGATTGGTTAGAAATGTTTCAAAATGAAATAGAGCGTTGCAATACTCCTGTTATTGATTTAGGCTGTGGCAGCGGAAATGATACTTTGTATTTAATTGAAAGAGGAAAGAAAGTTATTTCCTGCGATTATTCCTTCAATGCGATAGAAAATATTAAAAAAAATTTTCCGGAAGTTCATGGAACGGAATGTTTTGATATGACGAAAGGATTACCGTTTGAAGACAATTATACGGATATTATCATAAGTGATTTGAGTTTACATTATTTTACGGAAAAAACAACCTTTCGTATAATTGATGAAATAAAAAGAGTATTGAAACCGGAGGGAATGTTTATATTTAGAGTGAATTCGGTAAAAGATGTAAATCACGGTGCAGGAGAAGGAAAAGAGATTGAACGTCATTTGTTTGAAACTGCAGATGGAAGATACAAGAGATTTTTTGATTTGGATGACATAGAAAGCTTTTTTGGAGAGTGGAAAAAGATATTTGTGCGGGAAGAAACGATGGCTAGATATGAAATGGAAAAAATATTGTGGAGATGCGGAGTGCAGGTAAAAAAATAAGCAAGGGATGGAATTGATAGGAACAATTGACTGTGCTAGATATGAGAAAAAACGAAAGCAAGGTATTATTATGACATATACAGTAAAAAGAATTATGGAACCGGATTATGGTTGCGAGGAGCGTCTGGATGATTATATCGCAATGGATAAAGTGATTCTTCTCGATGAGAGCAGTTCTGAAATTAAATTGGAAATATCGGATTCAGAGTTATATGAGAAAGATATTAACGAAGGAGATTCTGTGTTTTTAGACCATAACAATCAGATTCATAAGGATGTATAACTTTTGGGCCATTGGAATAGAAGTGGAAAAGGTGGGTGCTTATAATGAGCAGTAAATTTGATGATTTAATCGGATTCATTCCTGTTATTAATGATGAAAATTTTGGAAAATGGATTATAGACCATGAGAATGATGGAACGCTGGAACATCCGATACAGTTACCTTTCGTAAATTATTCAGAATGTGTGAACGAGTTAGTAGATGCAATTTATGAATTTCATAATAATAATCCTGACACGGAGTTAAAAGACTATTGTGCGATACTTAAAGAGAATGGAATAGAATGGAATGCTGATTCTATGGAAAAAGCGGATGTTTCAAAATTGGATTCTCAGGCTGTAATGGCTCTTTTGTTAGGGACTGTTAGGGCAGAACGTTTTTGTGATGGAGCATTGTTATCATTTTTGGAGTCCGGTGCGATAATTAGACGGCTTGAAAGATTACAGGTAATAGTGGAGGCAGAACAATCTAAGGAGCTGTAAATAGTAACTTATAAGATGATAAGTATAGAAAAAATGGTTGATTTCGCCGTACGGCTCATTGCATAGTTAAATCAAATTAAATAAGTCGTACGGCTAAATTTGTGCTCCTATAGCTTATACTTAGTGTCTGCTTAGGACAAAATAAAAGTGTCATAAAACATTGAAAATACTGGATTTATAACTATTCTGTGGTACAATTGATAATAGCATTAAATTAAATATATCGAGGATATTTATGAACAATGAGATAAAAATGAGTGTTTCTATGATGACACGTACAAAGGATAAGAAAGCGATGTATGTTCAATTTCAGGATAATACAAGAATGGCTGAGTTTGAATTGCCGGAATTAAAGCTTTTATATAATAAAGGATTTTCAGATGAAGAGATAAATCAGCTTATGGATTATATTAAAAATGAGATGGATTATATATACTCGCTAAGTAAAAAAGTTAATCCAATAAAAGCTATGATGAAGGATAGCTAAAAGCGGTAAAGAGAGGTTTAGTTTACATGGTAGAAAAAAAGAAAAAATCAACTTTATGGTGGCTTTTAGGCTTTCCGATTGTTGATGCTTTTGCGGTGTTGATATTTATTCTTGGAGTTTTCATTGATAGTAAGATATATGAAAACGCCGCCGGGCAGGGGCATCCTGCGCCAATATTTACTCTTTTATTATTTATTGTAGCAGCAGCAATCTTTGTGATAGGAAATCTGCTTGTGCTTATTATGTTGATAGTATCATTGATTAATAAAAGAAAGCAGATTTAAAAAAGGAGTTTGACCTGACTTCGTACAAGAAATTCTTTTATGAAATGGGCTATAGAGATGTTGTTTTTTGTGGTTGAAGTAAGGATGCCTTGTGCAATAGAGGTGATAATGAAGAAATGATAAGCAGAGTAGAACGTATATCAGAAGAGCAGCTTAAAAAGATTCAGAATATTGTTGGCGAAGCTTTTGTTACCAATGAGCTTTTTCATAATTGGGGGTCTATAGATGAGCGGCGTGAAGATGTTATGAAGTACATGGCACTATATGTGGATTATGTATATCGGACCGGAAGATTGTATGCCAATGAAGATTTTACCGGATTTATAGGGTTAGAAGATTCAGACAATGAACATAAGCTTTCTCAAGTCAGGATGCTGTTCAGAATGCTGACAAACATCCGGTTCTCAAGGCTTAAGAGCCTGGTGAAATTTGCAAAACAGATTGGTTCTTCGAATGATAAATATTCAAAGGAGCGGCATCTGGATGCTCTGATGGTCTGTGTCGAAAAAGGACACCAGGGAAAGGGAATTGCATCAGAACTGGTGGCATATGCCAAGAATATGTCAGATACGCTGGAGATACCGCTTCTGTTTGATACGGATATGAAAGAGTATGCAGATATGTATCAACACTTTGGCTGCGAACTATATAATACTGTAACAGCAGATAATGGCGTGACTAGATACAGCTTATGTTATAAAAAATAACATTTACTATTGTAACTTGATATTCCTTTCGAAAATGTTATATATTTGATACGAGAGGAGTGGATACTTAGTCTTTATAATGCAGGAGATTCGTAGATAGCGGGTCTCCTGTATTTAAATTAGAAAATTCGCATAACTGTCACTTGATTTATAATATATGCAGTTGTATATTACAGATAAATTATTTCAATAGTAGTAGTCATCAGACTGACACTATTTTGTAATAATGCAATAAATTTAATTGAGAAGGAGTTTTTAAGTGACTGAGGTAAAAAAAGTAAATGATTTTATGTTACTCGAAGATGAATGGAATGAATTTACAAAAGATAACGGAGAACACAAAGAACAATTATTTAAATTTATTTTTGGAAACAAAGAACATAAAGAATGGATTCTCAGTCTGTATAACGTGTTGAATCATTCAGATTATACAGATTCAGATGAGATTAAATTTACCACAGTAGATAATTTTATTTATATGAGTATGAAAAACGATTTTTCGTTTTTGGTGGGAAACAGCATTAATTTGTACGAACAGCTATTAAACATCAATCCTAATATACCGGTTCTGTTTTTTATTTATTTATCAAAGGTGTATGCAAAAATTTTAGCTGATAGTGAATATGCATATCAATTATGTTCCGGTCAGCAAAAATTGAGTGCACCCCAAAACGTATGTTTTTACAATGGAAGGATTGATAAAGAAGATAAAATTATTCTAAACCTGTCAGATTCACACCAAAAGCCTGTAAAATCGGACTTAAATTTAAAGGTTACCATGCTGAATATTAATTGTGAGAAAAATAAAGATATGTTGAATGCATGCCAGCCGTTAAAGGAATATTTGATGCTTGCAGATAATATAAGAAAATATGGAAAAGAATATACAATAGATGATGCTGTTGACAAGGCAATCGATGAGTTACCTGAAAATGCAGTTATAAAACCGTTTTTGTTATCCAATATAGCTGAGGTTAAACGAATGTGTATCAAAGAATATGATGAAGCGGAAACACTCGCACATGAGAGAATGGAAGTTTAATGTGTCAAAGATAATGAAATAATTATCAGAGTGTTAGATAAGTGAAAATCTGTTCACGAGATAGTTGATTTAGTTGGATGTTCTGTAGAAGATGTTGAATTAGCTAAGGTGATGCTATAGTTTGCAGAAGATTCACAGATAGAGGATTTTTTGTATTTTGGTGAGGCAAGCAATAAAACTCGCAAATAGTAGATGTGGGTACTGGAGGATGGCAGAAATTCTTAAATTGGTATTGACTTTCCTATGAAACAGCCATTTGTTTACTGTTTCACGGATGAGTAAGTCGGATAAAAATGTGAGCTGTCAAGCTAAGCGATTAGCGGGACAGCTCATTTTTAGTAAAATAGTACATTCGCCAGGAGAGCAACTATGGAATGAGATTTGACGTTTAATGTAAAGACAAACAGGGTATTATACATAATATTATAGAAAACGATACATGTGTTTTTATCGTGTATGCACGATAAAATGTATTGAATTTATCGTATATACACGATAAAATATAGAGTATAATATTTATATGAATAATATTTGGGAGGATAGTGCATGAAAAAGAAGCTGACAATTTTACACGCAAACGACATTCATGGACAGTTGCAATTTACAGTCAACAAGGACTTGGAAATGCGTGGAGGTATTTCACTGATGTCTGGTTATGTAAAGAAAGTACGTGAAGAGGAACAGGCAACATTTTTTAGTATTAGCGGCGATGTGCTGCAGGAGGATATCTGGGGCTCGGATTACAAAGGAACCAACACAGTAAGTTTGATTAATTATCTAAAACCGGATGCGATTTCTTTGGGAAATCATGAGCTGGATTACGGACTGGCGCATCTGCTGATTTTTAAAGAGTGTATTAAGTCACCGGTATTGTGTGCCAATCTTGTGGTAAGCCATCTGGATGAGGATTTGTTTATGCCCAGTATGATATATGAGGTAGATGGGATTCGTATATTGTTAATCGGGGTGATTCCAAGGGCATTTTTTAACCGTATAATGTCGGACGAGTTTTGTAGAAATATGTTGATTTATAAAGATACATATGAAGCTATCAGAGAAGAGACAGCACGATATGCGGATGAAAAAATAGATTTGGTCGTATTGATGTCCCATTACGGAATTGATGGAGACAGGACATTGGCAGAACAGATGCCGGAGGATTTACACGTTGATATGATTTTGGGCGGACATACCCATATTGATATGGACGAGGCAGAAGTGATTAATGATATAGTAATTGCGCAGTCTAGTTATGGTACTACTCATATCGGAAGATTTGAGCTGGAAGTGGATATGGAAAATGGGGGAATTGCCGACTGGTCTTGGAAGAGGGTGCCACTCAATGAGAATACCAGCACATTTGATTATGGTGTAGATGATTTGGCGGACAGGATTGTTTTTAGAGAGAGACCAAAGCAAGACAACACTAAGTTGTGTGAATTTGCTGATGTATATACACAGAGAAATCGTTTGTATGAGTCTGATTTAGGGGATATTATCGCAGATGCTTTCGCAGATATATATCCTGTAGACTTTGTGATTATGCAGTCGGGAAGTCTTCGGAAAGAAGAATGTGGACCGGAGCTGACTGAGAAGGATTTAAAACAGCTATATCCTTTTGATGACCGCTTTTATGTAGTTCAGATTTTAGGAAAAGAAATAAAAGAAGGTTTTGATTATCTGTTTTCATTGAAGCCTGACGGTTCGGTCATGAACGGCACATTTCAGTATAGCAGAGGATTCCGGCTTGTAGTTGACGGAACAGGATGTTGGGAACAGGGATGTCATGTAAAGTCTATTACGTTGTTCGGTGAGGAACTGGAAGATGACAAGTATTATTCCGTGGGAATGACCAGAAACTGTACAGACAATTGTTTCACTTATTTCGCAAAGACTTTTGACGAATCGAGATATAAAATTGTATCTCTATCAACATTTAATGATTTGGCAAAATGGTTTATCACACGAGAAGAGAAAGTGGTTGCTCCGGAAAAAGGAAGATTCATTTTTGAAAATTTTGATCCGGCAACAATAAAAAAATAGAAGGAAGGTAAGAAATACGAATGGATGGATATAATTCTCATGAAATGGTTATTGTTGCTGAAAAAGATAATCTACATAAGGTACTGAAATTTGTGGACGAGCATTTAGAGAAGATAGATTGTCCGATGAAGGCACAGATGCAGATTGATGTTGCTGTAGAGGAAATCTTTGTCAATATCGCCAGTTATGCCTATAATCCGGAAGTGGGAAAGGCTACCATCAGGGTAGAAGTAAATGAAGACCCGTTGACAGTGTACCTTACATTTATTGACGATGGTGTGGCTTATGATCCGCTGAAAAAAGCAGATCCGGATGTGACACTTTCCGCAGAGGAAAGAGAAATAGGTGGTCTAGGAATTTTCATGGTTAAAAAGAGTATGGACGATATTCAGTACGAATATAGAGATGGTCAAAATATACTGACCTTAAAGAAAAAGTTATAAAAACACATTTATGGAGGTAAAAAAATGAATATTGTAAAAAACTTAGAAGGAACAAAGTTGGTAATTGCATTGGAGGGAAGACTTGATACGACGACAGCACCGGAACTGGAAAACGAGGTTAAACAGTCTGTTGAGAATGTGACAGAATTGATTTTTGATTTTGAAAAACTGGAATACATTTCCAGTGCTGGGCTTCGTGTATTATTGGCAGCACAAAAGATTATGAACAAACAGGGAACTATGGTTGTAAAAAATGTGGATGCCACTATTATGGAAATATTTGAAGTGACAGGTTTTTCTGATATTTTAAAAATTGAATAGTGAAATGATTATTCAGAAGATAAGAAAGGATTTGTATTATGATTTCGTTAATGATTTCCTTTGCTGTATTGATAGTCGGTTATATTGGCTACGGCAGAGTGACAGAAAAGATATTCTCACCGGATGACAGACAGACACCGGCTATCGCCATCAATGATGGTGTTGACTGCGTTCCGATGAAAACATGGAAAGCGTTTTTGGTACAACTTTTGAATATTGCCGGGACCGGTCCTATTTTCGGAGCGTTGATGGGGGCAGTATTTGGTCCGGTTGTGTTTTTGTGGATTGTGTGCGGTTCTATTTTAGGCGGTGCAGTACATGATTATATGAGCGGTATGATTAGTTCACGTCATAAGGGCACTTCTATCGCAGAACTGTCAGGAACTTATTTGGGAAAGGCTGCAAAATGGGTTATGCGCATTTTTTCGGTGGTTCTGTTAGTATTGTGTGGCACGGTGTTTGTAACCAGTCCTGCAGGGCTGCTTGATAAACTGACTCCTGATTGGATGAATGGAACATTCTGGGCAATCATTATTCTTGTATATTATTTACTTGCAACGCTTCTGCCAATTGATAAGCTCATAGGGAAGCTTTATCCGGTTTTTGGTGTTCTTCTAATTGTAATGGCGGGTGCAGTAATGGGAGGAATAGTGTTTTCCGGTGGAAAATATACGATTCCGGAGATATCGCTGCATAACCTTCATCCCAAGGGAACACCTATTTGGCCGTACATGTTTATTACGGTAGCCTGCGGAGCAGTATCGGGATTTCATGCGACTCAGTCGCCGATGATTGCCAAGTGTATCAAATCCGAGAAAGTGGGAAGAAAGATTTTTTATGGTGCGATGATAAGCGAGTCTGTGATTGCCCTGGTGTGGGCAGCAGCAGGAGTATCGTTTTATGGTACGACTCAGCTGCTAAATGAAGCACTGGCAAATGGTGCATCCAATGTGGTGTATGAAATATCTACCGGTGTGCTGGGGGCATTTGGAGGTTTTCTTGCGGTGGCAGGAGTCGTTGTGTGTCCGATTACTTCCGGGGACACTGCTTTTCGAAGTGCCAGGCTTATTCTGGCTGAGACTTTTCATATGGAGCAGAACAAAATCAAAAATCGCCTGATTATAACGATTCCACTATTAATTGTAGGGGGATTGCTTACATGGTTTGCCATTGTCAATGATGAAGGTTTTCAGGTGATATGGAGATATTTCTCTTGGAGTAATCAGACTTTAGCAATGATAGCATTATGGGTAGCCACTGCGTACTTACTAAAAGAAGGGAAATACCGGTTTGGTTCATTAATTACCGCTTTTCCGGCGACATTTATGACGGCGGTAAGTCTGACGTATATTCTTATGGCACAGGAGGGATTCAGACTTAATCAGACATTCTCGTATATTGTAGGTATTACGGCAGCATTTATTCTTTTTGCTATTTATTTAGTTGTAATGATATTTAGGAAAAAAATACGGGCAAAAAGTTCTGTATAAGGATTTTATTTGGAGATGGAAAAATGAATGCAGTAGCAGAAATCAATTATTCAAAAGATAAAAACTGGGTATATTTAGAAAAAGATGCCGACGAAAAAGAAACGGATATATTCTTTATCTGTTCCACAGCTATAGAAGGTGATGATAAACATTTTAATATGGATATAGAAGACGAAGAGATGCGAAATATGTTTATGGTAACGTTAGACACAAATAAAGGAGCATTTGGAACGCAATCCAGAGTGTTTGCTCCTTTCTACAGACAGATTGGTCTGAGTGCGTGCTATTTGTCTGAAAGTGAAAGGAGAAAGTATTTTGAAATAGGATATTCTGATGTTCAGTCTGCTTTTGAGTATTATATGAAGCATTTTAATAATGGAAGACCATTTATCATTGCCGGATATTCACAAGGCGCAGAAATATGTATCAGACTTGTGAAAGAAAATATGACTTCTAAGGAAAGACAGGATTTACTTGTAGCAGCTTATGCGATTGGCTGGAGAATAACGGATGATGATATTGTAGGAAGTCCCCAAATGAAAATGGCAAAGGGTGAAACGGATACCGGTGTGATTGTTTCGTATGATTGCGAATCTGAATCATTGGAATCATCTTTTGCAATTCCTAAGGGGAAAAAAGTATACTCAATCAATCCGTTAAACTGGAAGACAGATTCTACAAAAGCGGACAGAACACTGAATTTAGGAGCATGCATTTTTGATGAAGAAGGAAATGTAGTTAATGAGATTAATAATTTTACAGGATGTTATCTTGATGATGTTCGTGGATCATTGAAACTTACGGATGTTCCGGTAGAAGATTATTCTTTAGATATTGATATTTTTAAGCATGGGGATTATCACTGGTTCGATCTTCAGTTTTTTTATAAAAACATTCAGAGAAATGTATCAAAAAGGATTGATGAATATTTTAGTAAAAACAAATAGTGAGGTGACTGTATGAAAAAAATTGAGGTTACAGATATTGAAGGATATAAAATTGGACAAGTAGAAGATGCCATTGCAGGGACAGGTTGTACTGTTATTATTGCAGATGGCGGAATGGCTGCCGGACTGGATGTTAGAGGCGGAGGACCTGCATCACGGGAAAGTGAACTTTTAAAGCCGACGGCTGCTGCTGAAAAAATACATGCTGTTGTGCTGGGAGGTGGCAGTGCATTCGGATTAGGTGCTGCCGATGGTGTTTTACAGTATCTTGAGGAACACGGCATTGGGTTTGATGTTGGCATTACAAAAGTTCCGTTAGTGTGTCAGTCAGATTTGTTTGATCTTACTGTGGGAGATTATACCGTGCGACCGGACAGAAAAATGGGATATGAGGCATGTGAAAAAGCTGGGATCGGCAACTATCGTGATGGAAATTATGGTGCCGGTTGTGGTGCTACGGTCGGCAAGTGGTTAGGAATGGACTATTGTATGAAAACCGGTATTGGAAGTGCTGCTGTGCAGGCAGGTGAATTAAAGGTTGGAGCAATTGTCGCACTGAATGCATTGGGAGATGTATTTGATCCTGAAAGTGGCAGGAAAATTGCGGGACTGCTTTCTGAGGACAAGAAGTCGTTTAGAAGCAGTGAGGAGCTGCTATATGAACTAAATGAAGCGATTGATAATAAATTCACAGGTAATACAACGATTGGTGCAATTCTAACAAATGCAGATTTTAATAAGTCACAATTGTGTAAGAT
Source organism: uncultured Lachnospiraceae bacterium (assembly GCA_902786515.1). Classification (GTDB taxonomy): domain Bacteria; phylum Bacillota; class Clostridia; order Lachnospirales; family Lachnospiraceae; genus UBA2821. The sequence goes on along the minus strand of CADADA010000026.1, from coordinate 26,206 downwards.
TGCTTCTATGACACATAACGGTTATGCAAGGTGTATTCGACCGGTACATACTTCTGCAGATGGAGACAGCATTTATGCACTTGCCAATGGTACAGTTCATGCAGATGTGGATATGGTAGGGACGTTAGCAGCAAAAGTAATGACGAAGGCTATTGTATCAGCTGTAGAAAATGCTGTTTCGGCATATGGTTTTCCGGCATATAGTGATTTGTTTGCAAAGTAATGGGGAAAGTTTAATTACAAATTAGAGAGAAAAATAATAGATTGGAGAAGGATATGGATAATGTAAAAATGTATCAGGTATCTACACTTCAGGCATTGGCAATGGGGCATACCCGTTCTGTTGTTGATGTACAGGAATTAATGAAACATGGTGATACCGGGTTGGGAACATTTACAGGTGTAAATGGTGAAATGATTGTAGTAGGTGGACATTGTTATCGTGCTAAAGAAGATGGTGATGTAGAAGTTGCAGAACCAGATATGGGAGTGCCATTTGCTTCTATTTGTAATTTTTCAGGAAGTAAACAATTTGAACTGGGAGAAATCAAAGATATTGCATCACTAAAAAGTGTATTAAACAACAAAATTGAAGAAGATTTTGGACTAAACAGTATGCACATGGTTCAAATCGATGGAGTATTTAAAAAAGTTGATGCCCGTTCTGAATCAGCTTATCATGCAATCCATATTTCTTTAAAGGATATGCTTTCACAAACCCAGAAAGCATTTGTTTTTGATTCGGTAAAAGGTTCTTTGATTTGTGTTTATTATCCGGATTATATGGATGGAATTAATGCAGCAGGATGGCACCTTCATTTTATTTCAGAGGACAGGACAAAAGGGGGCCATGTGTTTGAAATGGAAATGGAGAAGGGAGTAGCAAAGCTCGATAAAATCAGTCGCATAGAGCTGCAGCTTCCAACAGAACCTGTATTTGATACATATTCGCTAAAAGATGCATCGGATGATGATATCAAAAAGGTGGAGCAGGGTGGAAAATAATCATAATAACAAAATCAGAATGGAGAGGTACATATGCCATTTCAAATAATCAGAAATGATATCACAAGAGTAAAAGCTGACGCTATCGTCAATACAGCGAATCCGGAGGTTTTAATAGGTGACGGCGTAGAGCGTGCCATATATGAAGCCGCAGGTTCGGCAGACCTGCTTAAAGCAAGAGAAAAAATAGGCGGACTTGCTCCGGGCGAAGTAGCAATTTCGCCCGCATTTAAGCTGCCTGCAAAATACGTTATTCATTCTTCAGGTCCCTGGTGGCAGGATGGCAATCATGGTGAAACCGAGATATTACGTCAATGCTATGACAATTCACTTAAACTTGCGTATGAGCATAAATGCGAGTCTATTGCTTTTCCTTTGATGGCTACCGGAACTTATGGATTTCCCAAGGAACTTGGATTAACGATAGCAGTTGATTCATTCAGGGAATTTTTAGAGAATCACGAAATGGAAATCACGCTTGTAGTTTTTACAGAATATGCTTATAAGATTTCAGGTGAAATCTATGAGACAGTTGAAAGTTTTATAGATAGCCGTTATGTGGGCAAAGCTCTTGAGGCAGAGTACTGCGATGAAGAATTAAGTACAAACAAACCGGGGCGTTTTTCTGCGGCTTTAGCAGGTGCATTTTTAGGAGGAGCAAAATTACGAAATAAATCTGATGCCGCTCCCGCTCCCGTAAATCAAGAAGTAATACAAGGTGCTTATGCAGAAAAAAATATATCTCTTGAAAGCAGATTACAGGGAATCTATAAAGAATCCTTAGCAAAGCATATTACGCAGCTGATAAATAAAAAAGGACTTAAAAACTCTGAGGTCTATGCTGCAGCCAACATTTCAAAACAATATTTTAGCAAACTTTTAAAAGATCAGGTTAAACCTTCAAAAAATAAAATATTGGCAATTGCTGTAGGACTGCATTTGAATTTGGACGAAACGATAGATTTTCTGCAGCTTGCAGGTTATGCTTTATCGCCGATTTCACAGACAGATGCAGTGGTGGAATATTTTATAGAACACGAAGATTACAATGTTATAAAGATAGATATAGTACTTTTTGATTACGGACTTGACCCTTTATCAAAAGGATAAAAAGTTTGATTTGTGTAATAATCAGCGGAATAAAAAACTTGATTTGTGTAATAATCAACGGAATAAAAAACTTGATTTGTGTTAAATTGCTTTGGATATTTTTCTTGATTTGTGTTATACTAAGAGAAAAATAAGGTACTAAACTAGACACTACCGTAAAATGATTGGTGGGAATAAAATGAAGAGAAAAGCCTTTAACGAACTGAAAACATGGAAAAATACATCATGCGGAGAAAGTGCATTACTTGTACGGGGAGCAAGGCGTGTTGGTAAGAGTTATATCGTAGAAGAGTTTGCAAAGCAGGAGTACAAAAGTTATATTCTGATAGATTTCAACCTTGTAGATGAGCAGGTCAGAGATATGTTTATGCATGATTTGAGTGATTTGGATACTTTTTTTTTGAAACTTTCAACACTTTTCAATACCAAGCTGTACAAACGTGAATCAGTTATTATACTTGATGAGGTACAGATGTTTCCGCGAGCACGAAGTGCTATCAAATATCTTGTCGCTGATGGCAGATATGATTACATCGAAACGGGTTCTCTTATATCAATTCGAAAAAATGTTGAGGGAATACTTATTCCATCTGAGGAAGATAAGCTTGATATGTTTCCTATGGACTTTGAGGAGTTCCTTTGGGCAATTGGAGACGAAACTATGTATACGTTAATCAGAAATTGTTATGAAAAGAAAAAACCTCTAGGGCAAGCTCTGCATCGAAAGGCGATGGATTTATTCAGACAATATATGATAGTAGGTGGCATGCCACAGGCGGTAAAAGAGTTTGCAAAAAGCCATGATTTTGAAAAGACAGATAGAGAAAAACGTAGAATTTTGAATCTGTATCGTGATGATATCCGCAAGCATGCAGGTAACGATGCGATGAAGATTGAAGCCATATTTGAGGAACTTCCTTCACAGCTAAAAAATCAGAACTGTCATTTTAAACTATCTTCGATTGAAAAGGGTGCGCGTTTTAGCGAATATAAAGATGCTATGTTTTGGTTGTCAGATGCAATGATAGTAAATAACTGTTATAATTCCACAGAACCAAATATAGGACTAAAACTTAACCGGGATCGTACTCTGCTAAAATGTTACATGGGTGACACAGGCCTTCTTATTAGTCACGCATTTGATGAAAATGGTATAGTAAGTGGTGAAATATACAAGAAGTTGTTGTTGGATAAGTTGGAAGTTAATATGGGTATGGTTGTGGAAAACATAGTATCACAGATGCTTATAGTAGGTGGACACAAGTTGTATTTTTACGCAAATTCCGACAGAAATGACAAGGATAACAGGATGGAGATTGACTTTTTGATAGCAAAAAGCAAAATAAGCAATCGTCATAATATTTCTCCGATTGAGGTTAAATCAGGAAAAAACTATACGTTGACATCGCTTAATAAATTCCGCAGGAAATATGCCAATCAGACACATATTCCATATGTGATTCACACGGGCGATCTGAAGGACGATGGAGAGGTATTCTATTTACCAATTTACATGACAGAATTGTTGTAATAAAGACAGGAGAGATAATGGAGAAAACAATTAAAATAATAATAATCCCCCACGCCGGGGGAACTGCCATGGCGTATAACCGCTTAAAAAAAGAACTAAGAAAATATCATGAAGTAAGTGTATTTGAATACAGCGGTCATGGAAAGAGAGCTGAAGAAAAATTGTACGATACGTGGCAGCAAATGACAGAAGACATATACGCATACATAAAAAATGAAGTTAAAGATAACGAAGAGTATGTTTTATTAGGAAACAGTATGGGAGCATATCTGGTACAGGATGTGTGCCATGCGTTGAGAGAGAGAAATGAAAAATTACCCGGACACAATATATATGCGGCATGCAATCCATTTTGCAATATAGAAAGACTGGAAGTATCAATGATAGAAAACTCAAGTGAAGCAATCAGGAGCATAATTACATCAAAATATTATCAAAAATACTTAAGAAACTGATAAGTGGTCAAATATAACAAATAGTACAGTAAATATTCATTACATAGAAGGTGGGCATTTGTTTTTATGTGAAAAAGAAGATATTAGTGATGTGATAAGTAAAATAGTCAAATGATAAAAGCGAGGAGAAAAAATGAATTAAAAAAACATATTTAAAGACGCTACTGAAAATAACCGGGAATCAATATTACATATGTACGATTCGAAGATGGACATAACGTACCACGAATTATTTATCATTGCAAATAATTATAAAAATGAGTTAGAAAAAAATAATGTAAAAGCGGGTGAAATAGTCCTGTTACAAACCGTAAATCCTTTAAACACATTAATTGCGTTCTGGGGAAATGTGTTAAACGGTTCTGTTCCGGCGATGTTTCCGATATCTGCTGACATGCCGGTTCATATCAAAAATATAGATAATTTGTGCAAAAGCTTTGATATATCATATATGATTTGCGATGAGCCACTGCATGAAGTGATGAAAAACAAAATATCGTATGTGAAAAATCTTGCAGTAACATGCGATAAAGAGGTTCATAAGTTTGATACAGAGACAGATGACACGGATGATGATAAAACTGCTATGCTCCAATTCTCTTCAGGTTCTACAGGCACTCCTAAAGGGGTAATGCTTAGTCACAAAAATATAATATCCAATATAACAGATATCAGCATTGCTGTAGGCTTAAAAAATGATGATATGGTGTATAACTGGCTGCCACTTTCACACGATTTCGGGTTGCTTGCTACACACATGTCGAGTCTGCTTGCAAGAGCAAATCAGATTCTGATGGCTCCAACCAATTTTTTGCGTAATCCTGCGATATGGTGCGAAATAGTATCAAAATATGGTGTTACCCTGTGCAGCCTTCCGAATTTTGCGATGAATCTCATAGTGAAGTATTATAAAAAGAATGAAAACATAGATTTGAGTACTATGCGTGTAATAGCGACAGCGGGAGAAGGAATATCAGGAAATACATGCAGAAAGTTTATAAAAACGCTTAGCGGAAACGGATTGAAAGATGATACAATATTTGCTGCATATGGTCTTGCGGAGGCGACAGCAGCGGTAACGATATACAAAATCGATATAAACGCAGATAAGAAAATATATAATGATGTCATGATTGGACAGCTGGTAACTGAAAAAGTTAATGATAATGAAAAATCAGTTGTAAGTTGTGGAAAAAAATTAAGTTGTAACAACGTTTTTATATGCGATGATGATGGAAATGTTTTAGACGAAAATATAATTGGAAATATCATAGTAGAGGGAGAGAATATTTCAGCGGGTTACTATAAAAATGAATCTGCAACGAATGCAACTATAATTGACGGTAAATTACAAACAGGGGATATTGGATTTATATCGGGAAATGAACTTTATGTAACAGGCAGAAAAAAAGAAATCATAATCATTAACGGAAAGAATTTTTTTGCAAGCGATATAGAAAGTGTAATATATTCAAAAGTTGAGAGTTTGCGAAACTATGTAATCGCTGCTTTTAAAGTACAAAAAAATGATAAAGAACATTTATACGTGGCTGTTGAATCAGATGAAAAAATGGATATAGAGATTGCAAAAAAGATTAAAAGCAGCGTTATAAATACATTTCACGTTCAGGTAGATGAAGTTGTGTTTGTGCCGGCTCTTCCGCGGACTGCAAGCGGGAAAATACAGTATTATAAACTGTCACATAAATATGAACAAAGCGATATAGATGGTACTTATAGTGTGGGGGGCATTTTACAGAAGCTGATTCTTATAGTAGAAAGAATAAATGAAGAAAAAATAGACGAATCCGACATTGACAAACCATTTACGGAGCTTGGAATTGATTCTTTAAAGACAGAGATGCTTTTTGGTGAGCTTGAATTAGAATTTGGATTTTCAGTTACAATGGATGTTATCTGGAATTATCCTACATTAAAAAATCTTGCAGATTATATTGCAAGTAATATAAATACAACGCATGAAGCAGGTAAAAATGAGCCGGAAGATTCTGCTGAAAATGAAGACATAGCCATTATTTCAATGGCATGCCATTTTCCGGGCGGTGCAGATACACCGGTACAGTACTGGAAAAACATGATTTCAGAGAAGAATTGTATATGTAAAATCGATGAAGAAAGATTAAGGCATCAAAAAGATGATGAGTTAAAAAAATATAAGGGCGGATATTTGCGTAATATCGCAAATATTAACGCTAAAAAATTTGGGCTGGCTCCGGTCGAGATAAAGAAAATGGACCCACAGCAGAAGTTACTGCTGCGCACAATGGATGAGCTGCTTGTAAATGCATCATATTCAAAAGAAAAAATATCAGGAACTGACACGGGTGTTTTTATAGGAATATCGAATTGTGATTATGCATTAACACGTACGGATGATTTGGATAGTATTTATGACAGTACAGGAAATGCGTTTTCGATTGCAGCAAACCGTATATCATACTTATATAACTTAGAGGGTCCAAGTATGTCAGTGGATACTGCGTGCTCATCTTCGCTGGTTTCAGTGCATATGGCAGCTCAGGCAATAAGGAATAATGAATGTAACATGGCTGTGTGTGGAGGAGTGAACATAATCTTAAACCCTAAAACATCTGAAGTGTTTTTTGATGCTAAAATGCTCTCACCGGATTCAAAATGTAAAACATTTGATGAATCAGCGAATGGATATGTGAGAGGCGAAGGAGTAGGATTAGTATTATTAAAAAGATTAAAAGATGCGGTCAGGGATGGGGATAATATTTATGCAGTGATAAAAGGTTCAGCGATAAATCAGGACGGAAAGAGCAACGGACTTACAGCACCAAACGGAAGATCGCAAAAAAAGGTGATTGAAAAAGCCTTGAAAAACGCAAAGCTTTCTGTAAATGAAATAGATTACATTGAGAGTCATGGAACAGGAACAAAGCTTGGCGACCCTATAGAATTTAATACATTAAATTCGATTATGAAAGAAAGAACAGCATCAGATGTCTGTTATGTAGGTTCTGTTAAGACAAATATAGGGCATTTAGAGGCAGCAGCAGGTATTGCAAGTCTGATAAAAGCAGTATTAATATTAAATAATGATGAGATTCCTGCTATATTGAATTTTACAAAAATAAATCCTTATATAGAAATAGATGAAAGTAAAATAAGAATAGCTTCAGAGAGTATGAATAAAACCGTAAAAAACGTGGGAATAAGTTCGTTTGGATTTGGTGGCACAAATTGTCACATGATTGTTTCAGAATGTGAGAAAAAGGATATATCGGGGTTAAATTATGTTTGTCAGGCCGATGAAGTGTACTGGCATGATATCGAACAAAAAGAAGCCGCTAACGGCAACAATATAAGACAGATGGTCTATAATGCATTATCAAATGTCACAGCATATTCGATGTCCGATTTAAAACCGGAAGATAAATTACAGGATGATTTAGGCATAGATTCTATAATGATGATACAATTAGCGGATGAGCTTACGGCAAAGCTGGAACTTGAAGGAGATAAGGCTGCAAAGATAATAGCTGTGGGCTGCGAAGATGATGCAAGTATAAAAGATTTATGTGATGCTATAGAAAAAGCAGGCGTAGTGGTCCAGGCAGATGAATACGAAGATGAATTTGACAGTGATGTAAATATAGAAAGTAAAATAGAAGATTTTGATGAAGTAAAGCAATTAAAGGCCAGAATGTCTGAGATAGAGCATAATCCATATTATAAGGTGAATTATGGTATACCAAAAGATGTGATTATGACTGATGAAGGGGAAAAGATAAACTACTCTACCTATAATTATGTTGGATTAAATGGTGATCCGGACATTATAAATGCAAGCGTGGAAGCGATGAAAAAGTATGGAACTTCTGTTTCAGGAAGTCGTATGATTTCAGGAGAAATAAGTTTGCACAGAGAGTTAGAGGAAAAAATAACATCATTTTTGGGAACAGAAGACACGATTGTATACATTGGAGGTTATACAACGAATGTCAGTGCGATAAGCACTATCGTGTCTTCGGAAGATTTAATTTTACATGATGCATTGTCACACAATAGTATTATTACGGGATGTGTTTTATCAGGTGCAAAACGCATAGCATTTAAGCATAATGATATGGTTTCGCTTGAGAGTTCGCTGAAAAAACTCAGAAAAACGTATAGAAGAGTTCTTATAGTTGCTGAAGGAATTTACAGTATGGATGGAGATATTTGTGATTTACCTAAGCTGATTCAGTTAAAAAAGAAATATGGTGCGCTTCTTATGATAGATGAAGCCCATTCATTAGGAACTATTGGAGAACAGGGAAGAGGAGTAGGAAGCTATTATAATGTTGACCGGAAAGACGTGGATTTGTGGATGGGAACAATGAGTAAATCATTGGCAAGCTTCGGTGGAAACATTTCAGGCAGTAAAGCTTTGGTGGAGTTATTAAAATATTCATCTGACGGTTTTATGTTCAGCGTGGGTATTTCACCGGCAAATGCAGCGGCAGCATTACAGGCTTTGATTAAATTGGAAAAATCAAAAGATTTAGTTGAACGTCTTAAAGAGAATAGTGAGTACTTCCTCAGTTTGATGAAAGAAGCAGGATTTGACACCGGTCTGGCAGTGGGAACGGCAATTGTACCATGTATATTGGGAGATTCAAAAAAATGCATGGAAGTGTCGGACAAGCTATATGAAAACGGTATAAATGTAATGCCGATAATATATCCGGCTGTACCTGAAAAAGAAGCGAGGTTAAGATTCTTCCTTTCAACAAATCATACAAAGGATGAAATGAGATATACGGTGGAAACTCTTAAACGTATTATAAATTAACAAAATAATTCATAATAAGCACAACTTAATATTGTTCTATCGGGGTATTTGATGTTATAATAATAGAATAATATCAAAGATAACCATTTTCAATAAAATGTATATGGGTTTCATTGGAAGGAGGAAATGAGTATGAAGGTATTTACGACGGATAAAATCCGTAATGTTGTGCTTTTGGGGCATGGAGGAAGTGGAAAAACCTCGCTGGCAGAGGCAATGGCTTATCTGGCAGGGGTGACTAATCGTATGGGAAACGTGGAAAATGGAAATACGATTAGTGATTGTGACAAAGAAGAGATAAAGATGAAAATATCTATGAAAACTTCTATTATTCCAATTCCATGGGAAGAGTATAAGATTAATATTCTTGACACGCCGGGAAGCTTTGATTTTGTGGGAGAGACAGAGGAAGCAGTATCTGCTGCTGATGCGGCAGTCATTGTCATTTCAGGAAAGACTGGTATTGAAGCAGGAACAAAACGTGCATGGGAAATATGTGAGAAGAAAAAGCTTCCTAGAATGTTTTTCGTAACGGATATGGATGATGATAAAGCGAGCTTCAGGGAAATTGTTCAGAATTTACAGGAGATGTATGGAAGAAGAATCGCACCGTTTCATCTGCCGATTCGTGAAAACGGCCAATTTGTCGGTTATGTAAACGTGATTCAGCAAAAAGCAAAGAGATGGAATGATAAGGGAACCGTGGATAAATTTGACGTGCCTGATTATTCATTTGAGAATCTGTCAATCTGCAGAGATGTATTGATGGAAGCAGTTGCAGAGACAAGTGAGGAATTTATGGAACGATTCTTTGAAGGTGATGAGTTCTCGGATGATGAGATTAGGCAGGCATTAAGAGTCGGAGTGTTTGACGGTTCTATTGTGCCGGTACTTATGGGATCAAACATACAGGCAAGAGGAATGTATACACTCATGGCGGACATAGTTAAATATTTCCCGGGACCTGACAGGTGCAAATGTGCCGGAATCAATACGGTGAATAACGAGGTTTTTGAGGCGGATTATGATTTTTCAAAGCCAAAATCAGCCTATATTTTTAAAACTATTGCTGACCCTTACATAGGCAAATATTCACTTATAAAGGTTAATTCAGGAGTGCTGAAACCGGATGATATATTGTATAATTATCACCGTGATATAGACGAAAAATTAGGTAAGCTGTATGTTATCTGTGGTGGAAAGGCAGAAGAAGTAAAAGAACTGCATGCAGGAGATATTGGGGCACTTGCAAAAATGACGGCAAGTCTGACCACGGATTCTCTTTCTACCAGAAAAAATCCAGTGACATATTTGAGGGCATCGATTTCAAAACCATATGTATACAGGCAGTACAAAGCGAAGAATAAGGGTGATGAAGATAAAATATCACAGGCACTATCAAAGGTTATGATGGAAGATTTAACTATAAAGACTGTAAATGACAGTGATAATCATCAGACACTTTTGTATGGAATCAGCGGACAGCATTTAGAGACAGTTCAGAGCATTTTACTGGATAAGTATAAAGTGGAAATAGAATTGATGCGTCCTAGAATAGCATTTAAGGAAACTATCCGTAAAAAAACAGATACGGAATATAAATACAAAAAGCAGTCAGGTGGACACGGTCAGTACGGACATGTGAAAATCACCATTGAGCCTTCAGGTGATATGGACACACCTTATATTTTTGAGCAGACTGTAGTAGGAGGGGCTGTACCGAAGAATTATTTTCCGGCAGTAGAAAAAGGAGTTGCAGAATCTGTAAAGAGCGGTCCATTGGCAAAATATCCGGTTACCGGAGTAAAGGTGGTGCTATATGATGGAAGTTATCATTCCGTAGATTCATCTGAGCTTGCTTTTAAGGTAGCAACTGAGCAGGCATTTAAGAAAGGATTTATGGATGCGAAACCGGTTCTTCTTGAACCGATTGCATCTATCAGGATAGTTGTACCGGGCCAATATACCGGAGATGTTATGGGTGATTTGAATAAACGACGTGCAAAAGTTCTTGGTATGGATATGATTGATGAAGAGTATCAGGAGATTGTAGCAGATATTCCGTATATGGAGTTGTACGAATATGATACTAAGCTTCATTCTCTGACAAGGGGAAGTGGAGTATTTTCATATGAGTTTTCAGGATATGAACAGGCACCGGATGATGTGGCACAAAAAGAGATAGAAAAGATGAAAGAATAATAATTGAAGCGCCTTTCAAAAGAGATGTTTTGGAAGGCGCATTTTAAATATATTTATTCCCGGCGACAGGAAGAATACTTTGACTGGAAGTAGGAATCTATTTTTTCACGGTTTAAATGTTCACCAATTACAATTAATACTTCCTGACCGTTTTTGATCTGATTTGTATTGATTGCTTTTTCTGTAGCATTAATTTCAATCCACCCATTGTCAGTATCAGACATGATAAATCCTTTGACCCTCACAATTGTACCTGCAGATTCATCATGAAAAAGTTCCCGGATTTTACTCTTAAGAGTATTTATATCCATGTGAATATGCATAAAGAACAGAGATTCAAAACCATTCTGTTCAATTGAGAAATTCTTTTCAAATGATTGAGTACTGTAACCGGAATGACTTAATTTTTCAAAATCAGATAGAGTAAAATCTTTCCAATTTACGGCAAAAGTATTACCATCGTTAAATATACGGTCGCATTTTATCGTCTTAAGTGCGTCGTTAATACGGCTGAGCAGAAAAGATTGTTTTTCGGCATCAGGATTGTCTATATGGCTAAAAACAATACAGCCGGCATTTGCTGCCTGACTTGCAAGGAGATAGTTTGCCTCGTGCGATAAATCATTGTTGAGTTCACTATTTACAATGGTTATAACATTTTCAATATTATACATGGAATCCAACGGCGATTCGTGTAGTATATCGAAAAATTCATCGACATCAAAAATACCTGATGGTTCAATCAAAACCCTCGAGTATCCAAGCATGGCGATAGTAATTAATTTTGTCTTAAATCTTCTGCGATGGCAGTCGTAATCACATCCGCCCGCAACCATCTCAATATCACAATTATCATTTTTTAAGTCCGCTAATATCATAGTATCGACATTTATTGCACCATAGTCATTTTCAAGAACACATATTTTTTCGCCCTTATCTAGAAGATAATTTGCGTAATATTTTATAAATGTTGTCTTACCTGAGCCTAAAAATCCGGTAATTAAATCAACTTTTGTCATGGAAACAGCACATCCTTCTCATGTAAATTTAAAATCACATCTATCATAAAGATAATTATTTAGTTCGTCAACAGGAAATATACTTGACAAATACTGTTCGTTGTTTTATATTAATCAATTATTGAGGTTAGTAATACCTAACTATTAAAAAAAAGGAGTTGTTTTCATGAAAGAACAAAAAAAGCCATCAGCGTTTTCTGTGCTGATGGGCTACGCGGGAGGACACAAGGTGCTGACGTATTTGTCACTTGTGTTAGCCTCTGCAACCGGAGTACTTGCGCTAATGCCGTTTGTTTATTTGTGGCGTATTATTAAGGAAGTGATAGAAGTTGCCCCTAACTTTGAAGCAGCGACAAATATTAAACATAATGGCTGGATGGCGGTTATTTTTTCGTTACTTTATATGCTGATATATTTCGGGGCACTGATGTGTTCGCATGTTTCAGCATTTCGTGTTGCCGGGAACATGAAGAAAGAATTATTACGTCATATTGCAAAGCTGCCTATAGGATTTGCAGACGAGATGGGCTCAGGTAAGGTTAGACGTACTGTTACTGAGGCAACATCATCAACAGAGACACTGCTGGCTCACAATCTTCCGGATATGGCACAGGCTATTGTAACACCTTTGGCCATGATGGTTATGCTGTTTATCTATGACTGGCGTTTTGGTATTGCATGTATAGTTCCTATCATTCTGGCGTTTGCCATGATGTTTCGTATGATGGGACCGCAAATGGTTGAAGATATGCGTCACTACCAGAATGCCCTGGAAAATATGAGCAATGAAGCAGTGGAGTACGTGCGGGGCATTCCGGTGGTTAAGACTTTTGGACAGACGGTATTCTCTTTCCATACGTTTAAGAAGTCTATTGATGATTACGGAAAATTCTGTCTGAAATATACTTTTGAGTGTCGAAGTTCTATGGTATTGTTTACAATGTTCATAAATTCGGCATTTGCCTTTCTCATTGGTTTTACCTTGTTTCTTACAAGAGGTGGTGCTGCAACAGAGGATATACTTGTTAATTTTCTATTCTATGTGATATTTACACCGATTATCACTACCACGATGACACGTGTAATGTTTATGTCGGAAAACAGTATGAAAATTGATGACGCCATTGCAAGAGTCAACTCAATTTTGGACATTGAGCCACTTGCTGAGCCGGATGAGAAGAAGATACCGACAGGTGCATTTGTAGAAATTAATAATGTAACTTACAGATACAATGAGGATGCAAAACCGGCTGTCAAAAATCTGTCATTGTCAGCGAATAAAGACCAAATTGTAGCTTTGGTGGGTCCTTCAGGAAGTGGTAAGACTACAGCAGCGGGATTGATTTCAAGATTCTTTGACGCACAGGAAGGAAGCGTAAGTATTGGCGGAGTAGATGTCAGAAATATCGGCAAGGATGATTTGATGAACACGGTTTCCTATGTGTTTCAGGACAGTAAGCTTTTAAAGTGTTCTATTGCAGAAAATCTTCGTATTGCAAAGCCTGACGCTACAGAAGAGGAACTTAAGCGGGCATTACATGCCGCACAGTGCGATGACATTATAAAAAGGCTTCCACAGGGAATTGACACAGTACTTGGTTCTGAAGGCACATATCTTTCGGGCGGGGAACAGCAGCGTATAGCTATAGCAAGAACCATTCTTAAGGATACCCCGGTTGTCATACTTGATGAAGCTACGGCATTCGCAGATCCTGAGAATGAAGCTCTGGTTCAGAAAGCATTTATGGAGCTTGCAAAAAATAGTACAGTTATCATGATAGCACACAGACTTTCAACTATTCGCAATGCTGATAAAATCTATGTACTTGACAAGGGTGAAGTCGTGGAGAAAGGAAAACATGATGAATTACTTAAAAATAATGGATTATACAGCACAATGTGGAAAGAATATCAGAGTGCAATTTCTTGGAAAGTGGGTGAAAAGGTATGATAGAATATTTTAAGAAAAAATTTGCGCTGTCAGATCAGGGTGCAAAGGAAATGATTATGGGCATTGTTTCTGCAGCTTTACAGAATATGGCATTGATGTTTCCGGTTACACTTTTGTATCTGTTTACTGATGATTATATTAGCGGTGTAAATCTTCAGAGCCATACCCTGACATATATCACAGGTATCATAATTTGTCTTGTGCTTATCGTTATTACGGGTATTTTGCAATATAACACGGCCTATAAGGCTACATATAAGGAATCGGCTGCGAGAAGGATTAATCTTGCAGAGAAGTTAAGGAAGCTCCCGCTTTCCTTCTTTGCCAAGAGAGATCTTGCAGATCTTACAAGTACAATTATGTCTGACGCTGAAGTTTTGGAGCATGCGGGTTCTCATATGATACCACAGTACTATGGAAGCTTAGTTTCTACATTTATTATTGGTATAGGATTGTTCTTCTTTGAGTGGCATATGGCGCTGGCTGCTATTTGGCCAATACCGATTGCGTTTGTTATTGTATTTACATCTAAGCGTGTGCAGAATCATTTTACCCTCAAACAGAAAGCAGCACAGATTGATTTGGCTTTTGGGGTACAGGAATTTATTGAAACATCTCGTGATTTAAAGAGTAATAATGCGGAAAATGAGTACTTAAACATGTTGTGCAATAAAATTGACCTGCTTGAAAAGAGAGCTATAGGCAATGAGCTTGGAACTGCAATATTTGTGGTGTCAGCACAGATGCTTCTTAAGTTTGGCATTGGTACAGTTGCACTCGTCGGAGGTACGATGCTGATAGACGGGCAGCTTACACTTATGCAGTTCTTCTGCTTTTTATTGGTAGCATCAAGGCTCTATGAACCGATGAGCAGTACACTTATAAACTTGGCGGCTATAAACGCTGTACAGGTTAATGTTGATAGAATGAATGAGATTAATAATGCTAAAGAGCAGAGTGGCTCTTCAGATTTTTCGCCAAAGGGCTATGATATTGTGTTTGACCATGCGGGATTTTCATATGAGGATGAGAAAATGGTTCTTTCTGATGTATCATTTACGGCAAAGCAGGGTGAGGTTACGGCATTGGTTGGACCTTCCGGTGGTGGAAAAACGACCGTAAGCAGACTCGCTGCAAGATTTTGGGATGTTGACAGCGGGAAAGCTACGGTTGGCGGAGTGGATGTAAAGACGGTTGATCCGGAAACATTGCTCGGCTCGTTCTCTATTGTTTTTCAGGATGTTACACTTTTTAACAATACTGTTATGGAGAATATCCGCGTTGGAAAAAAGGATGCTACAGATGAGGAAGTATTAAAAGCAGCAAGACTCGCTAACTGCGATGAATTTGTGCAGGCTCTTCCAAATGGATACGATACTGTTATTGGTGAAAATGGAAGTGAACTGTCCGGAGGAGAGCGACAGCGTATCTCAATAGCGAGAGCATTTTTAAAGGATGCTCCGATTATACTTCTCGATGAAGCAACGGCTTCTTTAGATGTTGAAAATGAGACTAAGGTACAGGAGGCTTTGTCACGCCTGATTAAAGATAAGACCGTAATGGTTATAGCACATCGAATGAGGACAGTAGCGGGAGCTGACAAGATTGTTGTTCTGTCGGATGGCGGTGTGACTGAACAGGGTTCGCCGGCACAGCTTATGGAGCAGGGTGGCGTTTTTGCAGATATGGTACGTTTGCAGACAGAAGGGCAAAACTGGTCGATTGCATAAGAGTATCGTTCTAAAAGGCTTATGTTCGGGTTGAAAAAAAACTAAAATTATTATATAATTGGAGTGCAAAAAAACTAGGAGGTTTTACCAATGATACAGACAAATTTATTTGACAAAACTGATGTGCACAGCATCGTAGCAACTAAAGGATGTTTTTCAGTACTTGAGTATGACAGAGATGTTTCGGTAACAAGAGAATCTGCTGTGACAGAATATTTTGCAGGACAGATGAATGTAAGAAAA
Source organism: uncultured Lachnospiraceae bacterium (assembly GCA_902786515.1). Taxonomy (GTDB): domain Bacteria; phylum Bacillota; class Clostridia; order Lachnospirales; family Lachnospiraceae; genus UBA2821. The sequence continues at coordinate 10,138 of CADADA010000026.1, read as the reverse complement.
CGTCAGGTGATTGCAAAGTTAGAAGATTCAGCTGTAATTATACAGTCAGGTGCTATGCAATTAATGATTGGTGGAGTTGATGCTGCAACTAATATTAAAGGTGCCGGTGATCTTTTTAAGAAGGTAGTCGGAAGTAAAGTAACAGGCGAATCAGCTATTAAGCCTAAGTATTCAGGAAATGGTTTATTAGTTTTAGAGCCTACTTACAAATATATTATCCTTGAAGATTTGAGCAACTGGGACGGAAATCTTGTTATAGAAGACGGATTATTCCTTGCATGTGAAGATACGGTGAATATGAGCGTTACTGCGAGAAGTACATTGTCTTCAGCAGTTTTAGGTCAGGAAGGATTATTTAACACGAACCTTACAGGTGAAGGTGTAGTTGTATTAGAAAGTCCTGTTCCGGCAGAAGAGCTTATAGTAGTGGATTTAAAGGATGACGTGCTTAAGATTGACGGTAATATGGCGATTGCATGGTCAAATACATTGAAATTCACTGTGGAGAAGACTACAAAGTCTTTAGTAGGTTCTGCTGCATCAGGTGAAGGATTTGTTAATGTATATCGTGGTTCAGGAAGAGTTATGCTTGCTCCTGTAAGATAACAGATACAATATTTAATAAATATAAGATTTAAGAAAAGCTGCCTTGTTTACGGACATGACAGCTTTTTTTTCATGTTTTTGTTGTATTTATTCTTTATAAATGATATAATGGGCGACAGTTTGTAAAAACGTGTTAATGTGAAATAAAAATTGAAGGAGATAAAAATATATGGAACAGGAAAACAAAATGGGAGTAATGCCCGAAGGGAAATTACTTTTAAATATGTCGTTACCGATGATGATATCAATGCTGGTTCAGGCGTTATATAACATCGTTGACAGTATATTTGTATCACAAATCTCAGAAGATGCATTAACTGCGGTATCTTTGGCATTTTCTCTTCAGACATTCATGATTGCCATAGCGGCAGGTACGGGTGTTGGTGTTAATGCACTTGTTTCAAGAGCACTTGGTGAAAAAAATCAGAAGCGTGTAAATGCAGTGGCGACAAACGGAATTTTTATATATATTTTAAGTTATTTGTTTGTTGCGATTATGGGATTACTGGTGGTCCGACCGTTTTATCAGTTTCAGATTAATCCGGGACAGGAGAATATCATGGAGCTTGGAGTTCAGTATTTGACAATTGCCATGGTTGGTTCATTCGGAGTATTTGCACAATTTATTTTTGAGAGACTATTGCAGGCAACAGGAAGAACATTTTTCACAATGATTTCCCAGATGGTCGGAGCAATTGTCAACCTGATTTTTGACCCGATAATGATTTTTGGATATTTCGGATGCCCGAAAATGGGAATCGCAGGTGCTGCACTTGCAACGATTCTGGGTCAGATTGTGGCAGCAACGGTTGCTATTATATGGAACGTAAAGAAGAATCATGATATTCATTTTGAATTTAAGGGATTCCGTCCAAACGGAAAAATTATTGCTGATATTTATAAGATAGCAGTACCGTCCATTATAATGCAGTCAATCGGTTCTGTAATGACTACGGGAATGAATCTTATCTTAATGGGGATTAACTCTACGGCAACGGCTGTATTTGGAGTATACTTTAAATTGCAGAGCTTTTTCTTTATGCCGGTATTTGGACTGAATAACGGCCTGATACCTATTATATCTTACAATTATGGTGCAAAAAAGAAAAAACGTATGTTAAACACATTGAAATATGGTTATATAATAGCTTTTATCCTGACATTTATCGGATTTCTGGGATTTATGCTGATTCCTGATACATTACTCGGATTGTTTTCAGCATCAAAAGAGATGTTAAAAATAGGTGTTCCTGCGTTAAGGAAGATTTCATTCCATTATTTATTGGCATGGTATTGTATTATAACGCTGTCATTTTTTCAGGCACTCGGAAAGGCAATGTACAGCCTCTATGTGTCGGTTGCAAGACAGCTTGTGGTATTATTGCCGGTTGCATATGTTTTATCAAAATTAGGCGGGCTCAGCCTGATTTGGTGGTGTTTCCCCGTTGCTGAATTGATGTCATGTGCTATTTCAACTGTATGTTTTGTGCTGGTTTACAAGAAAATATTAAAAAAAATGGATTAAAATCATAATTTTATAATTTACATATAGTCCGGATATGGTATAATATAAATAACTATACACGTAATTCTTTGACAGGGAGGTCATCGAATATTTTCAATGGAATGAGGAGTGATGAAATATGAATAATTCAATATCAACATTGTTTTCAGGTTTTAACAGGGATAATAGCCTTACAAGCGGATTATATGGCAGTCTGTCAGAACTGAACAGTATAAGGTCAGGCAATTACAAGAGGCTTTTGACAAAGTATTACGGAGATATGTCAGCGGACACAAAGACTTCTTCAAAGGTTGAGAGAAAGACCGATACGTTTGACTGGAGAAAACTTAAAGAGCAGACAAGCTCTTCATCAAAGACTACTACAGCAAAACAGTCAACTGCTACATCAGCAGCATCCACATCAGAGCTTGCCGATGTGAAAAAGAGTGCAGAGACTTTGAAGAATTCAGCATCGAATCTGCTTAAGAGAGGTAAAGGTTCTGTTTTTTCAAAGAAAGAAGATGGAACATATGATGCTGATAAGATTTATGAAGCAGTTGATCAGTTTGTGAAAGATTATAATGGATTGATTGACGGTATGTCGAAGGCAGATTCAAAGCTTATAGCGCGGAATGCAAATTCCATGATTAATTCAACAAAAGCAAATTCAAGAGTATTATCGAAGTTTGGTATAACCATTGGAGAGGATAATAAGCTTTCAATTGATAAAGACAAATTTAAAGCTTCTGATATGGCAAGTGTAAGTTCACTGTTCAGCGGAAGCGGTTCCTTTGGATATCAGGTTTCAACGAGTGCATCAGTTATAAATTATAATGCACAGAGTGAGGCATCGAAGGCGAATACATACACAGGTACAGGTTCGTATTCTAAGAATTATAATACAGGCGACATTTATAGTCAGATAGTATAATGTGATTTGAAAACTTCTCTTACAGGTTGGTATGGCTTCTGTAAGGGAAGTTTTTTTGAAAGAAGCGAGGTTATAATATTGAAACTGTTACACATTTCAGATTTACACATAGGAATTAAGCTGTTTAACAGAGATTTAAAAGAAGACCAGCAATATATTTTCGGTGAGATAATAAAAGAAATAAACGAGGAACAGCCGGATGTAATTATGATTGCCGGTGATATATATGATAAGTCTGTACCGTCTGCTGAGGCGGTACAGACTTTTAATGAGTTTTTAAAAGATATTTATGATGCATCAGAGAATGCACACATAATGATTATCAGCGGTAATCATGACAGTGCAGGACGAATAGAATGTTTTAGCTGGTTACTGGAAAAACAAAGAGTTCATATGGTGGGAATTCCGCCACGTAAACAGGACGAGTACATAAAAAAAGTAACGCTATCGGATGAATATGGAATAGTCAACTTTTATCTTCTGCCATTTGTAAAACCGTCGATGGTAAGAGGATTGTTTGAGCTGGATGAAAATGAACCATCATTATCCTACAACGAAAGCATAAAAAGGATAATAGAAAGAGAAAAAATAGATTATTCGCAGAGAAATGTTCTTATCAGCCACCAGTTTTATCTGCCTTTAAGTGAAAATGATAATATCGTAAATCAAATAGAAAGAGCAGAATCAGAAATAAAGTCTGTCGGAAATGTTGATGTAGTGGATGTCAGGTGGATAAAAGATTTCGATTACGCCGCTTTGGGGCATATTCATAAACCAATGAAGGCCGGATGTGATTATATAAGATATTCCGGAACGCCTATGGCATATTCAGTGAGCGAAGCCGGACAAAAAAAAGGTATAATAATAGCAGAACTCGGGGAAAAAGGAAATCTTAATATCAGGGAGAAGATTTTAAACCCTTTAAGAAAAGTACGTGTAATCAAGGGAACATACGAAGAAGTCATAAAAGAAAAAACAGATGACTATGTATCAGTATATCTTACAGATACCCGGGACTTGGAAGTGATTGACTTAAACGAAACGTTGTCGGAATGTTTTAAAAATCTTTTAGAGATAAGAAGAAAAACAATTGAAAATATAGACTATGAAATCGATATTGAACAGTACGATTATAAAGACCCGTTAGAACTGATATGCCGGTTTTTCCCGGATATGGATGAAGAGGACAGAAAATTGATGGAAAGTGTTGTAAATGAAGCGAAGGGAGTGTAATAAATGAGACCGTTATATATAGAAATGACAGCATTTGGTTCATATGGAAAGAGGACAAAAATTGATTTTACGAATATTTCACAGAATCTGTTCCTAATATCGGGAGAAACAGGATCGGGTAAGACAACAATTTTCGATGCGATTGTGTTTGCATTATATGGTCAGGCAAGCTCTGTGAAAAATGAAAAAAAGGGATTACTGTTGCAGAGTCAGTTTGTTTCTATTCAGGACAAGCCTATGGTCAGGTTCGCCTTCGAGGAGAAGAAAGGGGATAGTTCACAAGTATACACGGTGGTCAGAGTTCCAAAACATATGCGTCCAAAGAAGGTGAAAAAAGGAAGTAACGATTTTATAGTAGAAAATGGATACACAGAATTGCTCCTTCCTGACGGGAGTGCTTACACAGAAAGAAATGTGGATGAAAAGATAGAAGAAATAGTGGGTTTAAGCAGGGAACAGTTCATGCAGGTTGCTATGATTGCACAGGGAGAATTCATGGAAGTTTTAAGGGCAACAACTGACACCAAAAAAGAGATTTTCAGAAAGTTATTTTCTACGGAAATCTATGAAAAAATAACAAGAATACTTGAATCGAGAAAAAAAGAAAAGGAAATTGAGCTCGCAAAGATAAAGACAATGTGCCAGTCAGAGATATCAAGAGTAATTGTTCCGGAGCCTTCAAATAACTTTGAGTATCATGAAGAATTTATGGAACTGCACGGTCTTTTGATGAAAGAAAACATAACGAATTTAAAGGATTATCTGAAGGTTTTGGAAAAATGGTGCGATAGCAATGATACCGACCGGAAAGAATGTAAAAAAGAACTTGATGCCGGAAAAGAAAGGTTGAAAAAAATAAATGATGAGTATGCAAAGGCTCAGGCATTAAAAGCCGGTTTTGAATCACTGAGAACTGCACAGGATATCCTGAATCAATATAGTGAAAAAGAAGAAAAAATAAAAAAAGACAGAGAGCTTAAGTCTGTTCTTGAAAGGGCGTATGAAGTTAAAGCTTTCTATGACGGTTTTGCAGAAAATCAGGCACTGTTAAAAAAAACAGAGGATGAGATACGCAAGATGATGAATGAGATTCCGGAGGCAAAAGAAACTGAAGAAAAATTAAGAATTGAAAATGAGGAAAAGAAAAAAAACTTTGACAGAGAGAAGGAGAAATATATATCCATAAAATCAAAGGTAGATGAGGCGTTAAAAACGTTTGAAAAGATAAAAGAGAAAGAAAAAGAATACGGACATATTTGTGATAAACTTGAAAGAAAGAAAACAGATTCGGACAGAGTGGATGAAGATATAAAAAAGGAAAGGGCATCTCTTGAAAAATTAAACAAAATCATTGAAGAGTATTCAGATGCAAGAATAAAAATGGAAAAATGCACGGGTGATCTGAATTATTTCATGGAAGCAGTAAGAAAATGTGATAATATTCATGAACTTGAGCAGGAAATGATGTCATTAAACGACTCTCTTACTGATTTGAAGAACAGACTTGCCATGGCCAAAAAAGAATTTGAAAAACAGGATGATTCATACAGAAGACTGAATGAAATATATATCGAGGGACATCTTGGAGTTCTGGCAAAAGAGATAGAGGAGGGCAAACCCTGCCCACTTTGCGGAAGTATTGAGCATCCTCACATATATAGTGGAAATGAAGAGTCAGATGTAAGTCGTGATGACATAAAAAAAGCGGAGATAAAAAGAAATAAGTGTAATGAAAATCTTAGAAGCATTTCCGACGAACTGGCAAAATGTATGGCAAAATACGAATTATTTATCAGGCAAAGGAAGGAGAATATAGAAAGCCTGCATGAATTCGTAGAATTTAAAGGAGAAGAGTATGCTGCAGCTATAGAAGCAAGAAAGCATGAGTTAAACGAATTACATAAGCGTTATTCAAGAGAAGTAAAAGAGTCTGATATCGCAAAAGCAGGACTTAATGAGTGTGAAAAAAAGATAGAAAGTTATACAAAGCAATTTGAAGAATTAAGGCAGCAGACAGTTGTTTTAAGAGAAGAGGTCAGTGCTTCATTATCAGCATTGAAAGAAATGAAGTCAGGATCTAATTTTGAAAGTGAAGAGGAGGCACGATTACAGGAACGTAATGCAAAAAAACAGATGGATGATTCCGGCGGGAAATACGAGGAAGTACATAAATCCTACGAAATGGCAAAAAAGAAAGTACAGGATTTAGAAGTTCTGTTAAAAAATATTCAGAAGTCTTATCCTGATATGCAGGAAAAATGTGAGCAAAAAGAGAAACTGTATATGGAAGAGATGAAAAAACAGTTATTTAATAAAGAAAGTGAATGGGCTGATTATACAAGAAATCATGAAAAAAATGAGATAGCATCACTCTCAGAGACGATAAGTGACTATGAAAGGATAATGACTGAGGCGAAAGCAAAGAAAAAAGCGGCACTTGAAATTATTATGGACAATGAAGAGCCGGACTTATTAAAACTTACAGAACAAAGAGAGGAGGCAGAAGAGTTTTTAAATGAATGTGACAGCGCATATATGCGTGCATATAACCGTTACAGTACAAATATGGGTGTTCTTAAAACTTTACAGGGACATTTTTCAAATCAGGAAAAAACTGTAAGAGAGTATGGGAAAATGATATCTTTGTACAGAAGAATATCCGGAAATGTATCGGGCAGTAACAAGATAGATTTAGAGACATTTGTGCAGCGGTATTATTTAAGAAGGATTCTGTATAACGCCAATAAGAGATTTGAAATAATGACGGCAGGACAGTTCAGACTTTTGTTGAAGGACATAGACGAAGCAGGAAAAGGGAAAAATGAAGGACTGGATTTGATGGTATACTCACTTGTTACCGGAAAAAAGAGGGAAATCAGGACGCTGTCCGGAGGAGAGTCATTTATGGCAGCGTTGTCAATCGCACTTGGTATGGCAGACCAGATTAAGGCGGATAACAGCATTGTCCAAATTGATATGATGTTTATCGATGAAGGATTTGGTTCGCTGGATGAACATTCAAGAAATCAGGCGGTGAGAATTTTAAAAGAAATGGCAGGAGGAGACAGGCTGATTGGAATCATTTCACATGTGACAGAACTGAAACATGAGATAGGCGAAAGGCTTTTGGTGACAAAGGATGAAAGTGGAAGTTCTGTAAGGTGGGTAAGAGAATGATATAATTGTGCTAAAAACGCATTATTTTACAAAAGCTAAAAATGTAAACATATGATAAAATGAATCATGTGAAGGTATGCAAATAACGTTTTTATTGAAAGGCACGGTGGTTTAATTGAAAAAAATCAGGGTACTATTAGGAATTCTGGTGTTCAGTATGGTATTTATTATGGGGGATGTGAATCGGGTAACAGCAGATGATGTTTCTACAGAAACAAAGACATACGTGGTAGGAGCGGATACTCTGCCATATACGGATGACGAGATTTACAATCAGTTGTTTGACTTGAATAATAAGGTGACTGTGGACATTGACATGTCAAATGCAGAGATGGCAAAGTTAGAAAAAGATTTTGAAAAAAATTCAAAGTCTCCAATATACAGAATGTGTGATGTTACGATTACCATTGCGTTAAAGGATGGAACTGTGACATCGTACCGTATACCGGAAACAGGTATCAGAATGAAGGGAAACATGACCAGAAATGAATTCTATGATGTTTCCGAAAACAGAGTATTTAACCTTATACATTATAAGATTAATTTCCAGCAGACATTTGATGATGTTGCAGACGGATATGTCAACGGTGAATACTATATCAATGAAAATGGTGAAAGTACATGGAAAGTAAATGCTGACGGAAGTACGAACACGGAAGGAAAAGAGGCAAGAAAAGTCCGCAAAAACAGATTGTTTGGCGGTATGAAAAAGTTGGACTTAAAATGGAATGGTAATTATGATAATACCTATATCCGTGAGGCATATGCGTACAAGATATTCAATTCAGAAGGCGTATGGGCACCGATGCAGGGACTTTGTTCCATGAATTTTGGCGATTATGATAAAAATAATACATATCATCTTGGTGTTTATTCAATACACGAATGTATAGACGAGATATTTATAAACAGACATATCACAGAAGAAAATGACCGTGGCGGAGATTTGTATAAGGCTGCCTGGACTAGTAATGGTGCGAATATGACATCGACCGTATCGATTGGTATTTCCGATGATTTTGCTGGAACAAAATACAATTATGATTTAAAGACAAATAAGAAAACAAGTGATTTTTCACCATTAAAAAACATTGTCACAAAGTTAAATGGCAGTGGTGTCACAAAGAAAGTATATGATAGTGTTGTTGATTATGAGAGTTTTGTGAAATTTGCGGCAGTATCATATTGGACAGGAAATCCGGATGACGCAAGAAATAATTATAATAATCACTACATATATGTATATCCTTCTACATCATCAAAGGCAGGAAAGATGGTGTATATTCCTTATGACTATGACAGAACATTAGGTGTTACAATCGGATGGAATCCGGATGGTACAGGTATGACAGGAGCATCTCCTTTTTCTACGATGGCTGAGGGAAATCACAGCAATCAGGTAAATCCGGTATTCCGTTATGGAATCGGAACAGGCGGATATCATTTGACAGAGTACAAGCAGATGCTGGATGAAGTTGCATCAAATCCGCTTCTAACTGCAGAGGCTTTTGCAGAGGAATACAATAAAGCATATAATTCGTATGCAGATGATGCAGCTATTTCAGATAATCTTACATTGAAGAGTTCAGACGGTTCTGCCGGTGGAGGAAGATGGTCGGCAGAAGAGAGAATTGCAAAGTTTGTATTCTCAAATGAAGACGATGCGGCGACAGAAGATTATTCAAGCTCAAGAAGCAATATTACCACAGCTAATTATATAAAAGCAATCAAGGAGAATTATGAAGTATATAAAGCTGAAAGCAATATTGAGGACGGATACTATATCGAGGGAGATTTTACAAGGTGGAAGGCAGTTCCGTCTTATATGATGAATTACGACAGTTCCTCAAAGGTTTACACTTATGAGTGGACGGTTACTGAATCTACGGCATTTATTATAGCTCATACAGATGGAAGTATGTACAGATATAAATATCTGACAGGAGATATACCGGATGGTGTGAGTGAGAATATTGTGGGTAATATAGTACTGGAACCGGGAAAATACGTGATTAAATGGAACGACGAAGAGAAGACTATAAGTATCAGCCTGCCTGGTGACGGTCAGAGCGTAAAGATAAAATTCAATAAAAATGGCGGAAGCTCTGTTACGAAATCGTCTATGACGGTAACTTCAGGTAAAAAGTTTGGATCTTTGCCGAAAGCAAAAAGAAAATCATATGCTTTTGCAGGATGGTACACGAAGAAGTCCGGTGGAAAGAAGATTACAGCGTCAAAGAAATGTAGTTTTACGAAGACAACTACGCTTTATGCGCATTGGGCAAAATTGTCATTAGGATCAGTAAAGATTAAAAAAGCAGTGAATTCGTCATCTAAGACTGTCACAGTCAAACTCTCCAAGGTGAGTTGTGCTGATGGCTATGAGATTGAATATGCGACAGACAGCAGTTTCAAATCATCAAAAACAATAAAGATTTCGGATACATCCGGAACACTTACAAAATTGAAAAAAGGAAGTACATATTATATACGTGTAAGAGCCTTTGTAAAGGATTCAGCAGGTAAAAATGTGTATAGTAAATATGCTTCGGCAAATGTTAAGGTGACAAAATAACAATCATAAAGTTTAAATAGTGTCTGCTTAGGACAAAATAAAAGCGTCATAAAACATTGAAAATACTGAATTTATAACTATTCTGTGGTACAATAGAAGTGCAAAGAAATAT
>CADADA010000025.1 GCA_902786515.1 uncultured Lachnospiraceae bacterium | reverse complement strand
GCCTAGAACCGCTACGTCCGAATGGAGCGAGAGCGAGTTATCGTTAAAACGAGGTTATTTGCACAGGTATCACATGAACTGCGTAAACAGACATACGGTCACTGTAGTGTGAGAAAGTACCACACAATGAGAATACAGAGCTTTACTACTTAAGAGTAGTATACATGAGCCCGGAGACAGGAATGACAAAAATCAAAATAAAAAAATTGTTGACATTAAAAAAAAAACATGATAAAATATCAGCGTTGTAAAGAGAAGAAGTAGAGTATCCACTCTCACCACGGCATAAGAGGATGACCGATGGTTGATATCGATGACATGCATGTAATGTTATGTGTTTTGGATTTATGGTGGATAGTCTTACTGTCCACTTTTTTAATGCATATTAATATTGGAGGTGCACAACCATTAGCGATTTAATGATTAATGAACAGATTAGAGACAAAGAGGTCAGAGTAATAGGAGAAGATGGAGAGCAGTTGGGTGTTATGTCTGCAAAAGAGGCATATTTACTTGCAAAAGATGCACAGCTTGATTTGGTTAAGATTGCTCCATCAGCAAAGCCGCCTGTATGCAAGATAATTGATTACGGAAAGTATCGTTATGAGCAGGCAAGAAAAGAACGTGATGCAAAAAAGAAGCAGAAGACTATTGAGGTCAAGGAAGTAAGACTCTCGCCTAATATTGAGTCAAATGATTTGAATACCAAGGCAAATATGGCGAGAAAGTTTATAGAAAAAGGCAACAAGGTTAAGGTTACTCTGAGATTCAGAGGAAGAGAGATGGCTCACGTGGCAAGCAGTAAGCATGTGCTTGATGATTTTGCCGAGATGTTATCTGATGTTGCTGTTATCGATAAACCTGCCAAATTAGAAGGCAGAAATATGCAGATGTTTTTAACAGAAAAGCGTTAAATATTTCTAAAGTTAAAATATAACAGTTTATAGCCGGAAGGATATACACCGTTATGTGAAATAAATATTTATATTTTAAGGAGGAAATGGCAATGCCAAAAATGAAGACAAGTAAAGCGGCTGCAAAGCGTTTTAAATTAACAGGTTCTGGAAAATTAAAGAGAAGTAAGGCTTACAAGAGCCATATATTAACAAAGAAATCAACTAAGAGAAAGAGAAATCTTAGAAAAGCAGCTATGACAGACTCTACTAACATTAAGAACATGAAGAAAATATTACCGTATTTATAAGATGATGGAATAATATAGGAGGAAGATGTAAAATGGCAAGAATTAAAGGCGGAATGAACGCTAAAAAGAAACATAACAGAGTATTGAAGCTGGCTAAAGGTTACAGAGGAGCCAGATCAAAGCAGTATAGAGTTGCAAAACAGTCTGTAATGAGAGCTTTGACAAGTTCTTATGCAGGAAGAAAGCAGAGAAAGAGACAGTTCAGACAGTTATGGATAGCAAGAATAAATGCAGCTGCAAGAATTAACGGACTTTCATACAGCAAATTTATGTATGGATTGAAGCTTGCAGGAGTAGAAGTTAACAGAAAGATGTTATCTGATATGGCTATCAATGATGCAGAAGGATTTGCAAAACTTGCTGAATTAGCAAAGAGTAAAGTAGCGTAATAGAATATAAAATGAGGACCCTTCACGATTGAGTGGAGGGCCTTTTTTTACGTGACAGCAGTACATTGAAAGATGAAGTTGCAAGATGCTTAAAACGTTGTAATCGAGTAGGGGGAATAATTTTGATATAAAAAAACTCCCCGAGTTGGGCTCGAACCAACAACCCCACGGTTAACAGCCGTGTGCTCTACCATTGAGCTATCGAGGAATAATTGAATGATGCGGAAGAAGGGACTTGAACCCTCACGATCGCAGTGATCACCAGATCCTTAGTCTGGCCTGTCTGCCAATTCCAGCACTTCCGCATGTGCTTTATTCAACTGACGAAGTATATATTAACATATAATGAGAAAGATGTCAAACACTTTTTTGAAAAAATTTAAAAAAAATTTTTTCAAAAAATATATTTTTTATTTGACTATTTTTAAATTATAGAATATAATATGCTATGTGAGTTATTTAGTGACTCACATAAATTTGTTTTGCACCCGTGGCGGAATTGGCAGACGCGTATGGTTCAGGTCCATATCTTGGCAACAAGGTGCAGGTTCAAGTCCTGTCGGGTGCATTATTTATATGATGAAGATTAAGAGAGTATGTTGTACTCTCATTTTTTTTTCTATGAGACAATTATAATCTATAGGCAAAATCTATAACAGGTCATAAAATATAGCAAATTGACAACAACATAGTAAATTGTTATTATTTTAAAGCATACTAATTCTATAGGAAAAATATAAAAAGGAATGGTGATAATTATGAAAAATAAAATTTATGTATTGTTAGTGGCAGTTTCGTTGGCATTTGCATTAACTGCCTGCACAAAAGAAAAAAGTACGGATGATGACAAAGTAGTAAAAATTGCGTATCTTCCAATTACGCATTCTCTTGCAGTTCTTGAAGAAGCGGAGGAACTTGAAAAAGAAGATGGAATTAAGGTTGAACTGATAAAATATGGTTCATGGCCTGAACTCTTGGATGCTTTGAATTCTGACAGGGTAGATGGTGCATCGGTATTAATAGAACTCGCCATGAAATCAAAACAGGAGGGTATAGGAATTAAAGCAGTTGCTTTGGGGCATAAGGATGGAAATGTATTGATTGTTTCTAATGATATTGACAGTGTAGAGGATTTAAAAGGGAAAAATTTTGCGATTCCACACAGACAGTCATCTCATAACATACTCCTTAATGATGCGCTTGCAAAGGGTGGACTTACGGTAGATGATATCAACATCACAGAGCTTGCACCGACAGAAATGCCGTCGGCACTTGCGGCAGGTACTATAGACGGTTATTGTGTAGCAGAACCATTTGGGGCGATGGGTGTGTCTCTTGGAGTAGGAAAAGTTTTGTATTCGTCCGAAGAGTTGTGGGAAAATTCATTATGCTGCGGACTGGTTTTAACAGATAAATTTATAGAAGAAAGACCGGAAGAAGCAAAGAACTTTACAGAGAGGTATAAGACGGCAGGAGCAAATCTTGACGAGGAAAAGGCAAAGGAAGTTGCAGAGAAATATCTGAATCAGTCAGATGAAGTGTTAGATATTTCTCTGAAGTGGATATCATATGACGAGCTTACGATTACGGAAGACGATTACAATACACTTGCTGAAAAAGTAAAGGAATACGGTCTTTCGGATAATCCACCGGAATATGAAGATTTTGTAAAAAGTGACTGGTAAATATTATTGAAGAAAGTGATGTGAGAAGATGAAAAAGCTGGTTTCTATAAAAAATGTCATAGTATCATTAGCAATATTGATAGGTATCTGGCAGTTATTGTACATATGCAGTGATTTTAGTTCTACATTATTTCCGTCTCCTTTACAGGCATTAAGTGCATTGAAGGAAATGATTGATAATGGAACTCTGATAACAAATATTGCCACGAGTATGTACAGATTTGCAATAGGCTATATCAGTTCAGTGATTATTGCCGTGTTATTAGGATTGGTGCTTGGAAGAATGCCGGGGGTGTTTAAATATGTCAATCCGTCAGTCCAGCTGTTACGACCTATTTCACCAACAGCGTGGATGCCGTTTATAGTATTGCTTTTTGGCATAGGTGATTTACCGGCTATAGTGATAATCTTTATAGCAGCATTTTTTCCGGTATTATTGTCTACGGTATCAGCGGTAAGAAATATTGACCCTATATATATTAAAGTGTCAGAAAACTTTGGAATAAAACAGCCACAGTTAATGTGGAAAGTCATATTTCCTGCAGCTTTTCCACAGATTGCAAATGGTATACACCTGGCACTGGGTACGGCGTGGATATTTTTAGTGGCAGGTGAGATGGTAGGAGCACAATCGGGGCTCGGCTATCAGATTATAGATGCAAGAAATAATGTAAGGGCAGATATTCTGTTGGCAACTATTATTGTAATAGGACTTATTGGTTTATTACTAGATACAATTTTAAAGATAATTGAAAAGAGGATTCCGGGGTATGTAGGAGGTGACAAAAGATGAAAATAGAGATAAAAGAAGCGGGAAAGACATATATTGAAAACGGACAGGAATTTACTGCATTAAAAGATGTGAATCTTGATATAGAAGAAGGCGAATTTATTTGTCTGCTGGGTCCGTCGGGGTGCGGAAAGAGCACATTACTAAATGCCATCGCAGGATTCGCACCGGTGAACCATGGGAGTATTAAGATTGATGGGAAAGAAGTAGAAAAGCCATCGGAGAAAAACGTAACAATATTTCAAAATTATGGATTGCTCCCATGGAGAAATGTAAGTAAAAATGTGGAACTTGGGTTGGAATCGAAAAAGATATCAAAAGAAGAAAGAAAAAAAATAGCGAATAGGTACATAGAACTGGTAGGATTAAAGGATTATAAGAAATCTTATCCTCGTCAGCTTTCGGGAGGAATGCAGCAGAGAGTAGCCATAGCGAGGGCGTTAGCGGTAAATCCGGATATATTGTTTATGGATGAACCGTTTGCGGCACTTGATGCCATTACAAGAATGAAATTACAGGATGATATACTTGATATTTGCAAAAAGGAAAAAAAGACGATTATTTTTGTAACACATGACATAGAAGAAGCCGTATACTTAGCTGACAGAATAGTGGTTATGACACCAAATCCCGGAAAAGTAAAAAGCATTGTAAAGGTGCCGATAAAGCATTTCAGGGAACGTACGGGAGATGATTTCCTTATGGTTAGAGATAAGATATTTGAATTGTTCAATTTAAAGACAGACAACTACATAGAATACAATATTTAAGATTATTAAAGAAAGGAATGAACCGTTTATGAACGCACACACACACGAACATACACATGAACACACACATGAAAATGGACCTGCCCATATCCATTCACACAGAAATATTATCGGGTTTGACGAACATGGGATACCTACAGTGGTTTTAAAAGCTTCGCATCAGGAAGATGGAGAGGGTAGTCCTGATGAATTTATTAAAGACTATATGAATGCTGTGAGTGAATATAGAAAAACATTTCCAAGTAAGCAGGATGTGATAGAAAAGACACCTGATCCCGCTGTCAGGGAGATGCTCCTTAGAATGGAGCAGTTGGGTGTAGATACTGCGTTTGACCGCTTTGACAGACAGAAACCACAGTGTAACTTTGGATTGGCAGGAGTCTGTTGTAAAGTCTGTAATATGGGTCCGTGTCGTGTTACGCCAAAGGCACCAAAAGGAGTCTGTGGTGCCGATGCTGATTTGATTGTTGCAAGAAATCTTCTGCGCTCAGCGGCAGCAGGAGCGGCACAGCACGGAATGCATGCAAGAGAGGTTATTCTTGCACTGAAATGGGCGGCAGAAGGTAAATTGGACGTTCCAATACTTGGTGAGCAGAAGATTAGGAGTACGGCAAGGGCATTCGGAATTAAAGAAAAAAACCGACAGCTCAAAAACGTGGCGAGAGATTTAGCAGATGCGCTTCTTGAAGATTTATCAAGGGCTGTACCGGATGAGTATAAGACAATCAAGGCATGTGCAGTACCTGAAAGACAGAAGGTGTGGGAAGAACTTGACATACTTCCTATAAGTGCATATCATGAGGTGTTTGAAGCTTATCATAAGTCCGGATGTGCAACAGATGGAGACTGGAGAAGTATCATGCAGCAATTTTTACGTTGTGGTCTTGCCTTCACATTTTCGGGTGTGGTAGGAGCTTCTATAGCTACGGATTCATTGTTTGGTGTAGGTGACAGAGTGACTTCAAAAGTAAATATCGGAGCACTGGAAAAGGGATATGTAAATATTGCCGTACACGGTCATCTGCCATTATTAGTCAGTCAGATTGTTGAAGCAGGTAAGAGAGAAGACATGTTAAGTCTTGCGAAGTCAAAGGGAGCAAAAGGAATACGGTTTTATGGTATCTGCTGTTCCGGATTGTCGGCAATGTACCGTTATAGCGGTGTAATACCTCTTTCAAATGCTGTTTCAGCAGAACTGGTACTTGGAACAGGTGCACTTGATTTGTGGGTTGCAGATGTGCAGGATGTATTTCCGTCAATCATGGAAGTGGCAAAATGTTTTAAAACGACGGTAGTAACAACCAGTGAATCGGCAAGACTTCCGGGTGCGGAAAGATTTGAATATGATCATCATCATGCAAATATCGGAGAGACAAAGGAACTTGCGGAAAAAATTGTAAGAAGAGCAATTGAAAGCTTTGAATCAAGAAAAGGAATACCGGTTTACATACCACCATATGAGGTGGAAGCTGAAGTAGGATTTTCAGTTGAGTATATACATAAACGTTTTGGAAGCATGAAACCACTTGCAGAAGCGGTAAAAAGTGGTAAAATATTAGGAGTGGTCAACATGGTTGGCTGTAATAATCCTAAAGTATTATACGAAAAATGTATTGTTGATGTGGCAGATGTATTATTAAAGAATAATGTATTAATCATTTCAAACGGATGTGCTTCATTCCCACTCATGAAACTTGGTTACTGTGCTGTATCAGGAAAAGATAAGGCGGGAGATTCTTTAAGAGAGTTTTTAGAACCGGATTTACCTCCTGTATGGCATGTGGGTGAATGTATTGATAATACTCGTTCGTCTGGAATATTTGCGGGAATAGCAGGAGAACTGGGGCATGCAATGTATGAATTACCGTTTGCTTTTTCGTCACCTGAGTGGGGAAATGAAAAAGGAATTGATGCGGCATTGGGATTCAGATTAAACGGAATCAGTTCTTATCATTGTGTGGAGGCACAGATATATGGCTCTAAGAATGTTATAGAGTTCTTAAAACATGGAACGTTAGAAACATTGGGTTCTTCCATGAATGTAAATACTGACCCGGTAGCACTGGGAGAAAAGATTGTGGAAGATTTCAAGGCAAAGAGAAAAGCATTAGGCTGGGATAATTAAATATTGCAGGAGGAAAGTAAAATGGCATGTTTTATAGTATCGGCTGCTGAAGCAGCAGTTGTGACAGTTGTTAAGAAAACAGAAGAAAAAAAGGAAACAAATATAAATGATGAAGAGAAAGTAAATGGCACAATACCATTGAGCAAAAAGCTTGGCTGGTTAAGTAATATGCTCTGGGGTGGTTCAGCTTTACTTGCGTTTGAACATGTATGGCATGGAGAAGTTGTTACCTGGTTCCCGTTTTTGACTGCTATGGCAGATAAAAAAGAAACGATTGAGATGTTAAAAGAGATGGGAACCGTAGGCGTGTCTATGGCCGTGCTTGTTACTGTAGTGTGGGCAATAATATGTGCGGGAGCAGAGCACCTTGAAAAGTCAGGAAGAAATGAGGTGAGTGAAATTGACACTGTTGATTAGTATTTTTGCAACAATTATTGCGACAATAAAATGGTACACCGCTAAAGATAACCGTATGCAGATTGGTACACTTGTATTAATGTATCTGGGTGCATCACTCATGTGGCTTGTAGATGCAGTGTTTGAATATGTAGAAATGGGAGAAGCATATTTTACACCGGCACCAATGGATATGTTAAATGATGCTTTTCTGGGATTATCGGTAGTGGCATTAGGATTAGTTATATGGATTGTAAGACTGATTATAAAACAACCTAAAAAAATAGGATAAAAAAGTTAGTTTCGTAAAACCGCAGATGAGATATTCCATTCTGCGGTTTATGTGTTATAATGGTATTCAAATATTATGAAATATTAGGAGAATGATTATGGAGAAAAAGGAAGAAAACCTGATAGACGTTATTAAAACACGTGATAGCATAATTATAAAAACAAGTATAATCGGTATAGTGACAAATGTTATGCTGGCTTTATTTAAGGCAGAAGTTGGAATTATAACGAATTCCATAGCAATCGTACTTGATGCTGTCAACAATCTTTCAGATGCCGTGTCATCTGTTATTACAATAGTGGGTACTAAGCTTGCAGGAAAGCAGCCGGATAAAAAACATCCTATGGGTCATGGAAGAGTGGAATATCTTAGTTCGCTGATTGTAGCAGCGATTATTCTATACGCAGGTATTACATCTTTGATAGAATCCGTAAAGAAAATTATTAATCCTGAAAAAGCAGAGTATACAACAGTTTCACTTATAATTATGGTTGTGGCGATTGTTGTGAAACTGATACTCGGAAGATACGTAAAAAAACAGGGTGAAAGGGTGAATTCAGGCGCTTTGACAGCTTCAGGAGCAGATGCCTCTTTTGATGCTGTTCTGACTGCCTCGGTATTGGCTTCGGCATTGCTGGATATGTTATTTCATATTTCACTTGAAGCATATGTGGGAGTGCTGATAGCTATAATTATCATAAAAGCCGGCCTTGAAATGATTGGGGAGACACTTGATGAGATACTTGGCGTGAGGGTTGATGCAGAGGTATCCGCAGGTGTGAAGACTATCATTAATGAAGAACCGGAAGTGATGGGGGCATACGACCTTATGATATATAATTACGGTCCGAACAAAAATTATGGTTCTGTGCATATAGAGCTTCCTGATACGATGACGGTAGAAGAAGTAGATAAACTTACAAGAAGAATTGAATATCAGGTTTATCAGCAAACAGGTATTATATTGACCGGTGTAGGAGTGTATTCATATAATACCTGTGATGGAGTTGCAAAAGAACTAAGAGAAGCGATACAGAAACAGATATCAACGTATGAATGGGCGATCCAAATGCATGGATTTTATGTTGACCTTGAAGAGAAAAATATAAGATTTGACGTGGTGGCAAGTTTTGATATCGAAAGAAAAAAAGCATCTGAAATCATATACAAAGATGTAAAAGAGATGTTTCCGGAATATGATATTCAGATAATTATAGATATTGATGTTACAGATTAAATAAAAATGCAATTACTTAAGCTGATTTGCTTTCGTAATTGCATTTTTAATAAAATTATTCAAAGGGATCAAATGTAAGCTCTTCTGTATCTTTAGGATAAAATGAAACTGAATTATTTGTAATGTCGAATATGCCAAGTAATATGTCTTTTTCGCTTGTGTAGCCCTGACTGCTTATTTGATTTTGAAGCCAATTTAAATCATTTCCGGTAGATTTAAGGTTTTCTGAATTAATTTGACCATCTATTATAACATTTGTCATCAGTTCGGATTGTTCAGGTGCTAAGTTCATGTCCTGTGGAGAAACGGGTCTTTTGTTCTCGGCAGGAAGAATACTTAAGGAACCATTGTATTCAAACACTGCTGTGCGTATATCTGAAAGATTAAAATATCCCTGATTGCGGCATTGGGTGAGAAAGTCACTGGTGTCAATGCGGGATTTTTTTAGATTCTTCCGGTACAATTTTCCTTTATCGAATAAGATAAGAGGTCTGCCTATGATTAGTTTTCTCAATTTAACGGATTTTTCGGTTACGACAGATACAAGATATGCAATTATGGCATAAACTGCCATTGCAGTAATGCTTCTTTCAGGGTTTTCAAGTTCGGTTGAAAACTCAGCTGCAATAGAGCCGATGGAGATACCTATAATATAGTCAAACATACTCAGTTGAGATACCTGTTTGTTTCCCATCAGTTTTGTAAGAATAAATAGCGTCGCGATGCTTGCTACAGAAGTTAATATGATTTTTAATATTTCCATTTAGAATCCTCCCGATTGAGTTAATACTTTTAGTATTACAAGTTATCTGGTTAATATACTGAAATCATAAAAAAAGCAACCAAACCCTTGAGGGCAAATGATTGCTTTTTATTGAATCAGCTTTGTATATCTAAAAGTGTGACGATACGTTCTGAGATACGTATCTGATTTTCGCTATTCAGTTTTCGGTAGGCTGATATCAGCCTTTGTTCATCACCTGTCAACCCTACAGGTGTTGTGCTTGTGTAATTGGGTTTTTGAAAGTGATCAGTCAATCCCACAAGAAAGTCAGAGGATGTGTCCAAAGCTTCTGCGAGTCGATGTAGTATTTCTGCTTTTGGTTCATAGATGTTATTCTCATACCTTGATAGCGAAGTTGGCGGTATAAGAATTGAATTTGCCAAATCCTTCTGACTTATTCCTTTTTCTTCCCTTAAAAATACAATTCGTTCTCCAATGGTGTTCATAATCAGTATTCCTCCGGTTATCTTTAGTATTAAATGTGGATAAATCCCATTACGCACAGTTTATAGTAAAATGATGATAAAATCTGTAAAAGTGCTAAATTGTTTGTTAAAAACATTGAAATGATAAAATGTTAATCAGCACTTTATAATAGTAGTGTATCCGCAAAATAGAATTATATTCAATGAAGCGAAATATCATGAAAATATGAAGTCAATTGGTATTTTTTATGTTATACTTATGTAGATAGCATGAAGTTTTTGCTTTTATGTGAAAAATTAGAAATGAGTAGTTGTAACGGAGAAATTGAGTGAATTTAACGTATTAGGAGGAAAGAATATGAAAAAAACTAAGATAGGATATGTTATTCTAATGACGTTGGTGTTACATTTGTGTTTTACAATATCAGCCGGCGCTGATGTTACTGATGGAAAATGTGGAAGTAAATGCACATATACTTATGATTCTGAGACGAATGAGCTGGTTATATCCGGGAAAGGACAGATTACAATAACACCATGGAAGAGTAAAGAATTTTATAATGAAATTAAGAGCGTAATTATTGAAAATGGAATAACAGCAATAAAAGAAGAAAAAGCTTTTTATAAATGTGCAAATCTTAGAAAAGTAACAATGGATTCGTCTGTGGAAAAAATATCCGATAACGCATTTAGCCAATGTAAAAAGATAAAAGAAGTGGTTTTTCCGGGAGTGAAAAAAATAGGAGCATATGCATTTTATAATTGTGGCAAGCTGGAAAATGTAAGTCTTTCCGAAAATATTGAAAATATAGGTAAATATGCATTTTGTAATACTTCGTTAGGTGGAGAAGTGCTTATTCGAAAAGACTGTAGATATGGATATTGTGCATTTAGAAATACCAAATTAAAAAAAGTAGAATATGAGGAAGGCATTGAAAATATCAGTCGATTAGTTAGTAATTGTAATCTCGAAGAAATAAAATTGCCTGAATCTGCTGTGACTATAGAAACATGCGCTTTTCGTTCATGTGGATTTAAAAGCATCAAAATACCGGATAGAGTGGAGAGGATTTGCAGCTATGCATTTATGAATTGTACTTCATTAAAGAGAGTACAACTCCCATCAAGCTTACAAGATTTGTCAAGAGGTGCTTTTTTAAATTGTATAAATTTGAAAAAAGTTATTATCCCTTCAGGTGTAAAAGTGATATCAAATGGAGCGTTCCGTAGATGCTCAAAATTAGAAGCAGTAAAAATACCGGATGGAGTAGAGGTTGTTGAAAATGGAGCTTTTGAATCCTGTATATCATTGAAAAAAATTAAACTTCCGTCAAGTCTGACTAAAATAGCAGGATACGCATTTTGTAGTTGTGAGAAAATTACAGAAATCAGGATACCCAAAAATGTAGAATTCATAGGAACTAATGCTTTTACAAATGACAGCAATTTAAAAATGATTATAATCAGATCGCGTAAACTAAATAAATTGGGATGGAGAGCCTTTAACATAGCAACCGGGAAAGAGTATGAATTAGAAATTCTGGTTCCGAACAATAAAAAAACCAGATATTCTGCAATTATTAATAAAAGTATGGGAGAAGAAATGAAGTATATAAAGATAACTGCATACTAGATCAAATAATAAATAACCGACACGTTACACAGCGAAATCCGTGTAGATTAAGCTTCGCTTACGTATGATTTTCTGATAATTTCAAAATGATATGTAGGATTCTGTTGTTTATTACGTATCATTTTATAAAAACTTCAAAATGATACGTAGGATTCTACTGTTACCTACGTATCATTTTATGAAAACTCTAAAATGATGCGTAGGATTCCGTAATTTCATACGTATCATATTCTAAAAAACCAAAAATAATACGTAACATAGATTATCTTCTACGTATCTATCATGGAAAAATTGAAAATAGTACGTAAAAACTACTGTCGTAGATGTATGAATACTCGTAATCAACCAAGTGTATCAGTTACTAATATTCTATGGACTATACTAGTATTTAAACAAAAGAAGAGAGGCGTATCAAAGCGATACGCCTCTCTTATATCTTCAGTTATTTAATACGTTTTTATGCTTTTTGCTCTGCTCCATCCGGAGTAAAGTGTTTTTGATTTTCCGTTCACTGTAATGATTCGGTACGATTTGATGCGTACATAATATCTTTTATTCTTTTTCAAATTCTTTATGGCAGATGAAATCACCTTGTAGGAAGTAATGTTTTTTGTCTTGTAGGAAGAAAAATCCTTCTTCAGAGAATATTGTATAATATATCCTGAAGCTGATTTGTTTTGTGCCCAAATGACAGTCATACGTTTCTTTCCTGCTTTAATTGCTGCAATTGATGTAACAGATGGTTTTACGGTAATCTTTACTGTTACTGTATCACCGGTATAATCATCTGAGCTTTCAGATTCAATCGTTATATAGGCGATACCCGAGTAATTCTTTCGAATACTTATAACGCCGGTTGAGCTGACTTTTACATACTTAGTGTCAGAACTGTATGTTAATGAACCAAATGCAGATGAAGCAGAAAGAGATTTTTTTAATGTAGCATTTGGCATTGATGTAAAAGTATAGGACAAACTATTGATTAAAATCTTGTTTTGTGTTTTTGTATTGTCGTATGCTGTGATATGAAGTACGGTTGAACCAGATTCATAATTACTGTCACCGGAAGCAGATACAGTGATGTCAGCTATTCCGGCACCATTAATATATATGTATCCGTCGTCAGATACAACAGCAACGTCAGGATTATCAGAACTGTACGTAATGTCACCGATTCCAAATGTGGTAATCAAAGTATTAGTATCGACGGCAAGCGTGTCTGAAGGAATGGTTGCTGATATATTTTGTACCGATTTGCGGATTGTAAAGTTCTGTTGAAGGGTTCCGGTATAGTTTCCATTTCCAACCGCTTTAACAGTGGCAGTTCCTGCATTAATGTTGTTGTAATATTGCAAGGTATAATCAACATCAGGTGTTAAAGTAGTATTATTACCGCCTATGGTAACATGTGGTTTTTTCTCCGAGCCATCGTAAATGTAATTTCCGGTGATAGGGCTCATTGTATAATCTTTCAATGAAACGGTTGTGACGGATGTCGTTTCATCGGTAGTAGTTGTTTCAGTTGCAGAAGTAGTCTCTTTGGCAGTCGTAGTTGCCTTAGCAGAAGTAGTTTCATTCAAGGATGTAGTCTCTTTAGCAGCCGTAGTTGCCTTGGCAGAAGTAGTTTCTTTTACAGAGGTAGTCTCTTTAGCAGTCGTAGTTGCCTTAGTAGAAGTCGTTTCTTTTGCAGAGGTAGTCTCTTTAGTAGTCGTAGTTGCCTTGGCAGAAGTAGTTTCTTTTACAGAGGTAGTCTCTTTAGCAGTTGTAGTTGCCTTAGCAGAAGTAGTTTCTTTCACGGAGGTAGTCTCTTTAGCGGTCGTAGTTGCCTTAGCAGAGGTAGTCTCCTTAGCAGAAGTAGTTTCTTTGACAGTCGTAGTTGCCTTAGCAGAAGTAGTCTCCTTAGCAGAAGTAGTTTCTTTAACAGTCGTAGTCTCTTTAGCAGTCGTAGTTGCCTTAGCGGAAGTAGTTTCTTTAGTAGAAGTAGTCTCCTTAGCAGAGGTAGAGGTTTCTTTCACAGAAGTAGTTTCTTTAGCGGTCGTAGTCTCTTTAGCAGAAGTAGTTTCTTTAGCGGTCGTAGTCTCTTTAGCAGAAGTAGTTTCTTTAACAGTCGTAGTTTCTTTTATTGAGGTAGTTTCGGCCACGGTGGTTGTTTCTGCAGGAGTTTCAGGAGTAGTATTTTCCTTTGGAATAGGTGTGATTACTCCAATATCATATTTTGAACCGCTTCCATTAGGAGAAGTCTGAACTTGTACAGATACAACACCTGATGGTGTTATTCTCAATCCGTAAACATAACCATTCTGTTTCTGTTCTGAAGTTAAAGTATAATAAGTATCAGTAGAATTGTCAGACGGATTAAAGCTATATACCGAATAAGGAGTGGTGTAGTATAAAATGTCATTGATAGACGCAATGTAATGCATTTTTGGATAATATGAATAGCCTCCTGCCGGCCAGTTTTCAGCAAGATTTAAAGACACAGATTCTAAATTCATGTTAATGCCATCACATGTGTAAGAGCAGATTCCGCTGTTATCAGGGCTATAAGTATACCACAAATCGTCAATAGGATAAAAAGGAGTGTTAATGCTATTCCACATATAACTGTCATAATAAGTATCTGTTGCATCTTCGGCAGAAAAACCATTATTTGCAGCATAATCGGTAGCTTTATGACCGCCGTCATCTGAATTAAAATAAGAAGTACTCTTTAAAAAGTAGACGTGACGGGAGCGTCCGAGGACGTCTGATATAGGGTCATTCCATGTTGTGTCAACATGGTAATACTTTCCGTTAATCTGCACCATGTTCCATGCATGGTTGAGAGTATCGCTTGTTACAAGTGAAGCAGATACACCCAAACGATTTGCGAGTTCCATAAATGCAAGGGCATATCCCTGACATACTGCCGTTTTCTCTACAAATACGTTATACGCATCATACTTTTGATAAGTAGTATCATATTCTGTGTTAGTTGTTAAATAGTTGTTGATATACATAGCCTTTTCAAGATCAGTCCATGATAAATCTGCACCGGAAACCGCTTCGTTAACGGCAGAGTTATATTGAGATCTCATGGATTCAATTTGAGCCGAATCATAGGAATATTTTATAGTAATTGATGAAACTTTGTCGCCTGAATAGCTGTAGCTGTATGAGCTTTTTACGTAGAAATATCCGGGATTAAGGTTTAATAGGCCGAAATAAAAATCCTGCAAATCTGATACCTTAATATTGCAGGCGGAAAGATTTACCGTGGTTTTTTGAGAATCCCATGCATCTAAAATCAGTTCTGTAGCTTTTTCTTCATCAAATGAAGAAGCAGTACTCAAATCATCCGTAAGATTATCGGAAACTAGTAATCCGCCGGATTGCAGTAACATCTTGCTGCCATCAACTTGTATATATTCACTTGTTTCATGGAAAGAAGAAGTATCAGCGAATGATACTTCCGGTAATGATGATATGGTGGTCATAATTACCATAAACAGAGCAAAAAAACGTCTTCTCATATACATTCCTCCTAGACTTCAAACTGGCAAAAGTCCCCTTACTTATATGATATATGAAAAAAATGTAAATATCAAGATAAAATTTGTGCATAATTACAAGAAATATGTTATAATAGTGGTTAGTTTTATAATACAATTACATTTGGGAGAGAAGGCATGAATTTGAGAGAGAGAAAAAGATCATTGAAGATATTTATTGTTTGTCTGATAGGTATCATGATAAATATGATAGGAAGCGGTCTGGCAGATATATTTAATTTAAATATTTATCTTGACTGTGTCGGAACTGTTATAGTGGCTGTATTTGGAGGATATGTACCGGGGATTATCGTTGGGTTGTTTACAAATATCATCAAAGGAATATATGATTTGGAAGCAGTTTATTATGGCGTTGCAAATGTTCTGGTGGCGGTAATGGCATATTATTTTTCGAACAAGGGTATATTAAAGAAGAAATTTGGCTATATTGGATTAATATTAGTTTTGACATGCCTGTGTGTTGGACAGGGTTATGTGTTTTCGGGAATTATTGATAATGCAGCAACTGCCGGAATAAATCTGTGGGAATATCTGAAAAACAGTTTTTTATGGGATTTGGCAGACAAGGGTATTACCGTTCTGATTCTTTTCTGTGCGACAAAGTTTTTACCCGACTCAGTTATAAAATGGCTTAAGATAGAGGGGTGGCAGCAAAAACCACTTTCTAAAGATGAAGTAGTGAATGCAAGAATGTATCACAATCGAAGATTATCCTTGAGGACAAAGATTATGCTGTTGTTGTTGTTTGCTTCACTGGCAATAGGTGTTGCAGCTATTATTATCAGTACCATGTTATATAAGGAATATACGATTGATGAACATATAAAACTTGCGAACGGAGTTACTGATTATATTTGTACTTTGGTAGATGGCGAACAGATTGACGAATATGTTGCAACAGGTGGAAAGAGTAAAGAATACAAATTGATGGAAGAAAAACTGTACAGTATAAGAGAGAGTTATCCGGATATAGAATATTTATATGCTTATCAGATTAAAGAAGACGGATGCCATGTAGTATTTGATTTGGATACTGATGAACTGGAAGGTGCAAAGCTGGGAGAAATCATACCGTTTGATGAGTCTTTCAATAAATATGTTCCGGCATTATTAAAAGGGGAGAAAATTCCGCCTATTATCACGAATGATACCTATGGCTGGCTGATTACCGTGTACAAGCCTGTGTATGACAGTAAAGGAGTTTGCCACTGCTATGTCGCTGCAGACGTTTCCATGGATTTGATTAGACACATTATGAATAGGTTTATAGGTAAAATGCTATCCATTTTTGTTGGATTTATCATACTAATAGTAGCGATAGGTCTGTGGATTTCAGAATACAACATAGTACTCCCGATAAATACTATGTCTCTTAGCGCGAGTGCGTTTGTGTATGATGATGAAGGTGCTTTGGAAGAAAATGTAGAAAAAATCAAATTGCTGGATATTCATACCGGCGATGAAATCGAAAACATGTATCAGGCATTTTCAAAAACAACCGAAAACAATATGAAATATGCAAATGACCTGCAGATAAAGACAGAAACTATATCACAGATGCAGAGTGCACTTATAATGATACTGGCAGATGTGGTGGAAAGCAGAGATGAATCCACAGGAGAGCATGTCAGAAAGACGGCTGCATATACACGTATCATTATGAAGAAAATGCTGGAGCTTGGATATTATTCGGAACAGCTTACAGAACAGTTTATGTATGATGTGGAAAGCTCAGCACCGTTGCATGATATAGGTAAAATACAGATTCCTGATGCCATTCTTAATAAAAACGGGAAACTGACGGATGAAGAGTTTGAGATTATGAAGACTCATACCACTACCGGAAGCCACATTATAGAACAGGCAATCAAAACAGTGCCGGACTCAAGGTATCTGAATGAAGCAAAAAATCTTGCTGAGTATCATCATGAAAAGTGGAATGGTAAGGGATATCCGTATGGATTATCCGGAGAAGATATTCCGCTTTCAGCGAGAATTATGGCGGTTGCGGATGTATTTGATGCACTTGTTTCAGTCCGTTGCTATAAAAAGGCATTTTCATTTGAAGAAGCGATAAATATTATCAAAAAAGAAGCAGGTACGCATTTTGACCCGAAAGTTGCAGATGCGTTTATTCAGGCAGAAACTGAGGTAAAGCGTGTAGCAGAGCACTTTAGCAATTATGGATTAGATTAAAAATGAAAAAAGTGATATTTGTTTGATTAATGTCAGCAAATATGATATAATTGTAACACTTGTTTTTGAAACAAAAATGGCATGGTACATCATGAACATAAGGAGGAATAATAATGGCGACACCACATAACAAGGCAGAAAAAGGAATGATAGCAGAAACGGTATTGATGCCGGGGGATCCGTTGAGAGCAAAAGCGATAGCTGACAGGTATTTTGATGATGTTACGATGTTTAATGATGTGAGAAATATGTATGGTTATACGGGAATTTATAAGGGCAGGAGAATATCAGTTATGGGTTCCGGCATGGGTATGCCGTCCGTTGGAATATATTCATATGAATTATATACTGTATATGGAGTAAATAATATTATCCGTATAGGTTCGGCGGGCTCGTATTGCAAAGAAGCGGATATTTATGATGTAGTACTCGTTACGGACTCATATTCTGAGTCAACTTATGCAAAGACACAAAATGGATATGATAAAGATATTACATATCCTTCAACGGATTTAAATAAAGCTATAAAAGAAACTTCAGAAAAAAATAATATAAAAATAATCGAAGGAAAGGTTCATTCGTCTGATGTGTTTTATAGGGAAGACAAGACCCCTTACTATGAAAAACTATATCAGGAAAAAGGCTGCATTGCAGTAGAGATGGAAAGCTTTGCACTGTTTCACAATGCTTCTGTTCTCGGTAAAAAGGCGGCATGTCTGCTTACGATATCTGATTCATTTGTTTCTCATAAAGATACCACGTCAGATGAGCGGCAGAATTCTTTTACGAATATGATAAGTTTAGCACTTGATACAGCAGTGATTTTATAGAGGTGAGGATTAGTGTGAATATTAGAGAGAGTTTGGAAGAAATCGAAAGAAAAAGTCTTAGTAAATATGCAACTTTTAGCAGTGAATCATTAGGACGGGATACGGATGAGGAAGAATGCGACATTAGAACCTGCTTTCAGCGTGACAGGGACAGAATTATTCATTGTAAGTCGTTTAGAAGAATGAAACATAAGACACAGGTTTTTCTTGCACCGGCAGGCGACCATTACAGGACAAGACTGACACATACTCTTGAAGTATCACAGATTGCCAGAACCATAGCAAAGGCTTTACGTATGAACGAAGATTTAACAGAGGCCATAGCATTGGGTCATGACCTGGGACATACCCCTTTTGGACATGCAGGAGAAGATGCTTTGAACAAAGTCTGTGAATGTGGATTTGCACATTACAAACAGAGCCTGAGGGTTGTTGAAATTATAGAAAAAAAGGGTAAGGGACTGAATCTTACAAAGGAAGTCAGAGATGGAATTGTAAATCACAGGACAAGCGGCAATCCGTCTACACTCGAAGGTAAGATTGTCAGACTTTCAGATAAAATTGCTTATATAAACCATGATATAGATGATGCAATACGCGGAAGGATATTGAAAGAAGAGGATTTGCCTGAAAAATATACATCTGTTCTTGGCAATTCTAAAAATAAAAGACTCAATACAATGATACATAGTATTATTGAAAATAGTATAGACCGGCCGGATATCATTATGACGGATGATATTAGCGAAGCCATGAGCGGACTTAGAAATTTTATGTTCGAAAATGTTTATTCTAATCCTGTTGCAAAGGGACAGGAGGAAAAAGCCAAAGAAATGCTCAAAGTATTGTACCGGTATTATTTCAGCCACGTGAATGAATTGCCGGAGGAATACAGAATGCTGATTGAAAAAGGTCA
Source organism: uncultured Lachnospiraceae bacterium (assembly GCA_902786515.1). GTDB lineage: Bacteria > Bacillota > Clostridia > Lachnospirales > Lachnospiraceae > UBA2821. The sequence continues at coordinate 30,036 of CADADA010000025.1, read as the reverse complement.
GGTTGTTGACAGAGTTGTGTGTGATTATATTGCCGGAATGAGTGACCAGTATTCTGTGGAAAAATACAAGGAATTGTTTATTCCGACATTTTGGAATTTGCAATAAAGCTATAGTAAATCAAAAATGTAACTGTTATAGAAAGGTTGTTTATAAATGTATTATCCGGATGACCTGATAGAGGAAATCAGATTAAAAAATGATATTGTAGAAGTGATTTCAGATTATGTAAAATTACAAAAAAAAGGCAGTTCCTATTTTGGATTGTGTCCGTTTCATAATGAAAAATCTCCTTCGTTTTCAGTGACACCTTCAAAACAGATGTATTATTGTTTTGGCTGCGGTGAAGGGGGAAACGTATTTACTTTTTTAATGAAATATGAAAATGATACTTTTCCGGAGGCAGTTAGCAGGCTTGCCGATAGGGCGGGCATAGAATTGCCCAAGGCAGAATATTCAAATGAAGAAAAAAAGGACAGAGATATAAAGACTAAGATACTCGAAGTCAATAAAGAAGCAGCAAAATTTTTCTATCACCAGTTGAGAAGTCCAAATGGGGAACAGGGGTACAGATATTTTAAAGAGCGAGGGCTTAGTGATGAGACGATGACGAAATTCGGACTCGGATATTCTTTAAAATACAGTAATTCACTGTATGAATATTTAAAAAAGAAAGGCTATGATGATGAGATTTTAAAAGAATCCGGCCTTGTTAAATACAGTGAAAAAGGAATGTATGATGCTTTTTGGAACAGGGTTATGTACCCTATCATGGATAATGGTAACAAAGTAATAGGATTTGGTGGGCGTGTGCTCGGAGACGGAAAGCCGAAGTATATCAATTCTCCCGAGACAAAGGTATTCGATAAAGGAAGAAATCTTTACGGCATGAATTTCGCCAGAACATCGAGACGTGGAAATATTATTATTTGTGAGGGATATATGGATGTAATTGCCCTGCATCAGGCGGGTGTGGATAATGCGGTTGCTTCTTTGGGAACAGCATTTACTCCCGGACATGCCCATATGATAAAACGATATACGGATCAGGTTCTGCTTACATTTGACAGTGACGGTGCGGGAGTCAAGGCAGCGCTTCGTGCCATACCGATTCTTAGAAATGCAGGGCTATCTGTAAAAGTTATCAACATGAGACCGTACAAGGACCCTGATGAATTGATTAAAAATATGGGAACGGATGAATTTGAAAAAAGAATTGTAGAGGCTGAAAATGCATTTATATATGAGATAAGGATGCTTATGAACCAGTTTGATTTGAAAGATCCTGATGAAAAGACCAGATTTTACGGGCAGGTTGCAGACAGACTTTTACTTTTTTCTGATGAGATGGAGAGAAATGTATATGTCGATACGGTTTGCGAAGAATTTATGATTCCCAAAGAGAGCATGGAACGGCTGGTGTATAAAAAATCATTAACATATACAGGTGAACCAGCTGCACAGAGCCGGGTAAATGAGACAGAAAAAAATACAAAAAAACAGGACGATGGGGTAAAACAGTCACAAAAAATCCTGCTTACATGGCTGATTGAGGACAATACTATATATGATAAAATAAAATCTATTATCACGGAAAGCGATTTCATAGATCCTTTTTACAATAAGGTTGCGACAAAGTTATTTGAACAACTGGGCAGAGGCGAGGTTAATCCGGCAAGAATTCTTAGCAGTTTTACCGGTGAGGATGAGCAAAAGGAGGCCGCAGGCCTGTTTCACGCTTCGCTGAGTGAAGGATTATCAAATCAGGAAAAGGAAAAATCGTTAAATGAGATAATAAAGAAGGTAAAGAACAACAGTCTGGATTATGTAAGCAATACTACAACAGATGTTGGAGTATTGCAAAATACCATAAAAGAGAAGGCAAAATTAAGAAATTTGCATATTTCCATATAAAAATCTCGAAGATAATAGTAAATGCCGGAAAGGATGGGGTGTGCCGATGTTGGATGACAGCGTATTTCAAAGCATATTAAATAAAATGATTGAAGATGCAAAAAGCAGCAGAAATGTGATTGAATATAAAGATATAGCTAAATATTTTGGTGATATTGAGTTTGATCAGGAATTGGAAGACAGGGTGATGTCAGAACTTGAAAAAGCATCTGTTGATGTACTTGAAATTAGAGATTCTGATGATATTGATGATGAAGAGATAGATTTAGATGATGTTGAGGAAACTGACATCGAAAATGTTGACTTGTCGGTACCGGAAGGAATCGGATTGGAAGATCCTGTAAGAATGTATCTCAAAGAAATAGGGAAAATTCCTCTCCTGTCAGCGGAAGAAGAAATAGAACTGGCAAAAAAAGCGGAAGAAGGCGATATGGAGGCTAAGAAAAGACTTGCGGAAGCAAATTTAAGACTAGTGGTCAGCATCGCAAAGAAATACGTTGGAAGAGGAATGATGTTTCTTGATTTGATACAGGAGGGTAATCTTGGACTTATAAAGGCGGTAGAAAAATTTGATTACAGCCGTGGATATAAGTTCAGTACCTACGCAACATGGTGGATAAAACAGGCTATTACGCGTTCTATAGCTGATCAGGCAAGAACAATAAGAATACCGGTTCATATGGTCGAGACTATAAATAAAGTCATCCGTAATTCAAGAGAGCTTTTGCAGGAACTTGGAAGAGAACCTACTCCTGAGGAGATAGCAGAAAAGATGGATTTATCACCGGAAAAAGTAAGAGACATACTTAAGATATCACAGGAACCGGTATCTTTGGAGGTGCCTGTCGGAGAAGAGGATGATTCACATCTTGGAGATTTTATTCAGGATTATAACATTCCGATGCCGTCAGAGGCAGCAGCATTTGTTCTTATGAGGGAGCAGCTAATCGATGTGATTAAGACATTGACGCCGAGAGAACAGAAGGTTTTGCGATTGAGATTCGGGCTGGATGATGGCAGGGCAAGAACCCTTGAGGAGGTTGGAAGAGATTTTGGCGTGACAAGGGAAAGAATCAGACAGATAGAAGCTAAAGCACTAAGAAAACTGAGACACCCGAGCAGAAGCAAAAAACTAAAGGATTATTTAGAATAATGATGGAATTAAAAAATATAAATTTATCAAAAAGACTAAAATGTATTGCTGATTTTGTGGATAAGGGGGCGGTGGTTGCCGATGTGGGAACAGACCATGGACATATACCGATTTACCTTGTTCTAAATGGCATTGTTGATTATGCCATTGGAATGGACATAAACGAGGGACCGCTTGGAAAAGCGGACGAGAACATAAGGTTATATGGTGTGTCAGAGCATATCGGATTGAGATTATCGGACGGATTGGAAAAATTAGAAGAAAATGAAGCGGACACCGTTATAATTGCCGGGATGGGAGGCAGGCTGATTGCTAATATACTTGAAAACGGTAAAAATGTTTTAACGTCTGTTTCTAATCTGATTCTGTCACCGCATACAGATATAGAAAATGTCAGGCATTATCTGATGGAACACGAATATAAAATTACAAAAGAGAAGATGCTGCTTGATGAAGGAAAATACTATACCGTTATAAAAGCAGTGCATGGAACAATGAATTACGATAAAGAAGAATTTTTTTTATATGGGAAAATATTATTGGAAAACAGAGATGAAGTATTAAAGGAATATCTAAATCTGAAAAAGATAAAATACAATAATATACTAAAGAAACTAAGTGGGGATTCTGAAATGATTCGTGGCAGAAAAAAAGAGTTGAATGATGAAATGAAAGTTTTGGAATCAGCGCTGGAATATTGGGAAGGAAGTGGCGCCTTATGAGAGAAGAGTATTCTGTAACAATTGGGGATGAGGTTAGAAAGTATCCGGAAGGAAGTACTTTTCAGAATGTGGCAGATGATTTTCAGGATGAATATGAGCATGATATTGTTCTTGTTGTAAAAAACGGAAAACTGACAGAACTGTTCAGGGAGATTACCTCGGATTGTCAGGTTGAGCTTGTTACAACATCGACTTCACCCGGAATTGAAACGTACAAAAGAAGTGCAACGCTTTTGATGTTAAAATCATTTTATGACATAACAGAGGGAAACGGCGTAGAGAAAGTGGTTGTGGAATTTTCTTTGAGTAAAGGATATTATTGCAGTGTTCAGGGAAGCATAGAAATTACGCAGGAATTACTTGACAGGGTCGAAGAACGAATGAGAGAGCTTGTACGTGAGGATATTCCTATTCACAAGAGAAGTATCAGCGTAGAGAGAGCGATTTCTCTTTTTGAACGGCATAAGATGTATGATAAGGTAAATCTTTTCAAATTCAGAAGGGCATCTAACGTAAACGTATACAGTCTGAAAAATTTTCAGGATTATTTTTACGGATATATGCTGCCGAGCACAAAATATATCAAACATTTCAAATTATACAAATATGCTGACGGCTTTGTCATCCAGCTGCCGACAAAAGACAATCCGAATGGTTTAAAACCATTTGAACCGCAGAATAAACTGTTCGGGATACTTAATGAATCCGGTGATTGGAGCAGGAAGCTTAATATCAGCAACGTTGGAGCACTTAATGAGCAGATATCAAAGGGAAATATTAACGATATTATCCTGATACAGGAAGCTCTGCAGGAAAAGAAGATTGCTGAGATTGCATCTCAGATTGCGAATTCTGATAATGTAAAATTTGTTATGATAGCAGGACCGTCTTCTTCGGGAAAAACCTCTTTTTCACACAGACTGGCGGTTCAGTTGAGGGTAAACGGGCTCACGCCATACACTATTGGTGCTGATGATTATTTCATTGACAGAGAACACACGCCAAGGGATGAGAACGGAAATTATAACTTTGAAGTTCTTGAGGCACTTGATGTCGAGCAGTTTAATAAAGATATGAAGGCATTAGAGCGGGGAGAAGAAGTTGCGATGCCTACATATAATTTTATAACGGGAAAAAGAGAGTATAATGGAAAAACTATTAAGCTTAACAAAGACAATATTCTTGTAATTGAAGGAATACACGGATTGAATGACAGATTTTCATATTCACTTTCAAAGGACAGTAAATTTAAAATCTATATCAGCGCACTGACTCAGCTTAATGTAGATGAACATAACCGTATTCCTACAACAGACGGAAGACTGATAAGACGAATGGTTAGAGATGCCAGAACCCGTGGTATTTCTGCAAGAGAGACGATTGCAAGATGGCATTCTGTACGATATGGTGAGGAAAATTATATTTTTCCGGTGCAGGAGGAAGCGGATGTTATGTTTAATTCAGCACTTATATATGAGCTGAGTGTGTTAAAACAGTATGTAGAACCGCTTTTATTCGGAATACCACAGGATGCACCGGAGTATGTTGAGGCAAAAAGACTGCTGAAGTTCTTAGATTATTTTTTGGGAGTTGACAGTAAGAATATTCCAAATAACTCGTTATTAAGGGAATTTATTGGAGGAAGCTGTTTTAATGTTTAATATCTGTTTTTTAAATTTGAGTTTACAAATTTACGAAAACATGATAAGTTTTATATTGACTGTTAAGTAAGACAGGTGGTCGCAGCTGCTATTGCCGAAAGGACGCAGGTGAGGAAAGTCCGGGCTTCACAGGGCAGGATGCCGGATAACGTCCGGTGGAGGCGACTCTAAGGATAGTGCAACAGAAATATACCGCCAGATATTCTGGTAAGGGTGGAAAGGCAGTTTAAGAGACTACCGCCTGGCTGGTAACAGACAGGGCATATGTAAACCCCATCCGAAGCAAGACTGAATAGAAAGCATATGGCGGCCCGTCAGCTTTCGGGTAGGTCGCTTGATTTTACCGGTAACGGTAAAACTAGATAGATGATCACCAAATACATAACCCGGCTTATAGTTTTGCTTGGCAGTCAAAATACATTGTTAAGAGGAGGATTATTTTGGGAAAGATAGCTATAGTTACAGACAGTAACAGTGGAATAACCCAAAAGGAGGCAAAAGAATTAGGAGTACATGTTTTGCCAATGCCTTTTATGATTGATGGAAATGTGTATTATGAAGATATCAATCTGACTATAGATGAATTTTTTGAAAAACTCGAGAATGATTGTGATATTTCGACATCCCAGCCATCTCCTGAATCGGTGATGAATTTGTGGGAAGAACTGCTTAAAGAACATGATGAGATTATTCATATACCTATGTCAAGCGGATTAAGCGGTTCCTGTCAGACTGCCATTATGCTTTCAGATGAGTATGAAGGCAGAGTGCATGTAGTGAACAATCAGAGAATATCGGTGACCCAGAGACAGTCAGTCATTGATGCCGGTATTCTGTCAGAGAGGGGTATGAATGGTAAGGAGATTAAAGAATATCTTGAAAATGTAAAATTTGATTCAAGCATATACATTATGGTAGATACTTTGAAGTATTTGAAAAAAGGCGGAAGAGTGACGCCGGCGGCAGCAGCTCTGGGTGATCTTTTGAAGATTAAACCGGTTCTGCAGATACAGGGTGGAAAACTTGATGCATTTGCGAAAGTCAGGACAGTAAGACAGGCAAAGTCTGTTATGATAAAGGCGATTAAGGAAGATATGGAAAAAAGGTTTGGAGGAATTAATCCTGAAAAAATTCATCTTCAGGTTGCGTATACAAAAAATATTGAAAACGCTAAGCAGTTTGTTGATGAACTTAAAGAAGAATTTCCGGGCTTTGAAGTATATATGGCACCTTTGTCATTAAGTGTGTCATGTCATATTGGACAAGGTGCCATTGCACTCGCATGTTCTAAGAAAGTTTGATAAATCGTCGGCGTAACGTCGGCGGTTTATCATTTTAGTATTCAAAATGTACGTTTTACGTGTTATAATGTTTTTGTCATGATTTGCTATTAAAAGAAAGGGCATGGAGAGAATATGATATTTGTCAAGACAGAGGATTTGAAGGTTGGTATGCGTCTGGCAAAACCAATCTATAACAAAAAGGGAATAATGCTTTATGAGCGAAATACAAAGCTGACCGCACAGGGTATTATAAGTGTTAAAAATTTTGAATTTATAGGCTTATATATATTGGAGCCGGCAGAGCCGTTACCGCCTATGACCGAGCTGGATTTGGAGTTTGAGAGATTTCAAACGATGGCTGTGTTTAATCTTAAAGAAAATTTACAGCTGATGATTTCAAAAAAAGAACCAAAAGGCATTAAAAAACTGATAAATTCAATTATTAAAAATTATGGGAATCTGTATACCAAGATAACTTTTATGCAGAACATAAGAAGCACATCTGATTATTTATACAAGCATTCGCTGAACGTTGCGATTCTTTCTGCCATTATTTCTAATGTATTAGGAATCCATGGAACAGAGCAGGAAGAAATTGTCTACGCAAGCCTGATTTATGAGGTTGGAAAACTCAATCTGAAAGGAGACTTGATTTCAAAGGAAAATCCTGACGAGGCAGAACTTGAAGAGATAAAAAGAGCCATTAACGAAGGTCACAGTGTATTGGACTACAGCTATAAGATGCCTATGGGTGTAAAGAGACTCGTTGGTCAGGTTCAGAGAAAGATATATTATGGAGCCAATGATGATAATGAAGATAAGAAGATGTTTGTCGGAACAAAGATTATAGAAGTGGCAGATGCATATGATAAGATGACGGCGATGAAACTGGACGAGGTTCCGTCATCGGAGATAAAAGCAATTAAGTATCTTAGAAGTCATGAGAGTCAATTTGATCCTGAGACAGTAAAGGCTCTTATCTACGGAATTAATATTGCAGCTCCGGGAACATGTATAGAATTTGTAAACGGAGAAAAAGGACTTGTCATAAGAACGAATCTGGAAGATGTGTTAAAACCTATGACGCTGGATTTCAGACACAATCATATTCATGAACTTGATAAGCTGGATGAAGATGACGGATTCCAGATTAAGGACATCATGAAGACGATGGATAACCGTATTATTATAGACAAGGAATTATTGGAAAAATACAAAGATATTGTTGAAAAGACACTTAAGGAACGGTGATTTTAATGGATTTATTAATTAAGAATGGCAGGATTCTTAATCCTGCACAGAATGAGGATTTTGTTGGAGATATCAGAGTTAAAGGTGATAAGATTGATGCGGTTTCAGAGAATCTTGAACCTGAAGAATGCAGGGTAATAGATGCATCCGGCTGTTATGTAATGCCGGGACTCATAGATTTACATGTTCATTTGCGTGATCCGGGTCTTGAATACAAAGAGACCCTGACTACCGGTGCAAATGCCGGAGCAAGGGGCGGATTTACTACCATATGCCCTATGCCGAACACAAAACCCCCTACAGATACACCGGACAAGATTCATACGCTTATTGAGAGAATAAAAAAAGAGTGCATTATAAATGTATTGCCGATTGGCTCCGTTACACTTGGCATGGAAGGAAAAGAAGTCACGGATATCGAAGGCATGAAAAGAGAAGGAGCCTGTGGAATCAGCGAAGACGGCAAATCAGTTATGGATTCCGGTGTGTACAGAGTAGCGATGCAGCAGGCTGCAAAAAGCGATATACCGGTTATGGCACACTGCGAGGATATCAATCTTGTACGTGGCGGAGTTATGAATCTCGGTGAAAAATCAAAAGAACTGGGTATGAATGGAATTTCCAATGCGGTAGAAGATATTATAGCAATGAGGGATATACTGCTTGCAAAAGAGACCGGTGCAAGGCTTCATCTGTGCCACTGTTCCACAAAGGATAGTGTGAGAATGGTTGAAGAAGCAAAGAAGGAAGGCATAAGGGTGACGGCTGAGGTTTGCCCTCATCATTTTACACTCTGTGATGCAGATATCATTGAAGATGATGCAAATTATAAGATGAATCCGCCGTTAAGAAGCAGAGAAGATGTGGAAGCACTAAAAGAAGGACTGAAATCAGGAGTTATGGAAGTTATTTCTACGGACCATGCGCCACATAGTGCAGAAGAAAAATCAGGTGGATTTAAAAATGCACCGTTTGGAATTGTTGGACTTGAGACATCTGCAGCACTTACAATGACAGAACTTGTTGATAAGGGAATTATTACACCACTTGATATGGCTGCAAAGATGAGCTACAATCCGGCAAGAGTGATTGGAATTGACAAAGGAATTCTTGCACCGGGAAAGATTGCGGATATTATGATATTTGACCCGGATGAAGAATATACAATTGATGTGAATAAGTTTGCATCAAAAGGAAAGAACACACCGTTTCATGGCAAAAAAGTAAAAGGGCAGGTAAAGTATACGATATGCGGTGGAAAAATTGTTTATGAAGATGGAAAGGCAGGATTAAATAATGATTAACAAATTGATAGAAGAGATACAGAAAAAAAACGCACCGGTTGTTGTAGGACTCGATCCTATGCTTTCGTATATACCGGAACATATTACTAAAAAAGCATATGGTGAATATGGAGAAACTCTTGAAGGTGCAGCAGAAGCGGTATGGCAGTATAACAAAGGAATAGTTGATGCTGTTTATGATTTGATTCCTGCAGTAAAACCTCAGATAGCAATGTATGAACAGTTTGGAATAGAAGGATTGCAGGCGTTCAAAAAGACAGTGGATTATTGTAAGGAAAAGGGGCTTGTGGTAATTGGAGATATCAAGAGAGGAGATATCGGAACTACATCAGCGGCTTATGCAACGGGACATTTAGGAAAAGTTCAGGTCGGAGACAATAAGTATTCTCTTTTTGATGAGGATTTTGTTACCGTGAATCCATATCTCGGTACAGACGGAATCAAACCGTTTATAGATGTATGCAAGGAAGAAAAGAAGGGAATATTTGTTCTTGTTAAGACTTCTAATAAATCAAGTGGAGAATTTCAGGACAGACTCATTGATGGAAGACCGCTGTATGAAATAGTAGGAGAGCATGTTGCAAAGTGGGGAGAAGAACATATGGGAAATGATTACAGCTATGTAGGTGCTGTGGTAGGTGCAACATATCCTGAGATGGGAAAGGTTTTAAGAAAGATAATGCCAAAAAGTTTCATCCTTGTTCCGGGATACGGCGCACAGGGTGGAAAGGCAGAAGATTTAAAACCATACTTTAACGAAGACGGCCTTGGAGCAATCGTTAATTCATCAAGAGGAATTATAGCAGCGTATAAGCAGGAAAAATACAGCTCTTTTGGCAGTGAAAATTATGCAGATGCCTCAAGACAGGCAGTGATTGATATGATAGAAGATATTAATGGTGCTGTAGGAAGATAGGAGAATTATATGTCTACAAAGTTTCAGGAAATTGCAGAGATTACATGTCAGGAAGAGATATCAGCGGATATTTTTTCAATGTGGATTAAAACAGAGAATATAGCAAAAAACGCTGTACCGGGGCAGTTTGTATCGTTGTATTCGTCAGACGGTTCATCTATATTACCAAGACCGATAAGTATATGTGAAGTCAGCGATGACAGATGCAGCTTAAGACTTGTTTATCGGGTTGCAGGAAAAGGAACAAGAGAGTTTTCATTTTTGAAAAACAAAGATGCAATTAAAGTATTAGGACCTTTAGGAAATGGATATACACTTAAAGATTCATCTGCGATGCTTATTGCAGGCGGAATCGGTGTGCCACCTATAGTTGAATTAGCAAAACAGTTACATAAAAAAGGCGTAAAAGATATTAAAGCCGTAGTCGGTTACAGGAGTGAATTGTTCTTAAAAGAAGAACTTGAAAAATACTGCAGTGTTTATGTGGCAACAGAAGATGGTTCATCCGGCGTAAAGGGAAATGTTATGGATGCAATCCGTGAGCATGGATTGTCAGCAGATACTATTTATGCATGCGGACCGAAACCAATGTTAAAGGCAGTTTCCGATTTTGCAGAGCAAACCGGTACAGAAGCACAGATTTCACTTGAAGGGAGAATGGCGTGCGGTATAGGTGCATGTCTGGCATGTGTATGCAAATCAAAGGAGACGGATGAACACTCAAATGTAAAAAATAAAAGGATTTGCGCAGACGGTCCGGTATTTGATTCGAGGGAGGTAGAATTATAATGAATACAAAAGTAAATCTTGCAGGTATAGAATTAGAAAATCCTGTGATGACAGCCTCAGGCACTTTCGGATCGGGCATGGAATATAGCGAGTTTGTAGATTTGAATCATCTTGGTGCAGTTGTTACTAAGGGTGTTGCAAATGTACCATGGGAAGGGAATCCTGTGCCTCGTGTAGCAGAGGTGTATGGCGGAATGCTCAATGCCATCGGTCTGCAGAATCCGGGAATTGATTTGTTTATAAAAAGAGACCTGCCTTTCCTTGCGAAGTACAATACAAAAGTTATCGTTAATGTCTGTGGAAGAACATTGGAAGATTATCTTGAAGTTGTGGAAAGATTAGGCGATGAAGATACAGTTGACATGCTTGAAATAAATATTTCATGTCCGAATGTAAAAGAAGGTGGTATCGCCTTTGGACAGAATGAGAAATCAGTCGAGCATGTTACGAAAGAGATTAAAAAGATTGCAAAACAGCCGGTTATTATGAAACTTAGTCCTAATGTTACTGATATTACAGTGATGGCGAAGGCTGCTGAGGCAGGAGGCGCAGATGTATTGTCACTTATTAATACAATTACAGGTATGAAGATTGACATAGAAAGACAATCATTTGTTCTTGCAAACAAAACAGGTGGCATGTCAGGACCGGCAGTAAAACCGGTTGCGGTAAGGATGGTATATCAGGTTGCAAATGCTGTGAAAATTCCTATAATTGGTATGGGTGGAATTGCAAGTGCAGAAGATGCAATTGAATTTATGCTTGCCGGTGCAACAGCTGTATCAGTCGGAACAGCAAATTTTGTGAACCCGAATACAACAGAAGAAGTTGTGGAGGGAATCAAAAATTACATGGACAGACATAATATAGACGACATTAATTCCATTATAGGAGCAGTCAGATAATATATAATTATTATTAATTGCTAAATAAAAATATTTGTGTTAGAATGAAGTGAAATTATTTTTGATATCAGGAGGATTGAGGATACATGGAACAATACAAGCAGGAATTTATTGAATTCATGGTGGACTGTGGAGTTTTAAAATTTGGAGACTTTGTGACAAAAAGTGGAAGGAATACACCTTTTTTTGTAAATACCGGTTTTTATCGTACAGGTGCACAGCTGGGCAAGTTAGGAGAATACTATGCACGCGCTATTAATGAGAAGTTCGGTACGGACTTTGATATATTATTTGGACCTGCGTATAAGGGAATACCTCTTTCAGTTGCTACATCAATGCAGATAAGCGCTTTGTATGAAAAGGATGTTAAGTATTGTTCTAACAGAAAAGAAGTCAAAGACCACGGAGATACGGGTATTCTTCTTGGAAGTCCGATATCGGATGGAGATAAGGTTATCATTATTGAAGATGTTACGACTGCAGGAACCTCTATTAACGAGACACTGCCGATTATAAAGGCACAGGGAGACGTTTTAGTCAGGGGACTTGTTGTTTCTGTAGACAGAATGGAGAGAGGTCAGGGAGAGAAGAGCGCTCTTGAAGAGATTAGAGAGAAGTTCGGATTTGAGACTACCGCCATTGTGACCATGCAGGAGGTTGTAGAGCATTTATACAATAAGGAATACAAGGGAAAAGTAATTATAGATGATGAGATAAAGAGCAGGATAGATGCTTATTATGAAAAATATGGTGTTGCAAAGTAGAAAGGAAGGTGTCCGGTGATGGAGAAATTATACAAATCAATGAAAAACGTCGGAGGAGCTAATATTGCATTTGGTGTTGTTCTGATAGTATGTGGTGTAGCTATAGGTGTTATATCGATTATAAATGGAGCTAAATTATTGAAGGCGAAAGCAGAGATAATGTTCTGATATGAAAAGTAATGATTCAGATAGCAGCAGACGAATGGTGAGAATTAGTCGTTTGCTGTTTGTTGCGTATGTGTTATATGTTGTTTACTTTATGTTTTTTGCTGAAGGCTTCGGAAGAAGTGCCGGTAATTCAGGTTATAGATATAATCTGGATGTATTTTCAGAGATAAAAAGATTCTCACGCATGTTAAAGTCGGGTTACAACGTGAAAGCTGTACTTAATTTGTTTGGGAATATTATCGCATTTGTTCCGTTTGGAATATTTATTCCGGCTTTAAGCGGTAACAGGATAAAATTTGTAAATACGGTTATTTTAACATTTATATTCAGCATGGTCATTGAGACGGTACAGTTGTATTATCAATTAGGTGTTTTTGATGTGGATGATTTGATATTGAATACATGCGGAGGCCTTATAGGTTATCTGATATATGTGATTGGAAAGGCTTGGAGTACAGGATGATATTCATAAGGAGAAGATACAAATTTACTGATAAACACAATACAAAGATGGGAATTACATCATTTGTATTTGGATTCCTTGCACTGGTTATGCTGTGTGCGGGATTAAAGATTGCTTTTGATGAGAAAGGAAATGCGGACTCAATTGTCGGAGTAATTGGTACACTGGGATTTATTCTCTCGACAATTGGTCTGTTACTTGGATTGTCAAGTTTTAAAGAGGAGGATAAGTTTTACTTGTTTTCCTGGATGGGTACAATAACCTGCGGATTAGTATGGATGTCCATTATAGGGATTATTGCACTCGGTATGTGAAGTAGGAAAAATGAAATGATTTATAAAGGAGAAAAATGTGATGGCAAAAGTAGGAATTATCATGGGAAGTGACTCTGATCTCGGAGTAATGAAGAAAGCAGCAGATATGTTGGATGAGTTCGGAATTGAGTATGAGATGACAATTATTTCGGCTCATAGAATGCCTGACATATTTTATGATTATGCTTCAAAGGCTGAGGAAAGGGGAATCGAAGTAATTATCGCAGGTGCCGGTGGCGCTGCACATCTTCCGGGAATGTGTGCTGCGTTGTTTGATTTGCCTGTAATAGGAGTTCCGATTCATACAAAATCAGTTGGAGGAGTTGACTCTCTTTACTCAATTGTACAAATGCCTTCCGGAATACCGGTTGCGACAGTTGCGATAGACGGAGCGGCAAATGCAGGTATCCTTGCAGCAAAGATTCTTTCAGTTTCAGACATGAAGTTGCGTGAGAAACTTAAAGCTTATAAACAGGGATTAAAAGAAAAAGTTTCACAAAAGGCTGAGAAACTTCAAAAAGTTGGATGCGACGAATATATTAAATCAATGTAATAAATAGAAAGAGGTATTTAAAATGGATTACAAGAAAGCCGGAGTTGACATTGAAGCGGGATATAAGTCAGTTGAATTAATGAAAGAACATGTAAAGGCAACCATGAGGTCAGAAGTATTGACAAATCTTGGAGGCTTTTCAGGTGCGTTTTCATTGGCAAAGATTAAAGAGATGGATGATCCTGTATTATTATCAGGAACTGACGGATGCGGTACGAAGGTAAAACTTGCATTTATACTTGACAAACACGACACGATTGGAATTGATGCCGTTGCGATGTGTGTAAATGATGTTGTATGTGCCGGAGGTGAGCCACTGTTTTTCCTGGATTATATTGCTTGTGGAAAGAATTATCCGGAAAAGATAGCGACAATCGTCAGCGGTGTTGCCGAAGGATGTAAGCAGTCAGAATGTGCACTTATTGGTGGAGAGACAGCCGAACACCCGGGATTAATGCCTAAGGATGAATATGATTTAGCCGGATTTGCCGTAGGAATTGTAGATAGAAAAGACCTGATAACAGGTGAGAATATTAAACCGGGAGATGTTCTGGTAGGTATCGCATCAAGCGGTGTTCACAGCAACGGATTTTCACTGGTACGCCAGGTATTTAATATGAGTGAAGAAGCATTAAATACATACTATGATTCATTAGGAAAGACATTAGGTGAGACACTTATTGAGCCTACAAGAATCTATGTAAAGGCACTTAAGAATGTAAAGAATGCAGGTATAACTATTAAAGGATGCAGCCATATTACCGGTGGAGGATTTTATGAAAATATTCCTAGAATGCTTCCTGATGGGGTAAGAGCTGTGGTTAAAAAGGACAGCTATGAGGTACCGCCAATTTTTAACATGCTTATGAAAGATGGGGATATTGCAGAAGAAATGATGTATAATACATTTAACATGGGTGTCGGAATGGTGCTTGCATTAGACCCTGATGATGCAGATAATGCAATAGCTGCTATTGAAGAAGCCGGAGATAAGGCATTTATCATCGGTAATGTAGAAGCAGGTGAAAAAGGAGTTACATTATGCTAAGAGTCGCTGTTCTGGTTTCCGGAGGCGGAACCAATCTTCAGGCAATCATAGATGCAGTACAGTCAGGAAAGATTACAAACACATCTATTGAAGTCGTAATCAGCAATAATAAAAATGCATATGCGCTTGAGAGAGCGAAGAAGAATAATATTCAGAATGTTTGTATTTCGCCTAAGGATTTTGAGACAAGAACTGAATTTAACGAAGCACTGTTATCTGAGCTTGATAAATATAATCCGGACTTGATTGTTTTGGCGGGCTGTATGGTTGTGCTTCCGGAGAGTCTTATAAAAAAATATCCTAACAGGATTATTAATATACACCCTGCACTGATTCCGTCTTTTTGCGGAACGGGATATTACGGGCTTCATGTGCACGAGAAGGTGCTAGAAAGAGGCGTTAAGCTTACAGGTGCTACAGTCCATTTTGTGGATGAAGGAACAGACACAGGTCCGATTATTATGCAGAAGGCAGTGGAAGTGAAATATGGTGATACCCCTGAAGAATTGCAGAAGAGAGTAATGGAACAGGCAGAATGGGTTATTATGCCTGAGGTAATTAATCTTATAGCAAATGGCAGGGTAGAAGTAATTGACGGTATTGTAAAGATATCGTAGATAATATTATAAACACATAAGAAAGGCATGGATTCTAAAATGAAAGTTTTATTAGTAGGCGGCGGCGGAAGAGAGCATGCGATTGCATGGAAGATAAGCCAAAGTGACAAAGTAGATAAATTATACTGTGCTCCGGGAAATGCCGGAATTGCAGAGCTTGCTGAATGTGTTGATATTTCTGTAATGGATTTCGACAAATTGGTAGAGTTTGCAAAGGAAAAAGAGATTGATTTGACTATAGTGGCACCGGATGACCCACTGGCAGCAGGTGCTGTTGATGCATTTGAAAATGCCGGACTCAGAGCGTTTGGTCCTAGAAAAAATGCTGCTATTCTCGAAGGCTCAAAGGCATTTTCTAAAGATTTGATGAAAAAATACAATATACCTACCGCAGCATATGAAACATTTGATTCTGCTGAGGATGCGCTTGCATATTTAGAGACTGCAAACTTCCCGATTGTTTTAAAAGCAGACGGACTTGCACTTGGAAAAGGTGTGTTAATCTGTAAAACAAAGGAAGAAGCCAAGGCCGGTGTGA
The DNA here is from genome assembly GCA_902786515.1 of uncultured Lachnospiraceae bacterium. Classification (GTDB taxonomy): domain Bacteria; phylum Bacillota; class Clostridia; order Lachnospirales; family Lachnospiraceae; genus UBA2821. The sequence goes on along the minus strand of CADADA010000025.1, from coordinate 13,675 downwards.
AGACACTGATGCTTGACAAACAGTTCGGTTCGGCAGGAAACCGCATAGTTGTGGAAGAATTTATGACAGGAAGAGAAGTTTCTGTTCTTTCATTTGTTGACGGAAGTACCATCAAAATCATGACATCCGCACAGGATCACAAGAGAGCCAAGGATGGAGACGAAGGATTAAATACAGGTGGAATGGGAACATTTTCACCAAGTCCTTTCTATACAAAAGAAGTGGATGAGTTTTGTCGTGAAAATATTTACCAGAAGACAGTTGATGCTATGAAGGCAGAAGGAAGAGAATTTAAGGGTGTTATTTTCTTTGGACTTATGCTGACCGAAAACGGTCCAAAAGTACTTGAATATAACGCAAGATTTGGAGATCCTGAGACACAGGTTGTTCTTCCGAGAATGAAAAATGATATCATAGATGTTTTTGAAGCATGTATTGATGGAACTCTTGATAAAATAGAGCTTGAATTTGAAGATAATGCTGCAGTGTGCGTAGTTTTGGCATCAGATGGCTATCCTGAGAAGTACGAGAAGGGCTTTGAAATAAAAGGACTCGAAAAGTTTAAAGATAAAGCCGGATATTATGTATTTCATGCCGGAAGTAAGCTTTCTGACGGAAAGATTGTTACAAACGGTGGAAGAGTTCTTGGTGTTACCGCTAAGGGAAATAACCTTGTGGAAGCACGTTCTAACGCATATGAAGCTACAAAATGGATAGATTTTGATAACAAGTATATGCGTAATGATATTGGAAAGGCTATTGATGAAGCATAGTACGGGGTGAAGGATAATGAACAGGTATTTAAAATATGGTTACAGACTGTTGCTTAGTATGTGTTTATTTGTATTGATTGGCAGTGTGAAAACATACGGATCGACAGCTAATATTACAGTGAGTTCACCAACTATAGGAGCAGGTGAAGAGGGAACAGTGACTTTTACGGTTTCTTCTGATACAAATGTTGGAACTTTTGATTTAAGAATTACTTATGATGCTTCTGTGTTAGAATATGTAAGCGGTGCAGATATGGGTGGAAACGGCTTGGTGCAGATTCTTAATTCGGAGCTCAGCCAGACAAATTCTGTATCAAAAGATGTTGTATTCCGTGGTATTAAAGAAGGAGCATCAGATTTAACTGTTCAGCTTGCCAGCAGCAGCGTGCTTGATATGGGTGCAATGGCAATGGATTTGGCAGGAGGTACAGGTTCTGTTACGGTTGGCAACAGCTCGAATGTCTCTTCTGACAACAAGCTTACCTCACTTTTGGTTACAGGTGTTGATACTGATGGAAATAATCAGGAAGTACAATTTGAACCTGCATTTTCACCTGATGTTACAGAGTATAAAGCTGAGGTTTTAGAAAACATTAAAAAACTTTCAATAGCTGCTTCTGTGTCTGATGCTTCTTCTACAACAAAGGTTTCAGGAGCAAAGCTTACGCCGGGAGATAATGTTACCACAGTTACGGTTACTGCAGCAGATGGCAGTGTGAATGAATATAAGATTTATACAGTCAAAGCAGGTGGCGGTGAAGAAAATTCAGAAGGAGCTGATGCCGGGGCTGATACAGGACTTGCACCTGTACCTGAGGATTTATCACCGGTATTTTCAAACAAGACCGGAAAATATATAATACAGAATTTTGATACGGTAGGCTGTCCGGAAGGTTTTACTCCGTTTGGATTTGAATTTGAAGACAGGACGATTGCAGCATTATCAGGTTTTGATAACAGCGTTGTATTGATTTGCCTCGCAGATGATGAAGCAGGGGGCAATGCGGCATTGTTTGTCTACAACAGAAGTAAAGAAGATTTTTCGCTTTATAACAGATTTACATCTGAGAACAATTATGTCATGCTTACACCTGAAAGTGACGTGAATATCCCTGAGGGAATGGAAGAGACAACCGTTAAGATAAACGGAATTGACACAATGGCATGGCAGGGTGGTTCAGTAGCTAAGGGTTCACAGGATTATCTTGTGTACGCTGTTGATTTAAGTGGAAATAAAGGATTTTATGTATATCATTCTGATGTATTTACATTTACTCCTTACGAGGCTGCATCGGAGCCTGAAACCACTTCTGATCCGTCGCTTCAGAGTAAATATGATGAATTACAAAAGGTAGTTGATGACGACATGGTTATCAGGATAGAAATCATAGTGTGCTTTTTGATTTTATGTATTATTTTGATTATCTATATTGCATTTTTATTATACAAAATTAAAAAGCTGTCCCCTGAAGAAGATGAGGACATTGATGATGTAACACCGGTTAATAATGTTGTCATGCCGGCTACAAAGGAACCTCAAAAAGAGTTAAAACTTGATTTGGCTATGAAAGCAAATGAAGTGAGAACAGAAGATCTGGCAAATGATGTTCAGAGTATTTTAGATAACGAGGATTCTTTAAATACACCGGATAATGAAACAAATGACAGTGCTCATATACCGGAAAATGCAGAAAAAACAGAAACTTCCAAGCCTAAAAATGCAGAAAAAACAGAAACTTCCAAGCCGGAGGATGCAGAAAAGATTGTAACTTCAAAACCGGAAGAAGAGAAAAAAGAGGTGTCACTTGATGACACATCAACTGACCTTGGCATTGTTTTTGTAGATGTAGATAACGAGAAATAAAATATATGGGACTTTTGTGATGGTAAAAATAGCCATTGTGCAGGAGTCCCTTTTGTGATAGTATTAGTATAACAAGTATAACTGCATAAAATGCACATAAATGTGCAAAAAATGCACATAAATGTGCATTTAAGAAATGGAGGATGGCAATATGCTGATTACTATTGATTTTAGTAGTGATGAAGCAATATATATGCAACTGAGAAATCAGATAATTATTGCTATCGCTACGGATAGGATAAGAGAAGGGGATACACTGCCGTCTGTCAGACAGCTTGCAGAAAGTACAGGGGTGAACATGCATACGGTTAATAAAGCTTATTCTGTGCTGAAGCAGGAAGGAATTGTTAAACTGGACAGAAGGCATGGGGCGGTAGTAGCTTTGGATTTGAATAAAGCACAGGCTCTGGGTGAATTAAAATGTGAAATTCAGATGGCTATTGCAAAAGCAATATGCAAAAATATCTCTATAGATGAAGTACATATGGCTGTAGAGGAAATATTTAACAGATATAAAGAATAATTTTGGAGGAAAAAAATTTGATTGATAACCGATTTACGAATAAATCAAAAGAGGTTTTGCAACTTGCAGAAAAGATTGCAAAAGAACAGGAACACAGTTATATAGGAAGCGAGCATATTTTGGCAGGCCTTGTGATGGTGGAAGACAGTACATCCTCTGTGATTTTAAAAAAATATGGTGTTACCATTGAAAAGGTAATTGATTTGATGGAAAATTTTATTGCGCCGGTGAAATCTGTCGGTGTAGCGGAACCGGAAGGCTTTACACCAAAAGCCAAGGTCATTCTTGAGACCAGTGTTAATGAAGCAAAAAGATTTCATGCGACAAAGGTGGGTACAGAGCATCTTTTGACGGCAATTATCAGAGAGCAGGACAGTGTAGCCGCGCGTCTGATTAACACACTTGGTGTAAATGTCCAGAAAATGTATTACGAAATCATTATGGCAATGGGACTTGATGTGAATAAGTATAAAGACGACATACAAAATGGCAGAATAATGCAGAGCGGACGTTCAAAGGGAAATCAGACTTTTTTGGCACAGTTTACGACAAATCTTAATGAGATGGTAAAAGATGGAAAACTTGACCCGATGATAGGACGTGAATCAGAGCTTAACAGAGTTATTCAGATTCTATGCAGAAGGACGAAGAATAATACCTGTCTGATAGGAGAGCCTGGAGTTGGAAAGACGGCGATTGTGGAAGGACTTGCTTCCAGAATTGAAAGTGGTAACGTGCCTGATATCATGAAAGAGAAACGCATTTTGACTCTTGATATTGCATCGATGGTAGCAGGCTCAAAGTATAGAGGCGAGTTTGAGGAACGTATCAAGAGAGTGCTGCAGGAGACAAAGAGTGATGGCAATGTGATTTTATTTATTGATGAGATTCATACTCTTATAGGTGCCGGTGGTGCGGAAGGCTCACTGGATGCAGCAAACATTATCAAACCTTCTTTGGCAAGAGGTGAGATACAGGTTATAGGTGCAACTACTGTCAACGAATATAGAAAGCATTTTGAAAAAGATGCCGCTTTATCGAGAAGATTCCAGTCAGTTATGGTTGAAGAGCCGTCAGAGGAAGATGCGGTGGCTATTCTTGAAGGATTAAAACCAAAATATGAAGAACACCATAACGTTACTATAGAAGACGATGCTATTAATGCTGCTGTGAAACTTTCAGTCAGATATATTAATGACAGATTCTTGCCGGATAAGGCAATTGACCTTATAGATGAGGCAGCTTCAAAAGTAAGGCTGGCCGGTTCAAACGAAAAAACGAAGGCTCAAAAGCTTAGAGATGAGATAAAAAGACTGTCAGAAGAAAAAGAAGAAGCTATCCTTTCAGAGAATTTCGACCTTGCCTCTTCAATTAGAAAAGAGCAAAGTAAAAAACAGGCAAAGCTTGATAAACTTCTGGCGAAGCAGGATACTATTCTTGAAAGCAGGAAGACTGTCAGTGAAAGTGATATTGCCATGGTAGTTGCACAATGGACAAAAATTCCGGTTAAGAGGGTTGAAGAGTCTGAGATGGAGAGATTGTGCAGACTTGAAGATGAATTACACAAGCGTGTAATCGGGCAGTCGGAGGCTGTAGCTTCTGTTTCAAAGGCAGTAAGAAGAGGAAGAGTCGGATTAAAAGATCCTAAGAGACCTATAGGTTCATTTTTATTCCTTGGTCCGACCGGAGTCGGAAAGACTGAACTTTCAAAAGCATTAGCGGAAACTGTATTTGGCAGCGAGAAGTCTGTTATCAGGGTTGATATGTCAGAATATATGGAGAAGCACAGTGTATCCAAGATGATAGGTTCACCTCCGGGATATGTTGGCTATGAAGAAGGCGGACAGTTAAGCGAACAGGTCAGAAGACATCCATATTCAGTTATTCTGTTTGATGAAATAGAAAAGGCACATCCTGATGTGTTCAATATATTGTTGCAGGTGCTTGATGAAGGACATATAACTGATAACAATGGAAGAAAAGTAGATTTTAAGAATACCATCATTATCATGACTTCAAATGTCGGTGCACAGAGAATTATGGAGCCGAAAAGACTGGGATTTGCAACCAAAGTGGATGAGAATGCAGATTATGAAAAGATGAAGAGTGCGGTTATGGAAGAGGTAAAACAGCTTTTCAAACCGGAATTTATTAACAGAATCGATGAAGTTCTTGTATTCCATGCACTTACAAAGGATGAGATGAAGCAGATTGTTACAATTATGCTAAAAGAGGTAATCGACAGGGCAAAAGAACAGCTTGGAATACAATTAGTTGTTACAGCCTCTGCCAAAACAAAGATTGTTGAAGATGCCTATGATAATAAGTATGGAGCCAGACCTTTAAGGAGAAAGATACAGTCTGTAATTGAAGATGGCGTTGCTGAGGAGATTCTGAAGGGGAATGCATCCGCAGGAAATAAGGTGACATTAGGAGTATCAGAAAAAAAATTTAAAATTTCTGTGTCATGACAATAATTGATATAGCAAATTTTGATTGGGTGTTATATAATAGGGGTATAGGATGAATTTTAATAACAATAAAAGTACCAGGAGGATTGACTATGTCAGTTGTGAAAGAACTATTAAGAGCAGAGAAAGACGGCACTATCAGTTTTGGTGATTATGAACTTGATACAAAGTCAAAGTTACCGGATTTTGAACATAAAGGCGATTTGTATAAAGTTAAGACTTTTAAGGAGATTACGAAGTTAGAGAGAAACGGTATGTTCGTATATGAATCGGTTCCGGGAACTGCGGTGAATAATTTCAGTGAAGAGAATGACATTATGGAATTTACAGTTGAAGGTGCTGAAGACGCACAGGTAACTGTAGAAGCAGAGGATGGAGCAGAATACAAGGTGTATATTGATAACACTAATGTAGGCAAGATGAAGGCTAATCTTGGCGGAAAGCTTGTATTAAGTGTTGAACTTGGAGATGCTCCGGTTTCTGTAAAGATTGTTAAGATATAATTATTTCAGATTGGAGACACAGTCAGAATGGCAAAAGGAAGAGATACAAAATTCTTTTGCAGGGAATGTGGTTACGAATCAGGAAAATGGCTCGGACAGTGTCCGGGTTGCAGAGAGTGGAATACTTTTGTAGAGGAGCCGGCTGGGAATAAAAAATCCCCAGCCGGAATTTCTATTCAAAAGGAAGCATCAAAACCAACCCTGTTAAAAGATATTTCCATGGAAGATGAAGAACGTATTAATACGAATATAGATGAGTTAGACAGAGTGCTCGGTGGCGGAATCGTTGAAGGTGAACTGGTATTGGTAGGCGGAGACCCGGGAATAGGAAAGTCAACGCTGCTGCTTCAAATGTGCAGAAATCTTGCTAACGATGTTCAGAAAAAGGTTCTGTATATTTCCGGCGAAGAGTCTTTAAAACAGGTCAAACTAAGAGCTCTGCGCATAGGAAATATTGACGAACATTTTCAATTGTTTTGTGAAACCAACTTAAACAGAATTAAGGAGGTCGTAACAGAAGAAAACCCTGATGTAGTCATTATAGACTCTATTCAGACGATGATTTGTGAAGAAGTAACATCTTCGGCAGGAAGCGTGAGTCAGGTCAGGGAATCGACCAATATTTTATTACAATTGGCAAAAGGACTTGGTATTGCCATATTTATCGTTGGCCATGTTACAAAGGAAGGTGTAGTTGCAGGTCCAAGGGTTCTTGAACACATGGTTGACACGGTGTTGTATTTTGAAGGCGACAGGCATGCTGCATATAGAATTTTGCGTGCCGTAAAGAACAGATTTGGTTCTACTGACGAGATAGGTGTATTTGAGATGCGACAGGACGGCTTGAAGGAAGTGGCCAATCCGTCAGAATATATGCTTCAGGGACGCCCTGAAAATGCATCCGGCACTATAACATCATGCTCTGTAGAAGGTACAAGACCAATTCTTATAGAAATCCAGGCATTACTTAGCAGGACAAACTTTGGACTTCCAAGGAGAACCACCGTTGGAACAGATTTTAACCGTGTGAATCTTTTAATAGCTGTTCTTGAAAAGAAGCTTGGAATCAAGCTATATGAAAACGATGTCTATATCAACATTGCCGGAGGACTTAAGATTAACGAGCCCGCCCTTGACCTTGGAATAGTCCTTGCGATTATATCAGGATACAAAGATAAGGTTATAGATTCAAAGACAATCGCATTCGGCGAAATAGGCTTATCAGGTGAGGTAAGAAATGTCAGCATGGTTTTACAAAGGGTTCAGGAGGCAAAAAAACTTGGCTTTGAAACATGCATAATGCCTGAAGCATCGTTAGAAACAGTAAAAAATGAAAGCGGCATAAAAATTATCGGCGTAAAAAATCTAAGAGATTTGATGAAACTTATATAATAATCATCACTTATATTTTCAAATATTCTTTTGTAATTTCAAAAATGCCTGTACTGACCCGTTCATTTTGTTAAATATGAACGCGGCAGTACATTGGTCAGCATATAACACACTTGAAATACAATAATTATTAAGTTAAATTAGGAAAAATACACCTAAAAATCCCTAAATGCGAAAATGTGTGGCAAGGGAAGGGGGGCCGGCGGGAAAAGCAAGAAAGAAAAAAGCACCCCCAAATACAAAAAAGCGAAAATGTGTGACAAGTGAAGGGGGCCGGCGGAGAAGGCAAGAAAGAAAAAAGCACCCCCAAATACAAAAAAGCGAAAATGTGTGACAAGTGAAGGTAGCCGGCGGGAAAAGCAAGTAAGAAAAACTCACCTAAAAAGTAAAAATTATTAAAATGGGTGAGAACGGAAGGTAGCCGGCGGGAAAAGCAAGTAAGAAAAACTCACCTAAAAAGCAAAAAATAAGAAATTAGGTGAGAACGGAAGGAGGCCGGCGGGAAAAGCAAGTAGAAAAAACTCACCTAAAAAGCAAAAAATAAGAAATTAGGTGAGAACGGAAGGAGGCCGGCGGGAAAAGCAAGTAGAAAAAACTCACCTAAAAAGCCGAAAATAAGAAAATAGGTGAAAAAGAAAAAAATTAAGGAAAAGAAGCAAGTAAAAAAACTCACCTAAAAAGCAAAAAATAAGAAAAAGGGTGAAATCAGAAAGAAATGAGGGATTATAAATGAAAAATCTAGAAAGAGAACTTATAACAGAGAAATTTAAAACAGAAGAATTACTAAATAAAGTTAATAATGAAATTAAAACACTTAAGCCTGATGAGGCCAGAATTAAAGCTTCATTTACTGGTAGTACATTACAGCTATATATAAAAGAATCAGCGAATGAATATAAGGATGGTAGATATTTATCAGTAACTGAAAAAGACAGAGCTGAAAATATAGTTAAATCTGAATATTTAAATAAGGCTAAATTGGCATTAGAAAAGAGATTAAAATTACTGGAAAAAACTATAATCGAGTTAAAAAACACGAATATTTCAAATGTGTACAAAAAAATGGGAAAAGGAAAACAAAGCTTAATCGAACCTTTGGAAATTACAGATGAAGAGTATAGAAGAAAATGGGAGGAGTGTGAATATAAAGGAAAACCGTTTATAGAGGGAGCCGTTGAAATCTATACAGATAGAGGAGAACGGGTAAGATCAAAGTCAGAAAAGATAATTGCAGATAAGCTATACAAAGAGAATATAGCTTATAGGTATGAGTATCCCTTCACAATCGCAGACATTACTATGTATCCGGATTTTACAATATTAGATGAAATCAATAGAAGGGAAATAATTCTTGAGCATTTTGGCTTGATGGATAATGAAGAATATGTAAATAATGCACTTTCGAAAATACAAATATATGCAAGTGGCGGGTATGTATTGGGAGATAATCTTTATATAACAATGGAAACAGCTTTAAGACCAATGGATAGCAGGATTTTAGGTGGAATTATAAAAAAGATAAAAAAAGAAGGTACATAGTCTTGATTCAAAAAAAAATTCTTAAGATTACAAATAAGCAATTAAAGGAAGTTAAGCACCTTTGCTGATGCGAGAGTTTGTCAAGTAAAGTTTGGCGGTCAGTAATGACCGGCTTTCTGGTACAAGACTCATAAAAAACAATATTTTTTGAATTAAAAATATTCTTTATATACAAAACAGCAATTTAACTATTGATATTTACAAATAAGCAATCAAAGTGATATAATGTAGTAAATGTACATTGAAAACTAAATAGCGAAGGAATATGTTGTGATTGAAAATAATTGAGTAAATAAAGATGGATTTATAATGTTTACGCTGTTGACGGTTTTGTTTTTAACTTTATTCACTTTTTATGGTATCAGTTTTGGTATGTTATTTAGAAACATTGGAAACGTTTTAAACTACATATAAAAAAGATTGTTTATAGCGATAATATAAAACAATATGAACAATACAGTTCAAGCACTTTGAAAGGATCCCAGATGATGAAAAAGAACTCGTTCTTTACAATGCTGATGGAGATATCGACGGAGACGGTGAAGAAGATATGTGGATTGGTTTCAGTTACTATGACGAAGAATATGATTGCTCAGTATTAGAAATAACATATAATGGAAAAACTTTAGAAGATTTAATAGCAGACGGTTATACTGTTGAGTTTAAGAAATTTGATACAGAACCATCTATGTGCTATAAAAATTGGAATGACTTTTCCGAACTAAATCTATATAATCATTATATTGTGATAAGAGATATATTTGAATATAGATATACTTTCAAAATCACAAAAGGCAACTTTATATCTATGTCAGATTTATTTATTCCATATACTGAAAATCCAGATGATCCAATTATCATATCTACAAAACCTGATATTCAACATGAAAGGAAAGTATTTGCTTATAATGGAAAATCTGTAAAAGTAACATTAAAATATAATAATTGTTTAGAGTTAGAAGATGAAAATATTCCAGGTTGTTTAGACCTTCATATACCTTCAAACTCAGAAACTAAAATTGATAACAATTATCAATTTTTCACTTCTAATTTCAATTATGAAAACCATTCGGAAATTATAACAATAAATGAAAATGAATATATTTACAATTATTGTATTGTATCATTTTATTGTAATTTTCCACATGTTATTTTTTCAGACTCATCTGATGATCACATCTATGGATATTATTCCTTTTTATTAAAAAATTTTACAGATAACGGAGGTTCTTTTCACTTTGACATCATAAATTACAAAGACGATTCTATGAATCCTCAGAAAGAAGCAGTTATTAAAGATCACAGAATTAATCTTTCATTAGCAGAATCTACTACTCTAAATGTAGATATTTTATCAGATGAAGTTTCAGCTGATGATATAACATTTGTAAGTAGTGATGATATGATTGCATCTGTTGATAAGAATGGTGTAGTTACTGCTAACTCTGTTGGAACAGCATATATATATGCAGAAAGCAAAACTTCTGATGAAGTTTATGATTACTGTATTATAAATGTATATGATAGCAATGTTCAGGTTCCAGTTTCATCTATTAAATTAGATAGAGACATGATTTCTTTACAACCTGGAGATGAAACAAAATTAACAGCTACTGTATTACCAGAAAACAGCATTGATAAGACTGTATCTTGGTCAAGCAGCGATAACAACGTTGCATATGTTTCATCAGATGGAACACTTATGGCAGTATCAGAAGGAGAATGTACAATTACCTGCACCAGTCTCTATGATGAAAATATCACAGCCACTGTGGCAGTAAAAGTCATTTCACCATCCATAAAAATATCAGAGATAACAGTAAGTGGACAAAAGAGTGTTAATGCCGGCAAAAAATTCAGATTAAAAACAAGCATTTCTCCTGAAAACGCTACAAAAACAGACTTAAACTATAAAAGCAGCAACACAAAATACGCAACAGTCAATTCCAAAGGTATAGTGACCACAAAAACGGCCGGAGCAGGAAAAACAGTAACTATAACAATCACAGCAAACGACGGAAGTAATGTGTCGGCAACTTATACTTTTAAGATAAATCCGATAAAAGTTACAAGGATAAATCTTACTGCATCAAAGAAATCTGTAAAAGCAGGTGCAAAACTAAAAATAAGTGCAATAATAAAGCCGTCAAATGCAACAGATAAAAGTGTAACATTTAAGGTAAGCAACACAAAATACGCAACCATCAATTCAAAAGGTGTCCTTACCGCAAAAAAAGCAGGAAAAGGTAAAAAGGTCACAGTGACAGCCACTGCAAAGGACGGAAGCAAGGTAAAGGGAAGCCTTAAGATAAAAATTAAATAATAAGCAACTGACACACGCATTCGAAAAATCATTTAGATTCATGACGTAAAATGAGTAAGTGCAAAGATGATTTTTCAGAAAATCCCCCAATGGTATGTAGTAAAAAGCTATCGCCTGCGTACTTTAATATGGAAAACAAATTTTAGTACGCAGGAAATTGAGGGATGGAAACAAAAAGATTTCTCGGCGTGATAGTATCAGAAACTTATTATCAATGTACCAGACTGTATTCTGACGTTCTAAAAAAACTATGACACAACAAAAATTTCATTACATTAATCTCCTTTTGACTGGTTATATTCTGATTTTGTATAATTACAAATTATAAATTTTATAAAAATGTATCAATTGATGCGTTTTACTGTTGACGATTAATACAAAAAGTAGTATTCTATTATTACAGTGAGGTGCGCAATGAATCTACATTACAATCAAAATTATACTAGAGAAGAGATAGATTCAATACTAAAGAAAATAAAGATTTGTGTTGCTAATAATAGATACACAATTGCGTTGAATGAAAATCGTCAGGAAAACATTGACTTCATCAATGAATATAATATTCGCAGTGGAAAACAGAAAAAAATCATATTGCAATTAAAAACAGATGATTTTTGCCATACTTTACAAAATAAAAAGATTGGATATGAATATGAAGTTTTGTATGTTTTTGTGCAACAGGTAAAATTGTATAATTCTCAAGGTGAAGAAGAGATAGTTGATATTTATACTAAGTTTAATATTATTGATTTGCCTGGTGGAAGCAGAACTGTAGTGATTTCTTTTCATAAACGAAACAAACCGGTAGAGTATTTGTTTAGGTGAATACAAGCATTTGAAGGAAGGATTTTTTATGTGTAAAAGAAAAGTATTTTGTGAAGAATGCAGAAATGATGTAAATTATAGGGTTGAAAGTGTGCAGATGAATGGAACTCTAAGGGGGGAGACATACAATTATCTTGGAAAAATTGCATATTGCGATGATTGTAATTCTGAAATCTATGTTGACGAAATAAATGATTACAATTTGAAAGCTTTGTATGATAAGTTTAGAGAGAAACATGGAATTGTATCATTAGAAGTGATTTTAAAAATACCGGGAAAATATGCAATAGGTAAACGACCTTTATCTATATTATTAGGCTGGGGGGAACAGACATTTTCAAGATATTGTGAAGGTGATGTTCCGACCAGACAGTATTCAGATATTCTTAAAAAAATCTATGAAGAACCTAAATACTACGAACAAATTTTAGAAGAAAATAAAGGAAATCTCAAAACAGAAGCAACTTACAAAAAAAGTAGAAAGGCAGTTGATAAGCTGATTGGCATCATGGAGTGTAAAAATACTAAAATTGATGTTGCAATAGCTTATTTATTAGATAAGTGCGAAGATATCACGCCATTAGCACTTCAAAAGGCATTATATTATATACAGGGATTTTATTATGCATTTTATGAAACTTTTTTGTTTCAGGAAGACTGTCAGGCATGGGTTCATGGACCGGTTTACAGAGATATATATTTTAGATATCGGGATTATAAATTTGACCCGATTAATTGTAAAAATGAAGTGGATGATATTGTATTATCATCAGCGGAGAAAGCTGTTTTCGAAAGTGTATCAAAACATATCTGTTGTTACAGTGGAAAGATATTAGAAAAATTTACACACTCGGAATTACCATGGTTATTGGCACGAGGAGAACTTACAGAAACAGAGATATCGGATAGAGTGATTACAAAGGAGAGCATAGGAATGTATTTCAACGGTGTGAAAGAAAAGTATAATATGCTTAATCCTAATGATATAAAAGAATATGCACAAACAATGTTTCAACAAATTTAGGTGAAATAATTAGTAGTATTTACAATCAAATCATGTCGAAATCCTTTTTTTGCACTGTAATATCTGAAAAATGTATTCAGCATTATCACTCATTTGTCAATAAGAGTTAAAATGGGTGAGAGCAAGCAAAATAAGAGTGAAAAACTTGAAATAGGCAGCAAAACCCTACACAGAAAAAATTACAAAAAATTTCAAAATAGTAGTTGACAATGTCGAAAAATGGTGGTATTCTATCATAGCTGTCTGAAAAACACGGAAACAGCAAATAAAAAATAAAAAAAGTTGTTGACAAGCACTTGAAGTTGTGATAGACTGTAAAAGTTGCTGGTGAGCAACGAGAATATGAACATTGATAACTAAACAGCAAGAAACCATCCCTGAAAATTCAAAAGAATTTCAGAGAACAACATCGATCTTGAAAGAGAGAAAGATGGTTCC
>CADADA010000024.1 GCA_902786515.1 uncultured Lachnospiraceae bacterium | reverse complement strand
AAGGAAACTGCGGAGCCTTAACCTGCCCGAATGGGTGGTATTTGAACTCGCCAACAGCCGTAAAGGTGTATGGCGTTCGGCAATAGCACTTAATAGGGCACTAACAAACAAAGAGATAGCCAATCTCGGATATATGTCGGGGGATTATTCAAATCCCCCTCCTACTCGATTATCAGGAATCTGCAGCTGCTTTTTCAAGGGCAGACCTGATATTTGATATTAAGGTTGAATATGTGTATTTGCAGTCGCCGGAATAAGTAATGCTATCGAGAGATTGTGAATCTACTATTTGCTTTGAAATATCTTCCATTGATGATATCATAAGCGGATACATCACACTTATAGAGTCATCAATATTCTTGAATTCAACAGCGTTGATATTATCTTTGTCAACAGTTATCTGAAGTTCAATTGGAGATTGATTAATGGAAAGAGCTTTGGTATAAACACCGGGTTTGTAGGTGCCTAAGGCTTCCTCTTTCTTTTTATTATTGTTCTTAAACATAAATATTAAAAGAATCATTAATAGAATTGCAAATGATAAAAATATTGCAGTATATATCAGCTCCTTCAGATGTAATACGACTATTTTTGGATTAGAATTCATATTTAAACGCTCCTTTTACTTTTATACTTATTTATATTAAATTTACTTAAAAAGTATGATAGAATAAATGTAATTGTGAGAAAATGCTTATGAAATGAGGAATTGGTGTAAATGGGTCTGAAATTAATATTAGGAAGCAGTGGAAGTGGAAAAACATATACGTTGTATCGTGATTGTGTGAAAAATGAAAACAGAAACCACAGATATTTTGTGGTAGTACCTGAACAGTACACATTAGAAACACAAAAGACTATAGTTGAGATGTCAGAGAATAAAGGTACGATGAATGTCGATATTGTGAGTTTTAACAGACTGGCGGTAAGAGTATTTGAAGAGACCGGCATGTATATGAACGAATTACTTGATGATTCAGGAAAATGCATGGTGCTTCGAAAGGTTATGGAAGAAAAAAAGGATGTATTAAAAATTTTTGGCTCGAAAATAGCATACCCGGGATTTGTAGATGAAGTAAAATCTTTAATATCAGAGTTTTACCAGTATGGTATTGGAGAAAAACAGATAGAAAATATTATTGAAACGTCAGGGCATCATCATCTTCTAAAAGGCAAAATGGAAGATATAAGCATTATTTTGAAGGCATTTCAGGAATTTATGAAAGAACGATATATGGTTCCTGAAGAGCTGATGGAAAGATTGTGTGAGGAAATACATAAGTCCGATATGATTAAAAACAGCACCATTACTTTTGATGGTTTTACGGGTTTTACAACCATGCAGTACAGAGTTATTGAGCAGCTTATAAGATGTTCCGGGGAAGTTATAGTAACCGTCACTATACCTGAACATGTGGAAAATGAAGATGTTTTTTCTTTAAGTCTTACGACAATCAGCAGATTGAAAAGACTCGCAGAGGATGCAGGAACGGGAATAGAGGTAAACGTATTGCCTGATGAAAAAAATTACAGACTAAAAAGTTCAGGAGCATTAAGATATATTGAAAAGAATCTGTTTTCGTATAACGGTAAAAAATTCGTGGAAGAGACAGAGGAGATAAGCATATTTGAAGCACCGGATATTGTAAAGGAATGTGATTTTGTATGCAAAGAGATTAACAGACTTGTACGCGAAAATGGATACAGGTATAAAGATATTGCTGTAGTCACCGGAGATATCGAAAGGTATTCACACAGCCTAGAGCAGGCTTTCAGGTATTATGAGATTCCTGCATTTATTGACAGCAACAGGCAGATGAATCATAATCCGTTTATAGAAGCGATAAAATCACTGATTGATGTAGTTGACAATAATTATGATTATGAAAGTATGTTCAGATATTTGCGGTGCGGTATGGCAGATATGGACATAGAGGACATAGACCGTATAGAAAATTATGTGATACAGTACGGAATCAGCAGTTATAAAAGATGGAATATGGAATGGAAAAATGCGGATGATGATTTGAATTCCGGCAAGGAACATATTTTGCTTAAATTAAATCCTTTATATCATGACTTGAAAAAGAAGAATATAACAGTTAGAGAATTAACGGGGATTCTGTACGATTTTATCGAGTCAGAAGAAATGCAGAAGAAATTGTGGCTGTATGAAAAACAGTTTGCAGAGGAAGGAAATCTCTCATTATCAAAGGAGTATTCACAAATATACGGTAAGGTTATGATTTTGTTTGACAAGGTCGTGTCACTTCTTGGTGATGAAAAGATGAAGTTAAAGGATTACAAAGGAATACTTGAATCAGGTTTTGCTGAGATTAAAGTGGGTATGATTCCACCAACGATAGACAGAGTTGTAGTCGGGGATATGGAAAGAACCAGACTTGGAAATATTAAAACAATGTTTTTTATGGGAGTAAATGATGGCATTGTTCCCAAAAATACAGGTGGCGGAGGAATCCTATCGGAGACAGACAGAAGATTTCTTGAAGAATCTAAGATTGAGCTTTCACCGACAAGGAGACAAAATGCGTTTATCCAAAAGTTCTACCTGTATCTGAATATCACAAAGATGTCGGAAAAACTATTTATAACATATAGTCAGACCAATACAGAAGGAAACAGTATACGTCCGTCTTATCTGATACAGTTACTGTGTAATAAAATAGAATGTCTGAAAATACAGTCGACAGAGAAAACATACAGTCTGACAGATAATATTTCCACAAAAAAGACTGTGGAGAGAGTAGCAGCCTCAGGTCTTAGGGATTATATTGCCGGAATAAAGGATATTGATGATGAATGGAAGGAAATTTATAGTGTACTGGTAAAAACAGGTGATTATAATAAAATTGCAGATGCCGCATTTTACCGTGCTAACGTAACAAATCTTGAAAAAGCCGTAAGTAATGCCATATATGGTGAAAATATAAGAGGAAGCGTATCAAGGCTTGAGACGTATGCATCGTGTGCTTACAGACATTTTATTTTATATGGTCTTAATCTGGTTAAGAGGAGGAGATTTGAGATAACACCTGCAGATGTTGGAAATATTTATCATAATTCTCTGGAAATATTTTCACGGAAGTTAAGAGATAAGAATCTTAAATGGGGAGAGATTTCGGATGAAAGCAGAAAAATTTTTGTAAGAGATGCTATGGAGGTTGTGAGCGCTTATTATGAGGGGACAGCAATACATGGCTCAGCAAGAAATGAGTATCAGTTGAAGAGAATATATGATGTATTAGACAGAACTACGTGGGCATTGTGTAACCAGATAAGAGCCGGAGAATTTGAGCCTGAGGGATATGAGGTGGAATTTGATTCGTTAAAGACATCAGAAACCATGAAATTTGACTTAGAGGATGGCGGAGTCATGAGCTTGAAGGGAATCATTGACAGAATGGACATGTATGAAACTGATGAGAATATATATATAAAGATTATTGATTATAAATCAGGAAATAAGCAATTCGATATATTGGATGTGTATAATGGCCTGCAGTTACAGCTTGTGTTGTATATGGAAGCGGCACTTGACATGGCAGGTAAGAATATCCGTGGAAAAAAAGTAATCCCTGCGGGAATTTTTTATTATGATATTAATAATCCTGTGGCTGACAGTGAGGTGGGGGAAGATATTGAAAAAGAACTTCTCATTAATATGCGACCTAATGGGGTAGTCAACCAGTCTGATGAAGTGATAAGGGCAATGGATAAAATGCATCAGGAAGGAGAGACCGGAAGCTCACTAGTGATACCGGTATCTTATAAAAAGGACGGAGTAAGAGCGTCAGGCAATATCATTTCTGAACGTGATTTTGATATGCTTATAAGGTTTGTTCATGAAAAAACGAAAAGACTTGGCTCGGATATGCACAAAGGAATTATAGATAAGAATCCATACAGGATGAACGACAGCAGCAAAAAGAATCCTTGCGAATATTGTGATTTTAAGTCTATATGCAGATTTGATACAGGTATTGCCGGAAATGAATTTAGAAATATTAACAAGATAAAACCGGAAGAAGTATGGCAGAAAATAAGAAAGGCGGGTGAAGGTTGTGCCAACATGGACTAAAGCGCAGAGTGAAGTAATTGATAACAGGAACAGTAATCTTTTAGTATCTGCTGCTGCAGGTTCAGGAAAGACTGCAGTTTTAGTAGAACACATTATAAAAAGAGTGCTCGATGAAGAAAATCCGGCAGATATCGACAGGCTTATGGTGGTGACATTTACGAATGCGGCTGCCGGTGAGATGAGAGAGCGAATACTGTCAGCGATTGAAGCTGCTGTGGAAAAAAATCCGGAAAACAGACATTTACAAAAGCAGCTTACTTACATACATAATGCGAAAATCACGACATTACACAGCTATTGTCTCAATCTTATAAGAGAGAATTTTGACAAAATAGATATTGATCCGGGATTCAGGATTGCGGATACAGGAGAAGTGGAGCTTTTAAAAGGTGATGTGGTATCGGAACTGCTCGAAGACTACTATGAAAAAGGCGATGAGGATTTTATACGTCTTTCGGATATGATGTCTCCTAAAAACAGCGATGTGGAGCTTGAAAATACCATACTAAGGTTATATGAAAATGCCTGCAGCAATATTGACAGGGAGAGCTGGTTAAACGGTCTTGCATCAGCCTACACTGAGGATAATGAGGAAAATTTTGATGAAGAAATGGCACAAATGGCTGTAAATGAAATCTTAGAGGATGCACTTAACCAGACTTCTCTTGCGATAAAAATTGCATCCGGTATTGCAGGACCTGTAAATTATATTCCGATGCTTCAGGATGATTTGAACTTGATTAGTGCAGTAATGAAGGAAAATGATTTAAGAAAAAAAATTGATATGATTTCTGAAATACAGTTTCAGGCACTTAGCAGAAAAAAGGATGAGTCAACACCTGAAAATAAAGAACGGGTTAAGAATATAAGAAATCAGGTCAAGAAATGTATTACGGGAATAGCAAAAGATTTTAAATGCTACAATAATGGTGGAAATAAAGAAATTACACAAAAGATTTATCCTTTGATAAAGGTTTTATCAGAGCTGGTACTGGAATTTGGGGCAAGGTATAATGAAAAGAAGAGAGAAAAAACTGTAATAGATTTTAATGACATTGAATATATGGCACTTCAGATCCTACTAAAAAAAGAAGGGGATGATTATGTGCCTACAAATATTGCGGACGAACTTGCAAAGGATATTGAAGAAGTAATCGTTGATGAATATCAGGATATCAATCAGGTTCAGGATGCAATATTAACAAGCCTTTCATCAGAGCGATTTAATAGACCAAATATGTTTATGGTCGGCGATGTGAAGCAGAGTATTTATGGTTTCAGAAAGGCGAGTCCGGAGCTGTTTATGAAAAAGTATGATACTTATGACGAAAAAGAAAACTGTAGAAAAATCATACTTGACAGAAACTTTAGAAGTAGAAAAGAAGTAATAGACAGCATCAATTTTATATTCAGAAAAATAATGATGAAGAAGGTTGGCGGGATAGAGTATGACGATGATAACGCACTTTATCTCGGAGCTGATTATCCTAAGCTGCCTGCAAATCAAACTGCCACTACCGAATTAATCATAGCTAATGTGCCTAAAGAAATAGAAGGTGAGAAAGATGCAGGCATGTCATCAAAAGAATTTGAGGCAAGGGCTGTTGCTGAAAGGATAAGGAAACTGACAGGGGAAGATACCGGATATCAGGTGTACGACCGGAAAACAGGAGAATACAGAAGAGCAAGATATTCAGATATTCTCATTCTTTTAAGAAGTGCAAATGCAAATGCCGGATACTATATGGATGCACTTATGTCTGCGGGAATACCTGTGTATTTTCAACAGCAGACGGGATATTTTGATGCGGTGGAGGTCAAACTTTTGCTGTGCCTTTTGAATGTTATTGATAATCCGCATCAGGACATAGAACTGGTTTCTGTCCTTAAGTCGGTATTTGTGGGACTTGATGAAAATGAACTTGCCATAATAAGAAGTGAATCAGGTCAAAAGGCAGATTTTTATGATGATACAAAAAAATATATAGAAGAGGGTTCTTCAACTGTTATATGCGATAAATTGCTGGATTTTTACGAAAAACTGGAAAAATACAGGCGAATGGCCACTTACACATCTATTCATGACCTTCTTACATATATAATAGAAGATACGGGATATGATAATTATGTAACGGCTATGCCGGCAGGAGAGAGACGTATTGCCAACGTAGAAATGTTGAAACAAAAGGCAATTGACTATGAGAATGGAAGTTACAGGGGATTGTTTAACTTCGTCAGATATATTGAAAAAATCAGAAAGTATGAGGTGGATTCGGGAGAGGCATCGGTTGTATCTGAGAATGAAAATCTGGTGAGAATTATGAGTATTCATAAAAGCAAGGGACTGGAATTTCCTATAGTATTTCTCTGCAATGCAAATGCAAAATTTAATGACACGGATGCAAGAAATCAGGTGGTAATTCATAAAAAATATGGTATAGGCATGGATTATATTGACACTGAAAACAGGGTGAAGTATGCAGGATGCCATAAAAAAAGCATTCAGCTTATGATAAAACGTGAAAACAGAGAGGAAGAACTTAGAATACTTTATGTAGCCCTTACGCGTGCAAAGGAAAAACTTATTATTACAGCATCAGGTGTTAATGCAGAAAAATACTCAGACGGTGACGGTAAAGATAAGGTAAGCAGTTCAAAGATTACAGGTGCATCATCTTATATGGATTTTATCGGTTATGCCCTTGGAGGGGAAATTGAAACGGGAAATGAAATGATAAAAATAATCTATAAGAATATTACTACATCTGTGGAAGATGAAGTTAAAAAAACTGTGGAAGCCTCCATGGAAAAACAGACTTTCCTGAATTGGAACACGGATTACATATATTCAGAAGATACAAGAAAAATATTGATGCAAAGGATGCAGTTTAAGTATCCTTATGAAAGTGCCACAAAAAATTATGTTAAGGTTTCAGTGTCAGATATAAAACGGAATCATTCAGAGGAAGATAATGAGATTCATAATATAGTCGTAAGTGAAGAACCGGAAAATATAATTCCGGCATTTATAAGAGAGATGCGCGGAGAAAAAGAAAAAAAATTAACAGGTTCATCAAGAGGTACGGCCTACCATAAAGTTTTTGAATTGCTTGACTTTGACGAGGTAAAAGACGAGAATAGTACAAAAAAGTTTTTTGGAAAAATAGAAAATTCAAAAAAAATGACAAAAGAGGAGTTACAATCTGTCCGAATTAGTGATATAGTTGCATTTGTAAAATCATCTCTCGGAAAGAGAATGAAGAAAGCATATGAGAGCGGAAAGCTGCACAGGGAAGCACAATTTGTCATGGGCACGGATGAAAGTGTCGTATATGGTACAGATAGTGATGAAAGCGTACTTGTTCAGGGAATTATAGATGTGTATTTTGAAGAGCCGGATGGAATAGTTATCGCTGATTATAAAACCGACAGGATAAATGACATAAGAGAGCTTGAGAAGCGTTACCGTCTTCAGCTTGAATTTTATAAGAGAGCAGTTGAACAGATTACCGGAAAAAATGTTAAAGAAATGATTCTTTATTCAGTTACGTTAAACCAGGAATACAGTATGGAGGATTGAAAAATTGATTAGACCGGAAAAAATAAAAAAAGGCGATGTTTTTGCAGTAACTGCAGTTTCAGACGGAGTAGGTGATGAACTGGATAAGATACGTTTTGAAAATGCAAAAAAAACACTTGAAAAAAAGGGCTATGGGGTAACATTCACACCAGATGTTTTTACGGTCCGGGAGATGGGAAAGAGTGCTTCAGGCAGACAGCGTGCAGACGAATTTAACGCACTTTTTAATCAGGACAATGTGTCATATATAGTATCAGCTAAGGGAGGCAATTTCCTTAATGAAATGATGGAGTTTGTGGATTTTGAAAAAATATCACATAATCCAAAATGGTTTCAGGGATACTCTGATAATACATGGCTGGTGAATACAATTACAACTAAATGTGATGTGATGAGCATTTACGGAAGCAATTTCGGAGAGTATGGAATGGATATATGGCATAAGTCTGTGGATGATAATCTTAAACTTGTCGAAGGGGAAGATATTGTCCAGCACAGCTTTGACAAATATCAGGAAAATTTTTCTGAACGTATAACGGGACTTGAGGGGTATACTGAGGATAAGGATGTCCTGCTTTCTTGTTCAGTAAAGAGTGAAGATGCGGTAGAATTTTCCGGAAGACTGATTGGTGGATGTCTTGATGTGCTTGTACTTATTCAGGGAACAAAGTATGATTATGTTGAGCAATTTGTCTACAAATATGCTGACGACGGTATAATATGGTATCTGGAGTCGTTTGATTTTTCAGGTGAAAACCTTATTATGCAGCTGTGGAAATTAAAGGAAAGCGGATGGTTTCGTAATGTAAAAGGAATTGTTTTCGGAAGACCGCTGTTTTTCAGGGAAGCATTCGACATGTCTTATGAAGAGACGGTTATGTATGCTATTGGAGAGCTTGATGTTCCCGTAATATTTGATGCTGATATTGGACATAAGGGTCCAAGGTTTGCAGTTATAAATGGTGCAAAAGCAAAGGTGAGCTATAAGGATAGCAGAATGTCTTTAAAATATTTGAGTTAGAAAGGGATAGTAATGATGAAAAAACAATTATTGATATTTGCATTAGCAGGTGTCTGTGCAGCAGGTGTATTCGCAGGATGTGGAAAGTCTGATAAAGGAGATATATCTCCGTTAAAAGAGACTAAAAGTGTAAATGAGACAACGACCGGGACTACACAGACTGAGAGTGTAAAGGAAGATGAGGAGACGCTGGCAGAACAGACAGAAGTTTTAAGTGAGACGAAGGAGACCGGCGAGGAAATAACCGCCATGTCTGAAAAAAATGATCCTTCAGCACTTCCGGGAGAATCAGAGTCTATGATAGAAGTGGGACATGCGCTTGCACTTTTTAGTGCGGAAGCAGGTATGGTCTATGACTATAATAACAGTGAGTTTTTCTGGGGAGCGCTTTCTTATCTTATGTCAGGATACGGTATGCAGAGTCCGGCAGCGGGAGCAGATGCTGAAGGCAATCTGGCACTTTCAACTCCGTATGTAAAAGAGTTTGTATCAGCAATGTTTTCAGAATTTGATGGCAATAATAGTGAACTTCCGGAACTTCCGGGTGCATTTTCAGTGGTATCATATGATGCGGAGAATGATTTATATTCATCCAAGGCACCGGGATTTGGAACAACCAAAGCAAAAAGCGATAACTGTGTAAAGAATGACGATGGAACTTATACGATAGATGTTGTACTTCTCACAGATGCCGATGAGGAAGTGGGAAGATGGAAGATGACGATAAAGGATAGTACCTTTAATGGCACAGGACATCCTTTGTTTAATTATACGGTGGTATCATTTGTAAAAGATTAAATACTGTGATACAATAGCCGGCAGAAAGTTATATAAAAAATGAAAGGAAGAATATACGATGACAAAGATTGATATTATTTCAGGATTTTTAGGAGCAGGAAAGACGACCTTAATAAAGAAACTTATTGCAGAAGCATTTGAGGGTGAAAAGCTTGTCCTGATTGAAAATGAGTTTGGTGAAATCGGAATTGACGGAGGATTTTTAAAAGATTCGGGCATACAGGTTACAGAGATGAATTCCGGCTGTATATGCTGTTCGCTGGTTGGTGACTTTGGAACGGCACTTAAAGAGGTTGTATCTACGTATTCTCCTGACAGAATTATTATCGAGCCGTCAGGTGTCGGAAAATTATCTGATGTTGTAAAGGCAGTTATAGATGTGAAAGACAATGCTGATATTGAACTGAACAGTACAACCGCAGTTGTAGATGGTATGAAGACAAAAATGTACATGAAGAATTTTGGTGAATTCTATAATAATCAGGTTGAGAGTGCAGGAACGATTGTTATAAGCCGTACCCAGAAACTTCCGGAGGCAAAGCTTAAGGAGACAACGGATCTGCTCCGCGAACATAATGAAAAAGCTACTATCATAACAACACCTTGGGATGATCTAAAGGGAAGCCAGCTTCTATCAGCTATTGAAAAGAAAGGTTCAATGCTTGATGAGTTGTTTACAGAGGAAGAGCTTCATCATCATGAGCACGAACACGGTGAGGACTGTTCCTGCGGATGCCATGACCATGATCACGATCACGAGCATCATCACGACCATGATCACGAGCATGATCACGAGCATGACCACGAGCATCATCATGACCATGATCACGACCACGAGCATGAGCACCATCATGATCATGAACACGGTGAGGATTGTACCTGTGGATGCCATGACCACGACCATGATCATCACCATCACCACCATGCAGATGATGTATTTACAAGCTGGGGCGTAGAGACTCCGAATAAGTATACTGAGGAAGAGTTAAAACAGGCATTGGTTAAGCTGTCTGAAAGTGAAGAGTATGGAGTTATACTCCGTGCCAAGGGAATCGTTGACGGAAACGGAACATGGCTCTACTTTGACCTTGTGCCGGGTGAATATGAGATTAGAAACGGAGAGGCAGATTATACAGGAAAACTTTGCGTTATTGGTACAAATCTCAATGAAGATAGGTTAAAAGAGTTATTTAAGATTTAGGAAGGAATGACTTCGAATGAAAAAAAGAGAAGTACCGGTATTTCTGTTTACCGGTTTTTTAGAAAGTGGAAAGTCGAGCTTTATCAGGGATTCACTAAATGACAGAGGATTCTTTAACGGTGAAAAAACTCTTCTCATTGTCTGTGAGGAGGGTGAAGTGGAATATGATGATATGGAATACGCTGACAGAAATATTTATATTGAGAGAGTAGATTCTGAAGATGCACTTACTGAGGAATTTTACAGGAAATGCGATGAGCTGCATACACCTGAACGGGTTATGATTGAATATAACGGCATGTGGAATATTGATGCGGCTCTTGACGATAATATGCCTGAGGAATGGGAACTTGTTCAGGTAATTTCCACGGTAGATGCCACTAGCTTTAATATGTACTGGAATAATATGCGTTCCATGGTGATGAATCAGTTGTCCTTATCTGACCTTGTCATATTGAACAGATGCACGGACCAGACGAAGAGAAACGATTTCAGAAGATGTGTAAAACTGTTCAATAAAAAGGCACAGATTGGCTATGAGGCCGCAGAAGGTTTTGAGGATGCACTCAAAGAGGAAGAACTTCCTTTTGACATTGATGCGGATATCATAAATATTGAAGATGACGATTATGGAATCTGGTATATGGATGTTATGGATAATCCTAAAAAATATGACGGAAAAGTTGTTAATTTTAATGCACTTGTATTTAAACCGAAAAATTACCCGAAGACATCATTTGTACCGGGAAGGTTTGCCATGACATGCTGTGCAGATGATATACAGTATATGGGTATTATCAGCAAAAATGCACAGATAGAAGATTTTAACGACAAGGAGTGGGTAAATATAACTGCCAGGGTAAAGAGAGAATTTGCAAAAGAATACAGAGGAAAAGGGCCGGTATTATACCCGTCTTCTATTTCAAAAGGAACTAAACCTGAGGACGATTTAGTGTATTTCTGATGGAGAAGTGTTCAGTTATGTTTAATAAAAAAGAAATAATTTTTAGTGAAAAAATAGGAGTATGCACGGTCGCTGACATAACGAAGCTGACGGCAAACAGAGGTGTCACCTATGAGTATTATGTCCTGAAATCAGTTTTTGATAAAGAAAAAGTATCATATATTCCTGTGGAAAATCATCTTGTTCAGCTTAGAAATCTTATATCTAAAGAGGAGGCTGAAAGAATTAAAAATTCAACTTACGAAGAAGAGCAGGAGCTGATAAAACAGGAAGTTGATTATGTACTGAATAAGGTACAAGAATAGGCTTTGTGTATTAAAAAAAGAACTTGTAAAAAGCATATAAATTATTTAGAATATAATCATAGTTAGTAACAAGTTAACTTACAAAGAGAAATTTAAGGAGGAAACAAGCCAATGGTAGAAATGAAACAGTGGGATGGATTCGAAGGAAGACTCTGGAAAGAGGAGATTAACGTTAGACAGTTTATTCAGGATAACTACGCTCCTTTCGATGGAGACGAATCATTCCTGGCAGGACCTACAGAAGCTACAGATAAGCTCTGGGGCGCATTACAGAAATTACAGAAAGAGGAAAGAGCTAAAGGTGGAGTATTAGATATGGATACAGATATCGTTACTTCATTAACATCTCATGGTGCAGGATATATAGATGAATCTTTAAAGGACTTAGAGCAGATTGTTGGTTTACAGACAGATAAGCCGTTAAAGAGAGCATTCATGCCTTATGGTGGTATTAAGATGGCAGAGCAGTCTTGTGAGATGTACGGCTATACTCCAAGTCCGGAACTTCATAAGATTTTCAATGAGTATCATAAGACTCATAACCAGGCAGTATTTGATGCTTATACACCAGAGATGAGACTTGCACGTCGTAATAAGATCATGACAGGTCTTCCGGATACTTACGGACGTGGACGTATCGTTGGTGATTACAGAAGAGTTGCACTTTATGGTATTGATTTCCTTATTTCTGAAAAGCAGAAAGATTTAAATAACTGCGGTGACGGAACTATGACAGATGATGTTATCCGTTTAAGAGAAGAAATCGCTGAGCAGATTAAGCAGTTAAAGGGCATGAAAGAGATGGCTAAGATTTATGGATTAGACATTTCAGAACCTGCACAGAATGCAAAAGAAGCATTCCAGTGGTTATACTTCGGATATCTTGCAGCTATTAAGACACAGAACGGTGCTGCAATGAGTGTTGGTCGTGTTACTACATTCCTTGATATCTATGTAGAGAGAGATCTTAAGAAGGGTATCCTTACAGAAGAGCAGGCACAGGAATTAGTTGACCACTTCACAATGAAGTTGAGAATGGTTAAGTTCGCAAGAATCGAGTCATACAACCAGTTATTCTCAGGTGACCCTGTATGGGCTACACTTGATATCGCTGGTATTGGTGTTGACGGACGTTCAATGGTTACTAAGACAGATTACCGTTTCTTACACACATTAGAGAACATGGGACCTGCTCCAGAGCCAAACTTAACAGTATTCTATTCATCAGCACTTCCTGAGAATTTCAAGAGATATGCTGCTAAGATTTCTATCACAACAAGTTCAATCCAGTATGAGAACGATGATGTGATGAAACCGGTATGGGGCGATGATTACGCTATCTGCTGTTGTGTATCAGCTACACAGACAGGTAAGGAGATGCAGTTCTTCGGAGCAAGAGCAAACCTTGCTAAATGTTTATTGTACGCTATCAACGGTGGTGTGGATGAGAAGTCAGGTGATCAGGTTGGACCAAACTATGCACCAATCACATCTGAATACCTTGATTATGATGAGGTAATTAAGAAATATGATGTTATGTTAGAGTGGTTAGCAGGATTGTATGTAAATACATTGAACCTCATCCATTATATGCATGACAAGTATTACTATGAGTCAGCTGAACTTGCATTAATGGATACAAACCTTAAGAGAACATTTGCAACAGGTATCGCAGGATTCTCTCATGTAATCGATTCACTTTCAGCTATCAAGTATGCTAAGGTTAAGACAGTTCGTGACCCTGAGACAGGTATCGTTAAAGATTACGAAATCGAAGGAGACTTCCCAAGATACGGTAATGATGACGACAGAGCTGATGAAATCGGTGTTAAGTTATTAAGAACATTTATGGATAAGATTGAGAAGCATCATACTTACAGAGATGCTGAGCCTACAACATCTATCCTTACAATTACTTCAAACGTAGTATATGGTAAGGCAACAGGTGCTATGCCTGACGGACGTAAGGCTGGAGAGCCATTATCGCCGGGAGCTAACCCAAGTTACGGTGCAGAGCAGAATGGTTTAGTTGCATCACTTAACTCATTAACAAAACTTCCTTACGAATGGGCATTGGATGGTATTTCTAATACTCAGACAATCAACCCGGGTGCATTAGGAAACAATGATGAGGAAAGAATCAACAACCTTGTATCAGTATTAGACGGATACTTCGATGGTGGTGCTCATCACTTAAATGTAAACGTATTTGGTAAAGAGAAGTTAATGGATGCTATGGAACATCCTGAAAAGGAAGAGTATGCAAACTTCACAATCCGTGTATCAGGATATGCTGTTAAGTTCATCGACTTAACAAGAGAGCAGCAGCTTGACGTTATTGCAAGAACATGCCATGATCGTATGTAATTTTGAATAATAAAGCGGAAATGAGATAATTATAAAAATAGCCCCTGTTATATTAAGCATATATGTTTATAAAACAGGGGCGTTTTATATATAAAGAAAGGATGCAGGTGATTGAATGAGTGTAGTTGGAAAAGTTCATTCTGTGGAAAGTTTTGGCTCAGCTGATGGACCGGGAGTGCGATATATCATATTTTTAAAGGGATGTAAGATGCGCTGTAAGTATTGTCACAATCCTGATACATGGGCTGATTCAAAAAATGTTACTGAAGAGACGGCAGAAGACTTATTAAAAAAGGCTATGAGATATAAGAGATACTGGGGAAAGAATGGTGGAATTACGGTAAGTGGCGGAGAAGCTCTTCTTCAGATAGACTTTTTGATAGACCTTTTTAAAAGGGCAAAAGATGAAAATGTTCATACAACACTTGATACTTCAGGAAATCCGTTCTCCATGGAACCGGAATATCTTGAGAAATTCAATGAGTTGATGAAATATACAGATTTATTTATGCTGGATATCAAACACATCGATGATGAAAAACATAAAATATTGACAGGACAGACTAATACAAATATTTTGCAGATGGCAAAATATTTATCGGATAATGGCAAGGCCATGTGGATCAGACACGTTCTCGTTCCGGGAATCACAGATGATGAGGAAGACCTTAAGAAATTAAGAGCATTTATAGATGAGCTGAAAACTGTCGAAAGAGTTGAAGTCCTCCCGTATCACACTCTTGGAGTGTTTAAATGGAAAGAATTGGGTCTTGAATATTCATTAGAGGGAATAGATCCTCCGACAAAAGAACAGATAGAAATGGCCAATAACATTTTGGTTAAATAACAGCAAAGTATTAAAAGAGTTTCATTTGAAACTCTTTTATTCTTGTATTATTTTAAAATAGATAGTATAATAAAGAAAGGTATGTGCTTCAAGATAATTACGCATTACCTGCTTGAAAAAGATATAAGGAGGTGAACGAGTGTTCGGAATAGGAAAAAGTAAGAAGCCAAGTGCAACTGTTTTTGTCGATTATGAGCATTGGTATTATGGCTATAGGAACAGGTTTCAGATGAAGCCGAATATAGAGGAATGGTTAATTGAGTTAAAGAATGAGTTTGATGTGAAGAAGATTTCAGTATTTGGTGATTTTTCACAATACAATATCGGTACAGATTTGGAAAGATTAAAAGGGATTACAAAGCATATTGTTCATACTGCCAGTCAAAAAGAAGGAGTAGATAAAGATTTTACAGACTTTATTATCTTAGATGCCATATACAGAAGTGCAGCAGCAAAGAAGAGTGAGGATGTATATGTTATATTTACGGGAGATGCTCACTTTACAAAGGTAGTACAATATTTAAAAGAGATTGGGAAAAAAGTTGTTATATATGGTGTTAAGTTTTCTTTTAGTAATCAGCTTAAGTCTGAGGCGACAAGTTATGTTGAAATGCCTCGTCAGTCACAGGAAAAGAATCATTACAATGATTTGATACTGGCGAGTTTGTCCAGACTGAGGAAAAAGCCAAAGACGGTAGTTACATATTGGAAGACCGTCAACAATGTAGCAGAATATAACCGGGTTTCAAATGAGAAGGTAAAGATGGCTTTGGACAATCTGCTTAAACAAAAATACATATATGAGGAGCAGATGCAGAATAATAACGGTAAGAAGTTTACAGTATTAAAACCGGATTGGGACAGAATTGAGGCAGACGGATTGTGGAATGACGAGTGACACACACTCATTAGGACAGGTGCAGAGCACCTGTCTTTTTATTTACATTGAGGCACGCAAAAACTAAATAATCATATATTATAATAAGATGATTTTGCGAAGTGATGTATGTGAATAATGTTCGAAGAAGACTTGATATAGATAGAATTCATAACGAAGGATATACCGGTAAGGACATTCATATCGCAATTGTAGATACAGGAATTTCAGCCTTGCACAGAGATTTGGGTGATAGAATAATTGGATTTAAAGATTTTGTCAATGAAAAGATTTCTCCGTATGATGACAATGGACATGGAACTCATGTAGGAGGAATCATTGCAGGAAGCGGCATATCTTCAAATAATTTATATAAAGGGATTGCACCTGATTCAAAGATTATATCTGTAAAAACATTAAATTCAAAAGGAAAAGGCAAGGCAGAAATATTCATAAAGGGAATTGAATGGATTAAACAGAACAGAAAGAAATATAATATTCGTATTGTGAATATTTCAGTGGGGACGATAGCTGGAGATAACAGCAGAAGAGACAGAATTGAAAACAGAAAGCTTATAGAATGTGTTGATGAATTGTGGGATTTGGGTGTGATAGTGGTGGCAGCAGCAGGAAATAACAGGCAGACAGGTGGTGCGGTAACAATTCCGGGTGCCAGCAGAAAAGTAATCACGGTGGGAGTATCAGATTATCATAATTTAATGAAATATTCATTATGGGGGGCACACGGTTCTATCAGAAAACCTGAGATAGTGGCTCCCGGAACAAGAATCATAAGCTGCAGTAATTATCAAAG
This sequence comes from uncultured Lachnospiraceae bacterium, assembly GCA_902786515.1. Lineage (GTDB taxonomy): Bacteria > Bacillota > Clostridia > Lachnospirales > Lachnospiraceae > UBA2821. The sequence goes on along the minus strand of CADADA010000024.1, from coordinate 28,860 downwards.
TTACTATATAAGCAAAAGTGGTACGTCCATGGCTACGCCGATTGTAAGTGGCGTAATTGCACTTGCTTTGTCAAAGAATCAGGAACTTACGAACGAGGATATAAAACTGAGCCTAAAAAAATCTGCATCAGTACCTGATACAAACATGAAAACCACAGTGTGGGGAATGATAAATCCGACAAAATTGCTTGATATTGTCTGATGTTAAAAAAATATTCAGAATCAGAAATAAAAAAATTTCTCATTTCTGATTCTGAATAAAAATTTAAACCGCGTAAAATAATACTAATATAAAGCTGCGGGCGATTCAGGTCGGAATGTGTCGAACGAATTTTGTTGAATATATGAAAAATGTCGATTAATATATAGATTATGATAAGGGGAAATTAAACTGAAGGAGGAATCGAATTATGTATTTTAAAGATGAATTATTTTACAGCTATGAAGATGAATATGCCAGTCGTCTTAGGTTTTATGGAATCAGAGCGATGATAGCTGATAATAACAGCGATGAAAACGCTGATATAAAAAAAATGCTTGAGAGTTATGGTGTTAATGCGTATTCGGCAACAAGCAGTGAGGAAGCGGGAGAACTGTATCACAAAAATGAGTATGATATTATATTTGTTGATACCGGATTTTTTAAGAAGGGTAGTTCCGGTATAGCAAAAGAAATAGGTGAAAATAAAAAAAATCACATTATTATTGGTCTTGCTGATGAGGTGAAAGAGGGGGAAAAAGAACTTGAAGTAGTTCTGACAAAACCAATAAAAAAGAATCTTGTTGGGTGTATTTTGTCTAGAGAATTCGGACAACAGGAGGTATTCGACTTTACAACTTAAATTGAATCAAGTATAATAAACACTGAAAAATGTTTGAAAGGTGGATTTATACATGAGTAAAATTACAATGAAGACTCCATTAGTAGAGATGGATGGAGATGAGATGACAAGAATCTTATGGAAGATGATAAAAGATGAGTTGTTAAGTCCGTATATTGATTTAAATACAGAGTATTATGATCTTGGTTTGAAACATAGAAACGAAACAAACGATCAGGTAACTGTTGACTCTGCAGAGGCTACTAAAAAATATGGTGTTGCTGTAAAATGTGCTACTATTACACCTAATGCGGCAAGAATGACAGAGTATGATTTGAAAGAAATGTGGAAGAGCCCTAACGGAACTATCCGAGCAATGTTAGACGGCACAGTTTTCAGGGCTCCGATTATCGTAAAAGGTATAGAGCCATGTGTTAAGAACTGGGTAAAGCCTATAACTTTGGCGAGACATGCATACGGTGATGTGTACAAGGCAACAGAGATGAAGATTTCAGGTCCGGGAAAAGCTGAATTAGTATTTACGGCAGAAGATGGAACTGAGACAAGAGAGGAAATCTTTACATTCAAAGGACCGGGTGTTATACAGGGACAGCACAACAGGGAAGATTCCATTGAAAGTTTTGCAAGAAGCTGTTTTAAGTATGCATTAGAGACAAAGCAGGACGTATGGTTTGCCACAAAAGATACTATATCTAAAAAATATGACCATACTTTTAAAGATATTTTTGCAGAGATTTTTGAAAAAGAATATAAAGAACAGTTTGAAAAAGCCGGAATCACATATTTCTATACTCTTATAGATGATGCGGTTGCAAGGGTGATGAAGGCAGAAGGCGGCTTTATCTGGGCATGTAAGAATTATGATGGAGATGTTATGAGTGATATGGTTTCTTCAGCATTTGGCTCACTTGCTATGATGACTTCTGTTCTTGTATCTCCACAGGGATACTTTGAATATGAGGCAGCACATGGAACAGTACAGAGACATTATTACAAGCATCTGAAGGGTGAAGAAACTTCTACAAATTCAGTAGCAACCATCTTTGCATGGACAGGCGCACTTAGAAAGCGTGGAGAACTTGATGGTAATAAGGAATTGTCTGATTTTGCAGATAAGCTTGAAAGAGCATGTATTAAGACAATTGAGGACGGAAAGATGACAAAGGATCTTGCACTCATTACTTCAATTGAGAATCCGACAGTGCTTAATAGTGAGAATTTTATTAAAGCCATTCGTGAAACTTTTGATAACATGTAAAAAGAGGTGTAATTCGCATGGAAGAAAGAAAAGTACCACAGCCGGGTATGATATACAGGCATTTTAAAGACAAGTTATATCAGATTATTGCGATAGCTTCGCATTCAGAGACAGGAGAGAAGATGGTCGTCTATCAGAGACTGTATGGAGATTTTTCAGTCTATGTAAGACCATATGATATGTTTATGAGTGAGGTTGACCATGCTAAGTATCCGGATGTTGTTCAAAAGTATCGTTTTGAAAATGTTTTACTTCCAAAAGAAGAAACCGGAAAACAGAATGTTAGCGATGATGCGAAGGTACAGGAAAATGTTAATACAGAAAATGTACAGGAAAAATTAAGTACGGACAATGACGAAGTCAGTGGCTGCAATCCTGATTTACTTGCATTTTTAGAGGCAGATACATACGAAGAAAAGCGTAATCTGCTGATTGAAATGCAGAAAAGAGTAGATGACAGACTGATTAATGACATCGCTGCTTCACTTGATGTTACGGTAGATGATGGTGATATAGACATTCGTTTTAAGAGTCTTATGCAGTGTCTGGATACAATGAAAAAATTTGAATCTGTGAACAGATTAAGATAGAATAAAAAAGGGCGTAAGCCCTTTTTTATTACTCGATTATGGTTCCTGATTTGCCAAGAATACCTTCTTTTGCTTTATCGAGACTTGTTATAACCGCACGTCTTCCTTCACCATTTGCTACAAAGTTTACAGATGCTTCCATTTTAGGAAGAGAAGTAAGAACATTAAACTGTCCTGCGTTTATATACTCTTCAGCCTGTTTTACTGAAATCTTCTTCAATAATGTTTCTTCATCAGTACCTTTATTGATTCTGACGCCTTCTTTTGAAGTCAATATAAGCAGTGTGGATGCAGATAACATATCTGCAAGTTTAGCAGCAGTGTAGTCTTTTTCTATAACAGCACTTGCTCCTTTAAGACCTGTTCTCTGGTCAAGAACCGGAATACCGCCGCCACCGGCTGCTATAACAACCTGTCCTGCATCAACAAGAGTTTTGATAGAATCAATTTCGTAAATATCAATCGGTTTAGGTGAAGCGATAATACGTCTGTAGCCTTTGCCTTCTTCGCTTTCTTCATAAGTCACATAATTACCCTTGTGTTCTTCGAGGTCAGCTTCCTCCTTTGTCATATATCTTCCTATTACCTTGGTAGGTGTGTGGAAAGCAGGGTCAAAAGGATCAACCCTTACCTGTGTGATGATGGTAGCAACAGGTTTGTAAATACCACGGTTAATCAATTCGGTTCTTATAGCGTTTTGCAGGTCAAAACCTATATATCCCTGACTCATCGCACCACATACTGACATCGGAGCAACAGTGTTTTTAGAATCAAGCCTGCTGAATTCCGTCATAGCTGTCTGTATCATACCAATCTGAATGCCATTACTGTGAGTAATAACCACTTCATATTTTGCTTCCACTAAATCTGCAATGGCAATAGCTGCCTTTTTGACATTTTCCTTTTGCTCAGGAAAAGTATCACCCAATGCATTTCTTCCTATAGCAACAACAACTTTTTTGTTATCCATAATTGTGCCCTCGTTTCATTAAAATATATATACTAATTATAATAGAAATGGTAAGAAAATACAATGAACTATTGAGAAAAACATAAATCTTTACTTGCCTTATGGCTTCGTGGTATAATGTGGTGTGCAATGAAAATGAAAGGCAGGGTAATAGTGATGAATATAGTAGTTTTGGCTGGTGGAATCAGTACAGAAAGAGATGTTTCACTTATTTCAGGAAAGAAAATATATGATGCTTTAAGAAAAAAGAATGAAAATGTTATTCTTTTAGACGTATTCTTAGGTTATGAGGGTGACACAAGAGGAATATTTGAAACAGAGAAAGACTGGGGAGCACATATAGAGGCTATAAAATCTGAAAATCCGGATATTAAGGCGGTAAAGGCGATGAGAAAGGATGGAGGGAAATCATTTTTCGGACCAAATGTTCTTGATATATGTTCTAAGGCAGATATCGTGTTTATGGCACTTCATGGAGAAGATGGAGAAAATGGCAAAGTACAGGCTGCGTTTGATTTGATGGGAATCAAATATACGGGAACTGATTACAGAAGTGCCGCAATTTCCATGGACAAAAGTATTTCCAAAGAAATATTTTCCCAGCATGGAATCTGTACACCTGCCGGATGTGTGCTTAAAAATGAAGATGATATGTCAGAAAACGTACCATACCCTAAAGTTATTAAGGTTGCAAACGGCGGTTCAAGTGTTGGAGTTTATATCGTACACAATGATGAAGAGTACATAAAATCTGTTAAAGAAGCATTCACATATGAAGATGTTGTTATTGTAGAAGAGTATGTAAAGGGAAGAGAATTTTCTATAGGAGTAATCGAGGGAAGAGCTTTACCGATTATAGAGATTGTTCCAAAAGAAGGATTTTATGACTATAAAAATAAATACCAGCCGGGAAGTACAGTGGATATATGTCCTGCCGAATTACCTGATGAGAAGACAAATGAGATGAAAAAAGCGGCGGAAGATGTATTTAGTGCACTCAGATTACAGACATATGCAAGAATCGATTTTCTCATGAAAGAGTCAGACAATTCAATATATTGTCTGGAAGCCAATACACTGCCGGGAATGACGCCGACATCATTGTTACCACAGGAGGCAGCGGCGGAAAATGTGGAATTCGATGAATTGTGTATGGAAATAATCAGAATTTCTCTGGCTAAGTATGAATAAGTGGAAAAGTTATCCACAATTTTTGAAAAAAATGAGGAAAAAATTTGAATTGTGTGAAAATTCGACTGATTTTTCTTAAAAAGTTTGAAAAAATGTGCATAACTCTGTTGATAGTGTGGAAAAACTCCTTCTCATAGGCCTTATTTTCAGATTATGTATTAAAAAGACATGGTGCCTGCCATGTCTTTTTTGAAAATATTATAACCTTTATGAGTTTAAATCATCCCATCGTTCGTAGAGAGCTTCCAATTCAGCTTCAGCTTCATCTTTTAGCTTCTGGATTTCAATCAGTTTTGCAACATTTGTGGAATACTCCGGCTTTACCAAATCGGCGTCGCATTCAGCAACAGTTTCCTCAAGTTTTTCAATCTGTTCTTCAATACGGGTTATTTCGTTCTGAATTTTTCTAATCCTTGCCTGTTCTTCTTTCATGGATTTCCAATCAGCTTTGCCGGATGAAATCTGTGACTGAGTATCCGGTGAATCCGGTTCGGTTTCAGGTGCATAGATGGCTGTCAGCTCATCCTTCTTTTCAAGGTAATAGTCAAAATTACCGAGATAATTAACCATTTTTTTGTTTTTAAGCTCAAGAATTCTTGTAGCAGTTTTATTAATAAAGTATCTGTCATGTGATACATATAGTACTGTTCCGTCATAATTACGAATTGCATCTTCAAGGACTTCCCTTGAAGCAATATCTAAGTGGTTTGTAGGCTCATCAAGTATCAAAAAATTTGATTTTGAAAGCATCAGTTTTGCCAGAGACATTCGTCCGCGTTCTCCACCGCTGATATCCCCTACACGTTTAAATACATCATCACCGGTAAATAGAAAAGAAGCAAGTATGTTCCGGATTTCTGTATTTGTCATATCGGGATAAGCATCGGATATCTCTTCAAATAACGTATTTTCAGCAGTTAAAACATGGTGCTCCTGATCATAGTATCCAATAAATACTTTGCTTCCGATAACAGTTTCTCCTGCATCCGGCTCAAGGATGTCATCTATAATTTTTAAAATGGTAGTTTTACCGGTGCCGTTAGCCCCTATAATTGCCACTTTTTCACCACGTTTTATATCGAAAGATAAATCTTCAAACAGGGTTGTGTCTCCAAACGATTTTGACAGATTACCTACATGAAGAACATCGTTTCCACTCACTATCTGTGGAGTAAGTTTTAAATGCATCTGCGCATCTATAGTTACAGGCTTGCGTAGAACATCTATTTTTTGGAGTGCCTTTTCGCGGCTTTCCGCCCGTTTGATGGATTTTTCGCGGTTAAATGATTTTAATTTTTCAATAACTTCTTCCTGATGTTTTATCTCACGCTGCTGGTTATAGTAGTGCTTCAGCTCAATTTCACGTTGCATGGTTTTTTTCTCGGCAAATTCCGAGTAATTTCCTTTATAGGAATTTATCCTGTGATTTTCAATCTCGATTACATGGGTAACAATTTTGTCCAGAAAATATCTGTCATGAGATACGATTATAACAGCACCCGGGTAATTGTTAAGAAATCCTTCCAGCCAGCTTATGGATTCCATATCAAGATGGTTTGTAGGCTCGTCGAGCAGTATTATATCCGGCTTTAATAAAAGCAGACGGCTTAAAAATACTCTAGTTTTCTGTCCGCCTGAAAGAGAAGAAATCTTTTTTTCAAAATCTTCTTCTGTAAATCCAAGACCTTTTAATACTCCGGTGATTTCACTTTTGTATGCGTATCCGTTTTCAAGTTCAAAGCTGTGGTTAAGTTTTGAATATGTATCCATAAGGCTTTTAAGTTCTTCGGCATCTGCCTTTTTCATAGCCAGTTCAAGTTCACGAAGACGTTCTTCTGTTTTGATAATATTTTCTTTGGTTTTATACATTTCTTCGATTATGGTACAATCTGTATCTATATCCTGGTACTGGGCAAGATATCCAAGCTTTTTATTTTTTGAAATCGTCACATCGCCGGAATCTGCGTTAAGTTCTCCGGTAATGATTTTTAAGAGAGTAGATTTGCCTGCTCCGTTAACTCCTATGATGGCAGCTTTTTCACGCTCTTCTATATGAAAGGAGCAGTCATTTAAGACCTCCCCCGTTACAAACGCTTTTGAAATATGGTTACATGATAAAATCATATTAATATGTTCCTTTCTGATTTTAATTAAAACAGCAACCATATTATAACATATTTTTAAATATTTGACAGTGATTAATACAATCGCTATAATAATATGTGAAGATTGATATAAATTGAGTTTGAGGAAGGTAGTATGAAAATTTGCCTGATGGCAAATTTTCATACGTCAATTTGTGCCGCAGGCGCCACAAATTGCTTAGAGCGCAGAGCTGAATATGACATTCAGCTCGCGATTCCTCCGACGCGAAGCGTCTGCGGAATGGAGATTAGTATGGGAAAGGAAGGAATTTCCAGAGCGGTCATTAAGAGATTGCCGAGATATTACAGATATTTAGGTGAATTGATGGAAGCCGGGCAAGAAAGAATTTCCTCCGGAGACTTAAGTAAGTTAATGAATGTTACTGCGTCGCAGATAAGACAGGATTTGAATAACTTTGGCGGATTCGGACAGCAGGGATATGGTTATAATGTCGAATATTTATATAACGAGATTGGAAAACTTTTGGGGGTTGACAGAAGACACAACATCATTGTAGTGGGCTCAGGTCATCTCGGTCAGGCGATAGCCAATTATGCGAACTTTGAGCGGAGAGGATTTATAGTTAAGGGAATGTTTGATAAGGATCCGGACATTATCGGAAAGGAAATCCGTGGAATTAAGATTATGTCCATGGAAGAATTGGGAAGTTTCATAAAATCCAACAGAATTGAGATTGCGGCATTGACCCTGCCTAAGCAGCAGGCAGAGGAGATAGCAGAGAACCTTGTAAATTACGGCATCAAAGGAATATGGAATTTTGCACATATTGATTTGCAGTTACCAAAAGATATCGTGGTGGAGAATGTACATTTGTCAGAGAGTCTTATGAGATTATCATACAATCTCACTACCGTGGAAAAGTAGAAAAGAGAAAGGCGGAAGCTGATGGAGAAGGATATAGATTTTGAAAATATTGTAAAAGGTACGAGAATCCCTATATTGGTATTAGATAACAGATGGCAGCAGTTATTTCCTAAAGAGCACAGACCGCCGTTAATTAAGAAGCTTGAAAAGAATCTTATGAATGCATTGAGGAAACAGTCAAGGCTGGAGACGGAGCTGAAAGAATTACAAAAACTCAAAAAAAAGCTGATGTCAGAGATTATGCTGAATATGAATGAGGTTCATTCTGAAGAAAAAGAAGAAAAAAGAAAGAAGAAGCTGGATAAAAGCCAGCAGCTGATTCTGGATATCAATAATAAGATAGAGAAAAATCTTGAAGAACTGGATGAGATGCCACGCGTAATAAAGGAAGCCAATGAGACTCTTATGATAGCCAGTGTAAAGATATGTTATGAAAAAATGAACACAAATGCGTATGATATCAGAATGATAACTGAATGGATAGACAATACAAGAAACGAATTAAAAAAACAGATATTAATAAAGCAGGACAAACAGGATGAGAATAACAAGATTTATACATACCTGCACGACATTTTGGGACCGAGATACATGGAAATATTTGATGAGACTGATGGAAACGTGGAGAAATTATAAGGGAGGAAAATATCGTGAAATACGCTGTTGATGGAAAAACAATGAAGCTGATAGACAGCGATACTATCAATAAAGTGGGAATCCCCTCACTTGTACTTATGGAACGTGCGGCTTATTCGGTATACGAAGAGATAATAAAACATGCTGAAAGTTCAGGCAGAATATTGATTATATGTGGCAGTGGGAATAATGGTGCAGATGGAGTTGCACTTGCAAGAATTTTAAATGAGAACGGATATGTTTCGGATATATATTTTGCGGGAAATGAAGAGCATTACACGGAAGAGATGAAGCTTCAATCGGATATTGCGCATAAAATAGGCCTTAATATTGTAAAAGAGACGAGGTTTTGTGAATATAATATAGTAGTGGATGCTATATTTGGTATCGGACTTTCAAGGGAAATATCAGGAAAGTATAAAGAACTGATAGAGAAAATGAGTGGCTGTGACGCACTAAAAATTGCCATTGACATTTCATCAGGGATAAATTCAGGAACGGGTGAGATAATGGGAATTGCAGTTAAAAATGATATCACTGTCACGTTTGGAACATTTAAGACGGGTATGTTATTGTATCCGGCAGCAGAATATAGCGGTGAAATAATCGTAAAGAATCCGGGATTTCCGGAGTTTGTCATAGAGAAGAATAATCAGGGAGTGTATGTTACGGAAAAAACGGATGTACAGAGGATGCTTCCTAAGAGATATCCTGATTCACATAAGGGAACTTATGGAAAAATCCTTGTGATTGCAGGAAGTGTCAATATGTCCGGAGCGGCCATCTTAAGTGGCATTGCTGCATACAGGTCGGGTTGTGGTCTGGTAAAGATATGTACGGCAGAGGAAAACAGAGAGATTATACAGATATCGGTTCCGGAAGCGGTTATGCTAACATATGGTTCCGATGAAAATGATATAGACAGGATAAAAAATGAAATAGAAATGAGTACGGCGATTGTGTGTGGTCCGGGAATCGGAAAGGGAGAGATTGCTGCAAAAATAGTTGAGGCTGTTTTAAGGTCAGGTAAAAAGGCAGTAATTGATGCGGATGCACTGAATATCATAAGTGAAAATCAATATTTAAAGGAGTATTATAACGAAAATATTGTGATTACACCCCATATTATGGAATTTTCAAGACTTACGGGGCTGACGATAAAAGAGATAAAAGCGGATTCTATTGTTGCATGCAGAAATTATGCAGAGAAAAACAAAATTACCTGTGTGTTAAAGGATTCAAGGACGGTTATAGCAGACAGTTCAGGAAACGTGTTTATTAATACAAGCGGAAATTCCGGAATGTCGACTGCGGGTTCAGGTGATGTGCTTGCAGGAATCACGGGTTCATTGCTTGGGCAGGGGATGTCCGTTACAGAAGGAGCCGCACTTGGTGCATATATTCATGGTCTGGCGGGAGATGCCGCCAGAAATAAGTTTGGAGAGAGAGGCATGACCGCAGGAGATATCTGTGAAAGTATAGCATCAGTAATTTAATTTTTTTTGCGAAAGGTAAGAGAAAAGATGATGGATGAATATTATAGAGTATACGCATCGATAGATTTGGATGCCATTTACAACAATGTAAAGAATCTTAAGGCAAATACAGCTACGGGTACTAAGATGATTGCAGTTATTAAGACTGACGGATACGGGCATGGTGCGGTACCTATAGCAAAAGTACTTGATGATCTGGTATGGGGATATGCAGTGGCAACCTGTGAGGAAGGACTTGTGTTACGCCAGAACGGAATAAAAAAGCCGGTACTGATATTGGGATATACACATCAGAGCCGGTATGAGGATTTGATTGAGCAGGATATTATGCCGGCAATATATACATATGAAGATGCAGAGAAATTGTCTGCGTATGCTGAAAAAAAAGGAAAGCGTGCAAAGGTTCATATAAAAATAGACACAGGCATGAGCAGGATAGGATTTCCGGCAAATGATGAAACTATTGAAGTGATTACTGCAATAACAAAGCTTCCGGGGATTGAGACAGATGGGATATTTACACACTTTTTTGCATCTGACGCAGCAGATAAATCGGAGGCGTTAAAACAATTCAGACTGTTTAAGAATATAACTGATAAACTTAAGGAGAGAGGCATTGACATACCGATTAAACACTGTTCTAACAGTGCTGCGATTATTGACATGCCAGAAGTGAATATGGATTGTGTGCGTGCGGGAATTGCAATGTATGGTATGTATCCTTCAGACGAAGTAGATAAATCTAAGATCAAGCTTACACCGGCAATGTCATTAAAAAGCCATATCATTCATCTTAAAGAACTTGAAAAAGGAGTAGGAGTTGGATACGGTGCAACCTATGTGACTGAAAGAAAGACTTTAGTTGCAACGATTCCCGTCGGATACGGTGACGGATATAAGAGGTCTTTGTCAAATAAAGGTTATGTATTGATTCACGGACAGCGGGCGCCGATTATCGGAAGAGTGTGCATGGATCAGTTCATGGTTGATGTGACAGAGGTAAACGGAATAAAGAGGGGAGACGAGGTGACATTACTCGGAAAAGACGGAACCTGTGAAATTACTGCCGAGGAAATGGCAGAGCTTGCGGGAGGAACGTTTAATTATGAAATTGTATGTGACATCGGAAAGAGAGTTCCTAGAGTTTTTGTAAAAGACGGAAAAGTGGTTGGCACAAAAGATTATTTTACTGACAGTTATTAATATTTGAATATACACCTGAATTCGTGGGAATAATGATATCATCAAACGAGTTGGAGTGTGAATTCAGTGGTTATTAAAAGAGGAGATGTATATTACGCCGATTTAAGACCGGTGGTAGGATCAGAACAGGGAGGAATCAGACCGGTGTTGATTATCCAGAATGATACCGGTAACAGACATAGTCCCACCATTATATGTGCTGCGATTACGTCAAAGATGAATAAAGCAAAGCTGCCTACACATGTGGAACTGGACAGCAGAAAATACGAAATGGTAAAGGATTCGGTTGTGCTATTAGAGCAGCTTAGAACAATTGACAAAAGAAGATTAAAAGATAAAATATGTCATTTAGATAGTGAGATATTATGCAAGGTTGATAAGGCGCTGAAGATAAGTCTGGAGTTAAATACATAAAATATTTGACTAAAGCAGTATAAAAAGGTATAATTCTGTATGATACTGACTATTTGATGAAAAGGAGATTAATTCAATGGAAGATGGCAGCATCCCCTTATTTAGGTTATTATTATTTGTATTAATCATTGTGATAAATGCTGTTATGTACGGATTCAGTGCGGCAGTGCAGAATATTAATCAGGGAAAGGTTCAAAAAAAAGCAGATGATGGTTCAGAGGATTCAAAGAAAATCATATCGATAATTGATAATCCATATCGGTTTGTTAATACGGTTCAGGTTACATCCACATTATTGGCAATGATAATCGGAGTTGTTGAATTGAATATCGTTATGGAGTTCTTGAGAAAGTATTCGGAACAGATTGTCGGACGTGAGATACATAATATAATCCCACTGATGTTTTTGTATGTTCTTGGAGCTGTATTTATAATCGCTATTATGCTGACTGCAGGCGTGCTGGTGCCTAAGAAGATAGGAGCTAAAAAAGCTGAGAAATGGGCATATGCATTGGTTAATCTGGTGTCGTGTATTATGATTTTAATGACACCTGTTACAATGCTTATATCTGGTTTGTCATCGCTTGTATTGAGAATTTTTGGCATTGACCCGAATGAAGATGATGATAATGTAACAGAGGAAGATATTGTATCGGTTGTCAATGAAGGACATGAGCAAGGAGTTTTGTTAGCGAGCGAAGCGGCGATGATTAATAATATTGTTGAATTTGGAGATAAAGAAGCAAAGGATATTATGACTCACAGAAAGCATCTGGTTGCAGTGGATGGAAATATGACATTGAATCAGGTGATGCGGTTTATTCTTGGAGAAAATAAATCCCGTTTTCCGGTATATATTGATGATATAGATAATATCGTGGGTGTTTTGCATCTGAAGGATGCGGCGAAGGCTTATGAAAAGCCTCATAATAAGAATAAAAAGATAAAGGATATTCCGAATCTTTACAGGAAAACGCTTTTCATACCGGAAACTAAGAAGATTAATATTCTTTTCAGAAATATGCAGTCAGAAAAGATACATATGGTAGTTGTACTTGATGAGTATGGACAGACCTCGGGAATTGTGGCAATGGAAGATATTCTGGAAGAAATTGTTGGAAATATTCTTGATGAGTATGATGAAGATGAGAACAATATCATAAAACAGATTGATGGCAGTTACCTTGTCAAAGGCATTACACCACTGGATGATCTTGAAAAGGAACTGGGTACAGTATATGAAGAAGATGATTATGATACTCTCAATGGATTTTTGATTACCAAACTGGAAAGAATACCGGCAGATGACGAGAGAACTGAGATTGCGTCAGGTGACTACAGATACAAGATACTTGGTGTTGAGAATAAGATGATATCGCTTGTCCAGATACACAAGGTAGAGAAAGAAGAATTAGAAGAAAAGGAGAATTGAAATGTCAGGACATTCAAAATTTGCTAATATTAAACATAAAAAGGAGAAAAACGATGCTGCAAAGGGTAAGATTTTTACCATTATAGGAAGGGAAATTGCAGTTGCAGTTAAGGAAGGCGGAGCAGACCCTGCTAATAACAGCAGATTAAGAGATGTAATAGCAAAGGCAAAAGCAAATAATATGCCGAATGATACTATTGAAAGAGGTATTAAGAAGGCTGCAGGAGATGCAAATTCTGTTAATTACGTTACTGTTACATATGAAGGATATGGTCCTAACGGAAGTGCGATAATTGTTGATGCTTTGACTGATAATAAGAATAGAACGGCTGCCAATGTAAGAAATGCATTTACAAAGGGTGGCGGAAATGTTGGTGCGCAGGGATGTGTATCCTATATGTTTGATAAAAAAGGCCAGATTATTGTGGCAAAAGAAGAATATGAGACAGATGCAGATGAGTTTATGATGCTGGCATTAGATTCAGGTGCGGAAGATTTCTCAGAAGAGGAAGACAGCTACGAGATTACGACGACGCCGGAAGATTTTAGTGCAGTAAGAGAAGCCTTGGAAAAAGAGAATATTCCGATGGCATCTGCAGAAGTAACAATGATACCACAGAATTATGTTACACTTACGGATGAAGAAGATATTAAGAGAATGAATAAGATTCTCGATTTGCTGGATGAAGATGATGATGTACAGGCGGTATATCATAACTGGGATGAATAGAAGGAGGAAAATACATGAGATTTGAAGATCAGCTTAAAGAATATTCTGCCAGTAGAAAGAAGATATGTATCGACAACGATACTATATCGGATGACTTATTTAAGGAATATGGTGTAAACAGAGGACTCCGTGATATAAATGGTAAGGGAGTGCTTACAGGTTTAACGAACATTTCTAAAATTGTTTCATTTAAGAATGTGAACGGTGAAAGTGTTCCTTGTGATGGTGAATTATGGTACAGAGGATATCCTATCCAGACGATAGTAGAAAGTATCAGTGAGGACGGCTTTGGTTTTGAAAGAACAGCTTACCTTCTTCTTTTCGGAGAGGTTCCGAGCGATGGAGAACTTGAAGAATTTAAGAAAATTATTGGTAAGTGCAGAAAACTTCCAACTAATTTTACAAGAGACGTAATCATGAAAGCACCAAGTAAAGATATTATGAATTCTATGACTCGTAGTATTCTTACACTTGCATCCTATGATGAGCTTACTAACAATAATGATATTGAGAATTGCATAAGACAGTGTATTCAGTTAATTAGTACATTTCCAATGCTTGCTGTCTATGGCTATCATGCATATAATCATTACGAAAATGATGAGAGTATGTACATACACAGACCAAATCCGAAACTCTCTACGGCTGAGAACCTTTTGTTGATGCTCAGACCTGATAAGAAGTATACTGCGACAGAGGCAAAGGTGCTCGATGTAGCACTTATGCTGCATATGGAGCATGGTGGTGGTAATAACTCTACATTTACGACAAGGGTTGTCACATCATCAGGTTCAGATACATATTCAGCAATTTCTGCTGCGATGTCTTCTCTTAAGGGACCAAAACATGGCGGTGCCAATATTAAAGTAATGGAAATGATTCATGATATTAAGGAACATGTATCTGACTGGGATAATGAAGATGAGTTAAAAGCATATCTTGGAAAAATTATTGACGGAGAGGCTTTTGACCGAAAGGGCTTAATATATGGTATGGGACATGCCGTATATTCGCTTTCAGACCCTAGGGAAGTGATATTTAAATCATTTGTGGAGAAGCTTTCTGTGGAAAAGGGAAGAGAGAAAGACATGAAGTTATTTAAGAATATAGAAAAATTTGCACCTGAATTGATTGCAGAGAAGAGACATATATTTAAGGGTGTAAGTCCTAATGTGGATTTCTACAGCGGACTTGTATATGATATGCTTGGAATTCCAATGGAGCTTTATACTCCTTTATTTGCTATTGCAAGAATTGTGGGATGGAGTTCTCATAGAATTGAGGAACTTGTTGGAATGAGTAAGATTATCAGACCTGCATATATGAGTGTAATGAAAAAGAGAGTGTAACGCGAATAACCCATATATCAGGTAAAAAATAATAACACAAAAACATGAAAAAGATTGTCAAAATTCATATTTGACAATCTTTTTGTTTTTTTGAAAAGTACAATATAGTATAAAAATATAGATAATATCATAATATTTGCAATAAAACACTTGAAAACATGAAAATAATATTGTATAATCCATGATTGTGTCAAAAATACATAAAAGGAGTGACTTTTTAATGAAAAAAAATTTCAAAATTACAAGGAGGATTAGCTCATTGGCACTTTCAGTTGCAATATTGTTCTCGACATTCAGTGGAACAACGGTTGTTTCTGATGCAAGTGAGCGGGAGGAATCGAAAGTATTTGAGAAAGATTTTTCACAGTATGTAACAGGTGGAGAGGAAATGGAGAATTTTGTAGAAAATGACACAAACGCAATATCTCCGGAAGAATTTGATACAATAGTTGAGCAGGACATGGGAGACACTGTCGATGAGACTGAGTATCCGTCATCAATTGACCTGAGTAAGAAAAAATATTTTCCACCGGTAGACAGTCAAGGGGGAATAGGAGCATGCGTAAGCTGGGCAGATATATATTATGCATATACATTTGCACATTGTAAGGCTCTGGATGTAGAAGCAAAAGGTTATAATATAATGTCACCGGCATTTATTTATAATCAGACGAAGTATAATACTGTTGGAGGCAGTACTCACTGCCCGAGACAGTGCAGTATTCTGTTAACTGAGGGAGTACCTTCGAAAATATCAGCAGATTTTGAAAGTTATAGTAAGGAGACAGAATGTAGGTCGTGGTTTCCAACTGAAGAAATATGGCGTGAAGCAAGTCAGAACAGATTAACTTCATATACCTGTTTTGATGATAAATATACTATAACATCACCAAAGGATGAAGATTTAAATACTATTAAAGGATATCTGAATAATGAAATGCTTGTAACCTACACAACAGATTTTGCCGGATGGGTTTATAAGAAGATTCCGTCAGGTTCAGCTCATTCCGGGGAAAGTATAGTTCCTTATGATAAAGGTGGCGAAGGTTATCACAGAATGGCAATCGTTGGATATGATGATAATATCTTTTTTGATATTAATGGCGATGGCGAGATACAGGAAACTGAAAAAGGAGCTTTTAAGGTTGTTAATTCATGGGGAAAGTATTATCAGAACAAAGGTTTTTGCTGGGTTTCATATGATGCACTGAATCAGGAATCGCAGGTTCCGGGATTAAATGTCGCAGGAAGAAAAGCAATTTTTGCTGATTATTATGTATACTATGTTAAGGAAGGCGGCGAGAAGGCTTCAGGCACTGAAATGGTCATGACTTTGAATACAGCTTCAAGAAAAGAAATGAAGCTTAGTATTCAGGCTGTCAGTTCTTCCGGTGAAACAAAGTCAGCAGATGTAGCGGTAACAACAGTATATAATGATTTTAACTGTGCCATGGATGGTTCATATGCCGCAACTGACGGAACTATTTTGTATGATTTAAATAATATCGTTCCTGAGATTACAAAAGAAACTGTAGCTGATTATGAATGGTATGTGGTTGTAAGCGACAGTATAGAGAATAATAATTCTGTTATACTTAAGGATGCTAAAATCAAGATAGATGGAAAAGAATATGCGGGACTTGATAGTTTTTCAAATGAGGTTAATGGAACCAGTGAAACTTATAAACTGGTACCTGTAACTGATAAAACTACAACTGTATATTATAAAAATGATGCATGGTCAGATGCAAATATTCATTTCAAGGTAAATAATAAATCATGGACAGAGGTTCCGGGTGTTAAGATGTTAAGCAGTGACAAAGTGGATTATAAGTGGATGTACATAATTCCGTTGAATGAAAATAATGGAGTAACTGTTTGCTTTAATGACGGATATAATCACTGGGATAGTCGTAACGGGGCTAATTACTATGTGACAGCAGGTGTTTACGGTATTAAAAACGGAAATGTAATGCAATTAAATTAATTTAAAATATGATGAGAGAAAGGCATCTTGTTTCGGCAGGGTGTCTTTTTTGTATATTTTAGTATTGACAAGACGAAAATTGTATGATATTATCTTCACACGATATGAATAATGATTCATTTTGTATAAAAAATATGTGATATCTTTTTTTATGTATCTATAGGTCTGTATCTTTTCTAGGTATCAATATACGGAAGAATTTTATAAAATACGCATGAAAAACATATAAATTTAAAATTGACTAATAAGTGGGAGGTTTCTTACGCAGCTATTTGTTTTGCAGGCGCCACAAAGTAGCTCATATGGCAGAAATGAATATGGAATTCTGCTCGCAGTTCCTCCGATGAGAGCGTCTGCGGAATGGAGATAGGTATGCATTATAAGGCAATTGCACAGTCAGATACGGGAATTGTGAAAAATACTAATCAGGACAGCGTACTTGTAAAACACGTAAGATGGAAAGAAATAGAGATTGTTCTTGCAATCATTTGTGATGGTATGGGTGGATTGTCAAAAGGTGAACTGGCAAGTGCAACTGTTATCAGAGAATTTGACAGATGGTTTGATGAGGAGTGTGTAAATGAGCTCCCGGATGTAAGAATGAATGTAATAGGTGAAAAATGGAGACTTATGCTTGCAGAATTAAACGCAAAGATTTCTGAATATGGTCAGAAGGAGAACGAAAGTCTTGGAACTACATTTACCGGGCTATTGTTAATAGATGATGAATATCTGATAGTTCACGTTGGTGATACGAGAGCATATTACATAGATAGAAAGGTAAATCAACTTACAAAAGACCATACATTTATTGCAAGAGAACTTGAACGTGGCACTATAACATTGAGTCAGGCGAAAAATGACAAGAGAAGAAATATGCTATTGCAATGTGTCGGTGCATCGGAGAAAGTAAAACCTGATGTGATAACAGGAAGATGTCAGCCGGGCGTATATATGTTATGCTCTGACGGATTCCGTCATCAGATAAATGACAGGGAAATATATAATGCATTTAATCCGGACAAGTTAAAAAACAAGAATGTAATGAATACAAATGCAGGATATCTTATTGATTTAAACAAGAATAAGAATGAAAAAGATAACATATCAGTTGTTGTAATAAAAGCATATTAAAGGGGAATGAACATGACGGAAATCGGAACGGTAATTGATGGAAAATATGAAATATTGAGAAAGATAGGCAAAGGCGGAATGTCGGTCGTATATCTTGCCATGGATACTCATCTTAATAAGCAGTGGGCTGTTAAAGAGATTATTAAAAAGGGAAATGGTAAAAACGACGAAATCATTGTAAACAGTCTGCTCGCAGAGGCTAATATGATGAAAAAACTGGATCATCCGGCTCTTCCGAGAATTGTCGACATTATAGATAATAAGGATACGATTTATGTAATCATGGATTACATTGAAGGAGAGTCGCTTGATAAGTATCTGAAAGAATATGGTCCTCAACCAGAAGAACTGGTCATTGAATGGGCAAAACAGTTGTGTGATGCTCTTTCGTATCTGCATTCACAGAAACCGCCGATTATTTACAGAGATATGAAACCGGCTAATATCATGTTGAAGCCGGAAGGAAACATAAAAATTATAGACTTTGGTATTGCAAGGGAATATAAAGAACAGAAGCTTGCAGATACAACGGTGTTAGGCACAAAGGGATATGCTCCTCCGGAACAATATAGCGGACAGACAGATGCACGTTCGGATATATATGCATTGGGAATGACGATGCATCACCTGCTTACAGGGATAGACCCAAGAGGGGGAGAAGGATATCATCCGGTGAGAACATGGAGTCCTGAATTATCAGAAGGAATAGAACTCATTATTGATAAGTGCGTACAGCCGGCTCCTGAGAACAGATATCAGACATGTGCAGATTTATTATATGATTTGGAGCATCCACAGCTTATTACGAAAGATTATAAGAAAAAACAAAAAGTAAAACTTGGTGTATTTCTCGGAACATTTATCTTTTCTGTAATAATGTTTATTACTGGAATAGCTTGCAGGATGGTATCAACCTCAATTAATAATAATCAATATGAAAACCTGATTTCGGTATCAGCATCCACATCTATAGACGAAAAGAAAGAGAGTTACATTTCAGCAATTGAAATTTATCCGGATAGACAGGATGCTTACCTGAAACTGCTTGAATCATATGAAGATGAAGGAACATTCGGTAAAAAAGAAAATGACGAATTTCTGGCTGTTTATAACAAATACAAATCAGAACTGGATACAACAAGTATAAAGACAGCAGATTTAAATTACAAAATTGGCATGATGTATTTTAATTATTACACGGAAGATGATGGAACTTACAGCTTTTCAGGGCGGGTTCAAAAAGCATATTCATTTTTTGAACAGAATTACGAGAACGAAGAATTGACGGAAGGTTATCAAAATCAAAATATTTCGGATTGTTACTATAGAATCTGTTACTTTTATAAGAAATACATTCTGAATTCTTCGACTGTGGAAGAGCCTTCAAAAAATGATTATGAAGAATTATTCAGTACAATCAATGGAATGCTTGAAAATATCAGTGAGGCATCAGCTTATGACAGATTATCAATTTATAATGCTGTATTCATGCTTATGTATGATCAAAGAAATAATATGCAGCAGAATAATGTAGACAGTGAAGATATTCTTAGCATTATAGATACAGTTCATGATATGGCAAATAAATTGCAGGTAAATAAAGAGCAGTCTCTCAAATTACAGACGGAAATCAATGAACACTATGAATCATTTAGAGACGCAATTATAAGAGTTTATGAGCAAACATAAGGAAGGTAGAAGATATGGCGGAGACATTAAGTAGTATATCTTTGATTACATTTATATTGTCGGGTGTGTTTTTTCTGGCAGCCTTGACCTTGTTTATAGTATTTAAAATTCCTGATGTTTTGGGAGATTTGACGGGAAAAAATGCGAAAAAAACAATTGAACGTATAAGAAAAGACAATGCGAAGTCTAATAAAAAGAAATCAGATTATACATATTCGAAAAAGAGAAAAGTTATATCGAATCAAGAATATTCAGATAATTCTGATGATGAGGCAACAGGACTTTTGCCGGATATAACAGAGGTTCTTGTGGATGATGATGAGACGACGTTGTTGGTAGAGGATGAAACAAAGGAGAATGGATTTGAGTATATTGAAGATGTAATGATGGTTCATACAAAAGAGGAGATTTAGACAATAAATGAAGATGATGAAGTTTTACTTCCGGATGGCGGTTATATTTTGGACGATTTTTTCCGGTACCTTCTTGATTATGCCGTTTACCCGGAGCATGGAAAAAAGATTTCCTTTAGTATTAATGAGTTTTTTGTTTTGGATTTCGCTTGCTGCAGGTCTGGGAAGTATCGTTATTGTAAGGATTATTAATAAAAAAGTAAATATAAAAAACAAAGTTAATAAAAAAAAATCAAAGGAACAAAAGAAAACGTATAAAAACATTCCAAAGAATGTGGCAGATGTTGTATTTATAATATCCATATTCTTAATCATATTGATTAGTATTAACGGATGGCAGGACAGATATATTATGTACATCACTATAAGTATGCTAATTGATTCGATTGGAATGCATTTTGTATTTGAAGATAGTTTATATAAAAGAATTATAAATAATAAAGGAGTTGGAGATTTATGATAAAAAAGATGAATTGGAAAAGAATAGTTTCTATTATGCTGATACTTGTAATGGTTGTTAATATTACACCGTTATCTGAGCTAAGAATTAATGCAGACACGGGTGCAATTCAGGAATGTGTGACTGTCTGTGTTAAGGATGAATCCGGTAATGCGTTAAAGGATGCACAGGTAAGTTATAGTATTTTTTCAATATCTACAAATAGTGAAATATATCCAGGAACAGTTATGACGGATGAGAATGGAAGCTGCAAGGTGCTTGACATGGCTGATTTTATACCTGGGGATTTGGAAATATCAGCAGAGATTACAAAAAAAGATTATGGAAAATCATCAATAGAGAAAATACTTATAACGTCAGGTAATGAAAATTTTGATGTAGTACTAACACTTCTTCCGGGATTTGATGTGCCGGTTGAAGGAACAGACGGAGTATATAAAGAGGATGAAAATGGTGTAGCGATAAAAGAAAAGCTGGTTAACGTCCAAGCAGGTGAAGATGATAAGGTAAGCTATAGTTTGGATGGAGAGAATTGGAGTGAAGATGTGCCGGAGGAGAGTGAAGTGGGAGAGTATGCCATTTGGATTAAGGTGGAAAGAGAAGGATATGTAGATTTTATAGCTCAGGTTACATCATATATCAGAGCGAAGGACACCGATATATCCGTTAGTCCGTGTCAGATGACGTATGACGGAGAGGAACACGGAATATTTGAAATATTTGGCCTTGAACACGGAGATAATATTGAGCTTATTTATCCTTATTCTGATGAAGAAGGCGCAGCAGAGGAAAATGAGATGAACAAAAAGACTTTTATTTATGGAATAGATGAATTTGATATTCCTAAGATAAAAAATACAGACGATGAAGGAAGCTTTAAGATAAGAGTATCAAGAAATAAGAATTATAACGTTTTTGAAACTACGGGAAATGCTGTGATATCACCTGCGGAGATTGATGAAGGATCGGTTACTATCAATGTTGCGACGGACCTTGTTTATGGTGAAGGTAAAGAAAAATTGGTGAACGAAGAAATAGAAGGTATAATACCTGGTGATATAGTTCTGTATAGATGCAGAAAAGAGAATGACAACGAATGGACAAGTGAAGAAGATGGTTGGAGTAAAGAAGTTCCAAGTGAAGAGGATGCAGGAAAGTATTTAGTACAGGTACGCATAGAGAGAGAAAACTATGAAACATATATATCTGATGAATTTGCAGTAAATATCGCAAAGAAAAATATTGAAGAAGGTAAGATAATAGTAGAGTCAAAGGAATATACATATGATAACAGTGAGCATGAAATATTAAAGATAAACGGATTAGTTACAGGAGATAAGGTAACAATACAATGCGACGGTGAAGATGAATCATGTGAATATATATATTCTGAAGAAAATAAAGAAAATAATATAATACCTACGAAAAAGAATGCCGGAACATATTTGTTTAATGTAACTGTTGATAGAAAAAACTATGAACCTGTATCATTTAACGGAGAGTGTGTTATTAATGAAGCTGATATTAAAGGTATTAGTTTTAGTGCCAGAGAAGATATTGTTTATAACGGATCTAATCAGAATTTACTAAGTGATAAAATCGAAGGAATTAAAGAAAATGATGACGTTCTTTATAGGTACAGAAAAGAAAATGCCAATGAATGGACAAATGAAGATGAAGGATGGAGTGGAGAAGTACCTAGTGCAGAAGATGCTGGTAAGTATTTAGTACAGGTACGCGTGAATAGGGAAAATTACAAACCATTTACAGAGGAAAAAGAGGTAGAAATAAAAAAAGCAAAACAGATTATTTGTTTTAAAAAAGGTAATGGTGTAATAGAGAAAGATGAAATAGAGATAACATATACTGGAAAGGATGAAGAAGATAATAAAGTAGGTATCACTTGTGATACAGCTAAAAATGGCAGAGAGATTTCGTATGGTTTTGAAATTAAAAATGCAGATTTTAATGGTAATTCAGATGACATTGTTACAATCGGTAATGATGGAATTCTTGATGTGAAAAAAGGTGGTTATGTTGTCTTAATGAAGGTTTGTGTAGACGGAGATGACAACTATGAGGAAGCAAATGCAGAAAAAATAATTGTAATCAAATCAGATGAGGATGATCTTATCTGGTTTTATAATCAAAAAGAAGCGAAAGAGCCAATCAATGATACAGTTATTAGATTTACCTTAGGAACATCTGATGTTGTTAATGAGCAGGTATTCCTTGAGAAAAAATATGAGGAAGATCAAGGAAAAATTACATATTCCATAGAAGATGAAAATAAAGTGAAATTAAATTTGTCAGATTATGGATTGGAATTAGATAAGAATAATGGTCATATTAAAGTTAAGGATGATGGATTAAAAAAGCTTATTGATTCATTTAAAGATAAAGATGATAAAACATTATCTTTTAATGTTAATGCATATATAAGCGAAGGAAGAGTAGAATATAATAAAGTTGGTTACATTGTTTATAATCCGCTAAATATAAAATACAGAATAGATATTAGATTTGGGGATGATAAAACGGATATAGTTTTATTAGACGAGAATGGAAATAAATTAGCTGCAAAAAAAATTGGTCAGACATTTTATTATAAAGAAAATGTTTATATAAAAAAGGAAGGATATAAGGTTACTCAGTTCAAAGAAGACATGGTTGAATTTGAAGATAGTTTTACTTTTACTAAAAAATGCAATGAAAAAGAAATATATTTATGTTTTAAAAATGAGGATACGGGAGAGATATTACAACCTGTTAAAATTCATAAAATATATGTAGATGATGAAAATCCGAGTGATATAAAAGTTAGTATTATAGATAAAATTAAGTATCATTCAGAAAAAAATGAGCTTAAAATAAGTGTTGAAGTTAAAGACGAATTATCAGGTATACAGGAAATAAAATGTGAGATTAAGTGTGGAAGTAAAAACTTAAGGGCTGAAGTTACAGGTAAAGACATTGATAATAAAAATCACATCAATTATAATACAACATTTACCTTTCCGGTAAAATCAGGTATGGATGATCAGAATCCGGAAGTAATAGTTACCGCTATAGATAAAGCCGGGAATGAAATAGTAGAGAATGCAGGCAACATATTTGTTGTTGATACGGTATCACCTAAGGTCAAACTGGAAATAGGTTCAGTTAATAATAAAGGTGAAATCGCGAAAGTTGATAAGAAATATTACTTAAAAAATGATGTCAAAGTTAATGTTAAAGTGTGTGATAAAAATTTTTCTAAAGAAGACTTTATCATCAAAATAAAAGATGAAAAAAGCACTGAAGAGGTGGATTTTATCTCAGAATGGGTTGACGATAAAAAAGATTATAAACACACGAATTCATTTTATGTTAAAGGCGAAGGTGAGTATAAAATTATTGTTGAAAAAGCTATAGATTTAGCAGGAAATAACGCAGAAAAAACAACATATAGAGATGAAGATGATGAAAATGCAGGACGGTATGCAGAGTTTAATGAGTCTAAAATGATTGTGATTGATAAGACTAAGCCTGTAGTCGAATTTGAAGACCACACAAATGATAAGGATATTGAAAATCAATATATAAAAATTAGAGTAAAAGAGCATTATTTTGATAAAGACAGGTTAACGCTGAATTTCAATCGCTATACTAATGCTAATATGAAGGATAAAAATCCAAATGTAAGTTTAGATGATGAAGATTTAGGAAATCTTGAATGGATTTCTGAGGGAAAAGATACATATTCCATGACATTATCAAAAAATGAAATCCCTAAATTAAAGGATGGAATTTTTAAAGATGTAGAAATATGCTTTGCCGATTTGGCAGGCAACGAAGGAATAATATTGAATCAGAATTTTATCATAGATTATAATGCACCGGAAACTTCAAAAATGAAGATTGACTACGAGAAAAACTCACCTAAAGGAAATATTCTCCCTAATATTACATTTGGTTTCTTTAAAGACAAAGCAGAAGTAACATTTACGGTGTATGATGAGGTTTCAGGAATAGATAAAATACACTGGTGTTATGAAAAAGAGGAAGGCGCAAGTGATAAAAATGAAGTAAATTTAAGCGGCTTTAGAAGTTGTAAACAGGATGAAAAAGATAAAACAAAATTTACTGCGAAGATAACCCTTCCGAAAGAAAAGGATTCTCAGATGAGGGGAACACTGAAAATTTCTGCAATAGATAAAAAAGGAAATCAAAGTGATTACTATACTGATAGTGGCGATACTTTGGTTGTGGATTCGATATCACCTGAAATGACGGCTGGTTATGATGGAAACTACAACAAAATCAATGATAAACTGTATTACAATAATGATTCGACTATATGGTTTAGAGTTGATGAAGCGAATTTCTATGGAAAAGATGTAAATATACGAATAGAAAAAGATGAAAAGGAAGTAGAGTCACCAAAATTAACATGGGAAGATAGAGAAGGGGACATATGGTATGCCGATTATACAATTCAGGCTAAAGAAGACCATACAAATGACGGAGATTATCGGATATATGTCGATTACACGGATAAAAGCGGTAATGAGATGAAAACATGGCAGTCAGATGTTATCGTAATCGACACCATAAAACCGGTTATATCGGTTAAATATGAAAATGAAAATGTCAAAAATCAGATGGAAGATAATGAAGGCAACTTAAGAAATTATTTCGACTCTGACCAGACTACAGAGATTACAATAGACGAGCATAATTTTTATGAAGGAGATGTTAATTTTAATATAGTAGCTAAAGATGTTGCAGGAAATGAACTTGATGCAAATGCGTTAAGTATTAAATCATCATGGATAACATCAGATGATATACATAAAATTAAAATAAGCTATCCGGGGGATGCAAACTATACTTTTGATGTTACATACAGTGATTTGGCTGGAAACCAGTCGGATGAATATGATAAAGATTATTTTACGGTTGATAAGACAAAACCGGAAAATCTGAAGATATCATACAGTCCGTCGGTTATAGATACGATGTTATCAAATATAACGTTTGGATTTTATAATACAAAAGTAACTGTAACATTAGAAGCTACTGATAGTATATCAATGGTTAGTAATTTTAAATATGCATATGTTAAGGCTGCCTCTGCAAGTTCAGTCAATGCAGAGAGGATAGAGCAGGAGGTAACCGGAGCACAGATTAATTATTCGGATAATGGGTATACGGCATCGATATCATTTGATGTGCCGTCGGATGCATTGACAGGCATAAACCAATTGAATGGAACCTTTGATTTTATGACAGTTGACAGGGCAGGTAACGAATCAGAGTATCTTAGAGATTCTAAGAGAATAGTGGTTGATAATATTACACCGACATCAACGGTTGTGTACAACACTCCGGTTAGGAATACCGGAAATACAGCATATTATGATGGTGGCATTCAGGCTGTGGTAACAATGAATGAAGCAAACTTTTATCCGGAAGATGCGACAGTTACGGTTACAAAAGACGGAAGTGCATACAGCGTAACACCATCATGGAGTGATAATGGTACAGATACCCATACAGGTACATTTGTTCTTTCACAGGATGGAGATTATTTTGTAACAGTTGGATACAAAGATAAATCAAACAATAATATGATTGAATATCGCTCATCACAGATGACTATAGATACTAAAATTGATGAGGCTGTTATAACGATTAATGGCAATGAAGCTGATGGTAGAGCGTTTGGTGAAAATGTAGTATTGGGTATTGCATTTGAAGACAAGAATCTTGATAGTTATGATATATCATTGACAAGAACAAGAATGGAACAAAAAGACGTAACAGTTACGGATGAGTTCATAGATAAGAAGATAGCGATAAACGAAACCTCGGGAAGTGATACTTTTGATACCTTTGAAAAAACAAAAGAAAATGATGGAATCTATACAATAAAAGTATCAGTGAATGACAAAGCAGGTCATACGGTGGATAAATTGGCTACATTTACAGTAAATAGATTTGGTTCAGTATATGAATACAGTGATTATCTGGTATCGTTGATTCAGGATGGAGGCTCATACGTTCAGGAATTAAAAGAAGATTTAGTAATAACTGAATATAATTCAGACAGGCTTGTTGAAAAATCTCTTGATATTAACTTATCAAGAGATGGGAGACCGGTTGATGATGCGGTTTTTGATATTTCCCCTGATGTGAATAACGATGTATTAGTTGGAGACAGCGGTTGGTATCAATACAAATATGTCATCAAAAAACAGAACTTTGAAGGAGACGGATTATACAAATTAACAGTATCATCAAAAGACGCTACGGGAAATACTCCTGAAAACATGCCGGAAAATACCAATTACACGGATAATGCAATTCAATTCCACGTAGACAGTACTTCACCGGAGATTAACAGTATAACCGGACTTGAAAAGAAAATCATAAATGCAACAGGAGTTGATGTTGATTACACAGTATATGATACTGTTGGCCTGAAATCTGTGGCAGTTGAAGTGGATGATAAAGAGATTGCAAACGTGACAGATTTTGGCGAAGACATGAACACGTATGAAGGTAAATTTTCTTTAAGTGAGAAAAAGGAAGAACAAAAAGTAAGACTGGTGGTAACTGACAAGGCAGGAAATGTTACAGATACAAATTCAGAAGACTATGAGTCTGCGTTCGTATTCAATAATAACGTACTTGTATCTACCAATGCATTTGTCAGATGGTATGCAAATCAATATTTATTCTGGGGTTCTATTATGGCAGCGGCGGCAGTGGCAGCAGGAGGAACAGGAATAATAATATTTGGCAGAAAAAAGGGTAGAAATAAGACAAATAGGTAAAAAATAATTTAGTCAAGTATAATTTGGTCAATCGTACTTGACTAAATTTTGCCGTTATAATAAAATTTATTGGAAATTAAGAAAATGCTATGATAGTTTTTGTAACCGAAATCTTTATGTATCAAATTAAAAAATCTGTACAAAGGATTTAGAGATGTGGCAAAAAAAGAATATAAAAAGAAAAAGAGAGGATGTTAAAAGTGAATGGTTTTAGGAAAAATGAGTGGAGAATAATTATATGTGGTTTGATGTTGTTGTGTTTAATCACAATGATGAAGATGACGGTTAATGCTTCTCAGAAAAAAGTCGTGGCAAATAAAGGATACAATATAAATATCGGTAAGAAAAAGACGGTTAATCTGCAATATACAGCAAAGGGAAATGGATATTTCTATTTTAATTTAAAAAACAAGGATGATAATTATGTACGCATAAATGTAACTGCTAATTATAAAACATATAGTAGTGATAACACATATGTATATGGTCGTAATAGTTACAGATCAGAAAAGTATTGTTTCAAAAAAGGAACGAAGGTAACTATCAAGATTATATCAGAGTATGGTTCAAGATTATCATTCCGGTTAAGTGAGAAGAAACTTAAGAATTTTGAGAAAGAGAAAAATGATATTGTATCAAAAGCTACGACGATGAAACTTAAGAAAACTTACAATGGAGTGGCGCAGGAGGGTGACGAAGACTGGTGGACATTTGTTGCACCACAGTCAGGAAATTATACTATATCAGCTGTTTGTGTTGATAGTCAAAGATCTGTTTACATTGAGGGATTTAAGATAACATCTGATGACTACATTTTGAGTAGGACGTGTTACGGTGGAAACGGATGGCAAACGGTAGATAGAGTAAAGGTATCAAAGGGTGATAAGATATGTGTATGCGTTACAAGTGGCTATCATTATAGTGCATTGTATAAGCTCAATATACACAGATAAAGAAAGTATAGATGTAAACAATGCATATGGATGTGGAAGATGGTTTGTAGATGTAAATCGTTCAGAGAATGCTGAAAAATAAACTATTATTATATAAATCATACATATGTATATAATTATTATGGTAATGCAAGTGTTATTGCATTGGATAAGGAGTATACATGTAACAGTTCAGCCGGGGGATTATCTATATAGTCAAAATAGAGAAAATAAAAAATCTTTTGGTGAGACTTATCCACCAAAAGATTTTTTTAAATTGATT
>CADADA010000023.1 GCA_902786515.1 uncultured Lachnospiraceae bacterium | reverse complement strand
ATGGACACCCTTGCTGTTCGGCTATATCCTTCCCACTGTCGGGCGGATTAGGGACTTTCACCCTTTAGAAACGTGCGCCGTCGGGCGCACGTAAAAAACGGCGGAAGTTTTATACTTCTGCCGTTTTTATTTTACATATCATTATTTTAATAAAAATTCGTGTATTCCCTTTGCTCCTGCCTTACCGGCTTCCATTGCAAGAATAACCGTAGCTGCTCCTGTAACGGCATCTCCTCCGGCATATACTGCCTCTTTGCTTGTCTTTCCCGTACTTTCTTCAGCTATAATACATTTTCTTCTGTCAGTATCAAGACCAATTGTAGTAGAAGAAATCAACGGATTCGGCGAAGTTCCAAGTGACATGATTACTGTATCAACCTCAATATCAAATTCGGAACCCTGTACTTCTACAGGTCTTCTTCTACCGGACTCATCCGGCTCACCAAGTTCCATTTTTATACATCTGATTCCTTTTACCCATCCATTGTCATCTACAAGAACCTCTGTAGGGTTTGTAAGTAAATCAAATATGATTCCCTCTTCTTTTGCATGATGAACTTCTTCTGCTCTTGCAGGAAGCTCTGATTCACTTCTTCTGTATATAACATGAACTTCTGCACCCAGACGAAGAGCTGTTCTCGCTGCATCCATGGCAACATTTCCACCACCTACAACAGCTACTTTCTTACCAGCTACTATCGGTGTATCATACTCATCATCAAATGCTTTCATAAGATTACTTCTTGTGAGGTATTCATTTGCAGAGAACACACCATTTGCACTTTCTCCAGGTATTCCCATAAATCTTGGTAATCCTGCACCAGAACCGATGAATACAGCATCAAATCCCTCATCATCTAATAACTGGTCAATAGTGATTGACTTTCCAATAATAACATTCGTCTCAATCTTAACGCCAAGTTTCTTTACGTTCTCTATCTCACTCTTAACAACTGTCTGTTTTGGAAGACGGAATTCAGGAATACCATATACAAGCACTCCTCCTGCTTCATGCAGGGCTTCAAAAATGGTCACATCATATCCCAGTTTTGCCAAATCTCCGGCACATGTAAGTCCTGAAGGACCTGAACCGATTACAGCAACCTTTTTACCATTTAATTCACTTGCTTTTTCAGGCTCAATGTTATTCTCTCTGGCCCAGTCAGCAACATATCTTTCCAATTTACCAATGGAAATAGGTTCTCCCTTAATTCCTCTGATACATTTTCCTTCACACTGGCTTTCCTGTGGACATACACGACCACAAATAGCCGGAAGCGCTGAAGACTTTCCGATAACCTTATAGGCTTCCTCTACATCTCCGTCTTCTACCTTCTGTATAAATTCCGGAATACTGATAGCAACAGGACATCCCTTTACACATTGTGGATTCTTACACTTAAGACATCTCTGCGCCTCACATTTTGCTTCTTCATCATTATATCCAAGACATACTTCATCAAAATTCGTAGCTCTTTCCTTTGGATCCTGCTCTCTGACAGGTACTTTCTTTAATACGTCCATCATAATCTCCTTCTATCTAAAAACTAAACCCTGATTAGCTGCACTGTCCACAACCGCCGTGATGTGTGTCACCTTCCTGCTCTTTTAACATTGCTCTTCCTTCTTCAGTCTTATACATCTGCTGTCTCTTCATTGCCTGATCAAAATCTACCTTATGTCCGTCAAACTCAGGTCCGTCTACACACGCAAACTTCACTTCATCACCTACGGTTACACGACAGGCACCACACATTCCTGTTCCATCTACCATAATCGGATTCAAGCTTACAATTGTAGGAATATTCAATTCTTTTGTAAGCATTGCCGTGAATTTCATCATAATCATCGGTCCAATGATAACACATCTGTCATATTTTTTACCCTGATTATTTACCAGCTCCTTAACTGCATCTGTTCCCATACCTTTGATACCGGCTGAACCGTCATCAGTAGCAATTGTAACATTTCCAACTTTTCTCATATCATCTTCAAGAATCAACAAATCCTTTGTCTTAGCACAGATAATTACATCTGACTCAATTCCATGTTCATGAAGCCATTTTACCTGAGGATAAACAGGAGCAGTACCAACACCACCTGCTACAAATAAGACTTTCTCATCTTTTATTTTGTCAAAATTCTTTTCTTCAACTAATTCTGAAGGCATTCCAAGTGGTCCCGTAAAATCCCTGAAACTGTCACCTGTCTTTAATTCTGCCATTCTCTTTGTGGATGCACCAACTGACTGGAATACAATAGTTACAGTTCCTTTTTCCCTGTCATAATCACAAATTGTCAGCGGGATTCTCTCACCTTTCTCATCCATCTTCACAATTACAAATTGTCCGGGTAAACAATACTTTGCAACCCTCGGAGCTTCAACATCCATCAAATAAATATTAGCCGCCAATTCCTCTGCTTTTAATATTTTGTACATATTTTTCCTCTTTCTCCCTTCTATTTTACAATTTGATAAACACCCTTTTCGTTTCTCGTAACACTTACAATCACTCCTGTAACTGTACCTACTCCAAACACTTCTCCCGAAGATGCCTGAATTAAATAATACTCATTCCCTTCTATG
Organism: uncultured Lachnospiraceae bacterium; assembly: GCA_902786515.1. Taxonomy (GTDB): domain Bacteria; phylum Bacillota; class Clostridia; order Lachnospirales; family Lachnospiraceae; genus UBA2821. Next base: position 59,987 of record CADADA010000023.1, on the reverse strand, counting down.
ACTTGTACACTCACATATGAAAAAATTATACTATAACCACTTGCCGTGTTTCCTTCATCATCTAATATAAATCCACTGGCAATCAGATTCGTTTTCAAACTGTCAAGTGCCTGATTATATGTGTACGCCCTATCCACATCCAATTCATATATTTTTTGTGTCATAGAGCTGGCAACACCCTGCTCATTTACTACAATAGCTGAAAATACGCTTTTACCTGTAGGCATATCTATTGGTCCTTCATACCTGATTGACGATTCCGAAGGAACCTCTGCCTCAGGACCTATAGTATAGTATGCTGTACATCCCACCGGTACATTTATCACAATCTGTGAAACGGCATTATATGTACCACTGTCCGGTGTGACTTCCGGAGGAACAAGATTCGACAGTTTAATATCAAATTCCTTTGTAACCACTGTACTTGATATCCCTTTTTCATTGATTGAAACTGCCTTAACTACAGTAACACCTTCATTTGCAATCTCAAATGTATCCGTGTACTTTGTAGAAGATGTTCCCGGCTCACTTCCATCTACTGTATAATATATATCATATCCATGGTCATCCGTCAAAGTAATATATAAATACTGGTCATATGTACCCGATTCATAATTAAATTCCGGTCCCATAAATGAATATGCCGTTAAGTTTGCAGCAATATCTGTTCCTACAACAGATTTCATAAGTGCATCTATCTCTCCAACCATTCCATTTCTGTCGTAAATTTTGAGAATTGCTTCATAATAGTCGATATTATCCGGCTCTAATTCTATAAGCTCTTTTATAACATCAATCCTCTGCATATCTGTTCCTTCAATTTTTTCATAAGCATCCCACAGGGAAGTGAGAACTTTTTTTACGGAACTCTTATCCTTAGCAGCATCATATGCCTTTCTGTAAGCATCAACAGCTTCTGCATACATACCGTTATTATAATAATTCATTCCATCATTGTAAAGATTTTTGAATTCATTTGAGCGTTTAGTTGAATCCGGTACAAAAATTAATACCACCGCAACAAGTATTATAACAAATATTGCCACAATTGCCATAATTATTTTTACTCTTAATAATTTCTTTTCCTGTAATTCCCTGTGCGCCTCTTTATCACGCTTGCTTTTTTTATTAATAGCAATACTATCAACCATAAATCCACCCGGATTGCTATTAACCGGAATAACTGCATCGTTTTTTATAATATCAGCTCTCTTCAACTCTTCTTCAAAGTCGTCATCAAGCTGAACCGGTTTGAAATCTTTAAGAGTATCATATTTTTCCTCAACCTTTAATTCATCTTTGTAATCATAGACACTGTGGGCTTTATTGATTAATTTTTTTGTGTTTTCCTCTTCTATGATTTCATCCAACAGCTCGCCAACATTGTTGGCGAGCTGCTCTTCTATCAACCCTATATCATCATTATCAATCAATTCTCCACATCTCGGACAATATTTTACGTTTCCAAAAAATTCTTCTCCGCATTTGCTACATTTCATCGTTGTTCTCCAATCATAAGTTTCAAATATATGCTTTATGTACTACATTGAACGGACCACAACCGTGCAATACAGCACCTTTCCGTTTACTTTCGCTGTAATAGTGGTCTTACCTGCCATTCTGGCAATAACCTTTCCATTAGCATCGACAGTTGCCACTCTCTTATTATTTGAATACCATGACACTTTTTCTGTTGCTCCAAATACCGCAAGATCATAACTGTCATATTGTTCTAATGTAATATATGTTGCATTTAATGCCAGCACAACCACTTCACATGAACTTTCAAGCCCTGTTTCACTTGAAACTGCATATATCGTAGCCGAACCCTGTCCTCCGGCAGTAATATTTCCGTTACTGTCAACAGAGGCAACTGATACATCTGAAGAATACCATGATATACTCTCATTAGTATTTGATGGTTTTACTCTCACAGATACTTTTCTTGTCTGTCCCGGCAGCATCGTCAGGCTTGATGCACTGATGGCTATTGATGTTGCTTTAATAAATGGTTTTACCGTAACATTTGTCACGCCTCTTACCTTATTTCCATCTTTTGATGTTGCACTTATCACACAATGACCTGCTGAAATCGCCGTAATTCCGCCATTGTTATCAACTGTAGCCACTGCAGCGTCACTAGTCTTCCAACTTACTCCCGTATACGAAGCATCTGCCGGACTGACATTTGCTACGACATTTGCTGAACGCCCTTCCATTAGTGAAATAGAATCAGGTGATATAGAAATATTAGCAACAGGTTTGATTACTGTCAAGCCCACACTTGCACTTACACCACTTCCATCAGTAGCCTGTGCAGTGATAACCGCCGTACCTACACCTACTGCCCTGACTGTTCCGTTTCCATCAACCTGTAGTATTGACGTATTGTCTGACGACCATGTTACTTTTTTGTTCGTCGCTGTATCAGGTGTGACTGTAGCTTTTAAATTCTTTGTATATCCAAGATTAATCTGTCCTTTTTTTCCTGCTCCGCTAATCTTTATCTCTTCAACATACTCTTTAACACTAACCCTGCATATTCCTGTCACTCCATACACTGTTGACTTACATTTGATTAATGTTTTTCCGCTTCCGACTGCTGTCACCATTCCATTCTCATCTACACTGGCAACAGAAGTGTCGGCTGATTCCCATGTAATATCCTTAAATGTCGCATTTGAAGGTTTAAATATCGGTTTTAAAGTTTTTCTCCTACCCTTTATAAGGTTAAGGCTCTTTTCTTTAAATGATATCTTTTTTAGCGGTACTTCTACGGTGATCTTTTTCATCGCATATACACCGCTTCCATCAGATGCATATGCAAAAATCGTTGCAGTGCCATAATGTTTGACGGATGCAATACCCTTTTTATTTATTGATATTACCTTCGGCTGATTTGATTTCCATGTTATCTTTTTGTTTGTCGCAGTTTCAGGTAACACCTCCGCCGTAAACGATATCTTATCACCTTTTTGTGCATATTCTCCATCAAAATCTGATGAAAGTGTGACAGATGTCACAAATTCCTGAACTATTACATGACAGCTTGCCGTAAGTCCTCTTTCCTCTGTAGTTGCAGTAACAACTGTCTGCCCGCCTTTTAATCCGGTTACTACTCCATTTTCATCCACTGTCGCCACTGACGGGTCACTTGATGTAAATACTACATTTTTATTTTCTGCATCGACCGGATAAACCGTTACAGCCAGCGGGAACTGGTCACCCTTTAGCAGTATTCTTCTTGAAACATTCAATTTAATACCGGTTACGGCCTGCAATACAGTAAGCGTGCACTTTGCAGCCACACCCGAATCATCGCTGGTTGCCACAATTGTACATACCCCTGATTCAATCGCCTGAATCATTCCGGTACTTGAATCTACTGTTGCAATACTTGTATCTGACGATGAAAAAGTAATATTTTTATTGGCTGCCGTTGAAGGCAATGCCGTCGCACTAATCCATGCAGTTGCCCCTTTTCTCAGTGACATTTCTTCACTGCTTATAGTAACTGATGTAACAGGCTGATATACCGTCACATTACACATTCCCGTAAATCCACCATCATTAGTTTTAACAAGTATGGTAGCTGAACCCGGCTTTCTTGCAGATAGCAGTCCGTTTGAATCTACTGTTACTACCGAAGTATCACTGGACTCCCATATTACTGATTTGTCGGATGCAGTTGCCGGAAGTACCTCCGCTGAAATACGGAATGTCTCATCTATCTTCATTGTTAAATCTGAATAATCAATACCAACACTTGCAACAGGCTGCAATACCTCTACCTGACAGGTAGCCATATAACCGCCATCCTTTGTCTTTGCGATAACTGTAGCATTTCCAGGACTTACATATGTTATCAGACCAGTGTTATCAACCTTTATAACACTTCCGTCAGATGGTGAAACTGACCACTCAACTTCGGTATTTACACCGGACATATAATCCCCGCTTGGTGTAATTTTTGCAGTGAGCTGATGAGTTCCTGCATTCTGACTCTCCGCAATCTTTGTTTCACTGAGAGCAATTCCCGTTACAGGTACCCTGACATATACATCGCAGGAAGCAACCTTGATTCCGTCTTCAGTAATTACCCATACTACTGCACTTCCTCCGTTAATACCCTTGATTTCTCCATCCTGTGTAACTGTCACTATGGAAGTATCACTTGACTCCCATTTTATATTTGTATTGTCCGGAAGCATAGGTGTAAATGTAACTTTCAGAGGATACTGGTCTCCCTTGTCTATGCTGACGTTGGTCGGATAAAGTGATATATTCTGAACAGGCTGTGTAACTTCAACCTGACAGGTTGCTTTCTTTGTAACTCCACCTACAACCTGTACGGCTGTTATCACCGCCGTACCCTTCTTCACAGCCGTTAACGTAGCGGTAAGAGGGTCTTTAGCAGCAGGCTGAACTTTAACGACACTTTCATCATCAGACTCCCATGTAACTGTAGCAGAGCTGTCCGTTACCAGTGCTTTTAACTCTGCAGTCGAACCTGCCTGTATAGTAATATTAGACTTACTAAGTGAAAAAGTATCAATTACCGTTACCGTAATCTCTGCATACTGGGCTGCACTTGTCCCGAATATAGCTTTATTTACCACTGTAGCATATATCTTTGCTGTACCATTTTTCTTACCTGTTATAGTACCATCCTGCTTAATCTCAACAACAGATGTATCGCTTGAATTCCAGCTTATCTGTGAAGCATATGCTTCATTAATGTTTGTCTTCAAAACAGATGTATCCCCAACATTCAGTGTAGGTGTGGTAATAATCGCAAACGGTACTTCCACTTCCACACCTCTGGCAGGATTTGGTGCAAGCGAATACCACTCATCACTTTCAGGCAGTGCCCAGACTCTTATGCTCGTCTTACCTGCGCCGATTCCCAAAATCTGTCCATTCTTGTCCACATCGGCAACATCCGGATTATCAGATGAATAATACATCTCACTAGGATTAACCGCATTTGTAAGCAAATCATGAGTTTGTCTGTATTCGACAGTTATCGGCACATCAGTTTCCTTAATTCTGGCATTTACTACTATCTTAAACGTAGCTTTCTGTCCATCGTAGTTAGTAGCTGTAACAACTGTAGAACCTGCACCAGCCAAAGTAACAATACCTGAACCGGCTGTATCAAACTCTACTTTTGCCGCATTTTCATTCGACGACTTAAACGTTACGTCACCGACAGATGTTGTATTAATATTTGGAACAATATCCGTGTCTTCGTATGGTGCCTGTGGAGCATTTGTAATTTCAAATTTTACAACAACTTTTTTCGTCACTTCTTTTGTGACCGTCTGCATATCTCCGTTATCATCAACATATTTTTTTGTATATGTTGCCTTTATTGTCGCAGTTCCTGCACTCATCGGAGTAAGTACTACCTGTGAAGTATCTGTACCCGTCCCACTCATCGGTACTGCTTTTACAACAGCAGGATCCGATGTGGACCATGTTATGTATGAATCCGCACTGAGTATCTCAGCCGTACCATCAGCATTATCGCTGTCAAATGCACTTGCAGACCATGTAACAGGTGAATCACCCACTTTCCAATTTCCATTATCCAGCGTTGTTCCTGTTATCACCAAAGTAATGTTTCCTGCCTGCACATAATGTGATGCTACAGAAAATCCTATTAAAACAAAAAATATAGCTAAAACTACTTTCCAATACCTCGATACTCTTTTCATATTGCCATCCCTTTCCGAAAAAAAGTCATATAGTTCATTATACAATTATTTTCGGATTATTTCAACATTTCCATTAACGTCATTTTTATACCGGCTCTTCAAAAGTTTTATAATAAAAAATATGCATTTTAACTGTTATACCAATCAAAATGCATATTTAAAATCCATATTTTTTACTGATTATTCCTATATAGTATAGGTGCTACCCCATATTTTTTCTTGAATAATCTGCTAAAATGCTCAACGTTAGGATAACCTACACTTTCTGCAATACTCTCAACCGTCATATTACTGTTTTTGAGGAGTGTCTTAGCTTTCTTCATTCTAAGCTGCTGAACATACTCTCCAAATGTAACTCCTGATTTTTCTTTAAAATACTTTGAAACATAAGGTTCTGATAAATCAAATCTCTGTGCTACATCCTCAAGTGTTACACTGTCAAAATTTGCCTGTATATAGTTTTTCATAGATACAAGTCTCTCATCATCTTTGTTATTATCCTGAGTAATCTGAGGAAGCTTATTCACTGCAACTACTAAAGCATCAATTGAAGATTTTATAATATCTTCATCAATTCCCGCGCCCCAGTACATTTTGTTATCACATGTAATTCCAACAAAGGTTAATGCCTTTGATGACGAACCCTTTGATAATGCATGTTCTTCATACACGCTTAGCTCATAACTGATATCAAAGTATTGCTTAATTGTATTTGAAACGGCATCTAATCTTCCATTTCCATTAGCATCTATCACATGTACCTGATTCTTGTGTGCAATGCTTACCTGTGCCATAATACCGTTTTCCTGTTTGAAATGGCACTCCGGTATCTGGAAATACGGTTTATGTGTCACATAATTATCCTCTAATATTCCATATACCACTTCCGGTAATAATTCCTTATGAGCCTCATCTGATACATGCTTTACAAGATATCCAAATTCCTCTCTCATCTTATCAGGAATGGTGATTCCATAATTTTGTTTTAAAATATAATTGACACCGCCCTTACCTGACTGGCTGTTAATTCGGATTACATCTGATTCGTACGCCCTTCCGACATCTTTCGGGTCAACCGGAAGATATGGTACTGACCATTTGTACAACTTCTTTTCTTCTCTCCAAGACATTCCTTTAGAAATAGCATCCTGATGAGAACCTGAAAATGCCGTAAATACTAAATCTCCTGCATATGGCTGTCTTGGATGTACATTCATTCTGGTAAGTCTTTCATATTTTTCACGGATTTCAGACATATTAGCAAAGTTTAATTCAGGATTAACTCCATGTGAAAACATATTCATTGCAAGTGTGATGATATCAACATTTCCCGTTCTCTCACCGTTTCCAAAAAGAGTTCCTTCAATTCTGTCTGCTCCAGCTAACACGCCAAGTTCAGCATCACTTATGCCGCTTCCTCTGTCATTATGAGGATGGAGCGAAAGCGTAACCGCATCCCTGTATTTTAAATTCTTACTGATATACTCAACCTGTGTGGCAAATACATGTGGCATCGCTATCTCTACCGTCGTAGGAATATTGATAATGGCCTTATTCTCTTTTTCAGGCTGCCATACATCAAGAACCGCATTACACACTTCCACAGCGTAGTCAACCTCTGTTCCCGGAAAGCTCTCAGGACTATATTCAAACGAGAAATTACCATCCGTCTCATCAGCTAATTTCTTCAAGAGTTTCGCACCATCTATCGCAATCTGCTTAACTTCTTCTTTTGATTTTTTAAATACCTGTTCTCTCTGTGCCACAGATGTAGAATTGTACAGATGAATCACTGCATGAGGCGCACCTTTTACCGCCTCGAATGTTTTCTTAATGATATGCTCCCTGGCCTGAGTTAATACCTGAACTGTAACATCATCCGGAATCATATTTTTTTCTATTAACGCACGCATGAAATTATATTCAGTCTCAGAGGCAGCCGGAAATCCAACTTCAATTTCCTTAAAACCTACATCTACTAACATTTGGAAAAACTCAAGTTTTTCATCAAGACTCATTGGCTCAATTAATGCCTGATTTCCGTCTCTTAAATCTACAGAACACCAAATCGGTGCTTTATCAATATAATCCTTCTTCACCCAGTCATAGGTACATTCAGGTGGCATAAAGTATGCTCTTTCGTATTTGTCATATCCCTTCATCTCCATAAAATTACCTCCTGTTCAATGATATTTCTCGACTATATGTTAAAATAACATCATCTTTCTTGATATTATTTATATTAGCACAGTTTTCATTTTATGAGAATGATTAAATTTAATCAATATATATGATTATTTTTAACTATGCTCCTTCATATTGGATTACAGATTCAACTCTGTATTTTTTAAGTTTTTCTCTTCCGTTCAATCCTTTTAATTCCATAAAGAAGCAGATACCCGCTACTTCTCCGCCAAGGCCTTCTACAAGCTTTGTAATAGCTTCTATGGTGCCTCCCGTAGCAATCAGGTCATCTACAATCAATACTTTCTGTCCCGGCTTTATGGCATCCTTATGTATTTCAATAGTTGCCGTTCCATACTCTAATTCATAATCCATAGAAACAGTCTCACAAGGAAGTTTTCCTTTTTTTCTGACAGGCACAAATGCTTTATTCAGATTGTAAGCAATTGGCACTCCGAAAATAAATCCTCTGGATTCAGGTCCAATTACAGTGTCAAACTCAATATCTTTAATCGTATCCTGCATCATGTCAATTGCCATATGAAGTCCTTCGGCATCCTGTAATACCGTTGTAACATCCCTGAAAATAATTCCCTCCTTTGGGAAATCTTTTATACTTCTAACGTAATCTTCTATTTTTTTCATCTTGACCTCCGTATAATTTCTAATATACTTATGTTATCACAAATATCTTTGAATCACAACTCTGATATTCCGTCTTCCTCTGTATTCGTTAATCTCAGGATAGTAGGTAACGGAAATTCTTATATTATTCGACTGTCCGGAGAGCACTTTGTTTACGTCATCTTTTGAAAATTTTTCTTCTAAATCCGACAAAACTTCATCTGCATCTCTAAAAAGGGTTCCCTGCATCACAAAACCATTTTCATCATGCATGTCAAATCTCATGACATTTCTCTTTTCGCCGAACACAGATATTCTTCCTACCTTTACATCCTTTTGTGCAAAAACGGGTTTTTCGTTTCCTTTTCCAAACGGTTCTAACCTCGAAAGCTGCTCTACCAGCTGAAACGTAATATAATTAAACGGCATCGCAACGTCTATCCACACCTTTCTGCACAGGTCCTCTTCTGTCAAAGTTGTATTATTATTTAGCGCAGTCCTTAGTTCTTCAAAATTCTGTTCTTCCAAAGACAGTCCGGCAGCCATGGGATGACCACCGAATTTTTGGAATAAATGTCTGCACTGTATTAATTCTTCAAACATATTGTACTCTTCTATGGAACGTCCGGAGCCTTTTAATCCATCCTTAACTTTTGTAAGCACAATAACGGGTTTGTTATATTTTTCCCTAAGCCTTCCTGCTACAATTCCGACTACACTTTCATGACATTTTTCCAGCAAAAGAACCAAAACCCTGTCATTCTTATATCTTTCATCTTCTTCTATCATCCTGACCGCTATATCTACCTGATCAGCAGTTATGTTTTTTCTTTCATCATTAAGCTCTTTTAATTCCTTTGCAATAGTCTCTGCTTCATTTATATCCCTCGTTTTTAAAAGCCCGTATGACTTCTGGGCAGAATCAAGTCTCCCACCCGCATTCAGACACGGTCCAATCACAAATCCTATGTGGTATGATGATAATGTCCTGTCAGTTAGTCCTGTTTCGTTTATAAGGCTTTTTAATCCAGGATTTTGTGTGTTATTAAGCATCTTAAGCCCTGCGACTGTAATTATCCTGTTTTCATCTTTCAAATCCACCACATCACCTATCGTGGCAATTGCTGCAAGCTCAAGATATTTCTCAACATCTTTATTTGATTTTCCTTTCTTTTCAAACAATATGCTTATCACCTTATATGCCACTCCGGCACCGCATAATTCTTTAAACGGATACTCATCATCCGGTCTTTTAGGATCAACAACAGCATCTGCTTTGGGTATTAAGTATTTTTTTACGCCATCTGTTTCCACGTATTGCACTTCGTGATGATCAGTAACAACTATTTCCATTCCGAGATTTTTCGCATATTCTATGGCATCCATCGCAGCAATTCCGTTATCGCAGGTAACTATTAATTCAACACCTTCATCATATGCCCTCTTAATCATCTGCTGATTGATGCCATATCCATCCTCTATTCTGTCCGGAACGGCAAAATCCACATCAGCACCAATCTCCTCAAACCCCTGTGTTAAGATATTTCCGGAGCAGACCCCATCAATATCATAATCTCCCACAACCTGTATTTTTTTGTGTTCTTTAATTCCATTTAAAATAATATCACAGGCTTTTTCAATGTCCTTCATTAAGTACGGAGAATACATGCGTGAAATATCAGGATTTAAATATCTCATATATTCTTCCTCCGAAACTACATCTCTGTTTCTTATAACCCTTGCAACTACAGGGTCTATGTCAAATTTTTTTCCTATTGCCTGAAAATCTGCTTTTTTTGCGTATACTTTCCATTTTTCCATGATCTCTCCATTCCGAGCACTTTGTACAGCAGCGCATGTAAAAATGCTGCCTATACGGCAGCATTTTTATCTTTGTATTTATTTCGTCTTCTGTTCGTATTTATTCTTCGACATTACATACCATAATGAACCTGTAACGAATACAGATGAATAACCACCGGCAACAATACCTACGATTATTGGAAGTGCAAACTCACGTATAGATGTCACTCCAAGGATATATAATGCTGAAATAGTAATCAAAGTTGTAAGTGATGTATAAATACTTCTTGTCAATGTCTGTGTAATACTCTGATTTACAATATCTTTCAAATCAACTGTACGATTATTCTTAACAAGTGCAAGATTCTCTCTTATACGGTCGAATATGACAATCGTTGCGTTAATTGAATATCCGAGTATTGTAAGAATACAAGCGATAAATGTTGTACCAACCGTAATTCTTGACAATGCATAAAAACCTACTACGATAGCAACGTCATGCAACAATGCAATAACAGCACTTGAAGCAAACTTGATATTCTTAAATCTGAACCAGATATAAATCAACATACAAATCGTTGCAACGATTACAGCAAGTATAGCGTTCTTTCTCATTTCATTACTGATACTTGAACTGATGTTAGTTTCTTCCATCTCTTCTGAAGCATTGAACTGTTCTACCAGTGCATCCCTGAATGCTTCTCTTGTCTCAGGCTTTAATACCTGTGTCTTAATAACGTACTGTGTTGAATTAGTTACTTTCTGTCCCTGAATATCATTATTACCAATAATATCTGCAATTACCGGCTTAATATTGTCATTAAACTCATCAATAGAATATTCTTTATCGAATGTTACTGTGGTAGATGTTCCACCCTTAAATTCGATACTGTAATTAAATGGATCATTTCCGGTTGCACCGTTGTATACCATTGCAGCTATACCGGCAACAATACATATAATAGAAATAGTAAAGAAGATTGCTTTCTTTCCTACAAAATCAATCGTCTTTCTTTCTTTCTGGATACCATAAAACTTAACATCCTTTGCACCCATATTATATACAAGTGCCATCAATACTCTTGAAATAACTAATGCTGTAAATACTGATAAAACAATACCTATAGCAAGTGTCTGTGCAAAACCTTTTACTGTTCCTGAACCCAGCCACATCAATACAATTGAAGCAATGATTGTTGTAATGTTACCATCCACAATGGCTGATGTCGCCTTCTGGAAACCGGACTTAATAGCAGTATCCACATGTCTTCCGGCTGCAAGTTCTTCTTTAATACGGGCATATATGATAACGTTTGCATCCACAGCCATACCGATTGAAAGAATAATACCGGCAATACCAGGAAGTGTAAGAGTTAAATCAAATCCGTTTAACACAAGAAGCTCAAACACTGTATAAATTGCTAATGCAATACTTGCCATTACACCAGGTACACGATATACACAAATCATGAAAATCATTACAAGAACGATACCGATTAAACCGGCTTTTAAACTTGTACTGATTGCATCGTTTCCAAGTTTCGCACCTACAACCTGTGAACTTACTTCCTCAAGCTGTAATGAAAGAGAACCGATTCTGATTGTTGAAGCAAGATTCTCAGCAGCTTCATATGTTCCCATTCCATTGATAACAGCTTCTCCTGTTGTAATAGCTGATTCAACAGTCGGCGAACTGATAATCTTCTCATCATACATGATGGAAATCTGTTTTCCTATATTCTCTGTAGTTGCTTCTGCAAACTTTTCCTTACCCTCGTCATTCAAAGACAATCCTACAAGATAGTCAGTTGCACCCGTCTTTTGGTCGCTGTCTGTACGAGGCTGTGCATCTTTGATATCATCTCCGTCAATCCATACCTTGTACACCGTACCGTCTTCTGCGGTATATGCATCATATGTATCATCTCCGGTAAATCCGTCTTCTGCTTTTGTAACAAACATAATAGAACCCGGCTTACCAAGTTCGTTTAATATAGCTTCTGCGTCGTAAGCACCCGGTATATCAACAGTAATTCTGTTGTCACCCTCTGTATATACTTCTGATTCAGTGCTATAATTTGAAACTCTAAGTTCAAGTTTGTATTTTGTATCATCAAGCTGCTCTTTAGTGAAATCCTCATCCACAACCTGATATGTGATACTTACACCACCTTTTAAATCAAGACCAAGAATAATATTCTCAGCTGCTCCTGTCTTCTTTTCACCAAAACCAAATCCTGCAAGCAGGGCAAGTCCGACCATACACGCAATCGTTAAGATAAAAAGGACAAAACTTTTTCCTTTACCAAACTTATTCATTTTACTTTTCCTCTTTCTCCTTTTCTAGATAATTTTCATCCGCTAATGCAGCTTTTATCATAATTGCACACTCAACCCTTTTTCTTTCCATTTCACATCCTATATCATAGGCATCTGTAATATTACCATGGAACTGATAGGAGTTTGCTGCACAACCCCCGCTGCAATAGAATTTTGCAAAACAGTCTTTGCACTTATCTTTTGCATAGACATTGCATAATTTAAATTCATCTCTTACTTTTGTATTTGTTATACCATCAAATACATTTCCCAACAGGAAATCCTCATTGCCAACAAACTGATGACACGGATACAAGTCTCCCCAAGGTGTAACGGCTAAGTATTCTGTACCCGAACCGCATCCTGAAAGTCTCTTGTATACGCATGGTCCCTGATTGAGATCTATCATAAAATGGAAGAAATTGAATCCTTTTCCTTCCTTTTTACGTCTTAAATATTCCTGTGCCAGCTTATCATATTCCTCCAAAATCTTTGGAATATCTTCTTCCCTTAAAGCATATGGCTCATCCGGGTCTGCCACAACAGGTTCAATGGACATCTGTTTAAACCCTAAATCTGCGTATTCTATAATGTCATTAGAAAAATCAAGGTTATTTCTCGTAAAAGTTCCCCTGATATAATAGTTTGTCTGATTACGGCTTTCTGCAAGTTTTTTAAACTTCGGAACTATCAAATCATAACTGCCCTGTCCGTTCCTGAATGGCCTCATCCGGTCGTTTACTTCCTTTCTTCCGTCAAGGCTCATCACGACATTTGACATTTCCTTATTGACAAAATCCATTACTTCGTCATTCAGCAGTACACCATTCGTCGTCAGGGTAAATCTGAAGTTCTTATTGCATTCTTTTTCTCTCTGACGGCCATATTTCACAAGCTCCTTAACAACTTCCCAATTCATAAGCGGTTCTCCACCAAAGAAATCCACTTCCAGATTGGTTCTGTTACCTGACTGCTCTATCAGGTAATCAAGTGCTCTCTTACCTACTTCCAGACTCATCAGAGCACGTCTTCCATGATATTCTCCCTCTTCTGCAAAGCAATACTTACATGCGAGGTTGCAATCATGTGCAATATGCAGACACATCGCCTTTACAACAGTCTGACGCTTTTTGAAATCTATAACAACATCCTTATACACATCTTCTGAAAACAACTGTCCTGCTGCCTTCAATTCTTCTATCTCTCCTGCGGCTTCTCTTATATCCTTCTCAGGATATTTGTCTGAGAGTGCTTTTACTATCTGCTCTAAATCGTTTTTTTCATACAGTTCGATAATGTCATAGACCATATCATCCACAACATGTACGGAACCGCTGTTGACATCCAAAACGATATTGTAGCCATTATTCTTATACTGGTGAATCACTTTATAAAACTCCTGTCTTTATAGTGGTGCATGTACAATCCCGCACATTGCCGTTATCAGATAATCTACAACACACAACAAGAGTCAGCACTTCATACTTTTCTTAACAAAGTGCCGACTCTGTTACATATGCCTATATAACTATTACTGATTTTCGCAGGTCTGATTACCAACAGTACAAGATGTCTTACAAGCTGACTGACATGATGTCTGACATTCGCCACATCCACCTTTTTTCAATGTATCCTTCAATGTTTTCTCATTCAATGTCTTAATATGCTTCATCGTCATATCCTCCTTAATAGTTTTTAACTTGAACCATTATAACACAATACCTTTTTAATGAAAAGCATTTTTTTTATACTTTCATTATACCGGCTGCAATACTGCCAAGTAATGCCGCAAATCCGGCAATTAAAAGACCGGCTCCGAACCGGTTCCCTGAATTCATCAAAGAAGATACAAGTATGATACCAGCCATATAAGAAATACTAAACAAAGTGCCTCTTATAAGTCTCTTGTCAGGTTTTAAACGCAACATTATACACGTTGTGACAAGATTTGATATAAAGTATATTAAGATTACTGACCACCGTATTAATGTATCATTAAAATCAAATTTTAATACGAGTAATGCGAGCAAAGCAATTAAAAGCACCGTAATAACATATGCAAGTACCAGCAGCTTCAGCATAAATATAACTCTATGTAAAAATACCATAGACATCTCCGTTATTTTTTCTTTATATATCATATTATACAAAAACACTTTACATTCCTATTTTTTTAGGTTAAACTTTATCTTATTATTTATTTTAGGAGGGATTCTTTTTGGATTCAGACAATATAGTTGAACTAATCATACTTATTTTTTTACTTTTACTTTCAGCCTTCTTTTCATCGGCTGAAACAGCTTTTACAACAGTAAACCGTATTAGAATTAAGACATTATCAGAAAAAGGAAACAAAAGAGCAAAACGTGTTCTTAAAATCATATCAAATTCACCAAAGATGCTCAGTGCGGTTCTCATAGGTAATAATATTGTGAACATATCAGCATCTGCACTGACAACCATTCTCGCCCAGCATTTATTCGGCAATTACGCAGTAAGTGTTGCTACGGGCGTATTAACAATACTTGTTCTGATATTTGGTGAAATTATTCCCAAAACACTTGCTACATTATTTGCAGAAAAAATGACATACATATACTCTCCTGTTATTTTAGGATTGATGTGGCTGTTTACGCCTGTTATTTTTATAATTAATAAGATATCACATATTCTTCTTATTGCCCTGCATCTTGATGTTTCAAAACATTCTTCGATTATCACTGAATTGGAACTCCGTGCATTGGTAAATGCCGGACATGAGGAAGGTGTCATTGAAACAGAAGAAAGAAAGATGATTAATAATGTATTTGACTTTGGTGATGCCGAAGCAAAAGATGTAATGGTACCACGTATAGATATGGCTATGGCTGATATTAACAGTTCTTATGAAGATTTGATTCAGTTATTCCGTACAGAACGCTATACCCGTATTCCGATATATGAAAATTCCACGGATAATGTTATCGGTATAGTCAACATGAAGGATTTACTGCTGTGTGATGATAAGAAAAACTTTAATGTAAGGCAGTATCTAAGAAAAGCTTTTTACACTTATGAATCCCAAAAGCTTTCAGAGCTGATGATGGAAATGAAAAAAACATCCGTAAATATCATCATTGTTCTGGATGAATACGGTACTACTGTCGGTCTTATCACGATAGAAGATTTGCTTGAAGAAATCGTAGGAGATATCAGAGATGAATATGATTCGGATGAAGACGAAGCATTTAAAAAAATCTCTGACACCGAATATGTTATTCAGGGACAGATGAAGATTGATGATTTGAATGAAAAGCTTGAATTGAACCTCAAATCAGAAAATTATGATTCCATCGGCGGAATCATAATTGAAAATCTCGATAAGATTCCTGTCGAGGGGGACAGTATACTCCTCGATAACATCAGGTTTACCGTACAAAAGCTTGACAAAAAAAGAATTGATAAAATTCATATAAACATTATAACTAATGTAGAATAGATTATAAATTCCTTGATTATTTTTTTATATATGCTAATATATTTTAAGAAAGTAACAGCCGCTTAGCGTGTAGTGGCGAAAGGAATGGTAATGAATATGAGACACTTAATAAGCCCTCTGGATTTCTCTGTCGAAGAGCTGGATAAACTTCTTAATCTGGCATCTGACATTGAGGCAAATCCGGCAAAATATAAAGATGCATGTAAAGGCAAAAAACTTGCAACACTTTTTTATGAACCTAGTACACGTACCCGTCTGAGTTTTGAATCAGCGATGCTCAGCTTAGGCGGAAATGTTTTGGGATTTTCGGACGCCAGCAACAGCTCAGCTGCAAAAGGAGAAAGTGTTTCCGACACTATCCGGATTATTTCATGTTATGCTGATATATGCGCCATGAGACATCCTAAAGAAGGTGCTCCTACGGTCGCAGCGATGAAATCCTCAATTCCCGTAATTAATGCAGGAGATGGTGGTCATCAGCATCCTACACAGACTCTTACTGATTTGATGACTATACGTTCTTTAAAAGGACGACTTAACAATCTCACTATAGGATTATGTGGCGATTTGAAATTTGGAAGAACTGTACATTCCCTTATAAACGCACTTGTAAGGTATGAAAACATTTCTTTCGTGCTTATTTCACCAAAAGAGTTAAGTCTGCCTGATTATATTAAACAGGATGTACTTGATGCCAATAACGTTCCGTACGAAGAAGTTGAACAGTTAGAATCAAGTATGCCAAAATTAGATATTTTATACATGACAAGGGTTCAACGTGAGCGTTTCTTTAACGAAGATGATTATGTAAGATTAAAGGACAGATACATACTTACCAAAGAAAAAATGAATTATGCCGGAAAGGATATGCTTGTACTCCATCCTCTCCCTCGTGTAAATGAGATATCAGTCGAAGTTGATGACGATCCGCGTGCCTCTTATTTTAAACAGGTTCAATTTGGTGTGTATGTTCGTATGGCTCTTATACTTACACTGTTGGAAATGGCTGAATCATAGAAAGGAGTTAATAAAATGTTAAATGTAGGTTCTCTTAATGAAGGATTTGTACTTGACCACATCGAAGCAGGAAAAGCAATGTCAATCTATAATCATCTGGGACTTGGAAAATTAGACTGTCAGGTTGCTATTATAAAAAATGCCCGTAGCAATAAAATGGGAAGAAAAGACATAATCAAAATAGAAAATTCTCTGGACTCGGTTGACCTTGATATTCTCGGATATATTGACCACAATATTACGGTAAATATCATCCGTGACGGAAAGATTGTTGAGAAAAAACCACTTACTCTTCCAAAGGTGATTCGCAATATTTTAAAATGTCAGAACCCAAGATGTATCACATCTATAGAACAGGAGCTTGAGCAGGTGTTTATCCTTTCTGATAAAAAAACCGAAACATACCGTTGCAAATATTGTGAAGAAAAATATACATCAAAAAATAAATTCTAACCGACTATACTATAAAAACATGGTTGTAATACTACTAAGCAGATTACAACCATGTTTTTATTTTATATCTTTCATCATAACTTTTACGTCATTTTTAAACTCTGACCACTCTGTGGGATAATCCACAAAATACTTTGGACAAATCTTTCCTGTCACATCATAATGTCTGATTAAATCTTCAGAATCAAGCTTATAAGCATTACACAGCCATGCACAAAGCATTACAAGTGACTGATATGCTTTTTTACTAAATTCTCCCGATTCGCTCTCATGACACACCTCAATGGATATCGTATCATTGTTTCTGTCATTAGAACAGTAAGCGATTTCATTAAGCGGAACACACTGAATAATCTCGCCATCTATTCCAACAACATAATGACTGCTTGCATATGTCTCTCCGGTCGTTGCAAGACTTTCGAAATAATTTCTGTTATCTTGCGCGGAAGTTCCCGGGTTTCCTACATAATGTATAACTATATTATTAATCTGTGTCAATGATGTGCCCGGTCTTGAAAACAAATTCGGTGTTAGAAAATCTTCCCTGATAATCAGACCATTGTCTAAAGCATCATCAGCAGATGTTATCTTGTAACCTTCTTCAAAAATCTCTTCTCTTGAAGGTTCTTCAACAAAATAGTTTATGATAACACCCAGTATGCACATCAAAAAAATCAGTGCGGATATACATAATACCAGTATCTTTCTTTGTTTTATCTTCATTTAAAACTTCACACTGCCATCGTTAATTACGCATCTATACTGTAATTCGGTGCTTCCTTTGTAATATGAATATCATGAGGATGGCTTTCCTTTAGAGATGCTGATGATATCTTAACAAAGCTTCCTGTCTCTTTTAATGTCCGAATATCTTTTGCTCCGCAATATCCCATTCCTGCACGAAGTCCACCCATCAACTGGAATACTGTATCCTCAAGTAATCCCTTGTAGGCAACTCTTCCTTCAACACCTTCCGGTACAAGTTTTTTAGCATCTGACTGGAAATATCTGTCCTTACTTCCGTTCTCCATTGCAGCGATAGAACCCATACCACGATATACCTTATACTTTCTTCCCTGGAATAATTCAAATGTTCCCGGACTCTCGTCACATCCTGCAAACATGCTTCCCATCATACATACGTCAGCACCTGCTGCTATAGCCTTTGTCATATCGCCGGAGAACTTAATTCCACCGTCAGCAATAATCGGTGTACCCGTCTCTTTTGCGGCAGCATAACAATCCATAATAGCTGTAATCTGTGGAACTCCGATTCCTGCTACAACTCTCGTCGTACAGATAGAACCAGGTCCGATTCCAACTTTAACACAATCTGCACCTGCAGCTATGAGATCTCTTGTAGCTGCTCCTGTAGCAACATTACCAGCAATCACCTGAAGTTCAGGATAAGCTGACTTAATCTCTTTTAACGTTGTAAAAATATTCTTTGAATGACCATGTGCAGAATCGATTACAATCACATCTACTTTGGCATTTACTAAAGCTTCTACTCTTTCCATAACATTTTCAGTAATACCAACAGCAGCACCACACAAAAGTCTTCCCTGTGAATCCTTTGCTGATAAAGGATACTTAATCTGTTTCTCAATATCCTTAATAGTAATAAGTCCTTTTAAGTTAAAATCGTCATCAACAATCGGAAGCTTTTCTTTTCTTGCACTGGCAAGTATCGCCTTGGCTTCTTCATGTGTAATGCCTTCTTTTGCCGTAATCAGACCTTCCGATGTCATAGATTCCTTAATCTTTTTAGAAAAATCAGTTTCAAACTTCAAGTCTCTGTTAGTAATAATACCAACAAGTTTTTTGCCTTCAGTAATAGGAACACCTGATATTCTGAACTTAGCCATAAGATTATTCGCATCTTCTAACGTATGTTCAGGAGACAAATAAAACGGGTCCGTAATAACACCATTCTCAGAACGCTTAACCTTGTCCACCTCATCAGCCTGTGCTTCTATAGACATATTCTTGTGGATAATACCTATACCACCCTGTCTCGCCATGGCAATTGCCATCCTATACTCTGTCACAGTATCCATGCCTGCACTCATAATAGGAACGTTAAGTCTGATTTTTTTTGTAAGATTCGTTGATAAATCAACCATGTTCGGTGTTACTTCTGAATATGCCGGTACTAATAGCACATCATCAAATGTAATTCCTTCACCAACAATACTTCCCATTTTTTTCATCCTCTCTTTCTTAGCATTTTTGCAATTTTATCAAATTTATATAGTAGTGTCAAATTCTTTTTACACCTACACTATCACTTTTCTAGGCGAATATGCCTGCATACACTTTATAATTTCTTCACTGGGCTCAAATACAATCTTTATAAGATTTGCATCATTTCTCATAAACGCGGTATATCTCTTTGCATTCTCTTCTCCTGAAGTGAAATTTTTTAACTGGTATCCCTTTTTTTCATATTCTGAAAGTCTGTCATCATTCTCGGGAGCTATCAATTCCACCTTGTCCATCTCAAGAACCGTCATGCTTTTTCTCTTTCTCTTCGCCATTATCTTGTCAAATCTGCATTCACCTGAAAAATATGTGTATTCATACTCAACATCTGTAGCCTGAAATGTATATCTCACAAGATAAGCCGCTATCACAGACATACCGAATGCGATAAAATTCAATACCGAATATAACATAACACAGACAACCACCAGAAGAATCGAGCCTATCCTTGCCGCTATACTTCCCGGAGTAATCCTGCGCTTTATCAGATACTCAATATAATCATTATTCATCTCAACATCTCGCTTTCCGCTGTATCATTACCTCATGTATGTGACTCATCCATAAGGTATGTAAATTTTATTATAATAACATTTCTTCTGATTAACAACCCTTTTTTTCAGTTTTCAACTAATCTTCACATAAGAAAATCAGAAAAAATATAATTACTGACATCTATTCCTCTTTCTGAAAGGAAAATTTTATCATCCTCACACATTATCAAATCCAATGCCGAATACTTATTAATAACTTTACCAAAAACATCATCAATATCCTCATTAAAAAGATTCTTAAACTGTTTTCTGCTGATTCCCTCAGTCATTCTGAGGCCGAGATACATAAATTCTTCCATTTTGTCATTTTTACTGAGCCGTATTATCGAATCCGTATCCTTAGCAATCCCACCGGCTTTCAAATAATCATCTAATAATGAAACATTGCTGTATCTTATACCGTCTATATACGAAGATGCTCCAAGCCCAAAACCATAATAAGGCACTCCTCTCCAATATCCTGTATTATGCCTGCATTCATACCCTTTTTTTGCGTAATTAGAAATTTCATACCGGTGATATCCATTCATACTGAGGATTTCACCGGTTCTTTCATACTGTCTTCGTTCCAGCTCTTCATCCGGAAGCTCGGATACTTTTTTTCCATTATCCGGATTATATAATTCAAAAAAAGGAGTATTTTCTTCAATTATAAGACTATATGCCGATATATGTTCCGGTCCAAGTTCACATACCATTTTAAGTGTCTCCTCGTACTTTTCAAGTGTAAGCCCCGGCAATCCGCTCATCACATCAACATTTAAATTAGCAATTCCTGCTTTTCTTAACCGGCCGTAACATTCGAGAAACTGCTTTTTATTGTGAATACGCCCGAGTTTTTTTAGCATTTCATCATCAGACGACTGCATTCCGATACTTACCCTGTTAATTCCAATCTGTTTATACAGTTTCGCCTTGTTTTCAGTGACTGTACCCGGATTTACTTCAATAGTAATCTCTGCATCATCACTCAGTAAAAAATGCTCACTGACCGTCATCATTATTCTCTCAATATCACGTTCTCCTAGTACCGAAGGCGTGCCTCCACCAATAAAAACCGTTGATATCTCAGTATCTTCGATTTCGGCATGAAGGATTTCATTGCAAAGACAATCAATATATTTTTCTGACGTCTCTTCATTGTATTGAAAAGACAGAAAATCACAATATCCGCATTTTCTGACGCAAAATGGTATATGAATGTATATTTCCTTAATCTTCATCTAACTTCAAAACACTCATAAATGCCTTCTGTGGTATCTCTACATTTCCCACCTGACGCATTCTCTTCTTTCCTTCCTTCTGCTTTTCAAGGAGCTTCTTCTTTCTGGAAATATCTCCACCGTAACACTTCGCAAGCACGTCTTTTCTCATAGCCTTTACTGTTTCTCTTGCAATTACCTTGCTGCCTACTGCTGCCTGAATCGGTATCTCAAACAACTGTCTCGGAATCTCCTGCTTAAGCTTTTCGCACATTTTTCTTCCACGCTCATATGCACTTCCGGCAAATACAATGAATGATAATGCATCCACCTCTTCTTTATTGATAAGAATATCAAGCTTCACCAGATCTGACTTTTCATATCCTTTCATTTCATAATCAAAAGATGCATATCCTCTTGATCTCGATTTTAATGCATCAAAGAAATCATAAATTATCTCATTTAACGGAAGCTCATATTTTAACAAAGCTCTGGAACTCTCAATGTACTCCATTCCAAGATATCTTCCTCTTCTCTCCTGACAGAGTTCCATAATCGGTCCAATAAACTCCGTAGTTACCATGACTTCTGCCGAAACAACAGGTTCTTCCATATAATCAATCTCTGACGGGTCGGGAAGATTAGAAGGATTTGTAAGCTCTACCATAGTACCGTCAGTCTTATATACCTTATAGATAACTCCCGGTGCTGTGGTAACAAGGTCTAAATTATACTCTCTTTCAAGTCTTTCCTGTATAATTTCAAGATGAAGTAATCCTAAGAATCCACATCTGAAACCAAATCCAAGTGCTATCGACGTCTCAGGTTCATAATTTAACGAAGCATCATTGAGCTGTAATTTTTCCAATGCATCTCTTAAATCTTCATACTTTGCACTATCCGCCGGATAAAGTCCGCAATAAACCATGGAATTTACCTTTTTATATCCCGGAAGTGCTTCTGCACACGGATGATCCGCATCAGTGATTGTATCACCAACAGTGGTCTCCTTAACATTTTTAATACTTGCCGTAATGTATCCGACCATACCTGCAGACAGCTCATCACATGCTATAAATCTTCCCGCTCCAAAATATCCTACTTCAACAACATTTTCAACTGCACCCGTAGCCATCATCTTCACATTCATTCCCGGTCTCACTGTGCCGTTTTTCACCCTGCAGAATACAATAACTCCCTTATACGGATCATATAAACTGTCAAATATCAATGCCTGCAGCGGTGCCTCAGGGTCACCGGATGGAGCCGGTATATTTGTAACAATTTTTTCAAGCACATCCTCTATGTTCAGTCCGTTTTTCGCTGATATAAGCGGTGCATCATGTGCCTCTATGCCTATAACGTCTTCTATCTCTTCTATAACACGCTCAGGATCTGCACTTGGTAAATCAATTTTATTGATTACAGGAAGCACATCCAAATCATGATCCATTGCAAGATAAACATTAGCAAGAGTCTGTGCTTCTACTCCCTGAGCCGCATCCACAACTAATATCGCACCATCACATGCGGCAAGACTTCTCGATACTTCATAATTGAAATCCACATGTCCCGGCGTATCTATCAGATTAAATATATATTCTTCACCATCTTTTGCCTGATAAACAATACGCACTGCCTGAGATTTTATCGTGATACCTCTTTCTCTTTCAAGCTCCATATTGTCAAGCACCTGTGCCTGCATCTCTCTGTTTGTCAGTGTTCCCGTCTTTTCGATGATTCTGTCTGCAAGTGTCGACTTCCCGTGGTCAATGTGGGCAATGATGCAAAAATTTCTTATCTTATCTCTACTTATATCAGCCATCCTACTTTTCCTTTCACGTTTACTTTTTATCGGCTTTAGTATATCATAAACCCTCATTTCTGACAATGAGATAAAAAATGTTCACATAATTCCATTTTTGTGTTATAATGTACTTGATTTTTAGACAAAAGGAGTCCCGTAATAAAATGTTTTCTTATTTTAAAAACAAAAAAGCTAACAAAAGACGGAGCGAGTATATAGAGGATGTTAAAAATTTTATTCAGGTTCATTTTGTAAGAGAACGCGCAGGCGAACGGTACAAGTATAATACACTTTCTTTAAAGACAGACCCCGAAAGGGATGCATGCAATGAGTGGTATGAACAGCATGATAACCCTTCTAAATTCGGGGATATAGTCAAATTATATATGAGTGACAAATCTCTGGGTATGGATTCGGTCACATCTCATTATCAATTGCAAAGCTCTATTCTAAACGATGACGAGATTTCAAAAGGGGACGCTGTTGCCATGTGTCTTGGTCTGAAGTTAAACTTTGCGGAAACCAAAAGATTATTAAAGTCTGCAGGACATGCTCTTACCAATTCTTACGAACCTGATTTAGTAGTAAGATATTGCATCGAGAATAAAATCTATGATTTTGAAGATGTTGAATATTTTCTATCTTCATTATACGAAACCAGTCTTAAGGATTTAGTTTAATCAAAATTAAAATCCGGCATCTGAAAGTTAAACTCTCAGATGCCGGTATTGCATTCATAACCGTTCAGAGCCTACCTCCAAAATGCTTCGCATTTCGTCAGTGTGGCGTATACGCCAATTATAATTCATAATTATTCAATGTTTTTCAGTGCTTCCGTCATAGGAATTCTCTTAATTCTTCTAATGTCCAAAATAGCTACTAAAACATAGGTAACTATTACCATTAGTATAATCCTGATAATTTCCTCTATTCCTATATAGAATTCAAACCATCCGTTCATTCTATACATAATATTCGCCCATATCTTCGCCACTACGAGTTCACTTGCAAAAGCTGTAATAACAGAAGAAAGTATCACAACAGTCGTTGTTATTCTGACATACAAACTATTTATTTCCCTGTTGCTATAACCAAGTACCTTTACCATAGATATAGATACTGCACTGCTCTCTATAATTATTTTTGTAAGCAGTAAAATGATAATCAATGCAATTATCATACACATTGCAGAAAAATATTTCATATATCCGCCCATTGAGTGATTAAGCTGATTCACAATCTTTAGTGCATCATCCACTGTCATCACTGAGTAAATCATATCCTCATCAATGTCCTTAATTTCTTTTTCAGATAAATATCCCGTAAAGCTTCCGGCTTCCATATTGAACATCTTATTGAACCGGTCATTCGGAAGCATTATTCCAAGCGTCCCCGGCAAATCATATATTCCTTCCACCTTCAGCTTATACTTTTTGGATTTGTACATATCCTTAAGTGTGATGCTCTGACCTTCCTTTATATTAAACTTATCTGCATATGCTTTTGTGATATATACTTCATCTTTTTCTAAATCCTCTGAAATCTCAAAATACCTGCTGTCATCCATATAACCGAATACCGTGATTTCCTCGCCGACATGTACACCATCAACCGTTTTTAAGCTGTTAATGCTGTATTTTTCTGCTGTTTTTTCCTTAGTCGTAATCTCATTGCCATCAGAATCTTCGGTACCCTTTAATACATATTGGTAGTCCGCGACAATATATGACGATGCATTTTCCTGATAATTATCCAAAGTAGCAGGCATTCCCACTGAAAATGCCAGTAAAATCATAACGAAGAAAATACCGAGGAACAGTGTAACATATCCAACCATATTCTGGAAAAATATTCTGAGCCTAAAACGTGTAAGGAATTTCCATCGGGGTAATTTCATAGCTTTCTTTTTATTTGATTTACTCAAATCATGTCTGAGGAACTTGAGCGGTGAAAGCTTTAATTTCCGATTAACCACCAGAATATTTACAACTATCATAATCAATACAGGATATATCGTTGTCTTAACGAACGCATCTGCATTCCACAATGTAACATATGTAGGAAGGCTGTATGAATTATAATACATGTCAACAACTACGTTTTTAAAGTAAGTATATCCCAGAATATTTCCAATGAGTGCAGACATAAATGTAACGAACACCGGTACAGATACATAATGAATAAGCAATTCTCCTTTTTTGTATCCTGATGCCCTGAGCGTTCCTATCACTGCCGATTCCCTGACTATGGTGTTTGATGCCGTAATCGCAAAAATAAATGCTATTACAATGATAAGGATTATCAATATTTCTTCTCCCATCGCTTTATCAGAACCAAAATCTTCAACAGCAAAATGTATGGCTCTATTTGCATATTCCGGCACGAAATCCGTCAGTTCATTGATATGCTCCTCGTATTTCTCAAGTTCTTTGAGTCTGTCAGCAGTTTCGTTAATTTTATCTTCCTGTTTTTTTAACTCATCTGCTTCTTTTTGAATATCATCAGCCTCTTTCTGTAACTCTGCCATGGATGCCATCTGTTCTTCCGGTGACATGGAAGCTGTCTTTTTCTCCAATTCCTCACCGCGCTGCTTCAATTCATCTGCCTTACTGCTCATTTCTTCCAGAAATTCTTTGTCTGCTTCTACTTCATCACTGAATTTCTCTGCCTCATCAGTATCATCAAGCATTCCGCCTGTCAACGATAATACCGCAAGCTGTTCTGACAGTATATCTGACTTTTCTTTCTGTTCTTCTTCATCCTCAGGCTCATCATTGTATTGAAATGCATATTGATATACTTCCCTTGCATTTAGTGCATCATATCCTTCCGGCGTAACTGCTCCTACATCAAAGGTTAAGGCATCAAACATTATATCGCTGTTATCTTCATATAATGTGCTGTAATCTGAAAATGCGACCAGAGCCGTAACTTTCATTTCGTAATCGCCAATACTTATGGTATCCCCCACGGAAATCTTGCTGTTATCCGCATGCATACGGTCAATTGCAATTTCATTTTCTTTTTCCGGCATCTCTCCTTCCATGAGGCAGGCACGGTCTATATCCTCTCTCACTTTGAATACTCTTATCTTTGCATCTGTCTCTCCATCTGCATTAAAATCCTCATCAAAGTCCTTATAGTATTGTTCGTAAATCTTGATATCCTCATCTTCAAAATCCTCAAGAAGTTCATCTGTCGGTTTATCTTTTAATTCAAAATGTCCATCTTCTATATTGTATTTATCGTAAGCTTCATATGCTGCCGTCTCCATACTGTCATTCGCTACAAACATACCGGATACAAATCCAATTGTAAGCGTTAATAATAAGAATAATGCCACATATTTTTTCCATTCGCTCTTTATTTCACGTAGAATTCGCTTGTTTAACGGATTCCTCATAATTCATTCACTTTCCTTTCCAGAAATTTTTACTACCAGTCAAGTTCTGTTGCACTGACTTTGTTGTCATTAACTATATTTTTTCTTACCTGTCCGTCACGAAGTTTTATCGTGTGATCCGCCATGTGCTGAATCGCTTCATTATGTGTTACCATTATTACTGTATTACCGTATTTCTGATTGACTTCTTCTATTAATTTTAAAATATCTTTTGATGTGTTATAATCAAGTGCTCCCGTAGGCTCATCGCACAACAGTATATCCGGATTTTTAACAATCGCACGTCCTATCGATGTTCTCTGCTGCTGTCCGCCCGACAACTGATTAGGTAATTTATGACGATGCTCATATAAACCGAGTGTTTTTAACAAATCATCTATATCATGTGGATTATCTGATAAATATGCTCCTACTTCAATGTTTTCCTTTACCGTCAGGTTTGGAATCAAATTATACAACTGGAATACATATCCCAAATGCTTTCTCCTGTATATCGTGAGTGCTTTCTCATCCATGTCCTTTAATTTATCGCCGTTGATGGCTATGTAACCGTCATCAGCACTGTCTATTCCCCCTATAATGTTTAACAATGTGGATTTTCCAGAACCAGACGGCCCCAGAAGCACACAAAATTCTCCCTTCGCCACTGAAAAATCGGTGCCTTTTAACACTTTCTGAAGACCGTCACCGCTTCCATATGACTTGTGAATATTGCTCACCTGTAGAAATTTTTCCTCTGACATATTTACACAATTCCTTTCATCTGTATTATATATTTATACAGTTAGTCATTACTAACTAACAAATAATAAATAAAGGGCTACTGCCCTCTATTCACTTATCGATATAAAAATATCATTAACTCTTACGTTTGTCAACTGTTTTTGCAAATCAATGTTTATCACTAATTCATCAAGACATCTCTATTGTTTTGTGGTAAAATATGAATTATAAGACTTGATGAAAGTTGATTTTAATACGTAAGATATTATGTAAACTGAAAGAAAGTGATATATTATGGATAAGAATTATAAAAAAACATTACTCATTATTTTGATAACATTTGTATTAACTTCACTTTATTTTGTCACGGCTATCGTCTGCTATCATTCAGGAAAGAAAGCCGGCCGCCAAAGTGTATCTAATGTCACAGATACCGGTGCCGGTCAACAGACTTTGTCTGATGTCACTACCGTCACCACTGAAACCACAGCTGACATTTCAACCGCAAACACCTCTAAGGTCACTAATGAAATTACCACCATCCAAGATGAGCATCAACCAAAAATAACTTCAAAAGAGAATAACGAAGAAACAAAAGCTTCTGGTGCAGTGGAGGAAGAATCTCAGGGAATAACCCCACTAATCACACACGGAAAGCTGCATGTAAATGGAATTGATCTTGTAGATGAAAACAATCAAATTTTTCAACTTAAAGGTGTCAGTACACATGGTTTGCAGTGGTATCCTGAATATATTAACTATGACAGTTTTAAAACGCTTAGAGATGATTGGCATGCAAATGTTATAAGACTTGCTATGTACACTGGAGAAGGCGGATATATGACCGGCAGCAATCAGGCAGAGTTAGAAGCTAAGATTGATGAAGGTGTCTCTTATTGCACACAGTTAGGAATGTACTGTATCATAGACTGGCATATTCTAAGTGACGGTAATCCAAACCAGTATAAAGAAGGAGCAAAAGATTTTTTTAGAAAAATGTCTGAAAAATATAAAGGCCACAAGAATATATTGTATGAAATCTGTAACGAACCAAACGGTGGTGTTTCATGGTCTGAAGTTAAGTCCTATGCTGATGAAATTATTTCTGCAATCCGTTCAAATGACAATGATGCCATCATTATCGTGGGCACACCTTCATGGTCACAGGATGTTGATGTTGTAGCCGAAAATCCGGTTACTAATCCGCATAATGTTATGTATTCCTTACATTTTTATGCGGCAACACACAAAGAAAGTCTTCGAAACAAAGTAATTACCGCAAGGAATAACCAGACACCTGTGATTATTTCCGAATTCAGCATATGTGAAGCTTCCGGAAACGGAAGTATTGATTATGATTCCGCGACTCAATGGTCGGATTTGATTGATAACAATAACCTCTCCTATATTGGGTGGAATCTCTCCAATAAAGATGAGCTTTCTGCCTTGATTGCATCTGACTGCTCAAAAACCTCAGGATGGAGTATCAATGAACTATCTGAAACCGGAAAATGGCTTCATGAAAAAATGACAAAAGCAAATTAACCGAAGGAAATCCATTTGTCGCAACAGCCTGTGTTAAAAACATTCTGATTGCTGTTGTTGTATCTGTGCCTAAATCCTTAAATAAAATTTGTATCGCATTTGTTATCACTCTTCCCTGCTCCACATATAGCAATACGCCTGCGTCCTCGCAGCAAATTTGTTGTTCTTTAATAATTCCCTCATCTCTTCCTTTGTATACCAGCAGGCATCTATCTCTTCAACCGTAGATGTGCTCTCACAAAATTCTCCTCTCGCTTTTCCTATCACAGTGATATTTGTTTCATTACTGAAACCAACAGCACTGTAACTTGTTCCAAGAACCTGTGTAATCTCATAGAGTTCCAGCCCGGTCTCTTCCTTTAACTCTCTTACTGCAGCCTGTTCATATGTCTCACCTTCATCTATTAGTCCGGCAGGAAAATTATACACAAAATCTCCTGCCGCCATCCTGAACTCATGATTCAGCAAACACTTGTCTCCCGTCTCATTTGTCACAATTATCACAACCGCATCTGCCTCAGTACCGTTCAATTCTTCAAGTGTAGAAATCTCCTTATTTCTACTAATCATTTCGTAAACTTTTTCCTTATCATCAACAGTCCTGTACGTAACATCATAACGTGTAATAAAATTTCCCTCTGATTTTTTCTCAATTCCGATATATTTCATACAAATCTCCATTCCGCAGACGCAACGCATCGTAGAAATCGCGGGCTAAATTTCAGATTCAGCTCTGCGATGTACTTCCTACTCCTTCAAAAATGCCACATATCCTTTCTTTGTCTCATATACATCTGCCTTACTTACAGCCTCCCATGGCGCATGCATGTTAAGCACTGCCACACCGCTGTCAATCACATTCATTCCATAAGTAGCAAGAATATAAGCTATGGTTCCGCCACCGCCTAAATCAACTTTTCCAAGTTCTGCAGTCTGATATGTAACACCATGTTTTTCCATAACGCCTCTGACAAATGCAACATATTCTGCGTTTGCATCATTAGAACCCGACTTTCCTCTTGAACCGGTGAATTTGTTAAATACCATACCTTTTCCAAAATATGCAGCATTTTTCTTTTCAAAAGCTGATGCATAGATTGGGTCAAATGCTGCACTGACATCAGAAGACAACATTCTTGAATTAGCGAGTGTTCTTCTCAAAGCTAAATCAGAGGATTCGCCCATTCTGTCGAGAATCTCAGCAACAATATTTTCAAAGAAATGTGACCTCATTCCTGTAGCACCCACACTTCCAATCTCTTCTTTATCAACAAGAATACAGCATGCTGTACGCTCAACCTTGTCAAATTCAAGCATAGCCGCAAACGATGTATACGCACAAACACGGTCGTCCTGACCATATGCAAGTATCATACTCTTATCCATTCCTGCTTCCCTTGCTCTTCCGGCAGGAACAACTTCAAGTTCGGCAGATAAAAAATCTTCCTCTTCAAAATTATATTTCTCTTTGATGAGCTTTAAAATATTTTTCTTCACCGGTTCTTTATCCTCATCCTTAAGTGGAATGCTTCCTATCGTCACGTTTAAATCTTCGCCATCAATCACTTTTGAAGCCTTTTTTTCAAGCTGCTCCTGTGAAAGATGAATCAATAAGTCAGATATAAACACAACCGGATCATTATCATCTTCTCCAAGAACAATGTTGATGACCTCTCCGTTTGTCTTAACAACAACTCCATGAATAGCTAACGGTATCGTCACCCACTGATACTTCTTGATTCCACCGTAATAATGTGTATCCAAATAAGCTATCTCTGTATCCTCATACAACGGATTCTGCTTGATATCAAGTCTCGGAGAATCAATATGTGCACCAAGAATATTCATCCCCTCACATATAGGAGCTTTTCCGATAATAAACAGCGCAATTGATTTATTCATCCAGACAGAGTAAACTTTATCTCCCTCTTTTAAAGACTCTTTACCACGTATTATACCATCAAGATTTCTGTATCCTGCATTTTCTGCCTGCTTTACTATCTCAACAACACATTCTCTCTCTGTTTTGCCCCTGTCTAAAAAATCCCTATATGATTTATTCAATTCCTCTAACTTATTTAACTCATCTTCATTGTATTTTTTCCATGCATTCTTAATTTCCATGATTTTCTCTCCTTCATTTTTATATACTTAATAAAGAATATTCTTCAAGGTTCCAGATTTTGTCAACAAGACCATCTATAAATTCAGGTTCATGACAAACTACTAAAACTGCACCCTTATATTCTTTTAAAGCTCTTTTTAACTCATCTTTTGCATCAACATCCAAGTGATTAGTAGGCTCATCGAGCAGCAATACATTTGTTTCAACATTTACCAGTTTGCAAAGTCTCACCTTAGCCTGTTCTCCACCACTTAATACTTTCACTCTGCTTTCGATATGTTTCGTCGTAAGACCACATTTTGCAAGTGCTGAGCGAACCTCGTACTGACTGAATGACGGGAATTCTTCCCATATTTCTTCTATACAGGTTCTATCAGAAGGCTTCATTTCCTGTTCAAAATATCCCTTGTATAAATAATCGCCTAAATGTGCTTTTCCGGAAATAGCCGGAATCATACCCAAAACACTCTTTAAGAATGTGGTTTTTCCAATTCCATTAGTACCGGTTATGGCTATCTTCTCTCCACGTTCCATTCTTAAATTAATCGGCTTTGACAATGCTTTGTCATATCCAATAACTAAATCTTCCGTCTCAAATACAACCTTTCCGGTTGCTCTCGCCTCTTTGAAATGAAACTCTGGTTTTGGTTTTTCCTTACCAAGTTCGATTACTTCCATCTTGTCAAGCTTTTTCTGTCTCGACATAGCCATATTTCTTGTGGCAACCCTTGCCTTATTTCTCGCCACAAAATCCTTCAGCTCACCAATCTCCTGCTGTTGTCTTTTATATGCAGCCTCAAGTTGTGCTTTTTTCATCTCATATACTTCCATAAATTTGTCATAATCACCAACATATCTGTCGAGTTTCTGATTCTCCATATGATAAATCAGATTTACCACCTGATTCAAAAAAGGAATATCATGTGATATGAGAATAAATGCATTTTCATAATCATTCAAATATCTTTTCAACCACTCAATATGATTAGCATCGAGATAATTGGTCGGCTCATCCAATAATAGGATATCCGGCTTTTCAAGCAGAAGTTTTGCCAGCAATACTTTTGTACGTTGTCCGCCACTTAACTCTGTTACATCTTTATCAAGTCCCAGTTCCAATAGTCCAAAGGCTCTTGCTATCTCCTCTACTTTAGCATCAATCATATAAAAATCATTGTTTGTCAAAACATCTTGAATCGTACCAAGTTCTTCCAGCATTTTTTCCATCTCATCAGGCGAAGCATCTCCCATCTTATCACATATCTCATTCATGCTTCTCTCCATATCAAAGAGGTACTCAAATGCCGTCTTTAAAACAGATTCTATGGTCATTCCCGGTTCAAGTACTGTGTGCTGGTCCAAATAACCGACCCTAACATTCTTCGCCCACTCAACCTTTCCTTCGTCAGGCATCAGTTTTCCTGTAATTATATTCATAAATGTAGATTTACCTTCGCCATTTGCTCCTATAAGTCCAATATGTTCACCTTTCAACAGTCTGAAAGAAACATCATCGAATATAGCTCTGTCTCCAAATCCGTGGCTTAAATTCTTTACATCCAATATCATCTGTCTCGTTCTCTCCAATCGTTTACTTTTTATGCAATATATCGCAATTGTATCACAAATCTCTTTTTTCCTCAACCGATACGAAATATTAACCTCTCACATAATAAAACCGCCAGATACATTACATTTACAGCAGTAAATGTAAGTATATATTTACTTTTATCCTTATTCACCCGGTTAACATAATATTTATATGAAATCAGGCTTGCCATTGATGCAATCAGAGTACCCAGTCCTCCTAAATTCACTCCTAAAATCAATGCTTCCTCATTTTCCGAAAAACGCGACAACAATAATGCCGCCGGCACATTGCTGATAAACTGGCTTACAGTAACAGCCGTTATCAATTCTCTTCCCTTTATTAGCATTTCTAATATATTGTAAATTTTACCGATTCTCGTTATATTTCCCGTAAAAATAAAGAAACCTATAAATGTCATCAGCAGAATATAATCCGCCTTTGGTCTGAGTAATCCGGACTTTCTTCCACCTTTACACAATCTTATAACACGTATTAAAACTTCTCCTGTTAATACACTTAGTATAAATATTTTCATAGGAATAGTATGAAGCATGACAAATATCCCAAGACCAAACAATACCAGATACACGGGAAGCGTTTTTTTGCCATATTGACTATTAAAATTATTTTGTTCAGAAATATGTCCCCTAAGCTCCATGTTCTTTCCCGGAAGAAATAAAAGACTCACCGCTAAAAGTACCATTGCTGTCAGCGTATACGGTAGTGTTATCATTATAAAATCCTGAAGCTCCATTTCAGAAATACCATATAAATATATGTTTTGCGGATTACCGATTGGCGTAAACATACTTCCAAGATTTGCAGCCACTGTCTGTAATACAACAACAGGTATTAATAAATCTTCTCTGTCACAATCACTCAATATCGTTATGGCAAACGGAATAAATGTAATAAGTGCTACATCATTTGTTATAAGCATTGCTGAAAAAAATGATATAAATACAAATACTGCCACAAGCTGCCAGCTTTTTTTCGTATGATTCAGTAAAACATTACCTATAATTTCAAAAACACCATTATCACTCATTCCCTGAACTACAATCATGAGCCCCCACAACATTCCCAACGATTTAAAATCAATATAATCTATATACTTTGAATCCGGAAATACAAAAAAAGACGATACTACCGCCAATATCCAAGCTGTAATCAGGACGGGATCTGAAAAATATTTTTTTAAGTCTTTGTACCACTTCATTTTAATTCTCCACATAATAATATGGCTGCCGCATCAACGATTGCCAATGCGACAGCTCCATCATTTTACACTTTATTTTGCTTCAATATATCCCTTTGCCTTCAACATCTCAGCACAAAGAACTGCTCCGCCTGCTGCTCCTCTTACTGTATTATGTGATAAACCGACAAATTTCCAATCATACACTGTATCTTCTCTAAGACGTCCTACAGATACGCCCATTCCATTTTCATAATCAACATCCATTGAAACCTGTGGGCGGTTGTCTTCTTCAAGATACTGTATAAACTGCTTTGGTGCGCTTGGCAGTTCAAGCTTCTGTGGTTCTCCGCTGAATGAACGTAATTTTTCAATCAGTTGCTCCTTTGTAGCTTTCTTTTTGAATTTTACAAAAACTGCTGCTGTATGTCCGTTTAATACAGGAACACGGATACACTGTGTCGTAATAACAGGTGACTGGGCTTTTTCAATTACTCCATCTACAACTTTTCCCCATAATCTTAAAGGTTCCTGTTCGCTCTTCTCTTCTTCGCCTCCGATAAACGGAATAATGTTTCCTTCCATCTCAGGCCAATCCTTAAATGTCTTGCCTGCACCCGAAATTGCCTGATATGTTGTAGCTACTACTTCATATGGCTCAAATTCTTTCCATGCTGTAAGTACAGGTGCATAACTCTGTATTGAACAGTTTGGCTTAACTGCTACAAATCCTCTTGTTGTTCCAAGACGTTTTTTCTGTGATTCAATTACTTCAAAATGTTCAGGATTGATTTCAGGCACTACCATTGGCACATCAGGTGTCCATCTGTGTGCACTGTTATTAGAAACAACAGGTGTCTCTGTCTTTGCATATGCCTCTTCGATTGCTTTTATCTCTTCTTTAGTCATGTCAACTGCGCTGAACACAAAATCTACAGTTGAAGCAACTTTTTCTACCTCGTTTACATTCAAAACAACAAGCTTTTTAACAGCTTCAGGCATCGGCGTAGTCATCTTCCATCTGTCACCAACAGCCTCTTCGTAAGTCTTTCCTGCTGAACGTGGACTTGCTGCCACCGTAACAACCTCAAACCAAGGATGATTTTCCAACAAAGATATAAATCTCTGACCTACCATTCCTGTTGCTCCAAGAATACCTACCTTTAATTTCTGACTCATGTTATTTCCTCCATTCTCTATTAATGTACTCTCGGGATCTCCTTTGCACTGTCTTTTCGGCTATATTTTCCATGGATTTTCTCCATTTTTTCGTCGTACACACCGTGTACGCACTGCAAAAATGTCGTCATCCATGAAAAATCTATCTCGAAAATCCGATACAAAAAGATTCCGAGAGTACATATTAAAACACCATTTTATAATGTTTAATTCAAAACTATCGTCTTATGTTCGCGTCACAAAGACATTTGTACGCGTTACTTGTATTACTATATCACAGATTCTTAAAAATGCAACTATTTTTTATAGTTCTTCTAAAAAAAATTAGAGTTATGGTTGATTTATTAATCGTAATCGTTCTATAATACTGTGATGAGATAAATCATATTGGTATTATCACCATAAAAAATGCATCAAAAAAGACATGCCACTAATGACATGTCTCTGAATGAAAGCTTCGAATGGGACTCGAACCCACGACCTACGCATTACGAATGCGTCGCTCTACCAACTGAGCCATCGAAGCACATCACTAATCAAAGATTATAATATAAAATATAAAATAAATCAACAAAAACATGAAAAATTTTTTTGATAATTGAAAGTGAGATTTAATATGATTGCAGAACAAATTGATAGTGTAAAAATATTTATGAGCAGACTGCTCGTTGAAGATGTATTTGACTCATTCCTTACGACCGGCGTATCTATTACTACGTTCAATACCTTTACCATTGACGGCCACATAAAGAAAGATTTTTTTTCAGAAGAAGAATTACAGGAATTGCCGGATACGGAGATTGTTTCGTGGCAAATGCTAAAGCCATTTTGTTATGATATAATCAAAGGTAAAAAAATTCCTCTAAGATTCAAAATCGTATTTAAAATGCCCCCGCACATAGTGAATGACATCATTACCTCGAACAATCTTAAGTTGTCGGAAAACACACTACAGGGATTGTTTCTTAATATAAAATATGAAAACCAGACCCTGACATACATAACCGGATGTTCTTTAACAATATTTGATATAAATAAGGAAATTGAAAATGCATTTGACAAATATATCTCTAAATGGATTGATAGTATTTTGTAAATCTCTTGCGATTGTTAGCACTCTATTAAAATGAGTGCTAATTTTTTCTTGACTTTTTATAATCACAGTACTACAATGAATGTTAGCAAATATTAAAGGAGTGTTTTTTTATGGCAAATCAGCATGGAAGTCTTTCCATTAACAGTGAAAATATTTTTCCAATTATTAAGAAATGGTTATATTCAGATCATGACATCTTTTTCCGTGAGCTAGTTTCAAACGGATGTGATGCCATTACTAAATTAAAGAAATTAAATCTTATGAGTGAATATGAGATTCCTGAAGACCTTGAATTTAAGATAAAGGTAATAGCAAACTCAGAAGATAAGACACTTAAGTTTATCGATAACGGTATCGGAATGACTGCCGATGAGGTGAACGAGTATATTAACCAGATTGCTTTTTCTGGTGCGGAAGCATTCTTGAACCAGTATAAGGACAAGACCAATGAAGACCAGATTATCGGTCATTTCGGACTTGGATTCTACTCTGCATTCATGGTTGCCGATAAAGTTACTATCGATACATTGTCTTACAAAGAAGGTTCTGCTGCTGTTCACTGGGAGTGCGACGGTGGTACAGAATTTGATATGTCAGACGGTGATAAAGCTGAACAGGGAACAGAGATTACACTCTATCTTAACGAAGACAGCTATGAATTCTGTAATGAATACCGTGCAAGAGAAGTCCTTCAGAAATACTGCTCTTTTATGCCGGTAGAGATTTATCTTGAAAATCCTAATGCCGAACCACAGTATGATACTATTCCGGAAGATGAAGTTACTGAAAAGGATACGGTTATCGAGACTGTTGTTGAAGAAGCTAAGACAGAAGAAAAAGAAAATGAAGATGGCACAAAAGAGACTGTAGAAATATCTCCGGCACAGACAAAAGCCAAGATTTTAAGACGTCCTGTACCGATAAATGATCCTTCTCCTCTTTGGGCAAAACATCCAAATGAATGTACAGAGGATGAGTACAAAGAATTTTACCGCAAGGTATTTAACGATTATAAGGAGCCTTTATTCTGGATACACCTGAATATGGATTATCCGTTTAACCTTAAGGGTATCCTCTACTTCCCTAAAGTTAATACACAGTATGATTCTCTTGAGGGAACTATAAAATTATATAACAATCAGGTATTTATCGCTGATAATATTAAAGAAGTTATACCTGAATTCTTAATGTTACTTAAGGGTGTGATTGATTGTCCTGACCTTCCATTAAATGTTTCAAGAAGTGCTTTACAGAATGACGGATTTGTCAAGAAAATCGCCGATTATATCACTAAAAAAGTAGCCGACAAATTATCAGGAATGTGTAAAACGGACAAAGAATCTTACGAAAAATATTGGGATGATATTAGTCCGTTCATCAAGTTTGGCTGCTTAAAAGACAGCAAATTCTGTGAAAAAATTAGTGATTATATTTTATTCAAGAATCTTGAAGGCAAGTATTTAACTCTTCCTGAATGCCTTGAAGAAAATAAAGAAAAACATGAAAATACAATTTTCTATGTTACCGATGAGATTCAGCAGAGCCAGTATATTAATATGTTTAAAAATGAAGGTATTGACGCTGTCATTCTCTCCCACAGTATAGACGAGCCATTTATCCAGCAGCTCGAACAGAAAAATGAGAATGTTCATTTCTTAAGTATAGATTCTGATTTAACAGATACATTTAAAGAAGACGTACCTGAAGATGATGAAGCATTCAAAGCAGACTGTGATACACTTGCAGAGGTTGTTAAAAAAGCTCTTGGAAAAGACAAGCTCGAAGTAAAGGTCGAAAAGTTAAAAGATACCAACATTTCATCTATGGTTACTCTTTCTGAGCAGACACGCCGTATGCAGGAAATGATGAAGATGTACTCAATGCCGGGAATGGATACCAGCATGTTTGGAGATGACGTTACGTTAGTACTGAATTATAATAATGATTTGGTAAAATACGTTTTGGAAAACAAAGAATCCGACACATCAAACCTTATTTGTAAGCAGTTATTTGACCTTGCTATGATCAGCCACAAACAACTGTCACCTGATGATATGACGGCATTCATCTCAAGAAGTAATGAAATCATGAAATTGATTGCAAAATAGTTTGTAACTGTTCAGAGCCAAGCAAAATTCAGAAGGAAAAGCATGGATGCAACGAATCCATAAGCTTTTCCCCTGAATTTTATTTGGCGGATACGCCACACCGACGAAATGCGAAGCATTTTGGAGGTTGACTCTGAATAGTTACAACAATATCAATACATTGTTCTGTCTTCTATCTTCATATACTCATCATACAACAAAAGACATCCCTCACGTTCTAACTCTACTTCCATTTTATTAAAATCCGTGTGATAAAATACATTATCACGAAATCCAATTCTTTCTGTATCTTCGACATTGCATCCATAATACACTTTAGTTATACCAGCCCACATAATCGCACCTCTGCACATCGGACAGGGCTGACCGGTAGTATAAAGCTCGCAGCCTTCAAGATTAAAATCACCGGTCTTTTCACATGCATCCCTTATGGCCATCATCTCACCGTGGCATGTAGGATCATGATTTACTACGACTCTGTTGTGCCCTCTTCCTATCACATTTCCATCTTTTACTATAACGCATCCGAAAGGCCCGCCATGATGTTTCCTGATGCCATCCCTGGCTTCTTCAATAGCCATTTCCATATACCTGTTCATCTTACTTATACCTCCATGTACTTCTTAAGAATAACACCATAATTGTGAAAATCTCAAGTCTTCCTGCCAGCATATCAAGTATCAGAACCAACTTTGAAATCACACCAAATCCGGCAAAATTGCATGTAGGCCCCACTGCATCAAAACCAGGTCCGATATTGTTAAATGTTGCGAGTACAGCGGTAATATTTGTAGTCACTGAAAAATTATCCAGTGAAATAAGTATAATACTTGCAAGAATTATAAATACATACGCTGCAAGGTATGCATTCGTTGTCTCCAGCACCTTTTCTTCTATTACCTGATTATTTACACGAATGACTTCCACACTTTTTGAGTGCAGTGAATGCTTTATATTTCTCTTTAAATTCTTAAAAATCAATAACGCACGTCCACATTTAAATCCGCCGCCCGTGCTGCCCGCACAGGCTCCGACAATCATAAGCAGCATCAATATCATTTTTGAAAATGAAGGCCACAAATCAAAGTCTGTCGTTGCAAATCCAGTAGTAGTAATTATGCTTGAAACCTGAAATGCTGCATGTCTAAGTGCTTCTCCTACTCCATCATATAATTTGTAGATATCCGATGTAATCAGAAGAATACTGCATGTCACAAGGCCAAGATATAACCTCAGTTCTTCATCCTTGAAAATATCTTTCACATTACCAATAAATATAAAATAATAGCAACTGAAATTCACTCCAAACAGCAACATAAAAACAGTACAGACATTCTGAAGATAAGGACTGTAGCCCGCCATACTGTCATTTTTAATACCAAATCCACCGGTTCCGGCAGTTCCAAAAGCTGTACACAAAGAATCGAAAACCGGCATTCCTCCAAGCAGAAGAAATATAAAATCCAACAGTGTCAGAATAATATACATACCGTATAGAATCTCTGCCGTATTCTTCATCTTCGGAACCAGCTTTCCAACCTTCGGTCCCGGGCTCTCTGCCCTTAAAAGATGCATGGCAAAACCGCCCCTGCTCTTATCTCCATTTGCAATGGCAAGTACAAACACCAGCACTCCCATTCCACCCAGCCAGTGCGTGAAACTTCTCCAATAAATCAGTCCCATAGAAAGGCTCTCCACCTCAGGAAGTATGGAGGCACCGGTTGTGGTAAATCCCGAAACAGTCTCGAAAAGTGCATCGACAAACATCGGAATCTCTCCCGAAAGATAAAACGGAAATGCTCCCGCAAAACTGATTAAAAACCAGCTTACGGCAACACATACCATACCTTCTTTTGCGTAAAACACTTTTTTTGCATTCTTACACCCCAAAACAAGACTCAAGCCTAAAAGTGTTGTAACTATAATACTGCATACAAATCCAAAGACTGAATCATCCTCCCCTTTATAAATGCTTATAAATAGAGCAGGTAGCATAAATATAGCTTCTACGAGAAGAATTTTTCCTACAAACCTGCCAATCATTTTGTAATTCATATTTTACTCCATTTCTAATCTTATACTGTGATACGTACATGTAGTTTGTATAATAGTTCTATTGGAAAATATCATTAAGCTGATAAATCACTTCGTCACCACTTGTCACAATAATAATCGTATCGTCCTTATTAAACACGGAATCACCATTAGGAATCTCTGTCATTCCCTTGTGATTGATACATACTATAAGAATATTCTTCCTGAGCTTGATTTCTTTAAGTGGAACTCCACAATTCTTCGTATTATCATCTACTATAAACTCAACAGCTTCTGCCTGGTCATTTGCTATAGAGTGAACGGACATCGCCGCTCCTTCCTTATTTCTCAATGCCCTGACATATCTTACTATCGTATCACAGCTAAGTTTCTTTGGGCTGATAACGCTTCCAAGAGACATCTGGTCAAGAATCGAATTATTCTCAAGTCTGCTTATCTTGGTAATCACCTTCGGTACTCCACAACTCTTTCCAAATAAGGATATAATGACATTCATTTCATCAAGTCCCGTGGTTGTCACAACTGCATCACAGCTTTCAATTCCTTCGCTTCTCAATAAAAACTCATTGGTTGCATCTCCATGAATGACATTTGCTTTTGGAAGTAATGTAGATAGTTTTACACATCTGTCATAATCCCGCTCCACTATCGTAGCACTTATTCCACTGCCAATCAGCTGCTGTGCCAGATAATAGCTTACTCTTCCACCTCCGCATATGATTACACGTTTTATCTTCTGTGTAATGTATCCGAGATTCTTAAGCATTATAGACAAATTTTTGCTGCTGGCGGTAACAAATAACTTATCTCCTTCTTCCGGAACAAATCCACCACCCGGAGTAATAGTCTCTTCTCCGCGCAAAACTGAACATACCAGAATCTTACATCCTGCAATCGTCTCAAGCTCACTTAACGGCCTTCCACACATTTTCTGCTCTTTGGAAACCTCCAGCTCAACTATCTCAACTCTGCCCTTTGCAAAAGTATCTCTTTTTAAAAACACCGGATATTTTAAAAGTCTGTATATCTCGATTGCCGACTGTTTTTCAGGATTTATCGTAAGCGACAATCCATAGGTTCTCCTCATTTCATATATCTGCTTTGTATATTCCGGATTTCTTACTCTTGCAATCGTATGAAGCCTGCTGTTCATATTATGTGCCGTATGGCAGCAAAGAAGATTGACTTCGTCTTCTCCGGTGACGGCAATCAGTAAATCTGCCGACCTTGCTCCGGCATTCTCAAGTACGTCCATGCATGCACAATTTCCATTTACCGTCATCACGTCACACTGCTCTTCAATCTCCTCAAGAATCTCTACATCAGAATCGATCAGTGTAATATCATACTCTTCAGATGAAAGCTGCTTTGTCAGCATCGCTCCCACTTTTCCATTACCTGCAATAATAATCTTCATTGCATTCTTCCTCCATTAAATTAGAAAATCCCATAACTTTTGTTATGGGATACATTATAACACAAATCATAGGGTTAGTCTATTATTCTGTTTTAGGTGGGTCAGATCTCGCCTTCATTTTGAATCAGCCACTCAGCCAACATATTATTAACTGCTGCCCCCATCTGCTGCACATATTCACGCACATCAGGGTTATCGAGCTGACCTATCGCTGCTTTTAGAGCCCTGCCCCTGTCTGTTTCTCCTTCTATTACATCTTCGTATTCCAGCATATCAGCTAATTCTTTAATACATGTTTCATTTAATTTATATGCACCTGTAGCAAACCAGAACATTGCCCTTGGCAAACTCTTAACAACACCTCTGCCATCATAATAATCATATCCTAATGATGCCATAGCACTTTCGTTATTCATATTGACAGCCTGCCAATGCCAGAAAGCTCCCATAAATTCATCCTTTTCACATCCCTGTCCTGCCATAATCATCTTTCCACACTGATACGCCGAAATAGTCGAACCTTCCAATGCAGATTTCATAAAAAGCTCAAAAGCTTCCTCATCTTTTTCATTGTCCAGATACTCTATTGCCTGTTTCATGTATAACATAGCCTGATTGCGGTCAAATATCGCATCAAATGCCCTGATAATATTATTTCTGTAGGATGCACTTTTCTTTTTATGACCACAATATAAGGCTCTGTCTACACGTTTCCCTATCCTCTCATCAACGCTATATACTCTAAGCACGTTTAATCGGAACAATATCATTTCCAGAGATCGGACTTTTTCCAATTTTTCTACTTCCTTTACAGAATCATAAATCTGACGAATTGCGTAAACAGCCTCATCCGGTGTTTCAAATGTATCTGCAAGTGATAGTGCCAAAATGTATACGTCATCTATTTTTTTGCTATTATCTTTTTCTTTCATATTTCTCTTCCTCCCGTTTTTTAATTTTTTAACATTTTCTCTAAAAGCTGTTTGGCTTCTTCATCGCCTGCATCTGCACATCGTTT
Organism: uncultured Lachnospiraceae bacterium; assembly: GCA_902786515.1. Taxonomy (GTDB): domain Bacteria; phylum Bacillota; class Clostridia; order Lachnospirales; family Lachnospiraceae; genus UBA2821. The sequence goes on along the minus strand of CADADA010000023.1, from coordinate 17,103 downwards.
TCTCCACAAGAAAGCATGTTCTAAATCCGGCTCCATCCCCGGACATCCATATTCATACAGATTTGCAAGATTAAACATGGCATCAATCATTCCCTGCTCCGCAGCCATGGTATAATATTTTGCAGCATTTTCCGGTTTTCTTTTAAATGCATCAAATCTTTTCCCCGGTACTGACTGTCTCGCAAGCTCATACTGCATTTCCGCATCACCTTCATCTGCTCCTTTGAAATACTGCTCTACCATGTACTCACTTTTATACCATTTTGTACCATATCCCTCTACCCCTGAAACCGCCGACTGCAAAATCATACTTCTGCCGGTATCATTATCAAACCATTTAATAAGTTCTTCTGCCTTCTCATCTCCCTGCTTTGCCGCTTCCTTAAACCAATATAATGCCTTATCCGGGGCAACATATTCGCCATAATCTCCCCAGCGATAACACATTCCCAGATTATACATTGCTGTGGAATTTCCTTTTTCTGCGGCTATTCTCCAATACCTTGAGGCATTTACCGTCATGGCAACCGAAAAATTTCCTTTTGCAATCACGTCAGCAAGAAAGAGACATGCCTCCACATTCCCATGCTGTGCATTTAAAAACATATAAGCCCACTTCTTCATGTCTTCTTCACTGTCACCTATCGCCGAACCTCTTTCTGCTATATCAAGAATGTACTCCTTACCGTCTAGTTCAGAAACATCAAATCCCATCCAAAAAGATTTAAAATTGATTATATCTGAACTTCTTCTTACCATGTCATAAAATTCAGCACGCTCTTCCTCCGTCAGGTACAATTCCCTTTGTCTGCCTGTCTGCTTTGCCTCCATGTCTTTTGTAAAGAGGTCAGTTAAAAAATGATAATTATAATCATGGTCATAAGTCAGTTTTTGTTTTATTTCAATTAAGTTCATTTCAATTTCTCCCTATGTATGCGAACCATTGCTACCAGTCAAGTAATTCCTCTGACGTTTTGTTGCAATTCATACTGCACTTCATATTTTTTTCAATCTGCTCCAAAATTTTTGTTCCAATAAATATCGCTATATTCCATTTTTTTGCCCTGTAAACCTTTATACCAAATTGTTCCAGTTGTTCCCTCATTTTCTTATAATATGGTATATCTGTTTCCCATGAGTCAAATGGACAAATATCCGTCACACGTTCGTCCAATAGTTTTACGGCGAGAAATATATATGTCAAACTTGAATTTTGTGGTGACTCTAAAGCTATAAGATTAGTTAATTGTTCCTCAAATGTCATATTTTTTATCATATCAAGGTGCTTCACGCCATCAACAATTTCTAAATCAAATTCCTGTTCCAGTGCATTTACTTCACAATCCGTCAATGACAAAACATTATACAATGCTGCTATTGCCAAAGTATTATCATTTGCTATATGAACCTCGTTAATCAGTATTTTTAATAATTTCTGTATATAACTTATATACGGTGTTTCATTGCCTGCTCTAACCTCTTTTGACTTGTCAACATATGTACTTCCCGCCTCTGCATGGTGTTTTTTAGCAAAACTTAGTGCTTTACGCCATTCATTTTCTATCACTTCCCAATCCGGGCTATTCCAGCTGCTTTTCGTTATAACGCCCTTTTGCAATGCCTGTTCAAGTGACATTTCTGATAAATCCATTTAAACATCTCCAATCATTATATTACACACTGTCTCCGGCACAAAAATTACTTTGTATTTACTCCCTATTATTACGTATTATTTAGTTATTTTCAGCTTCTTCTTCGTCGACCACTCACTATAAACTTTTCTTCCTGACACCTTCTTATAAGTCCTTATTCGAATGAAATAAGTTTTACCCTTTTCAACCTTTGATATTACTTTTCCACTCATTGATGAACTCTTAAGCAATACTGTTTTTTTATTTGAGTCGAATGATGCACTTGTAGAATATTGTATCTGGTATCCGGTTACATTTTTGATTTTGCTCCACTTAACAGTTATTTTACCATTTGCACTATTTTTTACTGTCGTAATCTTTGTAGATGCCGGAACTACTTTCACGGTAATCGTTTTAGTAACTGCCTTGTAATTACTGTCTCCTGCCGTTACAGTTATTTTTACGGTTCCAACAAATTTTTTAGCAATTGTTACTTTACCCTTAGATGATACTTTTACGTTGCTATTTTCTGATTTGTATGTAACATTTCCCCCTTTTACCTTTATATCAAGCGTGAAACTCTGCGTCTTTGTTGAAGATGTCTTTTCATATGTGAATGTACCTGTAATTGAATTTGAATGTTTTTTACTTGATGTCTCTACCGTTGTTTCTGACGGAGTTTCTTCCGGCTTTGCTGTTGTTGTCTCTTCTTCTTTTGATGTTGTTGTTTCTTCAACCTTTGTCGTAGTTGTCTCTTCTGGTTTCGTCGCTGTTGTTTCTTCAACCTTTGCTGTTGTTGTCTCTTCTCTTCTTTTGCTTTGGTTGTCTCTTCCTGTTTTGCCGTTGTTGTCTCTTCTTCTTTTGCTTTGGTTGTCTCTTCCTGTTTTGCCGTTGTTGTCTCTTCTTTTGCCTTTGTTGTTTCTTCCGGCTTTGCTGTTGTTGTCTCTTCTTTTGCCTTTGTTGTTTCTTCTGGCTTTGCTGTTGTTGTCTCTTCTTTTGCTTTGGTTGTCTCCTCTGGTTTTGCCGTTCTTGTTGTCTCTTCTTCTTTTTCTGTTGTTGTTTCCTCCGGTTTTGCTGTTGTTGTCTCTTCTCCTTTTTCTGTTGTTGTCTCTTCTTCTTTTTCTGTTGTTTCCTCCGGTTTTGCTGTTGTTGTCTCTTCCTCTATATTAGGATTGTTTTCCTTTTCTCTTAATAATTCTTCAGCTCGTTCCCTTACAGAATATGTATAGACTTTGCCATTTTTCTCATCTCCATCAGAATTAGGCACAACTATTCGTGCTTTTATTGTGTCTATTATATCATCTGGCGAAAATCTACATTGATAAACATATAAAATATTACCATCTGATTTCGTATACTCTTCTGCATCACTTGTATAAACCTTCTGCTCATCTCCATTTTCCAATTCAAACAACATATAAGAAGACTCATTTTCCAGAACTGTATCCGATAATTTCATATAGAATTTAGCGATAAATGAATCCTCAAGCGATAGTGTATATCCCTCAAGTATTTCACCTACAGCCTCTTCTGACTCTTCAGTTAAAACATACAAATCAACTGCCTTCTCCGGTGTAGCAGACTCAGTAAATTCATGTTCACATGTGATATCGGTGTAAATACCTACTAATTTGTATCCATCTTTAATTGAATATAAATCGTTAATATCTGTGCCTTTCTTATAAAATCCGCTTAATGATTCAACACAGTAATCTGAAATCATTACATCGTTATCTTCATTTTTTTCACATCCGTATATATTGACTTCATACATAACGTCATTTTCATCTGCATCCTTTTCATCTATAACTGTGCTTCCATTCTCCATGGTTGTAAGTTTCGGATATTCACGGGTTTTTATTTTCCCATAATTAACTTCAATCCACATTTCCTTTCCGGGTTGAAGTTCAATATCATCCCAAAACTGGTGATAAGATATATCATCCTCATCTGTAGACATAGTAAGATCCATAGAGCCTTCATCATTTCCAACCAATCTTAAATGATAAATTTTATCTTTATCAAGTGAAATCAGCTTTTCGTCAGATGCCTCACCTTCCATTTCTATCTTAACGCTATCATACAAAGTTGTATCAACAATATCATTTACAACTTTACCTACCAGTTTTCCATTCATATCGTATATATATACGTCTACCGGACACTGCACAAGAATCTTAAATTCATCCGCTAAAACCGGATTGAATTTTTGCTCTATCTGATACATGTTTTCTCCAAGCTCATCCGGATCAACATTTATTAATGCGCCACATAATAAGTCATTTTTATGTGCAGCCATAATAATCTTAAACATTTCATCATCCGGTGACTCAAAATTACGACGATTTTTCACATAATTCTCTACATATGCCGATAAATTATTTCTCATCGTCTTTTGTACGGCATCAACAATAGTTAATTTTTCAGAAATCGACTGAATCTTTGAAATCAAACCGGAAACATCGTGTTTTCCATTTAAATCCAACGAAAATGCAAAAAAATTCCCCCACGCACCTACAAGTTTTTTCTGTGAAGCAACATTATCCAATATACTGGTTGTCTCAATATCCTTAGTACTATCAATTACCGATTTTGATTTTTTAAATGCTTTATCAAATTTCTCAAAAAGATCCTTTTGTTTACCAAATATTCTTAAGGTAGTAAATGCGACGTTTTTTGCAACCGTTTTTCCATTTATTGAAATATTTCCACTATCACCATCTTGTACAATAAAGTTTCCCCCAGGGATTTGTGACACAAAATCATTTACTACATCTTTTTCACTCGATTTTAAGTAGCCAATTAAATCACCCATTTTCTCTTTTATTAAAGAACTTTCTAATGGAATCTCCCAAAATTCATACATTTCTGTAAGAAGATTCTTGATATGTTCTTCATCAACATCATTTCCGGTCAAAACCTGAACGGCTTCGTCATCAGCCGGTACCATAACATACGGGACACATCTGACTCTTGAAATCAAGTCTCTGGCATCATCTACGCTCATCGCCCAATCAGATGAGATGATATCTGCATTACTGTTACTGCCTATTACCTGCAATTTGAAATATTTATTCACCACATATTTATTATGAGAAATGCTTGCTATCAATGTTACGAGAAAATCACTTTCAGGTCTTGTAACGTTTCCGTTTACACTTGATATAACCGATTCGCATGATGAACTCCATGTTACAACAGCCTCATTTGGAGAAGAACCTAAAGTAACATTTGAAAGGACTTTATCATATTTCTCACCTTTCGCAAACTTAATGTCTATACTATCAATAGCTTCATTAACGATATCCTCATCATTCATTCTTTCACTTGTAACCTGTCTTAATACCGGAAAACTTCCTGACTTTTCTTCCCATATTTTATCAAAATCCCATGATAAAGTCTCAAAATATGCTTTATCTTTAAACAACGCAACGTCATAGCACTGATTTGCATCATTTGTAGGTGAGCCTGTAATACTTGTGCGTGCAAAGTTATTTTCCTTATTTCCAACATTTGAAACTATCATTCTTGAACTTCCACCACTAATGCTGCCGCACAGAACAACACAGGCAGACACTGTTGAACTACTTATACCATTTCCTGCAATACCGGCACATTTTACAGTTCCAACACTTCTTGTGTTAGCTACTACATTTCCCGAATTATAACATCTTGTTACCGTACTTGCTGAATTTCCGATAATACCGCCGACATTGGCATTTTCAGACCAAGAACCTTTATGTGTTACATTACCTGAATTATATGAATCACGAATTACTGAAAGAGTATCTGCACTATTAGAACTTTTACCAACAATACCGCCAACATTGGCTGCCGCCATAGTATGTCCTCCATTTACCGCAGATGTATTATAAGAATGATTAATAAGTGTATACGCATCTATCTCACCAACCAATCCGCCACAACATGCATCGTTATTCAGCGAATCAGATGTGCCTGATATTGTATTTGCTTTAGATGAAGAATACTCGATATCCCCACCCTTCATGTATCCTGCAATTCCTCCTGCATATGCGTACGCCGACTCTGAGCCTGTATAAGCTTTTACTGTAGAATCTGTAACAGAAACATTTTTATAGTCAGTATTAAGTGAGTATCCGCAAATGCCACCGGCATAGACATTTGTTCCACTGATAGATGAGTAACTCTGCTGATATCCTGATGTGTTGCTGATAGTAAAACTCATATCCGAAACGGTTAAATTCTTTATTTCAGCACCTTTACATACACCAAACAATCCTACAGTATGGTATGGTGCATTCATGATATTTGCACTACTTATTTCAGCATTATAAACACCATTTTTGATAGTATGACCATTTCCATCAATTGTTCCAGAAAAATAGTAGTTCGTATTTAATCCCATTGGTATCCATTCATTGCCACCAAGGTCAATATCTGTTTCCAATGTAAAAGTGCATCCTTCAAATGACATTCCTCCATTGATATCAGATGCGAGACTTGCCAGATTTGCAGCATTTTTTATCAGGTACTCATTCACTCCTTCTCCCATCGGCAGCATCTCTCTTGAAGAGCCATCCCAAACCGAGACATCTTCAGATGCACTTACACCGGTATTCCTCAAAAATAGAAAACCTGTGCAAATAAAAAACAAAATCAATGCTTTCAAACTGAACCTGAAATTCTTTTTCATATTTTTTCCCTCCATTATTCCACGGTAAACGTATTTCTTCCTCATCTATTGTTCTCACACAATCCATTCTACCACTTATTAAGATTTGTTTCTATCTGGAATTAAATTAATTATTTACCTACTGCTCATTCCAAAACTATTGGTTAATTGATTTTTTTAATGTTTTTTCCACTCTCAGTCATTTTATATGTCTCAATCCCCATGTATTTACCACGCCATCCATATTCTGAAACACTGTTGTCCCTCATATCCATATCCACATAAACATAATTTCCTATCTGACAGATATCAGAAATGCTATAATCATAAACCGGTTTACTTAACGTCACCCATTCTTTTGCCTTTGATTTACCCTCCGTCAAACCATAACGGTATATCACTGTCTTACCATTAGCAGAATCACTCTTTGAATAGTAAATATATTTTCCGGCAATCATCCCTGTATAATTAAGTGATATTGTCTTCAATGTACCGTCCTTCATGTTATATGATTTAAAGACAGAATCAGTCGTAAAATACAAATTTTTCCCACAAACGTTTAATATCGAATTAGTTTCTGTCACTTCATCTTCCAATGTCTCTTTTCCTTTTCCATTTAATCCGATTTTTTTTAATGTTCCCCAAAACTTATACATCGAACCATGATAATTTCCACACACATAATACAACGTGTTACCATATATATAAGTGTCCATAGCAACATCTGGATATGAATAAAAATTATAATTCGGACCTTCAGATGTTATTTTTTTTACTTTTCCATTGGACATGTTTACATACATAATATCTACCGAATTCTCTGACACTTTTGCATTTACAATTAATCGTTTACCCTTACTTCCTGCTAAGGAAATCTCCTGACAATCTGAAATCAACATTTTCTTTCCCTTTTTATTTATACCAATCTTATATAATTTCATATTTGAGTATTTACCACTGGTGTAATAGATTGTGCTACCATATACACACAAAAGATTTCCTGTTGCAATTTTCTTTGGTGCTTTTTTGTTTACCGGGCAAATATACACCTCATCATTACGCTGATAGCAAATCTTATTTCCTACTACAAACAAGCGTTTACTATAACCAGATTTCCATGAATCCAACACTTTTTTATTTCTATTATTCGTTCCGATGCTGCAAAGCTGATATGATCTCCCACTATAATTGCCATGATTAGCATAGTAATAAACCTTATTTCCTTTTTGTACAATATCCTCACCATTACCAACTACCTTGGTAGATGCCTGACAGATAGAACGTCCTAATATTTCCGTAGAAGCAACTACTAATACTAAAATAACCATAAACAAAATAGCTTTGTTTATTTTGCTTACAGTACTTTTATATTTTATCTTATTATTCTTTTTCATAACAAATGCTCCTTCCACTTTATTGTTTTACAAAAAACAACATAAAACCTATATGATGTTGCATATATATTTTTGTTAAATAGCTATTATACTCATAAACGTGTATTTAGCATAATCGTTTTTATCACAGCCAACTGCAGATTAGCAATTGGCTGTGCTCCATACTTAGTTTTTTTAAGTTATTTTTTTATCTTAACTTTTTTCATTGATGACCATTTACTGTAAATATTTTTTCCGGATACTTTTTTATAAGTTCTTATACGTATGTAGTATGTTTTTCCTTTATTAAGCTTTGAAATCGTTTTCTTTACCATTGAAGCTTTCTTAACCGTAAATGATTTGAATCCTGATTTTGCTGCTTTGTTTAAACCATACTGTATTTGGTATCCGGTAACATTATTAACCTTGCCCCATTTTATTTGCATTTTTCCCTTGGCAGAATTTTTTGCTGTTATTATCTTTGTTGATTCAGGTATTACTTTTATGGTTATTACTTTTGTTGCAGTATTGTATGTACTGTCGCCCGCAGTAACTGTAATTTTTACTCTTCCTACATAGTTTGGAGCTATAGTTACAATACCTCTGCCATTAACTAATATATCTGAATTGTTCGAACTAAATTCAAGATTTCCTCCTGTCGCTTTTACATCAAGAGTTAAACTCTGCTCTTTATCAGAAGAAGTCATTGTATATGTTGCTTTTCCTGTAATTGCATTTTCTAATCCAGTGTCCACTGGAATAATATTTTCTAATGCCCATTGGTATGCATATGAATCCTTAGTACATTTGATTACGATATTATTACATTCTGAAAAAGCACCCTCACCAAAACTTACAACTGAATCTGGGATTGTTATCCTTCTTAAGCTGCTACATCCCCTAAATGCACTACTTCCAATACTTTTAAGCTGATTTGGTAATGTAATGCTTGTCAGATTACTGCATCCATAAAATGCATAACTCTCTATATCCGTAACAGAGTCCGGGATTGTTATATTTGTTAAACCGCTACATCCTTTAAATGCCATTTTCCTTATATTTTTAACAGAGTCCGGAATAGTTATATTGGTTAATTTTTTACAATTAGCAAATGTACTTTCCGCTATATCGGTAACAGAGTCCGATAACTCTATATTTGTCAGATTACTACATCCACTAAATGCACCTGTTCCAATGCTTGTAACTGAATTTGATATTTCTATACTTGTTAAATCACTATATTCTCTAAATGCATAGGCTGCAATTCTGAGCACCTTATTTCCATTAATTTTCTCTGGAATAACAATTTCATCATAACTTCCTGCATATCCGGTAATCTTTACATAAGAATTATAAATTATATCATATGTGAACTTTGTCATAGGATCAACACGCTGATAATCTGTCGTTGTTTCCTCCTGCCTTACAGTGGTGGTTTCCTGTTGGGTTGTTGTCTCTGGCTGTTTTGTTGTTGTCTCCGGTTGCTTTGTTGTTGTCTCTGGTTGCTTTGTTGTTGTCTCCGGTTGCTTGGTTGTTGTCTCCGGCTGCTTGGTTGTTGTCTCCGGCTGTTTTGTTGTTGTCTCCGGCTGCTTGGTTGTTGTCTCCGGCTGCTTGGTTGTTGTCTCCGGCTGCTTGGTTGTTGTCTCCGGCTGTTGAGCATTACGTCCAAAATAATATTTTCCATTTAAATTTAATCCATAATCGTCTGTCCCTACCCAATCAGCCATATACTTTGCCAAATCATATACAACTGAATCACTTCCACAGTAAATCATCAGTTCTTGATTAGGACTGCAAAATTTACGAAATTCTTCTTTACACTCATTAAATATAGACGAAATATTTACAATTCCATCAGACGGATTTATATTACAACTTGACGATGTGTCAAGCACTCCAAAAGAGTAGAAATAAAATGGAGTATGATCATCTGAAACATATTTCACACTATCAGGAATATATAATTCTTTTAAATGAATTGCATTATAAAATGCACCGTCTTCAATTGATGTTACTCCATCTGGAATCCTGTAAATTTCATCTTCCTTACCTGCCGGATAACAATATAATTTTTTCATATCCTGACTAAACAAAACACCGTCAACCACTTTATAATGTTCATTGTCCAAGGTAGAAATAGATTTAATATTTGTATTCCCACACAACAAATTTCCATGTAGCCAGCTATTATATTGTGTTCCATCGGGTATAGTATAAGTTGTAACATTTCTTGCAGCAGGATAACAAATTAATTGATATTTATATCCAGAACCAGCATCACTACTATACAATCCCCCATCTATTACTATTAACTGTCCTTCATCATCATAATCATCATCTTCATCATCTGGCTCATTAACTATAAACTCTCTCAAGTTTGAACAACCTATAAATGCAACATCACTTATGTCAACTTGGTAATCACTTCTCTGATTAATTATTACACTTTCCAAATTCGTACAACCAAAAAATGAAGAATATGTTATATGACAACATCCATTAATTGTTAAAGTTTTCATTGTTTTATTACCCACAAATGCATAATCACTTACACTATTAACAATATATTGTGTTCCGGGAACATAATATGGAATAACAACATCACTATTAATCTCATTTTTATTATATCCAATTATCAACGCAGAGCTTCCTCCCGATGAATAGTGTTTAACTTGATATTCAATTCCACCTGACCAAATTATTTCAGATTCATAATCTGTCTCCCCTCCTCCATAAGACACATTTACATTTCCATTAACGATTGCAATTATTAATGCGATAGATAAAAATTTCTTCATCAAGTTCAGCATTATTCTGTTTACTTTTACTTGGTTTAACATAAATACCATCTCCTCTTTTAAACACGAAAAGCATTTTTCTTTACGATTTCGTATCAATTAATTTGTTTATATTTTGATTATTTTATCTTCTGGTTTTTACCTATTATTCCTCCATTTCAAACACAAAATCTCTCGGATTAGTGAATCTTATATATGACATTATGCAATCTTTTATATAAGTTTTCTCCATAGAATCATTCTCTCACTTATTTCGCTAAATGCTTTATAAGTGAGAAAACTGCTAGTTATTTTACTTTAATCTTTACTGTTACATTTTTAGAAATAGCTTTATATACACTGTTTCCATTCAAAGTAAGCTTAATTCTCAACTTGTAGTTTCCTTTCTTCATTCTCTTCCTTACAGTAATAATTCCTGAAGACTCAAGACAGACTTGATACATAAAAACATATTATAATTATTTTTAATATCATTAATCCACATTAATTTGGGTTTCGTATTCTGCTTCTATATGAAGATTCATATATTCTTCTTGTCCTGTTTTTTCATTCTTTATTTCAATTCTATAACTTCCACCAGAATACCATACCTTACTAATTTGAGTACTTCCATTATAGGAGCTACCGCCATTTCCATATACAACATAATCGTTATTTTTAAATTCTTGAAAGTCCTTTTTAAGTGATACAATTTTCCATCCCGGTTTTAGAATAAATCGTAGTTTTTCTTTACCAGGCTTTTTGTTTTCTGATAAACGTTTAGTATACGAAAAAACACAATATCCATTTCCATCAGAGTGTGAATTAAATGCTTTTCTGATGTTTTTATTTCCTAATAATACTTTCGAGAATGGATTTGTATATTTAACGTAACGAAAAGTTGATTTATATTTCTTGTAAGCTTTTCCTTCTTTAACAGTTATCGTAAAAACCGTTTTCCCATATCCCATAACTTCAAATTTAAATACATTCTTTTTTACCTTATATACATCTGCTACTTTTTTATTACTTGAAACCACTTTCACCAGTTTTGAATTTAACTCATAGTTATAATACCCAACTTCACATATCTCACCTACCTCTGAATCCAAATCTGACAATGTAATATTCTTTTCATATGGGAAATAAATATTAGCCTTTGCAGAACAACTGATTACTATCATAAAATTCAAAACCAAAAAACATAAAATTACTAATTTTACTATTTTTTTCATAAATTCTCCTCCTATCTAACTATTTTTTTCTACAGAATTAATAGATTTCCTATCTGTATAAAAAATAAATTTAACTTTTAATTTATTAAGTCCTTTAGGAATATTCACATCTATATGTCCATCTCCACTTATACCATGTTCTCCTTTAAATATATGCCCTTTCTTTAAACTACTATCAGTAACATCACAAATCAACGGGTCATTATCATCATAAGAGTAATAAAAACAAAGAGCACTATCACTTGACACCTTACCACTTTTAGATAAAACCTTTATCTTCACATACCAACTTGTATGTCTTCCTTTAACATCAACTTTAAAACTATCACTAACATTTTCCTTATCTAATGTAACTGTTACAACCTTCTTCTTGACAGCAGCATTTACAATTGTTTTATCAGAAACCATATTAAAAAAGGCACTGATTGAAAACACTACTATAAAAGTAACAATATATTTACGCATGTTTGTTCTTTCTTGCATATTTAATTCCTCCTATATGCACAACCAAAAGTTAAATAAACAATTAGTTGTGCATTATTTTTCATATTTTTGAAAGTTTCTTAATTAATCAGACTTTTAATTGATTACCACTTACCTTAAATTAATTATTTTACTTTAATCTTTACTGTTACTTTTTTAGAAATAGTTTTATATACACTGTTTCCTTTCAAAGTAACCTTAATTCTCAACTTGTAGTTTCCTTTCTTCGTTCCCTTCCTTACAGTTATGATTCCTGAAGACTTGTTTATCTTAAATCTGTTAGATAAGCCTGTTGATAAGTTCGTATATGTTACCTCATCTTCGTCTTCATCAAATTGATCACTTTCAATGTCTATAGGTGCATATATTCTTACATTTTTTTTCTTTAATGATGAATATTCTACGTATTCAACCTCCGAAGATACTGCTAACGTTCTCTTTGCCTTCGTTATTTTAAATTTCTTAGTCAGAGTTCCTTTAAATATTCCGGTTCCCTTAATTAAAACTGTTGCAGTACCTACTTCAACATTGTCATAATATACTACTTTTACTGTCGCTTCTTCACCTTCATAGTATACTTCTATATCTTGTTTAATAGGTTTTCCGGTATAAACCTTATCTTCAATTCCATATACTTCACAAAGAGATAAAGAGATTCTTTGCCCTGTTGTACTTTCTTCTGTTGAAGTTTCTGATACATTTTCCGTTGTCTCTTTTTCTGTTGTAGTTTCCGATGTTTTTTCTGTTGTCTCTTCTTTTACAGTTGTTTCCGGTATTTTTCCTGTCGTCTCTTCTTTTACAGTTGTTTCCAGTGTTTTGATTGTTGTCTCTTTTTCTGAACTTGTCTCCGGTATTTTTGTTGTTGTTTCTTTTTGCGTAGTAGTTTCAGGTATTTTTGTTGTTTCTTCTATTGCAGATGTCGTTTCTACCGGCTCTATTATGACATCTATTCTTTTACTTGCATTTCTTTTTTCTTTTATCCCCATTAATATATAATGCTCCAATAGTCCGTAATAATCATTTTTATATATTTTTTGAAGATCCGCATAATTAGCAAGATAAATCACCGGATCATATGTAGAACTAAGTTTTCTTCCTTCTGATACGCCCCACATAATCGCATGTTCATATACTAAACGTACATTGTCTCCTGCCATCTTTTTAACATCACTGTTACTTTCAGCATATTCCGTACAATTGAACCAACTACATGATTCTCGTTTTTCAAATAAACCTATGGTTAGAAAATGTCTGATTGCTTCCTCATAATCATTTCCATAAACTTTCTTTAAATCAGAATTTATCTCAAGATAATCTTTAACCGAGAACACCGGGCTTGCTATTCTTCCTTCTGCATATCCACTTTTAAGCCAATGATTAATCAGGTCTTCATCCGAAGTAATTCCCGAACTCTCCAAATCAGAATTTAATAACTGATAAAAATCCAAATTGAATACAAGCGGATCTAATAAAATTGAGTCTTTTTCTCCTATAAGCTCACTTGCATTTCTATGCTCTTTAGGATCACCTAACAAAAGCCAATGATACATTAAAAGTTTATATTGATTGTTTCCATACGAATTACGCAGGTCTTCATAATTACTCAAGTATATCTGTGGATTATATAAATCGCTTCCTGCTCTTCCCTCCGATAAACCATTACTCACAAAGTGTTCATATATGCTTCTGTAATTACTACCCGCCATATTTGCTACATCTGTATTATTTTCTCTATAATACACACCCGAAAACAATCTGCTTCCAGCACGAAGCTCAGATATTCCAACCTGTAAAAAATGACGAATTGCTGCTAAATAATCATTTCCAAATGAAGCCTTCAAATCTGAATTAAATACTAAATAATCTTCTGAATTAAAAGTAGCACACCCCCATCTTCCTTCAGCTGCACCACTGTTTACCCAATGGCTTTCTAATTGTTCTTTTGTTACAATTCCAACCTGTTCTAAATCAGGATTGAGCCTTGCATAAAATTCATAATCAAACACGAGCGGATCCAACAAATATGAACCGCTAATGTTATTTTCCGTACTTGGTAATGTAACCATGTATAACGTATCTCCATAGGTCACTTTATGTAATGTCTCATTTCCTCCTGATTGAGTAGAATAAGCATAAATATAAACGTTATAACGACCTGTTTCTGCCGGCAAACTACTTACATTAAACTGGCAACTGATATTTGAAAAATCTGATGTATAACTATTTGAAATTGTTTTTCCACTATCAACTGACTCAATATTTACTTTGACAAGACCGCAATTACCAACAGAACAAGATAGTGTAAATCCGTTTTTATCTATACTATCAAAATGAATATCATTAAATACCGGTCCATTATTAATAACAGGATCCGGTTCAGACGGTTGATCCCCTGTTGATGGTGATACCCATACTGCTGATAAGCTTCCAAACCTAGATGTCAGATTATTTCGACTGATAACGTTATGCCACTTTACTGTATTCTTAGCTACGCGGTTGCAATCAACATATTCAATTGTATCGCCACTTACACCTGTTACTAAAATAGAATGTGGTCTATTAAATCTAATCAAATCTCCCGGTTTTAAACTATTAAAATTATTTACCTTAGTCCATGTATACGGATCTGTATCAGTATATTTATCAGCAATCATACATGCAAATCCGTGGCACTCCCAAGCTTTAGACTTATAACTGCTATTCCATTTACTCATAGACGGATACGTGTTCTCTAAACTTGCAAATGAAGTTTTGGCATTTGCTATTAATAAATCTTTTTCCCCATTATATCCGATTATCAGCATCAGCAAAAACAAAAATATAATTCTTCTTATCTTTTTCATATAAACCATCCTTTCACTAAAGCATATTTTTACTCACTTATTATTATTAACCAATCACCATCCTTTTTTACGAAAGTAAGATTACAAATCTTCTCTACTATTTTATCTGTTGAGTAATATTCATTATCTGCACTTTTCAAGGTTCGAATGAGCCTTTTTCTTTGGCTCTGATTTTTCACAAGTCACTTGACACTACCACGCAAGGCCAGCAATTAATCTGCTGATTTGCCTTGCGTTTTATGTTTTCTCTATTGTCTTTACTCAATTTACTATTTATTTACCTTCACCTTTTTCTTTACTGACCACCCATTACAAATATTTTTACCTGATACTTTTTTATATGTTCGTATTCTTATGTAATAGGTCTTACCCTTTTCAAGTTTTGTTATCACTTTTCCTGTTGCAGATGAGCTTTTTACCAAAACAGTTTTATTGTCATTTTTAAACAATGTGTTTGTCGAATAGATTGTCATTCAACTCACTTGCCTTTACAGATTTTACATTACCACTGATGCACTGACTCGACACAAGAACAAACAGACTAAATGCCATCAATGCTCCCCTGGATTTTAAGAATTTCATGTTTCCCATATTTTTCCTCCTTATTTCTTCACAAATGTTATCAAAAAGCTTTAGTTATCCTCCTCCGTTATTTATTTGTATTACATACCCCCGATTTTATCACTTTAGCACCATTTAATAACATTTATGTTTTTTGATTATCAAAAAGTATATCTCTGCAAATAAGCCTACATTTTGACATCTCCAATATTTTCCTTCAAAAAATTTTTCTATGTACTCTCACATGAGATTTCAAAAGATAAAATTTGTGATAAATTAAACAAATTCTAAGACATCTGAGACTTGAAGTCCCAAAAATAAAGTCTAGACAAAAAGCACGATTTATGGTAAAATTTGTCGTATATGTTGAACTGTCAGAAAGTAGACTTTTTGATAGTTTTTTTACTGCTTATCTTCATTTAATACTCCCCTGATTATGATTAATATTATACTCCTAAGAATTTCTAATCCTTTATTTGTTTCCGATACTCCCGTAAACGACGGTAAAATGTCGATGCACTAATGCCACACTCCTTTATTGCATCATCAAATTTCAGCTCGCCGTTTTCCCATTTTTTCACGATTTCATAAAAGTTTTCAGGTATCGGTATTTCAGGTCTGCCAAACTTTACTCCATTTGCCTTGGCTGCCGCAATGCCTTGTTCCTGCCTTTTTTTTATATTTGTTCTCTCGTTGTCAGCTACAAATGAAAGTATCTGTAACACAAGGTCAGCTATAAAGGTACCCATGAGATCTTTTCCGTTTCTTGTATCCAACAGTGGCATATCAATCACACAAATGTCTACTTTAATCTCTTTTGTCAGAATCCTCCATTGATTCTGTATCTCTTCGTAGTTCCTTCCCAACCTGTCTATACTGAGTACATAAAACAAATCACCTTCTTTCAATACTTCCACCATTTTCTGGTACGCCGGACGCTCAAAACTCTTGCCTGACTGCTTATCCATAAAAATATACTGTTCCGACACACCCGCCCGCTTCATTGCAATCATTTGCCTTTCCTCATTTTGATCTTTGCTGCTCACACGAACATATCCATAAGTCTCTCCCATGCTTAATCATCCTCCATATATAAAATCACGGCAGACGTAACAATTTTTATAAAGCCTTTCATCTGCCGGTGCTATATATAGCATAACACCATTATTCATTAAGCATACAATAGTTAAATATCAAAAAATGCAGCCATATAACATAAAAGTGAAGAAGCCTTCACGACCTCTCCACATTTATATTCGTTTATTACTACCCATCAACACCTACGATATAATTGGGTAATGATATATTTTTCATCTTTAAATAGTCCATTATTTCAATAATTTTCTTATCCTTCTCTTCTATCACGAGCTTATCCTGTGCTATCATCTCCCTTAACTTTTCGTTATCATGCTCTATCGATATTCTATCCGTCTCTGCCAATATACTTGAATACATAGTAAGCGCCTCCTCCGGATCCTGCATGAATTCTATGAGTTCTACTAATATCTCCTGAATCCATGGATATTTACCTGCCAGTTCCAATAAT
>CADADA010000022.1 GCA_902786515.1 uncultured Lachnospiraceae bacterium | reverse complement strand
CATGTTAAGTTGACTGATACTAATAGGTCGAGGGCTTGACCATAAACGGTTTAGGAAAATGTCAGAAGTTAAATCTTATGTGTGTAGTTTTGAAGGTACGGGATGAAAGAACCAACTACGGTTCTTTTTTTTTCGTTATTTGAAATTACGGTGCAAATCTTTTTTTTATATGTTATAATGGAAATGTTAGATTTGATTGGGAGGACTTCTACATGAATATGGCATCATTTGAAAAGGTGTGTCTCTTGGAAAGTGGCATATCTGAGGCGATAGATAAAGGAATTAAATACATATCTGAATCAGACAATTATGAAGAAAATGCAGAATATATATCAAGGATAAGTCAGCAGATTATCTTAAGCAATGAAAATAAGTATTGGGAACCTTTATTGTCGTTGTGCGATATTGGTGAAGTCAGAATTAAGAGTACAAAAGCGAAAGGCTTTCTTTATAAGGCTTATCTCAATTATTATAATTATGTGGGATTAAGTCCAAAAGTGGTAGAGTATGCATTAAAATACCAAAAACTGGAATTGAATCCGATTGATAACTACGAAGTGTATAATATGGCAGCTTTTAGTTTGTTCGAAACAGGCTTTTATGATAAGGCCATTGAATATATTCTTATGTCGCAGGAAGCATTTGATAGTGATGAAGTTAAAAACATATTTAAGGTTATGAGTTACAATAATCTTGTTTATTGTTATGCGGCTATAGGTGATGAAAAAAAAGTTGTAGAAACATACAGGCTGTTCAGGGAGCTAATCAATAAGGCACCTGAGTATGATGAACTATTTACGATGTGTACCCTTTTCGTAAAACTGAGAATTAGTAACAGTGATGAAAAATATGTAAATACAGTGATGAATGAGTATTTAGAATATCTGGTACGCACAACAGAAAAAAACAGTCTTGGAGTAATGGAAAATGAAGATGTTCACCTTCCGTTTATAGATTATTCTGTAAGAAAGGGAGATTTAGATCAGGCAGCGAAGATATGTAAGAGACTGATTAAAAACCCGAATATATGCGGCAGTAAAAAACAGATTTACAGAAGGCTTATGACAATCTATCAGCTTCAGGGTGATAAAGTTCCAAAACAGGAATATTTTGATTTGGTTGTAGATTATAACAAGATTTTAGAGACTTATAACAAAAAATATGATGATATTATGTATGAACTTGTCAGGGAACAATTCAGAATATCACGTATGGAAGATAAGTTTAATGAAATGAAGACTACCTATAAGATTGATTCCCTGACCGCATGCTATAATAGAAAAGCATTTGATTTGGAAATAAAAAATGAAACCGAAAAGAAAAATTCAGGGACTATAATCTTTATAGATTTGGACTATTTGAAAAAAGTAAATGACACATATGGACACAATAACGGAGATATCTATATAAGATATTTTTCTTATATAACAAGCAATGTTATGGATTCTAAGGCGAAACTCTACAGATATGGAGGGGATGAATTTATAATTCTTTGCAGGTCAGAGCAGGATGAAGCTGAGAAACTGGTCGGAAAACTAAAAAATGCATTCAAAGAACCGTGCAGGCTGATAGATGAAGCTGTTTATATGCAGTTTTCTTATGGAATATCATCCTATGACGGTGTGAATGTTAAAATAAAAGATGCTGTGCAGGATGCAGATAAAAAAATGTATGAAAATAAAGGAAATAAAAGGAGATAAAGCATGTATAAGAATTATATTTTTGATTTGTATGGAACACTTGTTGATATCAGGACAGACGAACAGATACCTGTTTTGTGGGATAAAATGACAGAGATGTATGGATTTCAAGGTGCGATATATACACCTGACGAATTAAAAAAAGAATATCGAAGACTTTGTAAAATAGAGGATAAGAAATTTGAAGGGAAAAAATATTTTGAGATAAATATCGACTATGTATTCAAAGCGTTATATGAGCAGAAGGGAGTTCATGCCAGTGATGAACTCGTCCGGTTTACAGGTGAAATGTTTAGAATTGTTTCAACTGAATTTATAAAGTATTATGATGGAGTGCCGGAGTTTTTTAAGGAACTGAAAGAAAAAAACAAGAAGATATATCTGCTTTCCAATGCACAGAGTACCTTTACGACGCCTGAGATAAGATATCTTGGACTTTGGGATTATTTTGATGGAATTATGATTTCTTCTGAAGAAGAATGGAAGAAACCGTCAGAGAACTTTTTTAACAGATTAATAAAGAAATATAATCTGAATATAAAAGAGTCAATTATGATAGGAAATGACGGTTCATCAGACATTGCCGGAGCAAGAGGTGTGGGAATGGATTCGTTGTACATATATACGGAAATATCACCATTTGATGAAGAACCGGAGAAGGTAGAAGCAACTTACAAAGTTATAGATGGAGATTTCAAAAAAATAAGCCCGCTTATATTGAAATAGTACAAAATTCCTGCAAATTCTAGTTTCATTTTTGTTAATATTGTGCTACAATGGAGGAGATACAAGGTCAAAGTATTAAAAAAATAAAAGGAGGATTCTATGAAGAAAACAAAGAGAATTCAGTCATTAATTATGGCGGTTGTAATGCTCTTAAGTACAGTAGTTTTTGCAGCTTCAGATATTCAGAAAGCAGAAGCTGCATCTACTCTGACAGTTAAGTTGTATTACTTCAGAGAAGACAATGCATATAGTGCATGGGATGTATGGTCATGGGCACCTAATGCTGATGGTGCGGCTTATACATTTGACACTACGGAAGAAATCGATGGAAAGACATGGGGTGTAACTACTATTAATGTAGCAGTAGGAACATCAAAAATTGGTTACATCGTAAGAACAGCAGGTGAATGGACAGAGAAGGATGTCGATGCTGATCAGTTCATTGATACAATTAATTACGCAGGTGGAACACTTAAGTACTATATTACATCTAAGGTTGCAGGAGGAACTATCGATGATACTGAGACAGTAAAGGGTTGTGTTATCACAGACCTCGAATTAGCAAAAGATGATAACGGAAAGTATACAAAGATTAATGTAACATTCAATGTTAATCCGGCTTCATTAGAAAAAGATCCTATTACGGATGTAGAGTCAGTTCTTGGTGTAAAGGATGGCAATGGAAATAAACTTGATATTGCCGCCGTATCACCAATGGAAGAAGGCAGTGTCAATACAACTATCGTATTAGATAAAGAGATTGACATCAAGGAAGCTACTATGAACGGTATTAAGTATATTGTAAGCTTTAATGATGCTGATTATGCTGTTCCATTGCCTGACTACTATTCAAGTGAAGATTTTGAAAAAGAGTATACATACACGGGTACTGATCTTGGTGCTAATTGGACAAAGGATGCTACAGTATTTAAGGTATGGGCTCCTACAGCAGCTTCTGTATCTGTAAAGCTTTACAATAAGGGAGAGGCTGTAAAAGATTCAAAAGGAAATCTTACAGAGGATACAGAGAGCTTCATTAAGGAAATACCTATGGTACTTGGTACAAACGGTGTTTGGTCAGCTACAGAGAACGGTGATTTGAACAAGACATATTATACATACAAAGTTACATTTAATGATGGAACATCTAATGAAACTTGTGATCCATATGCTAAGGCTGTTGGTGTAAACGGTGACAGAGCTATGGTTATTGATATGGATTCAACAAATCCTGAAGGATGGGATAAGGATGTAAATCCTTACTTTGGTAAGAACGTGAATTATACAGATTGCTCAATCTGGGAGATTCAGGTTAGAGATTTCTCGTATGATTCAGAGTCTGGTGTAAGTGAAGCAAACAGAGGAAAATATTTAGCATTTACAGAAAAAGGAACAAAGAATTCTGCAGGAAAATCTACCTGTTTAGATTATCTTGAGCAGTTAGGTGTTACACATGTACAGATTAATCCGGCATATGATTATGCTACTGTAGATGAGACAAAGCTTGACAAAGACCAGTATAACTGGGGATATGATCCAAAGAACTACAACGTTCCTGAAGGATCTTATTCAACAGATCCATATAATGGAGAAGTAAGAATTAAAGAATTTAAGCAGATGGTTCAGTCATTACATAATTCAGGAATAGGTGTTATTATGGACGTTGTTTACAACCATACATACAGCACAAATTTCTGTTTCAATCAGATTGTACCGGGATATTGCTACAGAGGAACAAACGGTTCCGGATGTGGTAATGATGTTGCATCTGAGAGAGCAATGATGAGTGAATATATAGTACAGTCTGTATTATACTGGCATGATGAATATCATATCGATGGATTCAGATTTGACCTTGTAGGATTAATTGATATTGATACAATTAATGCAATTACAGAGAAGCTTCATGAAGAAGACCCTTCTATCATCCTTTATGGTGAAGGCTGGACAATTCCGGCAACAATTCCTACAAAGGACGGAGTGAAACTTGCAACTCAGGGAAATAGTTCTGATACTCCTGGATTTGCATACTTTAACGACTTCTTAAGAGATGCTTTAAAGGGAAGTGTATTCACAGCAACTGACAAAGGTTATGTTAACGGTGCAGTAGGAAAGGCTTCTGATATTGCAGCATGCTCTGCAGCACAGGCAAGCTGGACAGGACTTGAAAGTGATCCTTTACAGATGATTCAGTACTCATCTTGTCATGATAACTTAACTCTCTGGGACAAGATTGCAAGTTCTAACGGAACTGATTCATTTGATTCAAGAGTTAAGCAGAACAATCTTGCAGCAGCAATTACATTTACATCTCAGGGTATTCCATTTATCCTTGCAGGTGAAGAAATGTTAAGAACAAAGGTAAAAGCTGATGGTACATTTGATTCAAACAGCTATGCTTCTCCAAGTGCTGAGAACAGCATTAAGTGGGGCGATTTATCAATAGAAAAATATGAAGCTGTTAATGATTATTATAAGGGACTTATTGCATTCAGAAATGCTCATCCTTCACTCAGAATGACTAGTGAAGCTGATATTAACAGATGTTTGAAAACAATTAATACATCATATGTCAATGAATATGCAACATCTGAGTCAGGTGATAAGACATTGGCTGTTGGTGGAGTTGTAGAGAATGTGATTTCAGGCTATGAAGGAGAAGATGCTATTGTAGTAATCTACAATCCAAATAGCAAGGCAGTTAATATCGATCTTCCTGATGGAGTATGGAACAAGTATGTAGAAGGCGATAAGGCCGGAAATGAAGTACTCGGAACAGTTGCAGGAACAGTTTCAGTAGATGCATGCTCAGCAACAGTACTTGTTGAAGGTGAAGCTACAGACATCTCAGGTGATGTAACTGTAAGTTCAATTTCTAAGAAGACCTATACAGGAAAGGCAATTAAGCCTTCAGTAACAGTAAAATACAATTCTAAGAAACTTAAGAAGGGTACAGATTATACACTTTCTTACTCTTCAAATAAGAATGCAGGTACTGCAAAGGTTAAGATTACATTTAAGGGATTGTACAAAGGATCTGTTACAAAGACATTTAAGATTGTACAGGCTGCTCAGACTATTAAAGTAAAGACTTCTATATCAAAGAAGAAATCTGACAAAGCATTTAGTCTTTGTGCAAAACTTACAAAGGGTAACGGAAAATTATCTTACAAGTCAGGAAACAAAAAGATTGCTAAAGTAAATGCAAAAGGTAAAGTAACATTAACAGGCAAGAAAGGTACTGTTAAGATTACTGTTACAGCTGCAGCTACAACAAACTTCAAAAAGGCAACAAAGACAATTACAATTAAAGTAAAATAATTTTTGAAACATATAAAAAGAGATAATCACGTTGATTATCTCTTTTTTTTAGTTTATAATAATTGATAAGTATTGTTAAGTAAGGAGAAATGGGCGTGAACGAAGAATATTCAACAAAAGAATTTGAGGAGAAATATACTTATGACGGGGATGATTTAGGAGTAACATTTGACGGAGAAAGTATATTTTTAAGAGTGTGGGCTCCGGGAGCAGATGAAGTATCTGTCCTGATATTTGAAAATGGAGATATATCAGAAGATAAGGTTCAGGAAGAGATTACCATGGAGTGCGTGAAAAACGGGGTATGGCAGTCGGAGCTTTCTTCAGATTATGAAGGCAAATATTATGACTATAAGGTTACAAGGGGAGATAGTGTGAGTATTGCATGCGACCCTTATGCAAAAGCAGTCGGTATTAATGGGGACAGGGCGATGCTGTTGAATCTTAATAAGACTAATCCTGAAGGATGGGAAAACGATAAAAAGCCTTTTTCGGGAAAGAAGATTACGGATGCGGTAATTTATGAAATGCATGTGAGAGATTTCACAATAGATAGTTCTGTTAATGCAAAATATGCCGGAAAATTTCTTGGCGTGTGTGAGACAGGTCTTAAAAACAGTGGTGGAATAAGTGCCGGTATGGATTATTTAAAAGAGCTCGGTGTGACACATGTTCACCTGCTTCCTATTGCAGATTATGGTTCAGTGGACGAGCATGATGAAAATGCTTATAACTGGGGATATGACCCGAAGAATTATAATGTGCCGGAGGGAACATATTCTACCAATCCTGCAGATGGAAAAGCAAGAATTTATGAATTAAAGAAAATGATAAAGACATTGCATGATAACGGAATCGCTGTAATTATGGACGTAGTGTATAATCATACATATGAGACAAGTTTTTGCATGAATAAAATTGTACCGGATTATTTCTACAGGATGACACCGGATGGAAAATACTCAGATGGTTCAGGATGTGGAAATGACGTGGCTACTGAGAGAAGCATGGTTCGTAAATTTATAGCTGATTCAGTAAAATACTGGGCAGAAGAATATCATATGGACGGATTCAGATTTGATTTGATGGGGCTTATAGATGTAGATACGATGAATGCTGTCAGAGAAGCAGTGGATAAGGTTGATAAAGAGATTATTATGTATGGAGAAGGCTGGGATATGGAGACAGAAGTGTCTAAACCGGGCATTCTCATGGCAAACCAGAATAATGCAGATAAGCTGAACAGAATCGCTCTATTTAATGATGAGTTAAGAGATGGGATGAAGGGAAGCGTATTTGAGTATGACGAAAAAGGATACATCAGCAATAATACGAAAAATACTAAAGAAGTATTAAATGGTGTGATGGCTGCACCTTTATGGTCAGATTCACCTCAGCGTGTGATAAATTATGTGTCATGTCATGACAATCACACATTATTTGATAAAATGGAACTGGCAAATCCTGGAATTACATTCGAAGAAAAAATCAGTCAGAATAAACTTGCCGCTTTAATACTGTTTACCTGCCAGGGTGGAATTCTGATTCATTCAGGAGAAGAACTGATGAGAACAAAGGTTGATGATGAAGGAAACTTTGTACATGACAGTGTAAGAGCGGGAGATAAGGTTAATTCTATAAAATGGGATAATCTTAACCGGGAAGAGTATTATGATATGTATACATATTATAAGAATCTCATCAGATTCAGAGCATTACATCCTTCGTTAAGAATGGAGAATAGTGAGCAGATAAAGAAAAATATCAAAGTAGTGCAGGATGATGGTGTTGTCCAGTTTTATGTAAATGCATCCGGGTTTGAGAAAGATACAAAACAGATATGTGTTATATATAATCCTTCAGAGGATGACGTGCAGATAGAGTTAGAAAAAGGAAAATGGAAATTATGCTGTGATTATAAAAGTGTGGACTGTGATGGAAAACGTGAGCTACAGGATTCGGTCACAGTCCGGAAGGCATCAGGTGCCATACTGGTACAATAAATTAATAAATCAACGATTCTAAATCAGCTTTGTCTTGACATGAGCAGTGGAGTTTCTTTCAACTAATTTTGCATGTAAAATCATTCTGCTTATAGGAAGATCGTTTATAAGACCGTCTAAGAGCATAAGTGCACTTTTGCCAAGGCTCAGACGGTCTTGTCTTATTGTAGTCAAAGGCGGTGTGAGATTCGCCGAAAAAGGCAGGTCATCAAAACCGATTACACTTATATCATCAGGGACTGAGTATCCGTGTCTTGTCACTTCATTAATGACATCTGAGGCAATCAGATCACTTGCACAAACAATGGCAGTCGCACCGGCAGAAAGAAAATGAGGCACATGATATTTTGCTGAATTAGGTACGTAGTAGCCGTTTTCCATCAAATCATCATATACAGTCAGGTTAAGTTCGTCCATAATCTGTATAAATGCTTTCAGACGTTCTTCAGAAATCATAGTACTTTTTGTACCATTCAAAAAGGCTATTTTTTTATGCCCGAGTTCTTTTAAATGCTCTATGGCATGATGGATTCCATCATAACAGTCAGTGGCAACATATCCAACTTTCATATTATCATTAATATGATTATCAAAAAGTACGGTAGGGATTTTAGTCTTCCTAATTTGGGTAAAATAATCATTGTGCATTGAAAAACCGATTAAAAAAGCTCCGCTATATTGATTCTGAAGCATGAACGAGTCATAATTGTTTGCAAGTGTATAGGATGCATTCAGATTAATCGGAATAATATCAACCTGCCAGTTTCTGGTGGTAGCAGAAGTCTTAAATCCGAGAATAAGGTCGAAACCAAACTGGTCATGGTTCTCGTATTCCATATTGTCAATCAGGATACAGACTCTGCGCTCAGACATTCCTATATTATTTTTTCGTCTTTTAATTTTATATCCCATTTCAAGAGCAGTATCGTAAACAAGCTGTTTTGTC
The DNA here is from genome assembly GCA_902786515.1 of uncultured Lachnospiraceae bacterium. Lineage (GTDB taxonomy): Bacteria > Bacillota > Clostridia > Lachnospirales > Lachnospiraceae > UBA2821. The sequence goes on along the minus strand of CADADA010000022.1, from coordinate 40,233 downwards.
TCATCGCTTATGTCATCGGCATTATTCAAGCACTTTGAGACAGTGCTGGTGGCAATTCCGAGTCTGCCGGCAATATCTTTAAGTGTAACCATAGAAAAAATCCTTTCATATTTGATATTCTTATATTATAATATTTTATATATTAAAAATCAATACAAATTTTAGAAAAGTTTCGAAACAATCAAACGTTTTTTAAATATTGTATTGACTATACACAAATGAGATGATAAAATATTTATGTGTTATGGAAATTTATAATAATGAGGTGAAGAATATGGCTGGAGATACAATATCTAAAAAAGCACAGGGACTACAGCGTGGTGCCGGATTATTGTTGCCGATTTCAAGTTTACCATCGCCGTATGGTATTGGTACACTCGGAAAAGAAGCATACAAGTTTGTTGATTTTCTCGTTGATGCGGGACAGACATACTGGCAGGTACTTCCGGTAGGACCTACAAGTTATGGAGATAGTCCATATCAGTCGTTTTCGGCATTTGCAGGCAATCCTTATTTTATTGATTTAGATACGCTTGTAGAGGAGGGTTTGATCACTACAAAGGATATTAAACAGTACGATTGGATAAGCAATGTTGAATATGTAGAGTATGCCAAGATTTTTGAATCAAGGTTTGAAGTGTTGAGAGTGGCATACGAAAACAGTGACCATATGCAGACACAGGAGTATGCAGATTTTGTTGAGAGAAATGCATATTGGCTTGATGATTACAGTTTGTATATGGCTGTAAAGTTCCACTTTGACAATGTTGAGTGGCAGCAGTGGGATGATGACATTAAGTTCAGAAGTCCGGAGGCTGTTGACAGGTACAAAGAAGAATTAAAAGATGATATTGACTTCTGGAAGTTCTGTCAGTTTAAGTTCTTTGAGCAGTGGGATGAGTTACGTACATATGCAAATGAAAACGGAATATTTATGATTGGTGATATACCAATTTATGTTGCTATGGATAGTGCGGATGTATGGGCACATAAGGAATTATTTGAATTAGATGAAGACGTTAAGCCGATTAATGTGGCCGGAGTTCCACCGGATGCATTTTCAGAGGATGGACAACTATGGGGTAATCCATTATATAATTGGGAAGCCATGGAGAATGCCGGATTTGAATGGTGGAAAGAGAGAATGAGAAGCAACTCTGAATTATATGATTTGATTAGAATCGATCATTTCATAGGAGTTGTAAACTATTATTCAATTCCAGCAGGAAGCAAGAGTGCTAAGACAGGTGAATGGAGAAAGGGTCCTGGAAAGAAACTTACGGATGCCATTGATTCAGCTATCGGCGATGCACAGATTATTGCAGAAGATTTAGGAATTGTGAATCCTGCCGTTAAGGAACTCTTAAGAGAGACCGGATATCCGGGAATGAAGATAATTGAATTTGCTTTTGAAGGCGGTCCTTCAAATGACCATCTTCCACATAATTATCAGCCAAATTCACTCGTTTATGGCGGAACTCATGATAATGAAACTGTGGCAGGCTATTTTGCAGCCAAGACTAAGAAAGAATTAAAATATGCGATGGAATATCTTGGTGTTACATCAAAGGATGATATTCCTGATGCAGTCTTGAGAACTGCTTATGCAAGTGTTGCGGCTATTGCGATTTTCCAGGTACAGGATATTCTGGGACTAGGTAATGAGGCAAGGATGAATACACCGTCTACACTGGGAGACAACTGGAAGTGGAGAATGACAAAAGGATGTCTCAAGAAAGCATACGCTAAAAAGTTATATAAACTCGCTGAGTTTTATGCAAGACTTCCTGAAGAAGAGGAAGAAATAAATGAATAAGATAGGAGAAATTAAAGGAATGAGTACATTTAAGGAAAACATTGTAACTATTTTGGATCTTGACTACAATAAGACTGTAAAAGATGCTTCAACTGTTGAATTGTACAATGCAGTATCGAAAGCAGCGATGAAGAGTATTGCAAATCAGTGGTCATGGGATACTGACAGAAAGAAAGTATGTTATCTTTCAGCAGAGTTCCTGATTGGTAGACTTGTATATAACAATCTTTTAAGTCTTGGGCTTATGGATCAGTTGACAGAATTATTCTCAGAAAATGGCATTGATATCAATGTATTTGAAGATATTGAGGATAATGCACTGGGTAATGGTGGTCTTGGAAGACTTGCCGCATGTTTCCTTGATTCTGCAGCAACACAGAATATTGTTGTGAATGGTTATGGTATCCGTTATCGTTATGGTATTTTCAAACAGTATTTTGAGAATGGTTTCCAGAAAGAGACAGCTGATAACTGGACAAAATTTGGTGATCCATGGTCAGTAAGACGTGAAGAAGATAAGGTTATGATTAACTTCAAGGGTCAGTCAGTATGGGCAGTTCCATATGATACACCTATTATCGGATATGGCGCTAATATGATTAATACATTAAGATTATGGCAGGCTGAGCCGGTTGAAGAATTCAACTTTGATTTATTCAATGCCCAGAAGTATGACAAGTCTGTAAAAGAGAAGAATGAGGCAGAAGCTATTACGAGTGTTCTTTATCCTAATGATTCAACAGATGCAGGTAAGAAGTTGAGATTAAAACAGCAGTATTTCTTCTCAAGTGCTTCATTACAGGATATTGTTAAAAAATACAAAGCAAAATATGGAAATGATTTCTCTAAATTAGGTGATGAGTATGCAGTACAGTTGAATGATACACATCCTGTTGTATCTATACCTGAATTGTGCCGTATATTAGTTGAGGAAGAGGGACTTACATTCGCAAAAGCTCTTAAGATTTGTAAAGAAGTATTTGCTTATACAAACCACACGGTTATGGCAGAGGCTCTTGAAAAATGGAGCGTGAAGTTATTCAAGTCAGTTATTCCTAATGTTTACAAGTATGTTGACAAGATTAACAAAGCTTTATTAAAAGATTTAGATAAGTTTGGCATCTCAGAGGAAGAGAAGAAGAATTACCAGATTATTGATACACCTTATGGAAATGACTGGGTAGTAATCCAGATGGCAAGACTTGCAATCTATGCCAGCCATTCTACAAATGGTGTTGCACAGATTCATACAGAGATTCTTAAGACAGACACATTAAAAGAATGGTATAAGATTTATCCTGAGCGTTTCAACAACAAGACAAACGGTATTACACAGAGAAGATGGCTTGCATTAGCTAACATGGAACTTGCAGGATTTATTAACGATAAGATTGGTAATGAGTGGATTACAAATCTTGATAAGTTAAAAGATTTAGAGAAGTTTGCTGATGACAAAGAAGTTATTAAGAGATTCGATGAAATCAAGAAGATTAAGAAGCAGCAGCTTGCTGATTACATCAAAGCAAAAGAAGATATCGATGTAAATCCTGACTTCATTTTCGATGTACAGGTTAAGAGACTTCATGAGTACAAACGTCAGTTGTTAAATGCGTTCTCTATCCTTGATACATATTATGGAATCAAAGAAGGAAGAATTAAGAACTTCAAGCCAACATGTTATATCTTTGGTGCAAAGTCAGCTCCTGGATATATCAGAGCAAAAGGTATTATTAAGTATATCAACGAAATCAGCAAGATGATTGCAAATGATCCTGAGATGAAAGATAAGATGCAGGTTGTGTTTGTATCTAACTATTGCGTATCATATGCTGAGAAGATTACTCCGGCAGCAGATTTCTCAGAGCAGATTTCTACAGCAGGTACAGAGGCTTCAGGTACATCTAACATGAAGTTCATGTTAAACGGTGCAGTTACACTTGGTACATATGATGGAGCAAACATTGAGATTGTTGAGCAGGCGGGCGAAGAGAACAACTACATCTTTGGTGCAAAGGTAGAAGATATCGAGGCAATCAAAGATACATATGATGCTAAGAAGCTTTACAATGAGAATCCAAGAATTAAGAAAGTAGTAGATACATTAGTAGATGGTACATTCAGCGATGATGGAACAGGAATGTTTAAGGAATTATATGATTCATTATTAGAGGGTGCTTCATGGCATATTCCTGATAACTATTTCTTATTCTTAGACTTCATACCATATTGCGATACAAGATTAAAAGCTAATCAGGATTACGCAAATGACATTTATGGATTCAGAAGAAAATGTTTCATGAATACAGCAAATGCAGGTAAGTTCTCAAGTGATAGAACAATCATTGACTACGCAAAAGAGATTTGGAATGCATAATTAACATAAAAAAAAGAGTTCGTTCGCGAACTCTTTTTTTTTAAACTCATTTATCCAATATTTGCTTCATTAATTTCGATTGCAAATGGTCCCTCATAGTTTTTAAGCTTTTGGGTTTCTGAAGAAAGACGTATATTACCGGCTAATTCTAAAATGCTTCCTGATACAGAGCCGTTTGTAATCGGTATTACTTTATCACCATCACAATAAAAGGCCAGACGGAATTCTCCGCCAAATCTTCCTGACATCGCATCCATCTGAAAATCTGAGAAATTGACTACATGAAGATATCTTCCTGATTCCATCTCGTTTAATGAGGTTGTTCCGGGAACGACTTTGATTCCCTCATATACACCTGTAGGTTCGATGTTTAAATAATAACTAAATCGTGAAGAACCGTGAATAGTATTTAAAACTCCGTCCGTTATAAGAGAACGTTCTTTCATAGGAATACCTTCTTTTGAAAAAGGAGTGTCAGAAGTAAGTGATATATTCAATTTGTCACCTGATATACTGTCCGACTGAACCTGTTTATTTAATTCAAAGTCAGAATAATGAGGGTAAATCATCGAAGCAGCTGCACGTTCTGAGTAAAAATGCAGTAAATCAGACACATACTGACCTGACAGTATTAATTTTATTTTACCGCTGACCATGCATTTATTTGCAATAGCACGTGACTTTGTAAGTTCTATGGCACGTTTTACTTTAGAAACCAGAGCGTCTTTATCCAAATCAATGTAGTGGAAGTCCTGATAGGTTTCTACATCCTCAGGTGAACAGCATTGAGTGACATATTCTCCGTGAATGGAATGAGAAGAATAGGTTACATCTGTTCCCCACGAAGAAACGGTATGAAAAATATTATTCTCGGCAAAAAGTTCTGCGGAGTTAATAAAACCTTCACTGTCATTATCAGCTTCATAGATTGCAGATACTGCATCCGAGAGAGTCTTTTCTGCCGGAAAATCAGTTTTCTCCTGTGATGCAACACAAGGTTTTGGAAATTCAAAAAACGGGTTGCATGCAAATGAAGCAGCATGCAAAGTATCCGTAATCTTTTTAGCAATTTCTTCCGAAGCCATTCCGGGATACAGATTACAGGTAGAAGAGCCGCGCATTTTCATGCCGTCCTTTTCAAAATCCTTATAAACAGTCAATTCGTATTTAGTAACATTGTTAATCCTTCTCATGTCAAGATTTCTTTTTATAAAATACAGTTCATTAACAGTAGAACGTTTTTCATTTATCAGATAATGCTCTGTATTCTGTTTTTTTAATTCTTCCAAAATAATATTCAGCATAATTAAAGACCTCACTAACCTAATTTTACATGTGCTTTTATAGCAGCCCCGCCATCAGATACTTTAACCCATTCCTTGTAGCCTTTTCCGCAAAAACCGGAACCGGACAGATGAAAATCATCTGAAATCATAGAGATAGACTTAAGTAAATCCGGAACATATCCCGACAAAACGACAGGTGAACATATTTTTCCGGTAAGTTTTCCGTCTTTAATTTCACGGGCAACATTAACCATGCACTGGATACCCCAGTTTTTCGGGTCTTCCATACCGCAGCTTGCATTTTCAAGAAGATAACCGTTTTCGACAGAAGCTATCATATCTTCGAGTTTATCCGTTCCTTTTTCAAAATATGTGTTAGTCATACGGGTGTAAGCCTTGTGTTCGTAGGATTCACGGCGCCCGTTACCGGTTGGAACTGTATTTAAATGCATAGAAGTCTGAAGGTCACTTATTCCGCGTTTTAAAATACCGTTTTCAATGATAACCGTGTCCTTGCTGATAATTCCTTCATCATCAAAGAAGTAGGAACCTGCTTCAATAGAGTCAGAAGCCTTATCGTGCATTGTTACAATAGGAGAAGCAACATACTGGTCGATATATTTTTCTGCTAAAGCACGTTTTTTAACAAACATATCCATCTCTACACCATGTCCGAAGGCTTCATGAGCAATCATACCTGTTACATCAGGCATACAGATAACATCATATTCACCGGGAGTAATGGCAGTACTGTTAAGCAGTTCTAAAACAGATTTACATGACATTTCAACCTTATCATCAAGATAATCTAAAATCTCGGCACCACCCATTGCAGAAACAGGACTGTAGTAGTAGTGAGTCCTGCCGTTTAAAGAGGCAATTGGCTGAACCACACCTGTAGACCACATAAGACTCTGTTCTAAATCCTTTTTTTCAGATAAAAAAATCTTATCCGTTTTCATATACTGATATACGGTGGGACAATCAAGAATTTCTTTGTCGTATCCCAGAGCGTGTTCATGAATTGAACGAAGTTTGTTAAGAATAACATCATCACCAAGTTCAAAAGGTGATACAGAATAATCAGAAGCCTTAGAAAAAGAGACGGTTTCATCGTTCAATTTCGGATAATTACTTTCCGTTACGGAATCAGGAAGAAGGCCTGTCATAGGAACGAGCTTTTCTCTTATTATATCGGGTACAGTATTAAAGGTTTTATCGTCAAGTGTATTAAAAGAATATTCTGCGTATCCTTTTGAATCGTACACCTTTATGACGACTCCCCTGCCGGCAGTCAGAGTACTGTCAGCGATAGAAATACCAGATTTGGATACCCGGTAGTTTTTGCCTGCGGATTCCTGTGCAAGAATAGAAACATAACCGTATTCTTCAAGGAGAACATCCAGAAGATGCTTTAATCCGGGCTTTATCTCTTTTAATGATTCGCTAATTTGCAGTTTCATAATGATTATATATTCCTTTCATAAAAATGTAGACATTTTGATTCTATTAGATTATAGATGAATCAAATAAAGTTTTCAACATTTATCACTTTTTTATGCAGTTATAGATAAATTTTGTACTATTTAGCGATAATAGTTTTAACACAGATATTGACATGGAATGAAAATTAAGAGATAATAAAAACTATCGTTTGATTAAGGAGTATAGAGTTAAAATGAATTTATTAAAAGCAAAAATATCAGGTATTACCCGTGGCATAACAGTACTTATTGCTTTAATACTTCAATTAGCTACAATGGTAGGAATTGTGTATTTACTCAGACAGTATGCGTCATTTGTGTATATTGTGGTTGAGTTATCAAGTGTTATTCTGGCATTTATTCTGGCAAATGATGATAAGGAATATAAGGAATTCTGGATAGTGGTAGTTCTTGTACTTCCCGTATTTGGGTATTTTTTATATTTTATGTGGGGAAGGAGTTCCATTAACAGTAAAACGAATAAGAGAATAAGGAATGCAGAACATAGATACAGACCGGCATTGCGTCAGGATCATGAGGCTATAGAAGAGTTAAAGCGACTACATCCCAACAAAGTGCAAATCAGCAGGTACCTGTCATCACAGGGATATCCTCTGTATAAGAATACGGATGTAAAGTATTATTCGCTTGGAGACTATTTTTTAAAAGATTTGATTGAAGAAATGAAAAAGGCTAAAAAATACATTTTTTTGGAATTCTTCATTATATCAGGAGGAGAAATATCCGGTGAGATAGCAGATATACTATTTCAAAAAGTTAAGGAGGGAGTAGAAGTAAGACTGATTATGGATGATTTCGGATGCCTTCTTTTAAATGACAGGAATTTCAGAAATACATTGCAGCAAAATGGTGTAAAGTTTGGAGTGTTTGGCCCGATTCACCAGGAGGTAAGCAGGTTGTCGTTTAATTTCCGAGACCACAAGAAGATAGCTGTGATTGACGGCAATGTCGGATATACCGGAGGAGTTAATCTGGCTGATGAGTATGCAAATAAAATAGAGAGATTCGGACATTGGAAGGACTCCGGAGTACGGCTGGAAGGTCGTGCCGTGTTCAGCCTTACATGCTTTTTTATGGAAATGTGGGAAGCTATAACGGGAGAAGAGGAAGATATCTTAAAGTACAAACCTGTTGTAAAAAAAGAATCCCCCGGTTATGTCCAACCTTATATGGGCGGACCGCACAAAAAGATATCTAATCCGGCGGAATCAACATATACCCATACCATAAATAAAGCAAGAGATTATCTGTATATAACGACTCCATATCTTGTGCTTGATAATAAAATGCGTTCAGACATTATCAGTGCTGCAGAAAGTGGTGTTGACGTAAGGATTATTACACCGAAGAGATATGATAAATGGTATGTGCATATGGTAACACAGTCTAATTACGGAAAACTGATGGAAAGAGGCGTAAGGATATACGAGTATTCAAAGGGATTTATACATGCTAAGAATATCATTACAGATGATGAATGTGGAATATGCGGCACGGTCAATATGGATTACAGAAGTTTCTATCTTCATTACGAATGTGGAGTTGTCATAAATGAGCATCCGGCAGTAATAGAGATGAAGAAGGATTTTCTAAATACAATGAAAATAAGTCAGAAAGTAAGTTATGAAGAATGGAAAAAACGTCCTTTAGGACAAAAAATAATGCAGCAGGTATTAAAGGTATTTTCACCTATGTTATAAGAAAGGAAAGGTAATATGAGAAAGATAATAAAAGCAATAATAATAGCAATTCTGATGTGTATCATCGTAACTCCTGTTTGTGCTGCGTATGCGGACAGCACGACGCCGGCGATATATACGGACACAAATGCATTACTGGAAGATTTTAGAGATGAAACCATTTATTTTGTTATTACGACAAGATTTTACGACGGTGATATCTCAAACAATACATATTGCTGGGATGGAACAGCAATCAATGACGGAGATGAGCCATGGAGAGGTGATTTCAAGGGTCTGATAGAAAAACTTGATTATATAAAGGCACTTGGATTCACAGCGATATGGATTACACCGGTTGCTGAGAATGCAAGCGGATATGACTATCACGGTTATCATGCCATCAACTTCAAAAAAGTAGATAAACGTTATGAGTCTGATGACTGCACATATCAGGATTTGATAGATGCAGTACACGAACACGGAATGAAGATTATACAGGATGTAGTGTTTAATCACACAGGTAACTTTGGTGAGGAGAATCTCTATCCGATTTTTACAAAGGATGAAGATGCGGACCCTTCAAATATAGATGAATGTATGATACCAAATTATGATTATATTCCTAAGGATTATCATTCACTGATTCCTGACAGACAGTATTACTCAAGATTAAATAATCTTAAAAATCTTGATGGAAATAATAATGATAAAAATAATATATATCATCATCATGGTGATTTTAACTGGGATGATTATACATGCCAGCTTGCCCAGATAGCAGGAGACTGTGTGGATCTGAATACGGAAAATCCATATGTTTATAAATACATCGTGGACGCTTATGGCAAGTATATAAAGATGGGTGTAGATGCATTCAGGGTAGATACAGTCAGACATATCTCAAGATTATCGCTCAATAAAGGATTTATAAACGGATTAAATGATATTTACAATCAGGTTCATGGTACCACGGGAGAAGGAAATTTCTTTATGTTTGGTGAAGTGTGTACAAGATATAATACCGTATGGTATAGAGAAGTTCCTGCGTTATCAACTCCTTTTTATACTTGGAAAGAAAGTAAAGAATATCCGTGGATAGATGATGAAAATGATCCTGAAGCATATATCACAAATATGGCATCGGCAGAGCAGCACTATCTTGATAACGACAAGGATGACATTGCGTCGCAGCCAACGAGCACTAATGCAATTTTAACAGATAATACTTACCATACACCTGACCATTCAATGGCATCGGGACTTAATGTGATAGATTTTCCAATGCATTGGAATTTTAAGTCTGCAAAATCTGCATTCAATGTGGCTGTAAGTTCAGATAAATACTATAATGATGCAACTTACAATGTAGTGTATGTGGATTCTCATGACTATGCGCCTGACGGTGCACCTGAAAGCGTGAGATTCAACCAAAGTCAGGATACATGGGCTGAAAACCTTGATTTAATGTTTACGTTCAGAGGTATTCCGTGCTTATATTATGGAAGTGAAATAGAATTCCAGAAAGGAAAGACAATCGATAAGGGAACGCTGATTGCCCTTGCAGATTCGGGAAGAGCGTATTTTGGAGACAATATAGAAGGAAGTATAGATACGGTAGATTTTGCAAAATACACCAATGCTGACGGCAAGATAAAAGATACACTCAACTATCCTCTGTCATTACATATTCAGAGATTGAACAGAATCAGAGCAGCTATACCTGCTCTTAGAAAAGGACAATATTCAGTATCGGATGTGAGCAGCAGTAACATAGCATTCAAGAGAAGATACACAGATGATACAACGGACAGCTTTGTACTTGTGGCAATTTCAGGAGATGCAACATTTAGTAATATTCCAAACGGAAGATACTGCGATGCAATAACAGGAGATGTAAAATTTGTAAATAATGGTACTCTTACTGCAAATGTAGGAGGTAAAGCTGATATGAAGGTGTATGTTCTTGATACAGAACTTACAAAATCACCCGGAATGATAGTAGGAGAAAGTGCCTATCTGTCGGGCGGTTCACCTGTAATTGTATTGGATAATCCGGTAACAGGTATTACTTTAGACCAGACAAGTGTCAGCGTTGAAATAGGTGAGACGGCAAAGATAAAAGCAACTGTTACACCATCTAATGCAACAGAAAAGGCAATTACATGGAAGTCGACTAATGAAAAAGTTGCAAAGGCAGATAATGGAAATATTACACCTGTTTCTCAGGGAACCGCAACTATCATTGCATCGACTGCAAACGGATTATCTGCAAGTGCTGTCGTGACAGTTACGGCATCAGGTATACAGGCAGAAAAAGTGACGTTAAACGCTGATAAGGCAGAATTGACAATAGGAGAGACTTTTGAAGCATCTGCGATAATAAGTCCGGCTGATACAGCAAATCAGCTGATAAAATGGCAAAGCAGCGATAACAATATTGCAAGAGTAAAAGATGGCGTTATTACGGCAAAGAGTATAGGAACAGCATGTATAACAGCCACAGCAGTGAATGGGGTGAGTGCTTCTATGACAGTTACAGTTAAAAGTAAGGTGGTAACAGGTGATGTAATGTACTTTGAAAAACCGGAAAACTGGGGTAATTCAATAAAATGCTACATCTGGAATGATACTTACACCAATAACGGATGGCCGGGAGTTTCCATGGAAGAGTACTCTGACGGAATTTATGTGATAGAATATCCTTCAGATAAAGGGGATATCAATGTTATATTTAATGATGGAAGTAACCAGACAGCTGATTTAAAGGCAGTTGTGAATGGATATTATAATAAAGACGGTTATGTAAGGACAGAGTCTTTAGAAAAGATTGAAGTAGAAAAAGTTGTTGTATCAGAACAAAGTATTGAAATGAAGCCTGATGAGGAGCAGAAAATATCTGCATATGTTCTGCCGGAAGATGCAGCTAATCAGAAGCTTGTATATTCAACGACTGATTCTAATGTAGTAAAGGTGGAAAATGACGGAACCATAAAATCTACAGGAGCTGGAACTGCCGTTGTCTACTGTACAGCGAATAACGGAGTTGTTGCACAGGTAGAAATAACGGTGGAGGATGATACACCGGATGATATTTTACAGGACATGATTTATGTGACAGGATTTGAAAATGACGCGGATAATAACAGTTTGCTGATAGGTGGAACTGTAAAATATGTAATTAAAGCTCAAAGTACTAAGGAACTGCCTCTGGAATATAAGTTTTATTATGACGATGGAAAAAACGTACAGGTTATTAAGGAGTATGACAGTGTAAATGAGGTTTCATTTACACCGGCAGCTACCGGTAAATATAACGTATACTGCGATGTGAAAGATTCTGAGGGAAATACGGCACAGGCTGTTATAAAAGGACTTTATGTACATGATGAGGAGGAGACACCTTTAGAACCTGAAAAACTTGGGATAACAGAATTTACTGCAGGCAAAGCATCCGGAAAGGTAAAAGTAGGCAGCAAGCTTAAATTATCAGCTGCGGCAGCAGGAGGATATAGCGGATATACCTATAAGTTTGCATATAAATTTAAAGGTAAGGTAACGGATTTAACTGATTATGGAAATTCATCTGAATACACATGGAAAATAAAACGTTCAGGAAAATACAATCTGTATGTGTATGTAAAAGATGCTGCGGGAACGGTTGTTTCAAAACAGTTGAAAAACTATACGGTAAATAAAAAGACAATAAAGATTAAATCTGTCCTTCCGGATATAAAAAGTGCAAAGGCTGCAAAGGGGCAGAAGATTAAGCTTACGACAGTTGCAACGGGAGGTTACGGAACACTTAGGTATAAATATGCTTATAAGTTAAACGGAAAACTTGTAAAAATCAGCAACTATAAGAAAAATGCAAAAATTAACTGGACAATTCCTAAAAAGGGAACGTATACTTTGTATGTATATGTAAAAGATGCGGACAGTCAGGTAGTAAAAAAGACATTGAAGTACAAAGTAAAAAAATAGAACGATGAAAGGAATATGTGAGAGGTATGAAAAAAAGATTATTGGCATTTGGAATGGCAGTTTCGATGACAGCGACTATGATGTTTGGTTTATCCGGCTGTGGTAATACGGAAGAAAAGACACCACAGCAGCAAAGCGGGGCATCTGATGTAAAAGTTGATAAAGATTATGGTTTATCAGGCGAAGTAAAAGACGGGGCGATACTACAGTGTTTCTGCTGGTCGTTTAAGACGATAGAAGAAAGCATGGAAGATATTGCAATGGCAGGATACTCTGCTATACAGACATCACCGGTTAATGCAGTGTATGATGGCGGCAACGCAGGAATGCAGTTGTTTGGTGAAGGAAAATGGAGTTATATTTATCAGCCTACAGAATGGAGTATCGGAAACTATCAGCTGGGTACTGAAGAAGAGTTCAAATCAATGTGCAGCACTGCTGAAGCATATGGTATAAAAGTGCTTATAGATGTGGTGCCTAATCATACAACTCCTACACTGGATGCGGTATCAGAAGAGTTTATAAATGCTGTTGGTGGAAAAGATAAAATGTATCATAAAAAGGGAATGACTGAGATTTCTGACTATGGCGACAGATATGAGTGTACTCTGGAAGGCGTTGGAGGATTGCCGGATGTCAATACGGAGAATCCAAAATTCCAGGATTACTTCTTAGAATTTATAAACCGCCTTATTGATGATGGAGCTGACGGATTCAGATATGATACAGCGAAGCATATAGGACTTCCTGATGATCCGAAGGATGATGAGAGTCTTGAAAATAACTTCTGGGAGAGAATGACTACTGAAGTGCATAAAGCAGATGAAATCTTTGAATATGGAGAGGTACTTCAGGGAACTAATGACAGACTTTCAGATTATATAGATGCAATCGGAGCAACAACAGCAAGTTCATATGGAACTATGTTAAGACTTTGCCTTACAAGTGAAGAATTTGCTGCTGAAGATGTTGAAGATTTAAATATAGGTGATGCAGAGCCAAATGTTGTTACATGGGTAGAATCTCATGATAATTATTGTGGAGATGACAACTCATATAATTACAGCAATGAAGACATTTCATTAGGATGGGCTGTTATTTCGGCAAGAGCAGCAGGAACGCCTTTATTCTTTGCAAGACCGTATGGAACGACAGTTGAAAAGAAATGGGGTACGCTTAACCGAATAGGATGCGCAGGAGATTATGTGTATAAAAATCCTACGGTATCTGCGGTTAATCATTTCAGAAATGCTATGAAGGGAGAAGGAGAGAAATTCTTCAATCCTGATGAAAGCAATAAATCAGTTCTGTGTATTGAAAGAGGAGATAAGGGAATTGTAGTTGTGAATATTGGCAGGGAAGATGCAGATGTTACGTTTGATACTGCATTGGCAGATGGAAGCTACATTGACAGAGTAACCGGTACAGATGAGTATAGTGTTGAGTCAGGAAAACTTTCAATGAAGGTATCCGGCAAGTCGGCCGTAGTTCTTTACAATGAAGGTTATAAAGAATTAGGTGAGGTTCCGGTTGTAAAAGTTGCAGATGATGTAGATATGAATTTCTCAGAAGAAAGCATATCCGTTACCTTAAATGCAGTGAATGTGGAAAAAGCTACTTATAAACTCGGTTCAGGCGCTGAAACTGAGTATAAAGACGGCGAAACCATAGAAATCGGTAAGGATTTAAAATCCGGCGAAAGTGTGGGTTTTGTATTAAAGGGTGAAAGTAAGGATGGCAATCATACTGTCATGACATATGTTTTTACGAAAAAGAGTGGAACAACTTCAGGAACTGTGGTATATTTTATGAAGCCGGATTCATGGAACAAGGAAGTATACGCATATGTATACGATGAAACATCAGGTTCAGTGGTAAAATACAATAAAGAGTGGCCGGGTGAGAAGATGAAAGACGAGGGCGATGGTAAATATAGTTATACATTTACTGAGGACTGGCAGGCACCGCTCATAATATTCTCAGACGGTGAGAATCAGTCAAATGGAGCAATGGAGCCGGGTGCTAATGTGATTCCGGATAATGTATATGAAGTAAAATAGGAAGGATATATGGTTAAAATGGACAACAAAGAAAATATTGAAGCAGAAAACAATGACACTAACGAGCAGGAAAAAATTAATATTGCAAAAGAAATATTCAGCTGGGTAAGGCTGGTTATAGCTGCATTTCTTATAGCGTTTTTACTGACTCATTTTGTTATAGTGAACGCAGAGGTTCCAACCGGTTCTATGGAAAATACAATACCGACTGGAAGCAGACTTATTGGAAGTCGTCTGACTTACAATTTTAGCGACCCGGAACGTTTTGATATTATAATTTTTAAAGCTCCGGATTCTCCTGAAGAGAACTATGTTAAGAGACTTATTGGCCTTCCGGGTGAAACGGTTATGATTGATGATGCTAAAATCACTATAAAGACGGTAGACGGTGAATACATCGAATTAGAGGAAGATTATCTCAAGGAAGAATGGAAAGATGGTACAGGTCCTTATACTTACGAGGTGCCTGAGGATTGCTATTTTATGCTTGGTGATAACAGAAATAATTCAAATGATGCCAGAAAATGGATAAATACTTTTGTTACAAGAGATGCATTGGTAGGAAAAGTTGAAGTTTTGTATTTCCCTTTCACAGCTTTTAAGTGGCTTGGTAATGAGAACTATAAAACCATAGACGTTACAGATTAGTAAAAATTCAGGTATTGAGAGTAAAGAGACTTTCAATACCTGTTTTTAAAATGTTTTGATAAACAAGGTGGATATATGGATAATATGGTGAAGAATAATATTAGAATATCGGTAAGGGATCTTGTGGAGTTCGTATTCAGGACCGGTGATATAGATAACAGAAATGCTTTCGTAAATGAAAAGGATGCTATGCAGCAGGGCAGCAAAATTCATAAAAAGATTCAGGGAAGAATGGGACCGGAATACACACCTGAAGTTACCTTAAAACACACCGTGGAGTTTGATGAATATTCAATTACTGTTGAAGGAAGGGCTGACGGGGTAATCAACCGCCCTACAGGAATCACAATTGATGAAATCAAAGGGATGTACAGGGATGTAACGAAAATCACTGAGCCATATTATCTTCATAAAGCACAGGCAATGTGCTATGCATACATTTATGCGTATACTAAAGAACTTTCGGAAATAAAAATCCAATTGACATATTGCGATTTGGATACAGAGGAGATTAAGCGTTTTAAAGAAAAAATAACATTTCCAGTGTTGAAAGAGTGGTTTGACAACATGCTCAGGTATTACAGCAGATGGATTGATATGTTAATGAAAAAAACAAAAGAAAGACAGGAATCTATTCAGAATCTTGAGTTTCCTTTTGAATACCGGGATGGACAGAGAAATATTGTTGTATCCGTTTTTAAATCTATAATGTCAGATGAAAATCTATATATTCAGGCACCAACAGGAGTCGGGAAAACAATGTCAGTTTTGTTTCCGGCTGTAAGGGCAATTGGCGAAGAAAAAGGAGATAAGATTTTTTACCTTACGGCAAAAACTATTACAGCTGCAGTGGCAGAAGAAGCGTTTGAGATACTAAAAAAACATGGTTTAAAGTTCAGGAATGTAACCGTCACGGCAAAAGATAAATTGTGTATTTTAGAAAAGCCTGAGTGTAACCCTGAGCAGTGTGAGCGGGCAAAGGGACATTTCGACAGGATTAATGAGGCGGTATACGATATTATCACACATGAACACAAAATTACCAGAGAGATAGTTCTAAAATATGCAGAGAAACACAAAGTATGTCCTTTTGAGATGAATTTAGATTGTACAAACTGGTGCGATGGCATTATATGTGATTATAATTATGTGTATGACCCGGTTGTACGTTTAAAAAGATATTTTACGGATGGAGTGAAAGGCGATTATATCGTGTTAGTGGATGAAGCACACAATATGGTAGAGAGAGCAAGAGAGATGTATAGTGCTTCTTTAAATAAAAGTGATTTTTTAAAAGTAAGACGGCTTGTTAAAGATTTAAGTAAACCGGTATGGAACGCACTTGGAAAATGCAACAAAGTATTGCTTGAGTATAAAAGGGAATGTATGGACAGGGAATACATTGAAAAAGATGAAATCGATGAACTGGTATTACAGATGCTGCATCTTCAGGGAACGATGAAAAAATTTTTTGAAAAGCATAAAGATTTTAAAGGGAAAGATGAGGTACTGGAATTCTATTTTAATTTGATACATTTTTTAAATATATACGAACTGGTTGACGAAAAATATGTGATTTACGAACAACAGCAGGATGATGAATTATATTTAAAATTGTTTTGTGTAAATCCTTCCGGAAATATCAGCCGCTGTATGTGGCAGTGCAGGAGTACTATCTTTTTTTCGGCAACACTATTACCTGTTAATTATTATAAAGGGTTATTAAGTGGTAATACAAGTGAGAAAGCCATATATATCAATTCACCATTTTCACAGGAAAAAAGACTTATATATATAGCTTCAGATGTCAGCAGCAGGTATAAGAGAAGAAACCTTACAGAATATCAGAAGATGGCTGAGTATATCAGAAAAACATATATGTCATGTAAAGGAAATTATATGGTATTCTTCCCTTCATATAACATGATGGAAAGAGTTTATGAAATATTGTTGTATTACTCAAAAATTGACGAAGTCGAGTTTATTAACCAGACAAGTAATATGGATGAAAAGTCAAGGGAAGAGTTTTTGCTTAAGTTCAGCGAGGATAATGAAAATACAATGGTTGGACTTTGTGTGTTAGGGGGAATATTTTCAGAGGGTATTGATTTAAAAAATGAAAGATTGATAGGAACCGTCATAGTCGGTACAGGTTTGCCACAGGTATGCGTTGAAAGAGAAATATTGAAAAAATATTATTCGTTGAAAAACTGCAACGGCTTTGATTATGCATACAGGTATCCGGGGATTAATAAAGTATTGCAGGCAGCGGGAAGGGTAATAAGGACGGTAGATGATTACGGAGTTATAGGACTTTTGGATGACAGATTTTTACAGGGAGACTATGCACCGTTGTATCCGCGTGAATGGAATGATTTAAAAATAGTCAATATCGGGAGTGTAGATGAAGAAATAAAACGTTTTTGGAAATATTTATAAATAATTATGGAAAAACTAAGGTATTATGCTATAATTAAGACAGTGTGAAAATATTTAAAGTAATGGAGGTTACTTATGAGTAAAGTAAGACGTGTATATGTTGAAAAGAAAGCACCATATGCTGTTAAGGCAAAAGAAATGAAACATGAGATTTCAAGTTATCTTGGCATTAAGAGTGTTACAGGTATCAGACAGCTTGTAAGATATGATGTTGAAAACATATCGGATGAAACGTATAATATTGCGTTAAAGAGCGTATTCTCTGAACCACCGGTAGATGATGTTTATGAAGAAACATTTTCATATAACGAAAAGAAGGACAGAGTATTCAGCGTTGAGTATCTTCCGGGACAGTTTGACCAGAGAGCTGATTCAGCAGAACAGTGTATCCAGTTTTTAAACGAAGAAGAGAAGCCGGTCATAAAGTCTGCGACCACGTATGTGATTGAAGGTGATATTACAGATGAAGAATTTGAGAGCATCAAATCTTTCAGTATTAATCCTGTAGATTCAAGGGAGACAGGATTGGAAAAGCCTGAGACCCTCGTTACAAATTTTGATGAACCTGCAGATGTAATAATATTTGACGGATTCAAAGATTTTGATGATACAAAGCTTAAAGAATTATATGATTCACTTGGACTTGCCATGACATTTAACGATTTTAAGCATATTCAGAATTATTTTAAGAACGAAGAGAACAGGGATCCATCCATGACAGAGATTCGTGTGCTCGATACTTATTGGTCTGATCACTGTCGTCATACGACATTTAACACAGAACTTAAAGATATTGTATTTGAGAACGGATATTACAAGACTCCGATTCTTAAGACTTACGAAAGATATATTGAAGACAGAAAGGTTCTTTTTAAAGACAGAGAAGACAAGTTTGTCTGCCTTATGGATTTGGCACTTCTTGCCATGCGTAAGTTAAAAGCGGAAGGAAAGCTTGAAGATCAGGAAAAATCAGATGAGATAAATGCCTGCAGTATCGTTGTACCTGTAGAGATTGACAAGGAAGACGGTAATGGAGTTGTAACTGAGGAATGGCTGATTAACTTTAAGAACGAGACTCACAATCATCCGACAGAGATAGAGCCATTTGGTGGTGCTGCCACATGTCTTGGAGGTGCCATCAGAGATCCGTTGTCAGGACGTACCTACGTATATCAGGCAATGAGAGTTACCGGAGCAGCAGATCCTACGAAGTCAATGAAAGATACTATGCAGGGAAAACTGCCACAGAAGAAACTTGTCCGTGGTGCTGCAAACGGATACAGCTCATATGGTAATCAGATTGGTCTTGCCACAGGATATGTAAAAGAAATCTATCATCCTGATTATGTCGCAAAGAGAATGGAGATTGGAGCCGTTATAGCAGCAGCTCCACGTGCAGCAGTTATCAGAGAAAATTCGGATCCTGGAGATATAATCATATTATTAGGCGGAAGAACAGGACGTGACGGTTGCGGAGGTGCTACAGGTTCATCTAAGGTTCACACGGAAAAATCAATTGAGACCTGTGGGGCAGAGGTTCAGAAGGGAAATGCACCTACAGAGAGAAAGCTTCAGAGATTATTCAGAAGACCGGAAGTAAGCCGTCTTATCAAGAAGTGTAATGACTTTGGTGCAGGTGGTGTATCAGTAGCTATCGGAGAGCTTGCTGACGGACTTAAGGTTGATTTAGACAAGGTTCCGAAGAAATATGCAGGTCTGGACGGAACAGAAATAGCTATATCTGAATCACAGGAGAGAATGGCTGTTGTAGTTGATCCGAAAGATGTCGATGCATTTATGAAATATGCCGCAGAAGAAAACCTTGAAGCAACTGAAGTTGCAGTTGTAACAGAGGAGCCTAGACTTGTACTCAACTGGAGAGGTAAGTCAATTGTTAATATTTCCAGAGCATTTCTTGATACAAACGGAGCTCATCAGGAGACAAACGTTGAGGTAGAGATGCCGGATGAAAAAGCAAAATATTTTGTAAACGAAAAAGTAAATGATTTGGGAGAAAAATGGCTTTCAACACTTGCTGATTTAAATGTTTGTTCACAGAAAGGTCTTGTTGAAAGATTTGATGCTTCTATTGGTGCAGGTTCAGTGTTTATGCCATATGGAGGAAGATATCAGCTTACCGAGACACAGACTATGGTTGCCAAACTTCCGGTATTAAAGGGAAAATGTGATACTGTTACATTGATGAGCTATGGATTTGATCCTTACCTTTCAACATGGAGTCCGTACCACGGTGCAATTTATGCTGTAGTAGAATCAGTGGCAAAGATTGTGGCTTCCGGTGGAGATTACAAAAAGATAAGATTTACATTCCAGGAATATTTCAGAAGAATGTCTTCAGATCCTAAACGTTGGAGCCAGCCGTTTGCATCACTCCTTGGCTCTTATGATGCACAGCTTGGATTTGGACTTCCTTCGATAGGTGGAAAGGATAGTATGTCTGGAACATTCAATGACATTGATGTACCGCCGACACTGGTTTCATTTGCTGTTGACGTGGCAAAAGAAAAAGACATTATTTCACCTGAATTAAAGGAAAAAGATAATGCATTAGTATTGTTTGAAATAGCAAAAGATGAGTATGACCTTCCGGATTATGAGCAGATAAAGAAATTATATGATAAGATTCATGAACTGATTGGCAAAGGCGTTATCAAATCAGCATATGTGGTTGATGCAAAAGGTGTTGCGGCAGCAGTTAGTAAGATGGCATTTGGTAACAAATTTGGTGTATTGTTTGACAACAATGCTATCAGTGCTGAAGAACTTTTTGCAAGAGGAATCGGTAACATTGTAGCTGAAGTTGCGCAGGATAAGGTTTCAGACGTATCCGGCGAAGGAAAGATTATAGGTAAGGTTATTGAAGAAACTGCATTTATATATGGCGATACAATAATTTCACTGGACGATGCGTTAAGTAAATGGACAGGAACTCTTGAGAAAGTATTCCCGACACGTGCCACAGAGGATAAAAACGTACTTGAGACTCCACTGTACCGTGCAGGAGAAGTATATATATGCAAAAACAAAGTTGCAAAACCTACAGTATTTATACCGGTATTTCCGGGTACAAACTGTGAATATGATACTGCAAAGGCATTCGAAGAAGCTGGTGCTAATGTAATAACAAAAGTATTTAAGAATATGACAGCAGAAGATATAAGAGATTCTGTAGAGGTATTTGAAAACAGTATTGCACAGTCACAGATTATTATGTTCCCGGGAGGATTTAGTGCAGGTGATGAGCCGGATGGTTCTGCTAAATTCTTTGCGACGGCGTTTAGAAATGAAAAATTAAAAGAAGCAGTTACAAAGCTGTTGAATGAAAGAGACGGACTGGCACTTGGAATATGTAACGGTTTCCAGGCATTAATCAAACTTGGACTTGTTCCAAACGGTCAGATTACCGGACAGGGTGAAAATTCACCGACGCTGACATATAACACAATTAACCGTCACATATCAAAGATGGTTTATACACAGGTTGTATCTAATAAGTCTCCATGGCTTATGAATGCTTTACTTGGAAGAACGTATGTCAACCCGGCTTCTCATGGAGAAGGAAGATTTGTGGCAAATGATGAATGGCTGAGAGAATTGTTTAAGAACGGACAGGTTGCCACACAGTACGTGGACGAGAAGGGAAGGCCGACAATGGATGAAGAGTGGAATATTAACGGCTCTTACATGGCAATTGAAGGTATTACGAGTCCTGACGGAAGATGTCTCGGAAAGATGGCACACGTTGAGCGTAAAGGAAGAAATGTTGCAATGAATATCACCGGAGAACAGGATATGAGAATATTTGAATCAGGTGTTGAATATTTCAAATAAATAATGAAATCAGCAAGAGGGCATATCGAGGTCAGGTATGTCCTTTTGTTTTTAAAATATTAGTATTGAATGAAGTATGAAAAATATGGTATGATATAAGCTATTAAAGCCGTAATACGGGGTAGGGAAAGGAAGTAGAAAATTTGCAGACTAAAAATTTAAAAAACTATACATTAATTCAAGAGAAAAAACTAGATGATATAAAATCAGAAGGATACTTACTAGAGCATAATAAGACCAAAGCAAAAGTAGTTCTAATAGAGAATGATGACAGTAATAAAACATTTCTTGTAGGATTTCGTACACCGGTTGAAAACAGTACGGGAGTTCCGCATATTATGGAGCACAGTGTACTTTGCGGTTCAAGAAAATTTCCGGCAAAAGACCCTTTTATTGAATTGGTAAAAGGTTCTTTGAATACATTTTTAAATGCCATGACATTTCCGGATAAGACAATTTTTCCAGTTGCAAGTGAAAATGATAAAGATTTTCAAAACCTTATGGATATATATCTGGATGCCGTATTTTACCCAAAGATTTATGAAAGAAGAGAGACATTTTGTCAGGAAGGCTGGACTTATGAACTTAAGGACAGTGATGATGAATTGAAAGTTAATGGAGTAGTGTATAACGAAATGAAGGGAGCATTTTCTGCACCTGACCAGATAGTGGAGAGAAAGATAATGAACACATTATATCCGGATACAGGATATGCTTTTGAGTCAGGCGGGGACCCGGATGAAATTCCTGATTTATCTTATGAGGAATTTCTGGCATTTCATAAAAAGTACTATCATCCGTCTAACAGCTATATATATCTGTATGGAAACATGGATATGCTTGAGAAACTGGATTATATTGACAGGGAATATTTAAGTAAGTTCGATTATCAGGATATAGATTCAGAGATTGGCAGACAGGATGCTTTTGAAGAAAAAAGGGAATTCACTATTGAATATCCGGTAGCGGCAAATGAGCCGGTGGAAGAGAATACCTATCTCTCGTACAATACGGTAGCCGGTGAGATAACAGATAAAGAACTTTATGTTGCATTTCAGGTATTGGAATATGCGTTGGTTGAAATGCCGGGAGCACCGGTAAAACAGGCACTGCTTGATAAGGGAATCGGAAAGGATGTTGAAGGAAAGTATAATAATTGGATATATCAGCCATACTTTTCAATCATTGCAAAAAATGCAGAGCAGACGCAGAAAGATGAATTTGTTTCAACAATATTTGACACACTTAATGCACTTGTACGGGATGGAATAGACAGACAGTCATTGAATGCAGCTTTGAATTATTATGAATTTCAGTACAGGGAAGCTGATTTTGGTTCTTACCCAAAAGGTGTGATGCTCAGTTTCCAGGTGTTTGACAGCTGGCTCTACAAAAATGATGAGCCATTCATGCATCTTCAGGAGAATGAGGTTTTCGAGACATTGAGAAAAAAAGTAGACACAGGTTATTTTGAAAAACTTGTGGAAGAATACTTTATTAACAATAATCATGCTTCAGTGGTTGTAGCTGTACCGAAAAGAGGAATGACTTCTGAGCATGATGAGAATTTCAAAAAAGAACTTCAGGCAAAGAAAAATGCCATGAGTAAAGAAGAATTAGAGACACTTATGAGCTGGACAAAACATATTGAAGAGTATAAGAGCGAAGAATCGTCGAAAGAGGATCTGGAAAAAATACCTATGCTTAGCAGAAGTGATATTTCGCCTGATGTTAAAACGTTCCATAATGAAGAAGTGGAATATGAAGGAATGCAGATAATTTATCATGATGTATTTACCAATGGCATAGGATATCTGAATGCTATATTTGACATAACAGATATTCCTGAAAAATACTATTATTATGTGGGACTTTTAAAAGCTGTGATGGGATACATGAACACCGAAAATTACACCTATACACAGCTTACAAATGAAATAAATATGAACACAGGTGGAATTTCATGTGATACTTCTATCGTGACAGACAGCATTGATTTGGAAAAATATTCGATAAAAGTAAGTTTTGGTGCAAAGGTATTTGAGAATAAAATAGGATTTGCTTTGAAGATGATACAGGAAATGATTAATACAACTAAGGTATCAGATGAGAAGAGGCTGCTTGAAATACTGTCTGAACTTAAGGCAGAACTTCAGGTTGTTTTCAGTCATTCAGGAGATTCAATTGCACTAATCAGAAATATGTCATACTATTCAGAATCAGCATATTTATCTGAACAGTTAAAAGGAATTGATTTTTATAAATTTGTTGATGACTGTGTGAAGAATTTTGACACCAGAAAGTCTGAGATTATAGAGGGACTAGAAAAGACTATCCGTTATGTATTCAGAAAAGATAATGTCCTCTATAGTTATACAAGTGAAAAAACGGGTCTTGAACTATTGAAAGAATCTATTAAAGAATTTAATGATTCACTGTATGATAAATGTGATATAGGTGAAAAAACGGGAATTGATATAAAACGTAAAAATGAAGGCTTTAAGACATCTGCACAGATTCAATATGTTACAAGAAGCGGAAGTTTCACAAAAGCCGGATTTTCATATACAGGTTCCTTAAGAGTACTCAGAACAATACTTAATTTCGAGTACTTGTGGAATAATGTAAGAGTATTAGGCGGAGCCTACGGATGCAGTTCAGGATTCACAAGAAATGGAGATTGTTTCTTTTCATCATACAGGGATCCTAAGCTTAGGGAAACAAATCAGGTATTTGAAAGAATTCCGAAATTTATAAGAAATTTCGAGGCTGACGAGAGAGAGATGACAAAATATGTTATAGGAACAATTAGTTCAATGGATGTTCCTCTTACACCGAGAACGGATGGAAGTCGTTCGATGACCGCATACTTAAGCAGGATAACTGAAGATGACCTTAGAAAAGAAAGAAAAGAAGTCTTAGAAGCACAGATAGACGACATCAGAAAACATGCGGATATGATAGAAGCGGTTTTGAAACAGGGCAATATCTGTGTTGTAGGAAATGAAGAAAATATAGAAAAAGAAAAAGAACTGTTTGATATAACAGTAGATTTATTCTAATGAACAAAGGAAGGTGCAATATGCAGAAAGACTATAAATCAGGATTTGTATCATTGATTGGGAGACCAAATGTTGGAAAATCAACCTTGATGAATCAGCTGATAGGTCAGAAGATAGCGATTACTTCACATAAACCACAGACAACAAGATATAAGATTAAGACAGTGTATACAAGCGATAAAGGTCAGATAGTATTCTTAGATACGCCGGGTATCCACAAGGCGAAGAATAAGCTTGGTGAATATATGGTGGGTGTAGCAGAGAATACGCTGAAGGAAGCTGACGTTGTTGTGTGGCTCGTGGAGCCGACGGACTATATCGGTGCGGGAGAGCAGCATATTGCAAGTCAGTTGCGAAAGATAAAAACTCCCGTGATTCTTGTCATTAATAAAACGGATACGGTGAAGGATAAGGGTGAGATTCTAAAATATATTGACAATTACAGAAAAATCTGTGATTTTGCGGAAATCATACCGGCATCAGCCGTGTCCGGCGATAATTGTGACACGATAATAGATATGATAATGAAATATCTGCCATACGGGCCACAATATTTTGATGAGGATACGGTTACAGACCAGCCTATGAGACAGATTGTTGCCGAACTTATAAGGGAAAAAGCATTAAAATGCCTTAATGATGAAATTCCTCACGGTATTGCAGTTGCAATAGACAGGATGAGTTACAGGGAAGGTAACCGTCTTGTTGATATCGACGCAACTATAGTGTGTGAAAGGGATTCTCACAAGGGAATAATTATCGGAAAGCAGGGGGCGATGCTTAAGAAAATCGGCAGTGCGGCAAGATATGAGATTGAGCAGCAGTTAGAATGTAAGGTGAATCTGAAACTCTGGGTTAAGGTAAAAAAAGAATGGCGAGACAGCGATTTTTATCTTAAAAATTTCGGATTCGATCAAAGGAATGAATTATAATGGCATTTGATAATAATATCGAGTTAAATGGTATGGTGTTATCGTCAAAACCGGTGGGAGAATATGATTTACGAATAACACTTTTGACGAAAGAAAAAGGGAAAATATCAGCATTTTCAAGAGGAGCCAGAAAACCCAAGAGCTCACTGATGGCTGGCAGCAGACCTTTTTCTTATGGAAAATTCACCATATTCATGGGAAGAAATTCGAATGTTGTGTCGTCGATAGAAATAGAAAATTATTTTGAAAATATTTCGAAGGATATAAGCGCAACATATTATGGATTTTATTTTTTGGAACTTGCTGATTATTATTCAAAAGAAAACATTGAAGCAAAGGAAATGCTTCAGTTGCTCTACCAGTCTTTGAGAGCACTTATGAACGAAAAAATTCCAAACAGGCTGGTAAGATGTATATACGAGCTTAAAATACTTGTATATAACGGAGAATATCCGGAGGTATTTTCGTGCATTAACTGCGGGGAGGAGAATGAGCTTAAGTCAATAAGCATATCTAAGGGAGGTATGATTTGCACGGAGTGTGAAGGCAGTATACCGGACACAATGAAGATTGACATTTCCACGGTATACACGATGCAGTATGTTGTTTCGTCAGATATAAAAAAATTATATACCTTTCTGGTAAGTGAAAATGTGCTCTGTGAACTTGAAAAGATTTTAAGGCAATATTATTCAAGGTATATTGATAAAAGTTTTAAATCTCTTGAAATTATAACTATGTTAGAGTATAATACTAGGGATTAAATTAAGTGGAGGTATAGCGGAAAAGTATATTTTCACACAAATTTTTGCCTGTGGACGCACGTTTGCAGGGTATAGAAAGGGAATGAAGATATTTATGTTAAGAAGAAAACGTATAGCATCGGCGATTATATTTATTCTTGCACTTGTCATGACTGCCGGTTGTTCTAAGGTTTCAAAGGATAAAGGATACACAGCTGTATACGAAGGCGAATATATGCGTGTATATAACGATGGAAGTCTTATGGTGGAGTATGCGGAAAAGTTTGATGAGAATGAATACAGCATTACCGAGCTAGAGAAGATGGTCACTGATGAGATAAGTGAGTTTAATTCGGAGTACTCGAAAGACAATGGGATGAGTCTTGACAGTGTAAAAGAAGAGGATGGAATTGCAAAGGTCAGACTTAATTTTGCAACCGTGAAGGATTATGTTGTATATAACAATGTATATGTCAATTCTGAAAAGAAGATGGAATTTTTTGTAGGTACTTACAAGGAAGCAAAAGAAAAAAAATATAAGTTTGACTGCGATTTTTATAAAGCAGAATCTAATAAGCTTGATAAAAAGAAACTTGATATTGATGACATATTAGAAGCAGAAGATAGCGAGAAGCTTATGGTTATCAATACAACTCATGGTGTTACCATGCGAGTTGAAGGAACGATTAAATACGTCACCGGTGATGTGAAGATGAAGAATGATTCAGCATTCACGTCTAATGAAGATGACAATTATATCATATATTTAATGGAGGACAAAGAGTAAGATGGAAAAAACAATGGATAAGATAGTTGCACTTGCCAAGGCAAGAGGTTTTGTGTATCCGGGTTCTGAGATATATGGAGGACTTGCGAACACATGGGATTATGGAAATCTTGGTGTTGAATTAAAGAACAATGTTAAAAAGGCATGGTGGAAGAAATTCATTCAGGAAAATCCATACAATGTAGGAGTAGATTGTGCCATATTGATGAATCCGCAGACATGGGTTGCTTCAGGTCACTTAGGCGGCTTTGCTGACCCGCTTATGGACTGTAAGGAATGTCATGAGAGATTCAGAGCTGATAAGCTTATTGAAGACTGGGCTGAAGAGAATAATTTTGAGCTTGAAGGTTCAGTAGATGGCTGGACACAGGAACAGATGAAGAATTTCATCGAGGAAAAGAATATTGCATGTCCAACCTGCGGTAAGCATAATTTTACGGACATCAGACAGTTCAATCTGATGTTTAAGACATTCCAGGGTGTTACTGAAGATGCCAAGAATACGGTATATTTAAGACCTGAGACTGCACAGGGTATTTTTGTAAACTTTAAAAATGTGCAGAGAACATCAAGAAAAAAGGTGCCTTTTGGAATAGGTCAGATTGGTAAGTCGTTCAGAAATGAGATTACACCTGGAAACTTCACGTTCAGAACCAGAGAGTTTGAACAGATGGAATTAGAATTTTTCTGCAAGCCGGGAACTGATTTGGACTGGTTCAAAT
This sequence comes from uncultured Lachnospiraceae bacterium, assembly GCA_902786515.1. Lineage (GTDB taxonomy): Bacteria > Bacillota > Clostridia > Lachnospirales > Lachnospiraceae > UBA2821. The sequence goes on along the minus strand of CADADA010000022.1, from coordinate 12,344 downwards.
ATTGGAGAGAGTTTTGTATTAACTGGCTTAAGAGCCTTGGTATGAAAGACGATGAGATGAGAGCAAGAGACCATTCTCCTGAGGAACTTTGTTTCTACAGCAAAGGTACTACAGACATTGAGTTTTTATTCCCATTTGGATGGGGTGAGTTGTGGGGAATTGCTGACAGAACAGATTATGACCTCACACAGCATCAGGAAGTGTCAGGTGAGGATATGTCATATTTTGATGACGAGGCTAAGGAAAAGTATATTCCATATGTTATCGAGCCATCACTTGGTGCAGACAGAGTTACGCTTGCTTTCCTGTGTTCGGCTTATGATGAGGAAGAATTGGAAGGCGGAGATGTAAGAACTGTTCTTCATTTCCATCCGCAGATTGCACCTGTTAAGATTGGCGTTCTTCCGTTATCGAAGAAATTAAATGAAGGCGCAGAGAAGATTTATGCTGATCTTAGCAAAGAGTATAACTGTGAATTTGATGACAGAGGAAATATCGGAAAGAGATACAGAAGACAGGATGAGATTGGTACACCATTCTGCGTGACCTATGATTTTGAGTCAGAGACTGATGGCTGTGTAACTGTCAGAGACAGAGATACGATGGAACAGGAAAGAATCAGAATTGAGGATTTGAAGTCATATTTTGAGAAAAAATTTGAGTTTTAATATATGAAGCTTGATGTTTTAAGGGTGTCATTTGGTTTTAATGGCCATTTGCCCCCTTTTTTTATGAATTAGGAAATCGAGGTGGAAACCGATGGGGGCAAAGCCTATATTGTGGATTGTTATTCCATGTTACAATGAAGAGGAGGTGTTGAACACAAGCGCTCCGCTTTTTTTAGAAAAAATCAACGCTCTTATAAAAGCAGAAAAGATTAGTAAGAACAGCAGAATACTATTTGTAAATGACGGTTCAAAGGATAAGACATGGGATATTATAACAGAACTTTCGGGGAAAGATGAACATTATATCGGAATCAGCCAGAGCAGGAACAGAGGACACCAAAATGCCGTGCTTGCCGGACTGATGGAGGCTAAGGATAATTGTGATATAACAATTTCCATAGATTGTGACGGACAGGATGACATAAATGCCATGGATGCCATGGTTGATGAATATTTAAACGGATGTGAAATTGTGTACGGTGTGCGTTCAAAAAGATCGACAGACACTGCATTTAAAAGAATGACGGCAGAGGGTTTCTATAAAGTTATGAATCTGATGGGAGCGGAAGTTGTGTTTAACCATGCTGATTACAGACTGGTAAGCTCACTCGTTCTGAATCACTTTGCTGATTACCATGAGGTGAACATTTTCCTTCGAGGGATGTTTCCGCTTGTGGGATTTAAAAGTACATCCGTTTATTATGAAAGACATGAGAGAATAGCAGGAGAAAGCCATTATCCATTAAGAAAGATGATAGCACTGGCATATGACGGCATTACCAGTATGTCAGTAAAACCTATTAATTTTATAACAGGTTTTGGAGCTGTAGTAGGACTTATGGGATTCATCGGTGTTTTGTGGGCTGTTATCACTTCTCTGGCAGGTAATACGGTTGCAGGCTGGGCGTCTATAGTATGTATTGTATGTTTTCTTGGAGGCATACAATTGTTAAGTCTTGGTATAATTGGCGGATATGTTGGAAAGACTTACATGGAAACCAAGCAAAGACCGAGATATATTATCAGTCACAGGACATGGGAAAAGACCGAGAGACACTACATTGAAGAGGATGAAAAAAATGAATGATTCAAAAAATGAAATGAGTAAATGTATAACATACATTATAGCTTTTTCGATTTTATTTACAGGAATTTTTGTATTTTTTGCAAATATACATCCGCTGATTATATTTGATGCGGATGACTGGCTGTTTGCTTCGTACACGAGAAGGGCAACTCCTATATGGGGAGACTGGAATCCTACAAGGATTCTTCCGGAGACATTCATGTCGTTATGTTCTATGGTGGGAATTATATTGTTCAAGCCTTTCACAAATGATTATATAGGCTCGCTTGCGATAGCATACGCTTTGGCAGTTTCAGTTTTTGTTTTGCTGTATTTTGTTTTCTTTATAAGTCGTATTTCAAAAACCGTGGGACTTAGAATATATGAAGAGGTAGGAATTCTTGGAATTGCGGTGTTGTATCATTTTTTGATATATAACGTAAAGGCAAGGGATAATCTTCATATGTTCGCAGAAGCAAATGTGACGTGCATGTTTTTCTATGTAATCCCTGCAGTTTTAAACAGCATATTAGTATTGCATTTTTTAAATAATGAACCTGATATTTTTTCAAAAGAAAATATACCCGTAAATTCTCTTAGAGTTTTGGCGATTTATCTGGCCATAAATTCTAATATGTTTCAGAGTATTATTCTGGTTTCTTTTGTAGGAGAGACATTACTTGAAAAAATACTGTTTCACAGAGAGAAAAGTTTAAAGCTTTTTTTAAAGAAAAATGCGATATGGTTTTTGACTCTTATCTGCTGGATGGTTTCGCTTGTATATGAAGTGAACGGTGGAAGAGCGGATGATTTGTCAAATAAGGATTTCGGAAAAAATATGTTACTATGTATCAGGTCGCTCAAATCACTTTTATTTGAAAGAATTAACAGGACATTTTTGCTGACTTCGGTTTTATTTGTTCTGACCGGTGTTGTTGCGTACCTCATAAAAAGAAAGAAAGAAGAAAAAGATTCAGCATATTTAAATTTGATTATACGCTGTATCATCTGTGGAGCGGTAACGCTTGTATATCTGATATTACTTTGTGCAAAGACAAGCCCGGATTATATGAAAAGAAGCGGAGTGCTGTTTGGAATTATGTTTTATCTGCTGCTGGCAGTTATGACATCGTTTGCATATACGGTATCTGAGATAAAGCTTGCATTTTTGATTGTACCACTTATATTTTACATTATTTTCAACGAAACGGTTAATGATGAAAGAATGTACAAATATGTTAATTCTGCAAGTCATCCTGAAAGATTATGTGTGGAAATTGATAATGATATCATTAACCAGATTTTGAAGGCAGAAGAAGAGGGAAAATCTGAAGTGACAGTATTTGTACCGGTATATGATATGGAAGAAAACTGGCCGGTTGCAACATATGTCAGTGATTTTATGTCGGATACATTATACAGACACGGAATCACGAAAGACTGGATGAAAATATATATCAGTCCGTCAAAAAATATGAACCGGAAATACCATATGAAGATAAAATCTTGATGGCAACAAAAAGAATTTTGAATTGACTAATCAAGAATCAATTGTTATAATTAGAAAGTAGTCATTATTGCGGTTTTTTTTAAGCAATTTTGTGACATATTATTGAAATATAAGGCATGACCTTATACAATAAAGAACTATTTAGGAGGAATTAAAAATGGCAAACAAATGGGTATACATGTTCAGTGAAGGTAACATGAGCATGCGTAATCTTCTTGGTGGAAAAGGTGCCAACCTTGCAGAGATGACAGATATCGGTCTTCCTGTACCACAGGGTTTTACTATCACAACTGAGGCTTGTACACAGTACTATGAGGATGGTCGCAAGATTAATGATGAGATCATGGCTCAAGCTATGGAAGGCGTTAAGAAGATGGAAGAGATCAACGGAAAGAAATTCGGAGATCTTAAGAATCCACTTTTAGTTTCTGTTCGTTCAGGTGCAAGAGCATCTATGCCGGGTATGATGGATACAATCCTTAACCTTGGTTTGAATGATGAAGTAGTTGCAGCTATGATAGCTGGTAACCCAGATCCAAAGTTTGAACGTTTCGTATATGATTCTTACAGACGTTTTATCCAGATGTTCTCAGACGTCGTTATGGAAGTTGGTAAGAAGTATTTTGAACAGTTAATTGACAAGATGAAAGAGGAAAAGGGAGTTCAGTATGACGTTGAACTTACTGCAGCTGATTTAAAGACATTGGCAGAGCAGTTCAAGGCTGAGTACAAGAACCAGTTAGGAGAAGACTTCCCTTCAGATCCTGTTCAGCAGTTAAAGTTAGCTATCGAGGCTGTATTCCGTTCATGGGACAACCCACGTGCTAACGTTTACCGTCGTGACAATGATATCCCTTATTCATGGGGAACAGCTGTTAACGTAATGCCTATGGTATTCGGTAACTTAAATGATGAATCCGGTACAGGTGTTGCATTTACACGTGACCCTGCTACAGGTGAGAAGAAGCTTATGGGTGAGTTCCTTAAGAATGCACAGGGTGAGGACGTTGTTGCCGGTGTTCGTACTCCTATGCCAATCGCTCAGATGGAACAGGAATTCCCAGAAGCATATGCAGAATTTATCAAGGTTTGTGAAATCTTAGAGAATCACTACCATGATATGCAGGATATGGAATTTACAGTAGAGAATAAGAAGCTTTACATGTTACAGTGCCGTAACGGTAAGAGAACAGCTCAGGCAGCTCTTCAGATTGCTTGTGACCTTGTTGATGAAGGACATAAGACAGAAGAAGAGGCTGTTGCTATGATTGATCCTCGTAACCTTGATACACTTCTTCATCCACAGTTTGATGCAGCTGCATTAAAATCAGCTACACCAATCGGAAAAGGTCTTGGAGCTTCTCCTGGAGCTGCTTGTGGTAAGGTTGTATTCACAGCTGACGATGCTACAGAGTGGGCTGCAAGAGGTGAGAAGGTTGTACTTGTTCGTCTTGAGACATCACCTGAAGATATTACAGGTATGAAGGCTGCACAGGGTATCCTTACAGTTCGTGGTGGTATGACATCACACGCTGCCGTTGTTGCTCGTGGTATGGGTACATGTTGTGTATCTGGTTGTGGCGATATCAACATGGACGAAGAGAACAAGAAGTTTACTTTAGCAGGTAAGACATTTACAGAAGGATCAGAGATTTCTATCGATGGTACAACAGGTAACATCTATGAAGGTCTTATCCCAACAGTTGACGCTTCTATCGCAGGTACATTCGGTAGAGTTATGGCTTGGGCAGACAAATATAGAACATTAAAGGTTAGAACAAATGCAGATACTCCTGCAGATGCTAAGAAGGCTCGTGAGCTTGGTGCAGAAGGTATCGGTCTTTGCCGTACAGAGCATATGTTCTTCGAAGAAGACAGAATTGCAGCATTCAGAGAGATGATCTGTGCAGATACAGTAGAAGAGAGAGAAGCAGCTCTTGACAAGATTCTTCCATATCAGCAGGGAGATTTCAAGGCTCTTTATGAGGCTCTTGAGGGAAATCCGGTTACAATCAGATTCCTTGATCCACCTCTTCATGAATTCGTTCCTACAGAGGAAGAAGATATTAAGAAACTTGCTGACGCTCAGGGCAAATCAGTAGATGATATCAAGGCTATTATTGATTCATTACATGAATTCAACCCTATGATGGGACACAGAGGATGCCGTCTTGCTGTTACTTATCCTGAAATCGCTAAGATGCAGACTAAGGCTGTTATCCGTGCAGCTCTTGAAGTTCAGAAGGCTCATCCGGACTGGACAGTTAAGCCTGAGATCATGATTCCGCTTGTTTGTGAAGTTAAGGAATTAAAGTATGTTAAGAGTGTAGTAGTAGAAACAGCTGATGCTGAGATCGCAGCAGCAGGTGCAAATCTTGAGTATGAAGTTGGTACAATGATCGAGATTCCTAGAGCAGCTCTTACAGCTGATGAAATCGCTAAGGAAGCAGACTTCTTCTGCTTCGGTACAAACGATTTAACACAGATGACATTCGGATTCTCAAGAGATGATGCTGGTAAGTTCTTAAATGCTTACTATGATACAAAGATCTTTGAGAACGATCCATTTGCAAAACTTGACCAGACAGGTGTTGGTAAGTTAATGGAGACAGCTATCAAACTTGGTAAGCCTGTTAACAACAAGCTTCACGTTGGTATCTGTGGAGAGCACGGTGGAGATCCATCTTCAGTAGAGTTCTGCCATAAGATTGGTCTTGACTATGTATCATGCTCACCATTCAGAGTTCCAATCGCAAGACTTGCAGCAGCTCAGGCAGCTATCGCTAACAAATAATTGTTTATAAATTGCAGAGTTGAATAGATGATATGTAAACCCCACACGAATAAAAATTCGTGTGGGGTTTTTTCATGGAGTCAGCCAGGAGGGGGGGAACGAAAAGGGAAGTTAAAATAAATTTTCCAGTTTCCCAGTTGGTGTTAATCGGCGTAGCGGTTGCTACGTCGATTAACGTGGGCGTTGCAGATGGAATCATAGACAAATATAAAGTGGGTGTATTTAAAAACGACTATACTAGTGCTTGGGTAAATGATTTTTCACCATTATTAACCAGATTGACATAAGTGTCTAGATATTCCTGCATTTTGTGTATGCCTAATTCCTCTAGACCAGATAATAAATTTTTATATGTAGCCATGATACCTCCTTACAGGAGTTGATCAAGCTGCCTTAGGTTGCCCTCTGCAAGTTCATCTATCGTAGCGTTATCTTCGATACAACCAGATAAAAGTTGCTTGTAATGTGAAGTTTTATAATTAAGCTTTTTGTCACTTAGTCTATGCTTTGCTATTAATTCCGTGCTATAATAGATTTCAAGTTGATCATTGATTACACTCAGTCTTACTGGTTTTTCAATGTATTCAGATGGTACGGAATACTTGCATTTCATGAAAGTGACCATAGAATCTTTTCTGACAATGGTTTGTCAATCGCACGTAAGGTAAGATTCTATTACTTCTTTGCTTGGTAATGATTGCAGGTATTCCTTTTCTTTTTGGAATAGCAAAAGAGGTGGTACACCTGTTTCATCGCATGTACGACGAATTACTTTAGCATTTATTTTTTCAAGGATAGCTATAAGTTCTTCCTCTGTTTCAAACTCTCCTTCGTAAGGATATATCCAAGCTAGAAATTTATTTAAAACTTCGACTTTACCTTTTGTAAAGGGATGCCTTGGTTTACAGAGCTTGATTTTGAAGTTAAAGTCTTTGGCAAAAGCTTTCATTCGGTTACTTATATTTCGCCTGTTACCATCGCGGTCAACGACAGATGACATGTTGTCAAAAAGGATTTCTCTAGGTATTCCACCTGTAGCTTTAAATGATGCTATAAGGCAGTCGATTACATCCTGTCTAGTTTTATAAAGTTTGTAAGTAAAGATGGGGTATCTAGAATAGCCCAATTTATAATCAAACACCTGAAAGGTGAAGATTTCTCCATAGCAGTTGGCAATTTTTATGTCTTCCTTCCAATCAACCTGAGCCTGAATGCCTGGGGCTGTTTCATATCGTGGATGCCCTTTAGCTACGGTTTTAGGTCGAAGATTGTTAGCGACGACATATTTATTGAAGTTGGAATAAGTACCTATATTTTCATCAACTTCATCAACAATGAATTCATAAACAGCTTTGACATTAGCACCTTTGATTTGAAGTTTTTGAGCAATCAGCTGTTTATGTTTGTCTAGTTTGCTTGCCTTGTTACGATGTGCAGGTTTGCCTTCGTAGCCGTCATAATACTTTTTGACAGTTCTGCGATCAATCTCGTATTCTCGTGCAAGCTTAGAAAAGTTTGGTTTAATCTTACTCAATTTTAAGATTTTTAACTGAGTGATTAGTGACATTTCCAATGAGAATCACCTCCATGGAAATGGTATCACATCAGTATGGATTGTACATTTTTATTTTCCATTAAATGTACATTCTTATAGTATCATTTACATGAGAAGATCAGTCCTGAAAAGGCTTTGGCGTTTATGAGGGATTGGGCTGAGAAGTATCTTGGCGATAAGTATGATTATGTGTTTTCTGTGCATAGTGATCGGGAGCATGTGCATATGCATCTTATATTCAACGCAATCTGTCGTGAAGGTGGAAAGTTTCGTTATGAGAAAGGTGATTGGGATAATAAAATTAAGCCACTTACCAACAGTCTTGCTGAGAAATATCAGACAGGACCGCTAAGGGAGAAAGATAAAACGCTTGATTATGATAATTCTGAGAAGAATAAAGTGAAATGGAAGGACGTAATAAAGCGTGATATAGATAAATGCATTTCTGAGAGAAGTACTTATGAGGATTTAAAGGAGAGGCTGGTAAATGAGTACGATTATCAGCTACGTGAGGGAGTGTCAAGAGAGCATGGAGTGTATTTGGCATTCACACCGCCGGGGAGAGCTAGGGCAATTCGCACATATCAGATTGGTGATTTTTATATGCCAAACAGTATTTACTACAGAATAAATGGAATTTCAAAAAGTGAATTCTATTTATTTTGTAATCCGGATGCAGATGAGAACTACAAAGCTATATTTAAGTATGAGATATGGTACCTTAGCAAGCCGTCATCATTTGTCCCATATAACCATCTATCAAAATATCAGCAGTATTATGTCAGGAAAATGCTGGAGGCAAGACGGCTATATAAGGGAACCGGCAGCACATTACAGATGAGAGAACGAGCGTCCAGGACAATCAAAGGAATGTCTGAGGATGCTTCTTTTATTTGTAGAATGAATATCCGGTCTGAACAGGAACTTCATAGAATGATTGAAGAACTCAGTGAAGAATACAGCAAGACAAAAAACGAAAATAATGGACAAATTGTCCAGAAGGTTGAGAACCGTAAGCAAATCATAAAACGATTAAAAGAATTAGAGAATCCGTTTTATCAAAGAAAGGATGTGAAGCATAAATGACAAAGGAACAAGAAGAACAGTCTTTCAGGCTAATGGAGAAGTATGGTTTTAATGAGGAAATGTCAGTGACCAAAGAGCAATCGAGGTATATAGCACTTATTCTTGGAATAGCATATGAGCTTAGTGATGAGGAAATTACAAAGTATATGGATGTGGACTCAAAAAATTTTACTGATGTGGATCTAAGAAGAATAAGTGTTATGCTTGGTATTGAGTTTACAGGGGATGCAGATAAAGAGATTTCGTTAGGACAGATCAGAGATTATGTCCATGGCACGGATGAGGAGAATGTTGAATCTGAGAATCGAGACGGACCGTCCATGGACCGTCCACGGACTGATGAGGGTGGACAGCAGATGTCGGTCCAGATTGATGAAGATGATAGAAGGTTATTAGAACGGTATCAGGCGGTTTTTGAGAAGTATCATATATCGCTCGAAGCAGCAGAGGAAGGCGATATTCTAATCAGAAACATGGTTTCAGGTGATAAGCCATATTCAAGACTTACTAACTATGTGTTGAATGGAAAAGAGTTATCCCCGGCACAATTGAACCTTGTGCTTAAGGCAGTTAAGGAGAAGATCCCTGAAGAATACATAATGAGATTTGCTTTGCCGGAGATAAGTGCAATGCAGATGGAGAAGGCGATTGAGATATATAAGTTGAGGGAGAAGGGTGAGAAGAAACATCGATTTAAGTTATGATTATTCTTGTAGGTTTATTTGTAATGTGATATATTAGAACAGTAATGAAAATTAACTTTTAATATAAATGAGCATGAACAATCGGAGTTTGTTAATATGAGCTTAGTTACAAAAACAATCGACAGCCGAATCCTCGGTAAGAAAATGAATCTGGCGATTTATCGTCCAGCTGTTGATGATACAAGTGCCCTGCCGGTTCTGTATTTTTTTCATGGAAGAACAGGAAACGAAAGCCTTCTTCAGTGGCTTGGAATGGAGAAGATAGCAGATGCAATGGTTGAGGTAGGAGAAATACACCCCCTGATTGTGGTATGCCCGAATTTGGACAACAGCAGGGGGATTAACTCTTCCGTGCTTTATCGAGAGTTTAAAGGCAAATATGGCGTCGTCCACAAAGGGCGGTATGAAGATTATCTGCTTGACGAACTCATACCGTTTGTCGACAATACATTTCATACCATCAGAGATCGCTCGGCAAGATATATCGGCGGCATTTCCTCCGGAGGATACACTGCCTTAAGTATAGGGTTGAGGCACCAGGGATTGTTTTCCAAAATTGGCGGGCATATGCCGGCCATTGACTTGTCCTACGCAGACGAAGACGAGTGCTATTTCGCGGATGAAACGATGTGGCTAAAAAACGACCCAATTTCTATTGCGAAGCAGACGGTTTTTGATGATTTGCAAGTATTCCTGGACGATGGAAAAGAAGATGAGGGGCAGTTCTATCGCGCATGTGAAAAGCTGTTTCAATTGCTGCGACAGAACGGAGCCGATGTGCAAAATCATGTGTTTGAGGGGCATCACAGTGGTGACTACATAAGATTTAACATGGAAACTTATCTCCGGTTTTATAGCCCGCGCACAAATTCCGGTTTGTAGGAGATGACAAAAATGATAAGTAAAATTAAATATTGTTTAAATTTAATTTGGACAAGTTTGCTTGCATATTCATTTCCAATATGTTTTGAATTGATTTATCTGGACATAACCGGACATTCAAAGGGATATGGGTATGACCTGGGTTCAGAGAAAGATATATCCATCATGTTTGGATGTGTTGAATTGTTGATTTGGCTTATTCTAGCCGTGCCATCGAATATCTATGTATTTCGGAAAACATTGAATAAAGGCAAGTTGTATTTGCTTATACATATTGTAGTGTACTTAGCACTTGCTGTCAGTTGTATATTGATTTCATATGGTGGATGGGTATCATATACAAAAGAAGTGTTTAATTTATAAATTGATATTTTAACGAAAAGATAAATTCCAGTTTTACGAGGTGAATGCGATGGAAAAAGACATAATGAATTGGATTGAGATAAGTAACAGAGATGAAGTCGTTTGTTTCTTAAAAAGTCTGTGGAATGAAACACCACAACCTTGTCCACTATGCGGAGGAAAATTAGATTTTCTTCATAAAAAAGCAAAGAAAAGCAATAGTGATTGGATTTGTACTGTGTGCAATCAAAGATATGATGCTATTAGAATTTTGAAACAGCTAAACGGTGAGTAACTTCAAATTTGAATTTGATGAGGTAAGTATGTATGGGAAAGGATTGGTTATTTACAACTGATGAATATATATGTGATTTGAGAACAGCTGCAGTTTTAGTAAAAGATAGTAAAATTCTAGTGCAAAGAGATAGAAATGGAAATGAATATGCATTGCCAGGTGGTCATATAAAAATAGGCGAAACATTAGAAGATGGTTTGATTCGTGAGACAAAGGAAGAAATGGGTGTGGATATTAAATGCAATCGTTTACTATGGAGCGAAGAATGTTTTTTTAAATGGAACGGAAAACAAGCACATCAGATTGTATTTTACTATTTGGTAGAATTGTGTGAAAATCAAAAAATTCCCGATAGAGGAGAGTTTGTTTCCCAAAAAGATAATTGTGATATAGTTATTGGATGGATGCCTATTGAAGAACTCAAAAAGATAATCATATATCCTGAGTTTTTGAAAAAAGAAATATATAATTTGAGCGAACCTATAAAACATTTTGTTTCAAAAGGTTAACGAAGATAAATTCCAGTTTGTAGAGATAGTATAGATAACAAACAAATAAAATATTCTTTTGACATAATTTGAAATAGGTGTTATTATAATGATAACAAAAGGTGCTACCGATGACGGTTCACCTGATTATAACAAGTTTGAATAACCGCACAAGTTTCTCAGGCTTCGGGCGGTTATTTTTTTGCCTTGGAATCGTGCTGCCCATGCACGTAACCAAGACCATAAAAGGCTGCACACATTGAGAGTACAGTGATAAGGTCAGTAATTGTTAGCATAGACAAATCTCCTTTCCATTAGATTTCCGAATGGATTTCTATGTAATCGGAGCTATTAACTCTCCGCAAAAAGCGAACCGCCATCGTCAAGTGATAGCAACCTGAGGAAAATCCTCATAAATATAATAACAAACATTTGTTCGCAAATCAATATAAATATTAGTTGTTTTGGGATAATATTTTTTACATAGGCCATTACAGGCAAGCGTCTGTAGTGGTCATTTTTTTGCCCTTTTTTAGGCAATAGATGTAGTCAGGAGGTGAGAATCAGAAATGAACATAAAAAAGGTGGATGACAAACCAATGGTCATCCATACCAAGAAAAAAGCAACGCTTCACATTGTTAAGAAAAAGAGTAAGGATAAGCCAAAGCACAAAATAAAGCTTGCTTCGTTTGCAAAATCAGGAAGAGTGAAGATAAGCAATGGTTATGTGAACAATCCAAGGCTTAGAAAACTTAAGCTTGATAGTGGATTGTCAACACTTTTTTAGACAACTTTTTTAAGGTTATTTTTCCGATATTGTACTGGTGTTTGATAACCAAGTGAAGAATGTATTATGCAATGATTATACCAGTGTATATAATCCCATAATTTTAACTTTAATTCTTCCAATGTGTGAAAGGTTTCGTTCCATACAAATTCTGTTTTGATCACTT